>JAZUSK010000018.1:0-108412 GCA_045606645.1 Acutalibacteraceae bacterium | reverse complement strand
GCCCCGCGGGCGATCTGTGGTATTGCGGCGCATGGCCACCAAACCGATTTTAACGTGATAATTTAACATAATGCTCTCCTAAGGTGACAAGAATAATCCGAACCTTGTTTTAAAAAGGCGGATTTTCGCTCACCCTTCGTTAAAATACTCGCCAATGCGGCAGCATTGGCTGCGTTTTATGCCTTGATTGAACAAAAATCCGCTCTTTTTAAAATCTTCGACCTCAAAGCGAGGAGATTTCGAGGGATTTTTGCTCGATCTTTTATGCAGATCGGCTGTCGCCGATCAAATAAAAATAAGTGAAAAGCTCCGAAATATGCCGCTTTGAGGCAGGTTCGGATTATTCTTGTCACCCTAAGGGAGGCATATGGAATGAAGCGTGTATTATCTGTCATATTAAGTGCGGCTATTATATTTACGAGCATCAGCTCGGTCAGTGCACTTGATATACCAACAGATACAAATGAATATGTTTTAGATGAAGCCTACTCCCTTGAAAACGAAAGCTTTGCGGAGTTCCGGGACGACTTACTTGAAATGCTCACGGATGACAGAGAGCATTCCGATATCGATCCCCACGCAGGTGATCTCGGTATTCTTTCGGACTCTCAAGAGCTTTATTATAATAACGCAGAAGCCCTCGAGAATAGCGAAAAGCCCCAAAGACTTATCGTTAAGTCCTCAAAAGCTGTTGATAAACTTGATGCCGTTGATTCTGTCTCCGGATACGGTGATTTATATTTTCTCGAATATGAAAACGAAGATGATTTATACGAGGCTTACGATTATTATTCGACACTTTCCTACGTTGAATTCGTACAAATAGACGGAGTTGTTACAGAAGCGGTAATTGATGAATCCGATGAAGTGTTTACCGAAGCTACAGTCTATGGCTCTACCCAATATATGTCCGACTATTTCGGATATACAGATGCAAAGTCTAATATGGGTACAAATGAGGTTGTAGTTGCCGTCGTTGACTCCGGTGTACAGCACGACCACGAAAGACTTATCGGCAGGGTAGATCCTACGGGATTTGACGCTGTATATAATGAATCCTCTTATGACACAAGAGGTCACGGTACACACGTAGCCGGTATTATTGTAGCCAATACAAGAGCTAACGTCACGATAAAGCCGTACAAGATATTTGATAATAACGGAGAGGCGAGTGATACGGCTCTTTATCTGGCTATTATGGCGGCAATCGAGGATGACGTCGATATAATCAACCTTAGCCTTACGAAGAAGGGCGACAGCGATATTATTCACGAAGCCGTAATCGCCGCATACGAGGAGGGTATTACCATCGTTGCTGCGGCAGGTAATGCAGGAGATAATTTGGCAGAGGAAAAATACACACCCGCATCATTTCCTGAGGTTATATGCACTGTTGCTATTGATTCAACGAAATATAAGGCTTCCTATTCCAACTGGAATTCCACGAAGGATCTCTCTGCTCCGGGTACAGATATACTCAGTACATATCTTGACAATACCTACAAGGTAATGAGCGGAACTTCCATGGCGTGTCCGTTTATGACGTGCTGTGTAGCGTATTTACTTTCTGATGACGATACCCTCACACCCGACGAGGTATATAACACCTTATACAACAACACAAAACGCGGTGGCGGTACTCATAACATAAGATACGTTACTCCCGGTGCACTTAATCAAAGCACAACAGCCTGCTCTGTTCCCGTATTCAACTACGCACCCGGTGTATTTTCAGGATATATAACTGTTACGATGACATCTGCAACAAAGGATTCAGAAATATTATACAGAACGTCGGATATGCCCGAAAAAACGTATCTTTCCTATTCTGATCCTATTACAATTACCGATACCACGTCCTTTACCGCCTATGCTATAGCGAAGGGTTACAAGGATAGTGCTGCCTCTTCTGCAAAATACACTTTAAGTAAAGAGCTTTCCTCAGACTTTTCCATTGATGAAAACGGTAAGCTTTTAAGCTACAACGGTACTACAACAAGACTTACGGTACCCGATTACGTAGATGATACAATTATAACCGGTATTGAAGCAGATGCTTTTAACAGCGTTCCTATGATATCAAGTATTACGTGTGGAACGAACGTTAGGTCTATAAAATCAGGTGCATTTAACGGATGTACGGTATTAGATACACTTACTGCACCATCAATAACAACGCTCGAGCAGGGCTTATTTGACGATTGCCCTATCAAAACACTCAACGTTGCAGGAGTTACAGAAATACCTGCAGAGTATTTTATGAACAACAAGACGCTCAATTCAATCAAGATAACGGGCGCGACAATAATCGGCGACAGAGCCTTTTACGGAACAACGTATCTAAGCTCCGTTTCTCTTTCTGCTCTTGAAATAATCGGAGAAAGCGCCTTTGAAAACTCCAGTATCTCTAAGCTCGAGAGTAGATCCGCAAGCGGAATAGGTGATTACGCATTCAAAAACTGCAATATCACCTCTGCCACATTTAATTCGGTCACCTCTCTCGGTGTTGGTGTTTTCGAAAACTGCTCCATGCTCAAATCAATCAGCTTATCGGGTATAACTGCGATTCCCTCTTATACATTCCACAACTGTAAGAGTCTCGTTAGTTTTAGTCTTAGCAAGGTAACGAGCGTGGGCTTCAAAGCATTCTATAACTGTACGAGCCTTACAAAATGCAGTTTTCCGAGTGCTAATAATATCATCTTCGAGGAATCGGTATTTGAAAACTGTACCGCACTTACCTTCGTTCAGATACCGTGCGCATTCAACGTGTCAAAAAGAATGTTTAAAAACTGTGTTTCTCTTGCAAACGTACGAGTTGGTACAAGCAGCGGAACAAATAATGCTACAATTAAAGACATTGGCGAAGAAGGCTTTTATGGCTGTAAATCAATAACTCTTGACAATTTAAACCTTGGCGCTGTTGAGTCGCTTTCCAAGGATTGTCTTGTTGACTCAGGTATAGCCAATACAGTACACAAAGAGCTTACCTTAAGCATAACGACGATTAATGAGGGGGCATTTAACGGTATCAGATGTGAAAGAGTGTACTTCATCAAGCTGGACTACTTGTATGATATCCCCGATAATGCAAAGATAATCTGCATAGATTACTACCTTGAGGATATTAATATTCCGCAGGATTTAGACAGTAAGGCTACATTCTTCTCTGATATTGACGGACCTTTAAAAAAATACTGTGAAAATAACGGACTTCATTTTGAAGATTATAAGAGTTGCGGTTCAGAAGTGAGAACGCTCAAACAGGTTGAGCCCGTATGCTACGGTGAGGGCTATGAAATATCCTTCGAAGCCGTTGCATTCGATGCGATTTATCAATGGTACGGCGCTGATCAAGAGGATCTCTTAGATAGAGTTCAGCTTCCTTCGCAGCATTCATCTACTCTGAATCTCTACGATTTTCTTCAAGAGTATCCCGATTATGAATATACATACTACTTCTGTATAGTATCTACCAGCGATTTTTCAAAATCATCATATCAACATCCGGCACTCGACGTTAGCACCAGGAGTAATCTTTTCAGATACGATCCTGATCCCAACAACAGTATTGTTGGCTCAATAACGGGAACAGAGGGTACTTTGATAGATTATTCAAGAGGGCTTGTTATAACCGATTCTCTTGACAACATAAACACCTTCTCGAACATATTTGCTACAACCTCATCGAACGTCTTGATCACGGCGTCTCAGAGACATATATCTGCTACCTGTTACGGTACCGGTAGCGTTATCAATATTAGTAGCCGTGACGGTGCAACGTTACTTAAGACTCTTACTCTCGTGGTAAAAGGCGATATGAACGGTGACGGTGTTGTAGATGCTCTTGATGCATCGCAGATAGCCTTGTACTCCAATAATAAGGCTTCTACCGATATAAAATATATCCAATGTGCCGCCGACCTTGACGGCTCGGGACACATTGATATACAAGACTATCAAGCTGTAGTTAATAAGGTCGTTTCATAACGGCTTTATTATAGATAAACGTCAAACCAAAAAAATTCGACGCCAATTACAAAAAGAACTCCCATCCTTGCGGGTGGGAGTTCGACTTTTATATAGTAATAATACTTTAAAAGATTATTTCTTAAGGCTTCTGATAAGTGCTTCACAATCCTTCTGATCCATGATCTTGGGAACGGGGTAGAGAGGATTGCCTTCTTTAAGGGCGCGTTCAGCAATAAGGGGAATATCCTCGTCCTTGATCTGCTCAAACTTGTCGGGGATGTTCATCTTAGCATTAAGCTCTCTGATCTTAGCGATAAAGCGCTTTGCCTTCTCTCTGTCGCCCTGAGCAGGACCGGAAATACCCGCAACGTCAGCGAGCTCAGCAAGTCTCTTATATGCTGTATCACCGAAGTAATCGAGAACGTAGGGGAGAATAACCGCATTTGCAAGGCCGTGAGGAATACCGTACATACCGCCGAGATTGTGAGCGATAGCGTGAACGTAGCCAACGTATGCTCTTGTGAAAGCAAGACCTGCATGGAATGAGCCTACGAGCATATTCTCACGTGCTTCAACGTCCTTACCGTTAGCGTAAACCTTTTCGATGTTATCAAAAATAAGCTTTGTAGCAATACGAGCATCCTCAAAGGTCTGCTTGTTGTTACTTCCGCCGATATATGCCTCTACTGCGTGAGTAAGAGCATCCATACCCGTTGTAGAGGTGATGTGAGGAGGAAGACCGAGAGTAAGCTCGGGATCAAGAATAGCGTATTTAGGACGAAGAGAGGGGTCATTAATAGCGTTCTTCTCGTGTGTATCGGGATTAGAGATAACTGCTGCAATAGTTGTCTCGGAGCCTGTACCTGCAGTAGTAGGTACTGCAAAGAAGGGGGGGAGCTTCTTCATAATTTTAAGAAGTCCGCGCATCTGAGAGGGTGTCTTGTTGGGCTTAACGACTCTTGCCGCCGTAACCTTCGCACAGTCCATAGGAGAGCCGCCGCCGAAAGCGATAAAGCCCTGGCAATTATTATCCTTATAAACCTTAAGAGCATCCTCTACGTTGTAGATAGTGGGGTTGGGCTGTACCTCGTCATATACGGAGTACTTAATGCCTGCCGCCTCGAGACCCTCAAAAAGACCGTCTAAAAGGTGGAGACCCATAAGTCCCTTATCAGTAACGATAAGAACATTATCGAGACCCTCAGCCTTAACGAGCTCGGGTAACTGCTTAACTGCCCCTGCGCCCTTAACAACCTTGGGTGGTGTCCAGGGAAGGAAGTTAACGGAAACCTTCATTACCTTCTGAAACGTTCTGCAATAAACCTTATTAAGTGTGCCCATATCAGTACCTCCGTTTATTTCAAAATCTTATGGAAAACTTTCTTACCTTTTTTGATAATAGCGTAGCCCTTTTCGAAGTCAGCTACGGGAATTACGTAGTTGGGAGCAGTAATCTTAACGTCGTCAACGCTAACGCCGCCCTGCTCGATAAGACGTCTTGCTTCACCTCTGGAGGTAACGAGCCCCGCCTTTATCATTGCATCAATAATGTTGATACCCTCGTCGGAAAAATCATCTGCACTAAGCTGAGTAGAGGGCATATTTTCGGAGTTACCTGCACCTGCGAAAATTGACTTTGCAGCCTCCTGAGCTTTGTTTGCTTCTTCCTCACCGTGAACGAGAGCGGTAAGCTCATACGCAAGGATCTCCTTTGCCTTGTTAAGCTGACTTCCTTCCCATTTGTCCATCTCGTCGATCTGTTCGAGAGGAAGGAAGGTGAGCATACGGATACATTTAAGAACGTCACCGTCAGCAACGTTTCTCCAATACTGATAGAAATCGTAGGGAGAAGTCTTATTAGCGTCGAGCCATACTGCGTTACCTGCAGTCTTACCCATCTTCTTGCCCTGAGAGTCAGTAAGAAGGGTAATAGTCATAGCGTGAGCATCCTTGCCAAGCTTCTTACGGATAAGCTCTGTACCTCCGAGCATATTGCTCCACTGGTCATCACCGCCGAACTGCATATTGATACCATACTCCTTGTAGAGGTGGTAGAAGTCGTAGCTCTGCATGATCATATAGTTGAACTCAAGAAAGCTCAAGCCCTTTTCCATTCTCTGCTTGTAGCACTCTGCAGAAAGCATCTTGTTAACAGAGAAGCAAGCGCCAACCTCACGGAGAAGCTCAACGTAGTTAAGGTTAAGAAGCCAATCAGCGTTGTTGACCATAATAGCCTTGCCCTCGCCGAATTCGATGAATCTCTCCATCTGTCTCTTAAAGCATTCGGCATTGTGCTCGATATCTTCCTTTGTAAGCATCTTTCTCATATCGGTTCTGCCGGAGGGGTCACCGATCATAGTTGTACCGCCGCCGATAAGTGCAACAGGCTGGTTACCCGCCATCTGAAGACGCTTCATAAGAGTAAGCGCCATAAAGTGACCTGCAGTAAGGCTGTCTGCAGTACAGTCAAAGCCGATGTAAAACTTAGCTTTACCGCTGTTCACCATCTCGCGGATCTCTTCTTCATTTGTAACCTGAGCAAGAAGCCCACGAGCGATTAATTCTTCATAAATACCCATTGTAAAAACTCCTGTGTAAATAATTTATTACATACAGTAAGAATTATATTATATATGTAATAAAATGTCAAATGATATTACAAATTGAAAAAGAGAAAATTAAGAAACTATACTTTTTAATAATTCTGTAATTATATTGTAACTAGATAATCGTTTTTCCTATGATATAATAAAATTTAAGGAGGATTTATTATGAAGAAAATAATTGCTCTTTTTTGCTGTATTGTCATTTTATTATGTGGTTGTGGTAAAGCAACGGAAAGTAACAGCGAAAGCACAAAGACAACAGACTCTGTTTCCGATACAGCTATAGATAATAATAATAATAATAATGATGATGAAACTTCAGCTCAGCAGAACGATAATGAGATAAATGAGGTAAGTGGTGAGTATATTTCATATTTACCTGTTTTGAAGGATACATATGCTCTCATAGTAACCGATACAAGTAAAATAGTTTCAGGAGACGGACAGACCGGTATCGTTGAGATGATCGGTGGTCTCGGTAATGACGGGGCTCTCGATGGAATAGGATATGCAATTTTGGATATAAACGGTGATAACGTATCTGAGCTGATAATTGCAGCTATAAATGATGAATATTACGGTAACGGAAACGTCGTTACAAGAATACTCGCTGTTTATACTCTCGTTAACAAAGCTCCAACGCTTGTAACGGAGGGTTGGTATCGCAATCGTTTTTTCCTTAAACCTGATGGTACCTTTTATTTTGAAGGCTCAGGCGGTGCTGCATACACGCTCTTTGGTATTTCCGAGCTTACATCTGAAGGCAATTTCAAGTATCTTGAATATTACTACTCTGATATTGATGATAATACAGGTGATGCAGTCTATTTTATGTCAACGGAATATCCCGTTACCGATTCATCTGCTGAAGCAATTACAAAGGATGAATTTCTGAGTAAAAATAATGAATTATCAACAGACGTTGTTAAAATAGATTTGACATCCTTCCGTTATTTTAAAGATAATGACTTTACAATAACAAGTTGACACGAATAAAAAATACTTGATGGTGGTACACCTGTCTAATTTGAGATATGGTGTACCACCGCTTGTTTTTTAGAATATAGTTTTCGATTGTCGTAGTGAAAGCATTTATACGTTTAATAAAGATGAACTTTCCAAAATGATAACGTACAATCGAACAAAGGCGTTGCTGTTCGTGAAACCATACCTCTCTGGCTTCGCTATCAATTACATATTTCAGCGGAAGTCATATTTCTTTTTTCTCTTATGCACTTATTATTAAAGTGTCATTTTACTTTTGTAATTTATCAAAATATCTTGATTTATTTACTATATAATGCTAATATATAATAGCGAATTTCTGTGATAGGGTATTTTACTTTATTGCAGAAAATTACGACTATCGTTTTCTATTATACTTTCATCGTATGTGTTTTCGTCGATGATTTATGAAAGGATTTTGATTATGTCAAAAAACAAGTATTCTACTAAGCAGGAGATTCAGAGACTTACTACGGCGGCTATTCTTGCGGCAATGGCTATCGTTATCGCCGAGTTTAATTTTCCGCTTTTCCCGTCATTACCTTACAGATTAGAGTTCGCCGACGTACCGATTCTTGTATGTACAGCTCTTCTCGGACCCGTTTACGGACTTCTTTCTCTTGCGGCATCTTGCATTGTTGAAGCGGTTACTACTGCGCCTATGGATGGATTGATCGGTTTCTGTATGCATTTCGTTTCATCCGGTCTTATGGTTGTTATCGTAAACTACGTAAGAAAGCACAACGAGGGCTTGAAGGGTGTTATCTACGCTGCTATATGCGGTATTTTCGTCAAGACTCTTGCGATGATTCCCCTTAACATAATCTTTATTCCGATTTTATACCACATTCCCAGAATGGACTTTATTCAGGATGAGCTTACGCTCTGTATCGTGTTCAACGTAATCAAAGCTACAGCAAACATTTTATTGTACAGTCTTCTCGCTCCTATCGTTGAGAAGGAATGGAAAAAGCTTTTCAAGAAAAACAAGAAGAAAGCTGAATAATTACAATTTTTCAACATACATATATTCATATAATTCTGATATTAGGAGTGTTTGTTATGGTATTTGAAAGATTCAAGGAAATATTATTACAAGGCTACGAAATAGATGATGTTACTCTTGATACAAGGCTTTGTGATGAATTTAATGTTGATGAGCTTGAATATTGGGATATTGTAATGGATATTGAGGATGTATTTGAAATCGAGTTTACAGCTGAATTCGATTACAGAAAAGTAACGGTAGGCGATATCGTTAAATTTATAGAAGAAAATATTTAAATAAAAGGAAATTCAAAAATGGCAGATCAGAAAAAAATGGTAGAAGCAATCACGTCTATGGACGTTGACTTTGCTCAGTGGTACACCGACGTAGTTAAGAAAGCAGACCTTGTTGACTATTCCAGCGTTAAGGGTTGTATGATTATCCGACCCTACGGCTACGCTATATGGGAGAATATTCAGAACATTCTCGATACACGCTTCAAGGAATTAGGTCACGAGAACGTATATATGCCTATGTTTATTCCCGAGGGCCTTCTTCAGAAGGAGAAGGACCACGTTGAAGGCTTTGCTCCTGAGGTTGCATGGGTTACTCACGGCGGCAGTAATGAGTTAGAGGAGAAGCTTTGCGTTCGTCCCACATCAGAGACACTTTTCTGCGAGCACTACGCTAAGATCATTCAGTCACACCGCGATCTTCCTAAGCTTTACAATCAGTGGTGTAGTGTTGTTCGTTGGGAGAAAACAACTCGTCCCTTCCTTCGTACTCGTGAGTTCCTCTGGCAGGAGGGTCATACTGTACACGCTACAGCAGAAGAAGCAGTCAAGGAAACAGAGCAGATGCTCAACGTTTACGCTGATTTCTGCGAGGAATCCCTCTGTATGCCTGTTATAAAGGGTGTTAAGACAGAGAGCGACAAGTTTGCGGGTGCAGTTTCTACATACTGTATCGAGGCTCTTATGCACGACGGTAAGGCACTTCAGGCGGCAACATCTCATTACTTCGGCGATGGCTTCGCACGTGCCTTTGATATGACATACCAGGATAAGGAAAACAAGCTTCAGTACGTTCATCAGACATCATGGGGCTCAACAACCCGTCTTATCGGTGCTCTTATTATGTCACACGGTGACGACAACGGTCTCGTTCTTCCTCCCGCAGTTGCTCCTATTCAGGTTGTAATCCTTCCTATCGCTCAGCATAAGCCCGGTGTACTCGACAAGGCTTACGAGCTTAAGGATAGACTTTCCAAGGTATTCAGAGTTAAGGTTGACGATAGTGACAACTCCGCAGGCTGGAAGTTTGCTGAGTATGAGATGAAGGGTGTTCCGATTCGTCTTGAAATCGGTCCCAAGGATATTGAGAACAATCAGTGTGTTCTTGTTCGTCGCGACAACAGAGAAAAGATTTTCGTGTCTCTTGATAACCTTGAAGAGGGTATTAAGTCAGCACTTGATGCATTCTCAAAGGGCATCTACGAGAAAGCTAAAGCTAATATGGAAAACCGTACATACGCTTGTACCAACATCGATGAAATCGTTCCCGCTCTTACAGAAAAGGGTGACGGCTTCGTTAAGGCTATGTGGTGCGGTGACGAGGAATGCGAGGATAAGGTTAAGGAGCTTACAGGCGTTGGCTCACGTTGCATTCCTTTCACTCAGGAGACACTCTCCGACAAATGTATTTGCTGTGGCAAACCCGCAAAGCATATGGTTTACTGGGGCAAGGCATATTAAAATGCAAATGGTAAATTGAAAATTACAAATTATATTATAAAGAGAGACAGTTTCTTTTTACGGAAACTGTCTCTTATATTTATTGATAAAATTATGCATTAACTAAATCAGACATATCAAACATACCTTTTTCTTTGTCTGATAAATATACTGCGGCGTTAACGGCGCCTGTAGCAAAGATTGCTCTTGAACGGGCGGAATGGCTGATCGTAACGATTTCGTCATTACCGGCAAACATAACTGAATGCTCACCGACAATTGTACCGCCACGAATTGAATGAATACCGATTTCGTTGCCGTTTCTCTTCTGTCTTTTTGAGTGTCTGTCATACTCAAAGTAAGCATCGGGAAGCTCTTCCTTTACAGCATTACCGAGCATAATTGCAGTACCGCTGGGAGCGTCGAGCTTCTGATTGTGATGTGCTTCTACGATTTCCACGTCAAACCCATTACCGAGAACTCTTGCGGCAATCTTCGAAAGCTCACAAATAAGGCTTACACCCATAGAATAGTTATAGCTGAAGAATACAGGTATTGTTTCAGATGCCTTTTCAACCTCGGCGATCTGTTCATTTGTAAGACCGGTAGTAGCGAGTACAAGAGCTACCGTATTATTGGTCGCATATGCAAGAGTAGAGCTGAGAAGTGCAGGGTTGGAGAAATCGATAATAACATCTGCTTCAACATTCACCTCATCATAGTTTCCGAAAACGGGAAAACCGAGAGTTGAATCATCGATAATATCGATACCCGCAACAACGTCGCAATCCTTTCTGTTTTTAACTATATCTGCGACGAAGCGACCCATACGTCCGCAACAACCGCCTATAATAATCTTAATCATAATAAACGTCCTTTATATTTAAAATCAAATTAAATTATGCTTCTTCAAAACATCTCTCAGCATAGCCTCGTTCTTCTCGTTAAGAGGGGAAAGGGGCATTCTGCATCTGCCTACATCGGTACCCATCATACACATCGCCGACTTAACGGGAATAGGGTTAACGTCGCAGAAAAGAGCGTTACACAAATCCAGATATTCAAGCTGTAATTTTGCGCTTTCGGCAGTCTTGCCTTCAAGACCAAGCATAGCAATATCGTGAGTAAGCTTCGGCGCAATATTTGAAAGCACCGAAATTACGCCCTTAGCACCGAGAGCCATAAATGCAGTAATCTGATCGTCGTTACCCGAGTAGAAATTCAAATTATCACCACACAGAGCCATACATTTTGCAAGATGGGAAATATCTCCGCTTGCTTCCTTCGCGCCGTTTATAAGGGGTAATTTAGAAAGCTCGGCATAGGTCTCGGGCTTAATAGTGACACCCGTACGGCTCGGCACGTTATATAGAATAATAGGAGTAGAAACTCGCTCTTCAATATAGGTATATGACTCAATAAGACCTTCCTGAGAAGCCTTGTTGTAGTAAGGGGTAACCATCAACAGACCGTCAACACCCATTTTCTCAGCATCATTAGAAAGCTTAACTGCATGAACTGTGTCATTAGATCCCGTTCCCGCGATAACAGGGATTCTGCCTGCGGTGGTTTCAACGGCTACTCTGATAGCCTCCACGTGTTCATCATATACGAGAGTTGACTTTTCTCCCGTTGTACCGCATACAACTATTGCATCAGTACCATTTTCAATCTGATTTTCGATAATTTCCTCGAAGAGAGGAAAATTGATTTTAAGATCCTTGCCTTCAAATGGTGTAACTATAGCAACACCGGCACCCGTGAAAATAGGCTTTTTCATAGCACGACCTCCGAATTAATTGAAAATATAAATTATGGGGCAAACGCAGATTTAAAACACTCCGTAAGCCCCGATAATAACGAATTAGTCCATGTAACCTTCTGCGCAAAGAAGCTCTGCGAGAAGAACTGCACCGCCTGCAGCACCACGAAGGGTGGTGTGAGCAAGGCAAACGAACTTATAATCATACTGTGTATCTTCACGAAGACGACCTATAGAAACAGCCATACCGTTTTCAAGGTTTCTGTGAAGCTTTGTCTGAGGATAGTTATCCTCCTCGAAGTAATGAAGGAACTGCTTGGGAGCAGAAGGAAGCTCAAGCTCCTGAGCTCTGCCCTTGAAGCTCTTCCACATAGAAATCATATCTTCCTTGGAGGGCTTATTCTCGAATCTTACGAAAACAGCACCCATATGACCGTCAGAAACGGGAACACGGATACACTGAGCTGTGAAGTGAGGCTCTGTTGCGGAAACGATCTCACCGTCAACAATCTTACCCCAGAGCTTAAGGGGCTCTTTTTCGCTCTTCTCTTCCTCGCCGCCGATGAAGGGGATAACGTTATCTACCATTTCGGGCCATCTGTCAAAGGTTTTACCTGCACCTGAAATAGCCTGATAAGTACAAACAACAACGTCCTTAACGGTATATTTCTCGTGAAGAGGGAAGAGTGCAGGAACATAGCTCTGAAGAGAGCAGTTTGATTTAACTGCAATGAAACCACGCTTTGTACCGAGACGCTCTCTCTGAGCCTTGATAACCTCGATATGCTCGGGATTAAGCTCCGGAACTACCATAGGAACGTCGGGAGTCATACGGTGAGCGGAGTTGTTAGAAACAACGGGACATTCTGCCTTAGCGTATTTTTCTTCAAGAAGCTTTGTCTCGTCCTTGCTAAGGTTAACTGCACAGAATACAAAATCAACACTTGCAGCAATCTTCTCAATATCCTTTTCTGCATCAAGAACGGGCATATCAAGATACTTTGCAGGTGTAGGTTCATCCATACACCAACGGTTGCCGAGTGCCTCCTTGTAGCTCATACCTGCTGATCTTGAAGATGCAGCGAGTACAGTAACGTCGTACCAAGGATGCTCTGCAAGAAGAAGAGCAAATCTCTGACCAACCATACCGGTTGCGCCGATAATACCAACTTTATACTTTTTCATAGTCTTACCTCCGAATAATAAAAAACACTTGTAAATGCGGTACAAATGAATTATAATATAATCCGCTTTTAACCAATGTATTTTATCATTATTAAAAAGTTAAGTCAATCACTTTGTTGAATTATTTTACATCAAATATATATTAATTAAAGGAAGAAATATGAACAGATCTGATTTTTTCTACCATTTACCCGAGGAGCAGATTGCTCAGACACCTATTGAACCACGTGATCATTCACGTATGATGGTACTCAGTAAGGATAATGAAATAATTGAACACAAGCATTTCTATGATGTTGTAGATTATCTTAGAGAAGGGGATTGCCTTATTCTCAATAACACGAGAGTGCTTCCTGCAAGAATCTACGGCACCAAAAAGGAAACGGGAGCTAACGTGGAATTCCTTCTTCTCAAGCAGATGGAAAACGACCTTTGGGAAACTCTCGCAGGACCCGGAAAAAGAGCAAAAGAGGGCGCTGAGTTTACCTTCGGTGACGGTATTCTTACATGCAAGGTAGAAGAGGTTCTCGATAACGGCAACAGAATCGTGCGTTTCTTCTATGACAAGAACGATAATATCTACAACATATTAGATAAAATCGGTCAGATGCCTCTTCCTCACTATATTACAGAGGAGCTTGAGGATAAAGAACGCTATCAGACGGTGTATTCCAAGGAATTAGGCTCTGCGGCAGCCCCTACGGCAGGACTTCACTTCACAGATGATATTCTTCATACCCTCGAAGAAAAAGGTGTTAAAATCGGCTACGTGACACTTCACGTAGGTCTCGGAACCTTCCGACCCGTTAAGGCAGACAAGATCGAAGACCATACCATGCATTCAGAGCACTACCATCTCCCTAAAGAAACCGCAGACCTCATAAACGAGACAAAGAAAAACGGCGGTAGAGTTATTGCCGTAGGTACTACAAGCTGTCGCACACTTGAAAGCGCCGCTACATTCTGCGGTGAAATCAGAGAGGATGACAGATTCACCGATATATTCATCTATCCCGGTTACAGCTTCAAGTGCATTGACGGACTTCTTACAAACTTCCATCTTCCCGAAAGCACACTTATAATGCTCGTTAGCGCATTTTACGGCTATGATAAGACCTTCAAAGCATACAAGGAAGCCGTTGATGATAAATACCGTTTCTTCTCCTTCGGCGATTGTATGTTGATTTTATAATATCAGAGGATTTTTTACTATGTATAAGTTACTTAAAACCGAGGGCAATGCCCGACGCGGTGAATTTCATACGGTACACGGCACGGTGCAGACTCCCGCGTTCCAGAATGTTGCTACCTGCGGTGCAATAAAAGGCGGTCTTTCCGCTTATGACCTTAAGGATATTGATTGTCAGGTGCAGCTTTGTAACACCTATCATCTTCACGTAAGACCCGGCGATAAGCTTATAAAGGAGCTTGGCGGTCTTCATAAGTTTACCGGCTGGAGCGGTCCTATTCTTACGGACAGTGGCGGATTTCAGGTGTTTTCCCTTGCAGGTCTTCGAAAGATAAAGGAAGAGGGTGTAACCTTCAACTCTCACGTTGACGGCAAGAAGATATTTATGGGTCCGGAGGAGAGTATGCAGATACAGTCGAATCTCGGCTCTACAATCGCTATGGCCTTTGACGAATGTATGAAGAACCCTGCAGAATACAAGTACGCTACCGATTCCGTACAGAGAACTACCCGTTGGCTTATTCGTTGCAAAAACGAAATGGAAAGATTAAATAATCTCCCTGATACACTTAACAACAAGCAGATGCTCTTTGGTATCAATCAAGGTGCTACTTACGATGATATCCGTATAGAGCATATGAAGGTCATCGCAGATTTAGACTTAGACGGCTACGCTATCGGCGGTCTCGCTGTTGGTGAGCCAAAAGAGGATATGTACCGTATAATATCCGCTGTTGAACCCTTTATGCCGAAGGACAAAATAAGATATCTCATGGGTGTTGGTACTCCCGGTAATATATTGGAAGCCGTAAGCAGGGGAGTTGACCTCTTCGACTGCGTTATGCCTTCAAGAAACGCTCGTCACGGACACCTCTTCACCTGGGACGGCATACGTAATATGAACAATGCAAAGTATGCAACGGATGATAGCCCCATTGATTCACAATGCAACTGTCCTACTTGTCAAAAGTTCTCAAGAGCATATATCCACCATCTCTTCAAGGCAAAAGAGATGCTTGCTATGAGACTTGCGGTTACTCATAATCTCTACTTCTACAACAACCTTATGACACGCATAAGAGAAGAGCTTGACAACGGTACCTTTACTGACTTCAAGAATAAATACGTTGATTTACTTGATACAAGAATATAATTTTTATATTTAAAAAAAGACTTGTATTTTACATAATATTTCTATATAATAAACGAGTATGAATTTTCACGGAGGAATTTTTATTATGACAAACTTTATTTTTAACGTTCTTGAAGCTGCTCCCGCAGCAGGCGCAGGTGCTACAGGTGGTAAGAGCTTACTTGGCAGCAGCGGCGGTATCATTATGCTCGTAGTTATGTTTGCGGCTATGTACTTCCTTATGATCCGTCCTCAGAAGAAGAGACAGAAGGAAGAGCAGAATATGCGCGACTCCATTCAGATTGGTGATGAAATCACTACAATCGGCGGTATTATGGGTAGAGTTGTTACTGTTAAGGATGACTCAATCGTTATCGAAACCGGCGCAGACAGAACAAAGCTCAGATTCCAGAAATGGGCTATCCAGACAAACAACACAGCCAACGATCGTATGGCTGCAGAGAGACAGGCTGCTGCAGATGCAAAGAAAGCAAAATCCGAGCAGGATGCTATTGATCAGAAGATCAACGGTAAGAAATCCAAAAAGGAAAAAATCATCGAGGTTAAGAACGAGGCTTCCGAGGATCTTCCCAAGGAAAGCGTTAACGATATCCCCGAAGAAGAATAATAAATTAAACCTTCGCATATCTTGTACAAAAGAAATGCGGAGGTTTTTTTATGCCCAAAATAATAAAAACTAAGATAAAAAGCAGTAAAACAAGAAAAATGCACAGCACAAAAACTACCTATATATTATCAGCCGTAAAAGGGTTGATTTTTGCCCTTAATGGTTTTTTTCTTGTAAGCTTTTTATTACACAAAGGAAATGATTTCAATTTATTTTACAAGATTATGATATTTCTTGTAATTGGTCTCGGTGGTTTTATATCCGGATTTATAGCTCACAGCAGGGTAAGGGGCAGAGCTTTTTTAGATGGAATAATCCCGTCTGTTATATACATTTCCTTCTTATCTTTTGTTATGATACTACTTTTAAAACTTAATTTTTCCTCACATATTTTAATAATATATCCGATTGCCGTCATTTCAGGCTTTTTAGGCGGAATAATTAAAGCATAGGGGAGAATATCATGTTTAAAAAGAGCGTTGTTATAAGGGCTAATAAGCTTAAAAAAATCAATTTTAAAATCAACTACAAAACAACTATATTTCTTACGCTTCTACTTTGCGGAGTTATATTCGGTGTTACTTTATCAAACAAAGGTAATATTGCATGGCACACCTTTTTCAACACATTTGTAAATAACCATCTGACCGTAAAGGCCTCAAGCTCATTTTTCAGAAATTTCTGCAGTATATTCTTTTCTTTTGTGCTTATATGTTTGTTTGATTATGTATGCGGTTTATGTGGTGTTGGAGCTCCTTTTTTATACTTCACACCATTGTTTTTCGGAATATATTGCGGTGTGGTAACAAGTCAGTTTTATTATATATACAAGTTGTCGGGGCTTCTGTATTGTGCCATAATTAATACACCGTGCTATGCAATAACTGCGGCCACACTTATAAAATGCTGCACCCTGAGTTTTGACGTATCAAAGGAAATATTCGTATATTTATTAACCGGCAGAAGTGACACAAAAGAAAAGATATTGCACAAATATACTGTACAATACCTTATACTATGTATTCCTTTAGCAATAAGCGCACTTCTAAACGTAGTCAGCTTCAAGCTCCTCGGAAATTTATTCAATTTCATCTGAATCGGGAATATCAACATTGATATCCGGTCTTCTCGGTGCTTTAATACCACTCAAAGGATTAGAGGCGGCGGCTTTCTGCAGCTGCTCATCAAGGATGTGGGTGTATATCTGAGTGGTACTGAGGCTCTCGTGACCAAGTATCTCTTTTATGGCTAAAACGTCAACATCACCGTACTGATACATAAGCGTTGCGGCAGTATGACGAAGCTTATGGGTCGAGAGATTTCTATCACCAAGCCCCGCTTTTTCAAGGGTGGATTTAACTATATACTGCACTGTTTTATTGCTGATTCTACCCATCTGGCGACTTATAAACAAAGCGTTCTTATCCTTAACACCATCAACGGGTCGATGGGGGAGATACGCATTAATAGCATCAATGCAAGCGTCGTTTAGATATATTGTACGCTCCTTGTTACCCTTACCGGTAACAACTAAAGTATTATTAGTGCGTATATCGGATAGATTCAAAGAACAAAGCTCAGAAAGACGCATTCCGCAGTTCAAAAACAACGTAATAATACAATAGTCGCGCTCTTTATATTTACCGTCAACAGCATTTAAAAGAGCAACGCTCTCTTCAAGGGTCAGATACTTGGGGAGGGATTTTTTTATTTTAGGAGAATCAAGCTCCTGAAGGGGATTGTCGTCTATAAGTCGCTTCTGAACGGTAAGATATTTATAGAAATTTCTCAGAGTAGTCGCTTTCCTTGCACGGGTACGCTCGTTGTTGTTTCTGTTATCCTTGCAATAAACCAAAAACATATATGCATCATTAAGAGAAACACTTGAAATCATATCAAGAGACAAATCTTTAATAATAATCTCTTCGAATGGCGTTTCCTTAGGAGCAAGACCGCGGATAACCTTAAGAAACCTAAAAAATGTCGCTAAATCGTTGGCGTATTCTTCAACGGTAAGATCGGAGCGATTCTTAATGACAGAATAATAGTTAAGAAATTCCACGACGTAGGAAGGGAAAGTTTCATTAAATAATTCCTTCTTCAAATAAATCACTCCTTTAATCAAAATAGTTAATAAATAAGCAGACACTAATACTAAGATAATATATAAAACATCAAAAAGACCAAAAAAACAGAAAAGAAACAAAAGGGAGAAGAACGATAATCCAAAATTAACATCCATTTTCTTATATGCCGAGTTATACAAAATAAAAGTTTTGTATAAGTGAGGGTATGGAAAAAGGTAAAAAATTTCGGAATTATGGTCAAAAACGTATTATTTGACACTTCTGAAGTAATTCAATGCACCGGGTATTCTCTCAACGCACTTATATACTAATGCTGATTATGTAACAAATACAGTTCCGATACATTAAAAATAATACTTAGTCTTTTTATGATCTATATTAAGTCTTTTTGTAAACAAATATTATTCTTTATACTTTTTCATACAAATTAATATGGCTGCTGACACAACTGCCATAGTAACGACGTACCCAAGCTTTGCTGCTGCGTTTTTCTCCGGATTCTTCATTTTTAATTTCCTTTCTCAGCCAATAGAAATTTTTGAAACGATACATTCATCATTTCAAAAAAACTGATCGGATGGCATTTTTTGATTTTTTCTATATTTACACTAAATCCACATAGAATTATATAAAAATACAGATTATATCTTAACAAAACCGCCGAAATCATTTAATTTGCGATTTTTATTAAATATTGGTTTGATGTGATACTTATCCAAGAACTTAACAATACGATCGTAGTCAGGATGACTTGATAAATCCCCGCTGAAGTAAATTTCGTTATCATTAAGCTTACCTGAAGCGCCTCCGATGAAGCCGTAGTGATCTTCAGATAAATAAATATATCCCTCGGATATCAACAAAACATCCATTTGATAATTTTTTAACAAAGAGGCGATACCATAATCAGCTGTGATTACAGCATTATCATTAACTATACAAACCGAACACTTGCTATATCCTTGGTTAGTATGAATAATGCGGATTTTATTCTTTTGCGCATATTGCAGTATATCTTTAGCAATGCACCTGGTATTACACAGCAGATTATCACCTATAAGCGCCGCATTAAGCTTAACGTCATTGGGGTACGGTGAGAATATGTCCCCGATACTAACTCGTCTCAATGAGGCAACAGTCTCCCCTATTTGGGTTTTTATGGATTCGTTTATAAACAAAGTGCCGTCACACCATCTAAAAAGGTTAATATCTGCGTGAGCGGATAATTCAGAATCAAGGTTTTCGGATGGTGAAAAGGATATCACGTCGTATCCTAATTGTCTCAATTCATCGATCTCATCAGTATATTTATTACCGATAATAAGGCTCATATTAATCTACCGCACATTCAAAGGCTTCGCGGATATTACGGACACCGATAATCTCAATATCCTTAAATTCATCCTTGGGAAGCTTGCTGATATTTTGTCTGGGAATGATACATTTTTTGAAGCCCAAGCGCTGACTTTCGCGGATTCGTTGTTCGCAGTTGTTAACAGTACGAATCTCGCCCGCAAGTCCAACTTCACCAAATACAATGGTACCGCTGTCTATAACTACATCCTTAAAACTTGAAACAATAGAGAGTGCAATAGCAAGGTCTGAAGCAGGCTCGTCTGCTCTTAGACCGCCAACGATATTTACGTAGCAATCCATATTTCCGAGGAAATAACCTGCTCTCTTTTCAAGAATTGCTATAAGCATCGCCATACGGTTGTAGTCAACACCGGCTGCCATTCTACGGGGATTACCGAAGCCCGAAGCGGTCGCGAGACCCTGAACCTCGGCAAGAATGGGTCTTGAGCCTTCTATAAGACAGGTTACACACGTTCCCGATACGTTTAGAGGTCTTCCCGAAATCATCGCAAGAGACGGACTCTCGATTTCTACAAGGCCTTTGTTGGTCATCTCAAACACGCCGATTTCATTGGTTGAGCCGAATCTGTTTTTAGCGGCACGAAGAATTCTGTAGGTAAGATTTCTTTCACCCTCAAAATAAAGAACGGTATCAACGATATGCTCCAAAACCTTGGGACCTGCAATATTACCGTCCTTGTTAACGTGTCCTACAAGGAAAATGGAAACATCATTATTCTTTGCTGTACGCATAAAAAGATTGGTACATTCTCTGACCTGAGTTATACTACCCGCCGTAGATGACACGTCAGCAATACTCATGGTCTGAACCGAATCAATCATAACAATATCAGGCTTATTAGTGCGAATATACTCACAAATAATCTCTGCATCAGTTTCACACATAATAACAAGCTCCTCGCTTGTAACACCAAGTCTCTTGGCCCTCATTTTAATCTGATATGCAGATTCCTCACCTGATACGTATAATACCGAGAAGCCCTTAGTCAGGCTTTCGCATATCTGAAGTAAAATAGTTGATTTACCTATACCCGGATCACCGCAAAGGAGCACCAAGGAGCCCTTAACAAGACCTCCGCCGAGTACTCGGTTAAGCTCCTTAACACCCGTATCGTAACGAAGCTCTGTAGAGGAATCGATCTGCGATAACGTAAGTGCTCTGCCGCTATTATGATTGAGGGCATTTCTTGCTTTAGAGGGTGCTACTATAATCTGCTCCTCGTTAAGTGTGTCCCACTCGTTACAGGACGGACACTTACCGTACCATTTGGCAGATTCGTAGCCACATTGACTACAGATATAAATAGTTTTATTCTTAGCCATTTTTATAACCTCTCACTAAATATTTAAGTAATCCCATATAAATACAATATGATATCTTTTTTTGATAATCATCCGTTTTAAGAAGTTCTGCTTCTTTATAGTTTGATAAAAAGCCGCACTCTACAAGAACGGCAGGTTTTACCGCATTGTACATAAGATAGACCGACGTGCCGCATTCCTTTATATGTCGAGTGTTATCCGTCTGCAAAAGTTCAGTAACAGTTTCTTGGATACACTCAGCAATTAACTGACTGCTTTCTGAAAAATTTCTCGAATAAAAAACCTGCATGCCCCAATACTTTTCTGAAGAATAATGGTTCTGATGTATGCTTATAAAAATAGCATCGGATGTTTCGTCCATTATACTCATTCTGTTATGAATATCCGACGACTTCTTTTCTCTGATTGTAGATAAACCCGGATCTTCAAGGGAAATATCTTCCGTTCGTGTCATAACAACGTTAAAACCCGAAAATAAAAGCAAATCACGTAAATAACATGCAATTTTAAGATTAATATGCTTCTCAGGATATCCATCCGAGGTGGTAGCACCACCGTCAAAGCCGCCGTGACCTGCGTCGATTATTACAGTCGGTGTATTAGGATATGGTTTATTGTCCGTTACGCTAATTTGCTCCGATTTAAACCTCACACACAATGTGGACGAACAAATCAACGCGCAAATAACAACGGGTATAACTATAAAATAAAGCTTTTTCAAATACATCACCGATTAATTATATGATAAAATCGGTGATTATATTTTATTATCTGAATTCGGTTCCATCCTTCATAAGAAGTCTGTGACGGGTGATACGGTGAAGTCTGTCAGACTCCCCTACCATACCCAAAAGCGCATTCATAAAGCTAACGGGATTGATGGTAAAATCATTACCTGCAGGAAGCTTAAAATGAAGCTTCACCGCAGAATCCGTATAATCATAGTTGAAATCAGTAATATGCTCGGACACATTAATGATCTTAATTTCTTTCTTTTTTGTCTTTTTCTCAAAGGTGATTGTTTCGTTCTTTACTGTGTCGGCTATTTTTTCACAGAGCTCCTTGGCATCACCGTCACAAGGAATATATACCGAATACTCACCCTTAAATATCTCGGTCTGCTTAAAAACAGGCTCCTTGATCTCGAGAAACCTCATACCGGGTACCATAACGGAATTAAGCTGCTCGACAACTCGCTCCATCGGATATGTATCATCATTAAGCCTGATATCAAGAGGTTCACGAAGAGCCTCAACACCGAGAGGTAAGGAAAGACCGAATACAAGATAAGGATGAGGGTTAAAGCCCTCTGTGTACCAAAGGGGAATATCCGTTCTTCTGAATGCGCGAGTCATACATCTTGTAATATCCAGGTGAGATATGTACTTAGCTGTATCAGTCTTATTAAACCATATTCTTACTGAGCGCATCGCACTTACCTCCGTTCAGTTTATTTGAGCCACAACCGGCACACTGCTGTCTGCAATGAACTGTTGTCTCGGCATTTTTAGCCTTTTCGTTTTCTTTAATAAGAAAAGACTTGCTGATACCCGAATTAATATGATCCCAAGGAAGAATCTCTTCGTATTCCCTTTTTCTTTTTGTATAAAACTCGGGAGAAATACCGCATTCCTCAAAAGAAGCCATCCATACGTCAAACTTGAATTTATCATCCCAGCTATCAAAGGTACAACCATTACGGTATGCTTTCTCGATAACGTCGCAGAGTCTTCTGTCACCACGTGCAAAAACACCCTCAAGGAACGTAAGGTCGGTGTTATGAAAGCGGAAGGTAATCTTCTTGGTTGTGCAGGTTTCGAGTAGCATTTGTTGCTTTCTCTTAAGCTCTTCTCTTGAATCCATAGCCTCCCACTGGAATGGTGTGCATGGCTTAGGCACAAAAGAAGAAACACCCGCACTTACGCTAACACCCTTGCCCTTTGGCTTATCGGGATTATTATAAAACTCGTTTACAACCTTCTGCGAAAGCTGATTGATACCTACAACGTCATCATCTGTTTCCGTAGGAAGACCTATCATAAAGTAAAGCTTAACGGCAGTCCAACCGCCCGAAAATGCCTTACGGCAGGTAGAAAGAATTTCCTCTTCCGTAATGTTCTTGTTAATAACGTTTCTCATTCTCTGTGTACCCGCTTCTGCGGCAAAGGTAAGTCCCGAACGACGAACAAGAGAAAGCTTTTCCTTCAACTCATCAGAGAAATTATCAATACGAAGAGAAGGAAGGGCAACGTTAATCTTTTGAGGAACAGCCCAACCCAAAAGCTCTTCGAGAAGTTCTGTTATCTTTGTATAGTCACTGCTTGAAAGCGAGCAGAGAGAAAGCTCATCATAACCGCTTGTACAAGCAAGTCTCCGGCTCTGCTTACTGATAGTCTCGACTTCTTTTTCACGGATAGGTCTATACCAGAAGCCTGCCTGACAAAAACGACAACCGCGGATACATCCTCTGAAAATCTCATGAACAACTCTGTCATGAACAACCTCAACAAAGGGAACAACAAATTTATCGGGATAGAAAATATTATCAAGGTCGGCAACTACCCTCTTATTAATCACCGCAGGAGCGCCACAGAGAGGCTTTATCTCAGATATTATACCATCATCATTGTACAAAACATCGTACAACTGAGGAACGTATATACCTTCAATATGAGATGCTGCAACAAGAAATTCTTTTCTCGACTTACCCGCTTTTTTATATTCATCCAAAAGATCAAGGAATTCGAGCATCATCTCTTCGCCTTCGCCGATCTGGAAGCAATCAATGAATTCAGCCATCGGTTCAGGGTTACATACACAAGGTCCACCTGCAACTACAACGGGAATATCAAGAGAATCGCCTCTGTCCTTCGAACGAAGCGGAATACCCGAAAGATCAAGCATATTAAGCACGTTTGTAAAGCTAAGCTCGTACTGAAGTGTATATCCGACAACGTCAAAATCATAAAGAGAATCTCTGCTCTCAAGAGCAAATAAAGGAATATTACGCTCCCTGAGAAGCTTCTCCATATCGGTATCGGGCGCAAAAACTCTCTCGCACCAATAATTATCCCTACTGTTAATGAGGCTATAAAGAATCTTCATTCCTAAATGTGACATACCTATTTCATAGGTATCGGGAAAGCAAAATGCAAATCTGATATCTACATTTGCTTTGTCTTTCACTACAGAATTAAGTTCACCGCCGGTATATCTCGCGGGCTTCTGCACCAAAGGTAATATAGCCTCGATTTTTTCTTTAAACATCTTGTAATCTCCAAACAAATATATTTAATTTATTTTACTATATACAGTTAGAATAATCAAGTAACGTATTACTTTTTTAGACAAAAAAATAAGAGTGTTTTTCACACTCTTATCTCTTCATTTTCTTCAATTAACTCCTCAACATATTCGTTGTTTTTCAGCTTTTTAAGAGACTTAATTTTATCCTTAATATCGCCAAACAACATCTTTAAATCGTCGAAGAAATCATCGTTTTTAAGGAAAATATTTACTGATGCCTGAGCGAGACCCAATATCATCATAAAGTATTGCATAGGCTTAAGACCGTAGAAGAAACAGTCGGTCATACCACACATACACATCGCAATAAACGATGCAAAGAAAGTAATACCAAAGTTTCTTGCCGCGCCACCCTTCTTGTAAAGACGATAAAGGTTAAATACCATAACAAGGCAAATAAGCAAGAACAAGAGAACACCTATAAAGCCATTCTCCATATGAAATTCAAGAAGGATATTATGTGCATGTGCACGTTTTATATTATATTCATTATGCAATATACTTCTGACAGAATCAAAGCCTGTACCGTAACCGAACATAAATTCTTCGGGTATCTTCTCAAAAACAGCCTTAAATATAGCCTTTCTTGTGTTGATAGATGAATCGTCAGAGCTACCTAAAGTCAAAATTCTTAATATGACCTTACTGAATATAATCAGTACAGATACGCCACCAACAGCACCTATAAGCATAACTTTTTTTGCTCTTATACCGCCGTAAATAAGGAGCATTACAAAGACTGCAACGGTAACGATATACGGTCCACGCGAAAAGGAGGATGCTATACCGGCAAGAGAAAGAACAATACAGGCTAAGCCAATCTTTCTCGTTTTATGATCTTTGCCGTTTAAGAAGCAATAGAAACAAAGAGAAAGCATCGCAACGAGAAACGTTGCATAAAACAACGGATTGGAAAACGTACCCGAGGATCTTGTGGGAAACACCGTAAAGGTTGTTCTCGGGAGCTTTTCAACAAAGAAATCCGGCAAGATATATACGATTTTTTCAAAAATAAGATCGATAAAATGCCAGAAGGGATTAAACAAGGTTGCCGCTTTAGGACCTACAATAGCACGAAGAAGCGCCTGTAATACACCGATACCGCCATTTATACCTGCCGCAATGGAACCGCCTAAAATAACCTTATCAAGCTTTTCTTTGGAATCGATCCACGTGTTACAAAGCCAGAAGCCGAGGAACATAAGCAACCACAAGCCGAGGGTTGCCAAGCCTGAAATGATTGAATTGGCATAAGAAAGACCTACTATCATCCAACCATAAAAAAGGAAAAAGGTATAACCGATCGAAAAGGAGTTGAACTTCAAAACCTCAAGATTGGTATTTTTAAGAGTAAATATGGCACCTACCGCCGTAAAGAAAGGTGCAATATATTCGGGTGCAAGTGCAGCACAAGTAAAAACGACAACCATCAAATACCAGTTTTCGTTTTTAATTTTATCAATAACTTTCAAACCCATGTAAAATTATCCTTCTACTTGTTTTTGGTCTTATTGTAAATAAACTTCTTATAAAGCAATGAAAGAGTTACCGCAAGAACAATAGATGCGCCGAAAATAGCGACAGCCATTGTATAATTACCGTTAATAAATTCAGCACCACACCACGTAGAAATAATGATATTAGGAATACGTGCTATTGTGGTAACCAATAAAAACTTCGGAATACTTACGTTAGTCAAAGCCGCGGGATATACCATCAGATCCTTAGGTGTACTCGGGATGATATATATCATAAAATAAAAAGAATAAAGCTTCTTTTCGTCTTGGAACACCGGTAAGCTGTCAATTACATCAAGCGGAACAAAAAGATTCAAAACCTTTCTGCCAAGCTTCTTTGTAATAAGAATTATAACACAAACACCAAGGAAAGAGCCAATGGAACAATACACCATTCCCATAAACGTTCCGTAGAAAGCACCGGCAGCTATCTCGAGCGGCTCTGCAGGAATGATCTTTATAACCGTCTGAAATGCGCGAATACCTATAAAGGCAACCACATCCCAACCACCAAACCTGTCCAGTAAAGCCTGAAGGTTATCCTTATCACAGAAGGTATTATAAATCTGATCACCGAACTTTATATAACAAAAGACAAAAGTGGCTATAAGCAAAGCAGAAACAGCTATAGCGAGCCTACGCTGTATCCGAACAGCCTTCGGAACCTCTCTTGTGAGCGTCTCTTTGAGCTTAGAAACGAATTTTTTAACGATACTTTTCAAAATAACACCCAAGTCTTCCCTTATATTCGCCTTCACCCCAAGGCTTCTTCTTGCCGTTGAAATGTACTATAACGGTATTTTCAACGAGCCATTTATGGTTCATTCTAAGGCACCATATATGATGAGCAAACGTCTTTTCGTCAAGATTATACTTCTTTTCATCAACGTAAAGTATATCTTTTCTGAAAAGTATATTAATAGCATCCTGATCGCAAAGCTTGAGTCTTTTGAAATTACTATCAACGAATTTGATTATCTCTTCGGTAGTAATCTTCTTTCGCCATGCCTTAACGTCAATAAGAAGAACACCTGCATTGATGTAGTGCTCGTGTCTGTGTCTGTTCATACCGAGACGGCGGAAATTAACCATTTCAACTACGCCGTAGGTATGGGGAGCACCCGCAACAATCTTGCCCTTGAAATCAAGATTATAAAACTCATCAAGAGGATTAATGACAACAATATCGGGGTCAAGATACAAAATTCTATCAACCTCTTCCGGCAATATAGTGCCGACAAGAAGACGATAATAGGTCTCTTTGCTGATTCTTTCAAGAATTCTTGCACCGTCGAAAACGCTTTCGTCAACTAAAATAGGATGAATAGTCATATTATCGTTGATGCAATCGTCTATCTTGCGAAAGTCTTCATCAGTAAGAGAAGAGTATGCAACGTAAATATCAAACTTGGTCTGAGGATTGGAAATACACATAGACTTAAACATTACGCACAAGGGATCAATATATCCGCTGTTTAACGTAACAAGAATATTCACGATAACACCCTCCTTACACATCCGCAGTAGTATATAAATGACTTCAAATCATAATATACCATTTAATCATTAATCCACTTAATTATACACTTTTTTTCACTTTTTTCAATATATAATGCAAATTCTTAATAATTGTTACAAAAGTGTAATATAAGTATATTTATGCTTTTAATGTATCTTTTTTGAATAAATTTACGGCAAAACAACTGATAAGATAAATATTAATTGCAACAAAAAATATATTCGGTTTTTTCGTAGCAATAACGGCGGTATTTGCAAAGGTAAAACCAAGCAAAACAAGTATCGATGAAACGAAAATTGCTTTATCGGCACCTACACGACCGGAGATCTTAGTCAATATATTATGGAGCCCTCGCCCGCCATCAAAATTGTAAAACGGACATATATTGAAGGCTCCTATGAATAGATTAATATTTCCCCACTCCTTGTAATTATCAGAGCACAGCAAAACAACGCCTATCACAATGTTAACGATAGGCGCAGACAGGTTTATTATCGCTTCTTTTATGTATTCCTCACTATTTTTATCCCTTGAGATATTTCCGCCGAAAATGCTGAGCGCAATTCTTCTTATCGGGAAACCGTATATCATCAAGAATACAATATGAACAAATTCATGTAACACCGAAAATGAAAGTATAACAAAGTATAACTTGAGATTACCATTTAATAAAATAACGGCAAACACAATAAAAAAAGTAAAGCTTATATACACTTCCGTTCCCTTGATATTAAACTTCATTTTTCGCGCTTTCCAAGGCTATCTCAGGATCATACGACACATTATCTATACGAAACTCGAAATGAAGATGAGGTCCCGTAGAAGTGCCTGTAGAGCCCACCTCTGCTATTATATCCCCCGCCTTCACCAAATCACCGCACTCAACGTAAAGCTTGTTACAATGACAATAAACAGTCATTATATTACCGTCGTGAATTATTTTAAGGTAATATCCGTTCCATTGGTCGTAATCTGCAACTATCACTTCACCGTCAAAAGCCGAATATATGGGCTCCCCCATATCACCTGCTATATCCACTCCTGCGTGAAAGCTTAATTCTCCGCTTACGGGATGTATTCTGGAGCCAAATTCAGAAGTAATCGTACCCTCCAATGGCACGTACATTTCCTTATTAAGCGTATATCCGTTTACAGAAACGTTTGATGGAATGTCATCAACAGAATTAATACCGTAATCATTACCACCGCCGACACCTACTTCCGCAGAAAGCAATTCTGAAGAAGTATTTGTATAATCGACAGTCGTATCGTTATACACGTCAACAACTCTTTCGGTAGGTTTAATTCCATCGGGTTTATATTCAGATACGATACCGAGTTCTTTATCTATCTCGTTAAAATACTCTTTACTTACGGTATTAAAAAACTTATTATCACTATCTCGTATAAAGAAAAGCAAACCAAAAATCAATGTGCAAATAACACATTGAAAACACAATGTAAAAATAAGATAATCCTTTTCCTTTTTGTTGTTCTTCATAAAAAATCACCCACATAAATCTATGTGAGTGATCATCAAATTATTCCGTTGTCTGAAGCTCTTCCCATTGAAGATAAAGCTCCTCAAGCTCGTTTTTGGTAGTATCAAGGCTTCCCGTTAATTCAATCAACCTCTCGTAATCACCGCTTGTTTCGGGGTCGGAGAGTGCTGCTTCAATTTCAGAAATAAGTGTTTCTTTTTCTTCAATCAGCTTTTCAATTTTTGCAATATCGGATTTTCTTTTACGCTCGAGACTCGCCTGTTCTTTTCTGAGCTTATATTCATTAACGGCAGGTTTTTTACGGGATTCTTTATTTTCGTTTATCACAACACCCTCGTGATATTTAAGATACGTATCATAGTTACCGTCGATATTAATAGCTCCCGTATGAGTAAGATGAATAATCTTTGATGCTAATTTATTTATAAAATATCTGTCATGTGATACAACGAGGAGAGTTCCGTCGTAATTTGCAAGTGCTTCTTCGAGAACCTCTCTCGAGGTAATATCAAGATGGTTTGTAGGCTCGTCAAGAATGAGAAGGTTAGGTCTTGCAAGCATAATTTTAAGAAGAGAAAGCTTTGCCCTCTCACCGCCGCTAAGCTTAGAAACAGACTTATATACATCATCACCACGGAAAAGGAACATAGCAAGAGCGCTTCTTATCTCCGTCTCCGTCATAAAGCGATACATATCCCAAACTTCATCGAGAACAGTTTTGTCTCCGCTTAATTTATCAATATTCTGATCAAAATAACCGATTTTAACATTAGAACCAAATTTGAATGTTCCGCTATCTGCCGTTGTCTCTCTGTTGAGAATTTTAAGGAAGGTTGATTTTCCGCAACCGTTTGGACCTAAGAGAAAGGCTTTATCCTCTCGGTATAAGGTCATATTAAAATTTCTGAACAGATCTTTCCCGGGAAATGACTTCTCCAAATCAGAAACAGATAAAACCTCATCACCTGTACGCATATCTGTCTTAAAACTGAAATTAACGGTCTTAAGTGCTTTATCGGGTATCACAAGAGTTTCCTTAAGACGCTCTATCTGCTTCTCTTTACTTGCTATAGTAATGTAGTTGCGTTCCTGGTTAAAACGCTTCTGTTGCTCAATAATGCCCTCAATACGCTTTATTTCGGTCATAGTCTTTTCATACTCGCGCTCAATAAAAAGCTCTCTTTCTTCCTTGAGCTTCTGGAAAACGGTATAATTCCCCTTGGTCTGAGTTAGCTTACCGTGGCATATCTCCATTGTAGAGGTAGTAACCTTATCGAGAAAATATCTGTCATGAGAAACGACTATAAAAGCACCCTTGTACTTCATCAAGAAGTCTTCAAGCCAATTTATAGCATCAACGTCCAGATTATTGGTAGGTTCGTCAAGAAGAAGTAAATTTGCGTTAGAAAGAAGAAGCTTACACAGAGAAAGTTTTGATCTCTGTCCACCGCTCAGAGTAGAAACACGCGCAGTAAGATCTTCTTCCTTAAATCCAAGACCCAAAAGAGCAGACTTAGTCTTCGCTTGATACACAAGTCCGTCTCTACGCTCGATCTCTTCTGTGAGGTGAAGCTGTCTCTCGATCAGCTCAATACTACTGTCAGACATAAGCTTATGAGTTATCTCGGCTAACTCATACTCCATATCAATAACGTCATTAAAAACAGTAAGAGCCTCACCGTAAAGTGTTTGATTCTCATCACAGTCAAGATACTGCTCCATATATCCGATACGAACATCCTTACCGCGAACAATACCGCCTTCAACAGGAGAATACTCACCTGTTATCAGTTTGAAGAGGCTCGTCTTACCCGTACCATTGGCACCAATCAAACCAATTCTGTCGTCATTTTCCACCTTAAAAGCGGCGCCTTTAAACAAGACGCCGTCTAAGAAACCAAATGTTAAATTTTGTGCAGTCAATAATGACATTACACTCACCCAAAATTATAATGTACTGATCAAAAGCTTGGCTTCGCCTTTTACAGAAAGCTCGCCAAAGTCTGCTTCTACAAATAAACTGTCACCTGCGTTGGCTTTTACGCCGCCAATCTCGGCACTACCCTCAAGAACAAGAACAGAAACGAAGGATTCATCGTTAACGAACATTGAATATTCGCCGTTAACGGTAACTCTATCCATTTTGAAGAATTCACACTGACAAAGTGCCTGCTCTGTCGCATCACCCTTGATAACGGGTAATGAGTCGGGATCGCCGCCTCTTGTAGGGGGTACTGTATCGGTAACGTCAATAGCTTTTTCAACGTGGAGCTCACGGGGTTTACCGTTTACCATTCTATTATAGTCGTAAACTCTATAGGTAGTATTACAATTCTGCTGAACCTCAGCAATAATTATACCGCTACCGATGGCGTGAAGAGTTCCCGCTTTAATGAAGAAAACGTCCCCCTTCTTAACCTTAACCTTATTCACGTAATCAAGGAAGGTGTTATCTTCAATAGATGATCTGAATTCTTCTCTTGTAAGCTCCTTGTTAAAGCCGTAGATGAGTTCTGCACCCTCTTCACAGTCGAGGATATACCACGCCTCTGTCTTACCGTAGCTATTTTCGTGAATTCTTGCGTATTCATCATCGGGATGAACCTGCACGGAAAGGTCTGCCTTGGCATCAATGAACTTTATAAGAAGAGGAAACTCCTCATATTTAGAACCCTTTGTGCCAAGTTTATTTTTGTTAGATTTAACGTACTCTGTAAAAGACATACCGGCATTATCACCGTTTGCAATAACGTTATCACCGTCTTCTCTTGCGCAAAGAACCCAAGCCTCGGCAATATTATTGAGGTCGGATTTATAGTTATACATTTCGCTTAAGTTGTTACCGCCCCAAACGATTTCTTTAAAAATAGGTTTTAATAATAAAGGTGTTTTCATTACTCTTTTTCCTCCCTGGAATTAACAGACGAACTACTTTCAACGGCAACAACGCTTATTTCCTTCTTTTCTATAAAAGGAACGGATGATGATTTAATATCGATTCTGTCGTAGTACTCTTTAAATCTGATTGTAAACCTAATCTTTCTTTTACATTTTTTGCATTGAAAAACAGCTCTGAAGGCCTGATTAATAACTCTCCAATCAGAAACGCGCTCACAAGCACCGCCACACACGTCGCAAAGACATCTCATCTTACTCTTATCAATAAGCGGACTGTTAATATCAGTAATAACCTTCGGTTTAAAGGTTATTTTAGAGTAAAAAGCAGTATCGCAAACAAGAGTATACGAAGAGAACATATGCTTATTATAAATCTTTCTGAAAAGATCTGCCGTAAGCATACTGTCATCAAGGGCTCTATGTAAAGAATAACTTTGAACGTCAATACCCAGCTTTTCTGCGGCGGCAGAAAGACCGATCTGATCAGCCTTTGATATATTCATAAAAGCTTGAGCATATTTCTGTAAATTAACATAGTTATTCAAGAACGGTATAAATGATATTCCGTTAAAGTATCTGAAGTTTTCAATAAGAACTCTGATATCCGTATCGCCCCAAGTAAGAATAACGTTATCGGAACCTGCAGACCATTTACGAAACAGCGCCATAGTCTGGGAAAAAGGCGTACCGCTACTGATATCATCATTTGTAATGTTAGTTAATTCCTTGACTCTCGAATGAAGCTTCTTGCCCAACTGCGCCTTAATGAACATAGAAAAGGTATCAACAAGATTCAGATCCTCATCGAGCTTAACTGCACCGATTTCAATAATCTCGTTCATAAAGCCCTTTTTCTTTTTACAATAGGCATTATTCCACTCAAGGTCCATTATGATGTAATTCATTATAAGACTCCATAAAGATGACCGCCGTAAAGACGGTCATATAGATTTAGTTAATTGAGACCCTCTTCGTCATAAAGACAAGCTGTCTCCAAAAGAACCTTTACACCAACCTCGAGTGCCTCAGGAACAAGCATATCGGGAGTATCAAGACGAGTATGATAATATCTGGGTGGTGTAGGATCCATAGCCGCAAAGCCCGTTGCCTTGATACCTCTCTGAGTAAATGCAGCAGCATCACAAGCACCGAGATAAATAGATGCATACGGAATATCGTATCCACAATTTAAAGCAGCCTTTTTAACAAGCTCCTTAACCTGCTTATCGTGCTTCAAGGTACCGCTAAGATCTCTGTCATAAACTGCCATGTCCTTAAGATCGCGCATTGTGTCACAAGCAACAACTACAGTCTCGATCTCCTTGAGCTCATCTTCGTGTGCCTTGGCGTAAGCCTTGGCACCTCTGAGACCCGCCTCCTCGGAACCGGAAAGAATAACGCGAACCTCAGTATTTTCAAACTCAATATTATTTTCTTCCATAAGCTTGATAACAGACATACAAGCAAGACAACCCGAAAGGTTATCGTTAGCACCGGGAACACTCTTTGTGTAGCTCTGGAAGAAGAGGAAGCCGATATAAGGGATAAGGAAAATGCAAAGAACGATACCGACTACAAGGAAGAATGTATCGACACCGCTACCGGTCATACCCTTAACGTCAACGCAAATAAACTTAATAAAGCTTGCGATACACTGTGCCACAAGACCTACAACGGCAGGAATAAGGAAAAGCTTCATTCCCGTACCGCCAAGCTTATAGTTAAGAATCCATTCATACTGAGAGTCGGAGTGACCGACAAAGATAATTCTCTTTTGGGTCTCACCCGTAGGCTTACGTGTAGCGATTACGTTATGAGAGGGATGACCAAAAAAGAGCGGATCTAAGAACTGCTTATACATAAGGAATTCAAGTACAAGCGGAATAAATCCAAGTATTGTTAAGATAAAACCGATAAGAGGTTTAACGAAGAAGAGACCCGTTGCAATAATGGCCATCGCAACAGTAAAGGGTATAAAACCCATAAATGCCTGACGATGAACGGTAAAATCCTCGTATTCAACCTTGTCAGACCACTTTTCCATATCCTTACCCATAGACTGTTGAGCTTTAAACTCCGCCTCACTACCGGGTGCACGAGGACCAATCTCCTCGCAAATATCAGTAATCTTCTCTACCATATAATCAACGGTAGGCTTAAATGAAAGTTCGCTTTTACCAAGCTTTTTAAATGCTGTTTTCATTTCAAATCTCCCCAAGCAATATTTTCCAAAATAATAGATATACTATATCACATATTTTCTGTTTTTACAACAGTTAGAAAAGTTATTATTGTATTGATTTTAATATATTTATCGTTTATTATATTCTCATAGAAAATACAGGTGGTGTATCTACAATGTTAAACGACGCAAAAACACTATTTTATAAGAGAAGCGCCAAAAACTGGCTCGAATCTCTTCCCCTTGGTAACGGTTCTCTCGGCGCAATGATTTACGGCAGAACATCCAATGAAATCATCGCAATGAACTCCGATACTCTCTGGTCGGGCTTTCCTCGCAAAACAGAGGTTAAGGAAGGTGCAACAGAAGCTTTCCTTAAAGCAAGAGACCTTGTTATGCAGGGCGATTACTTCACATCTAAGAAATTACTCGAGGAAAACGTTCTTTCAAACTGCTCTCAGGCATATATGCCCCTTTGCAACATCCATATTCAGTATGCAAAGACCGGTATTCAGAAAAATTACAGAAGATATCTCGATCTTGAAACAGGTGTAAATACTGTTACATACACTCGTGGCGGCAACAATTTCAAGAGAGAATCCTTCGTTTCATTTAATGAAGATGCATATTACGATACAATTACTTGCGAAAATGGAAAGAAAATCAGTTTCACGGTATATATGAACACGAAGCTTAAGGGTAACTCCTTCGTTGAGGGCGATGTGCTTATCTTAGACGGTATTGCCCCTTCCGATTCACACGCTAACCAAGAGACTTACGCGGCTATGCAGGGTACTCTCTACCCCGAAGACAAAGCTCTTCAGGCAACTTCCTTCAGATGCGCAATCAAGGTAATTACAGACGGTAAGGTAAAATACAACGCTGATAGCATCTCTGTATTAAATGCATCTAAGGCAACAATCATCTTCTGTACAGAAAACTCCTTCAACGGCTATGATAAGCATCCTGCTCTTGAAGGCAAGGAGTACAAGAATGCTTGTCTTAAGCATTTAAATGAACTTGCGGAAAAGGAATATACCGAGGTTTACGAGGATCAAATTAAAACCTTCTCAGGTTATTTCAATAGAGTATGCCTTGATATCGGCTCCGACAACAAGGGCGAAATCCCCACAGATGCCCGTCTTATTGCTCACAGCAAGGGCGAAAGAGATTTAGGTCTCTATACGCTTATCTTCAACTTCGGCAGATACTTAGTAATATCAGGCTCCCGCGAAGGTACTCAACCTACAACTCTCCAGGGTATCTGGAACGATAATCCCAAGCCCTCCTGGTGTTCCAACTATACTGTAAACATCAATACAGAAATGAACTATTGGCCCGTTCTCCCCTGTAATCTCACAGAATTCAATCTTCCCCTTATTCAGTTTGTAAAAGAGCTTTCTGTTCGCGGTGAAGGTCCTGCAAAGTACATTTATAACGCACGCGGCTTCTGTTGTCATCATAACGTTGACATCTGGAGATTCTGTGACCCTGCAAACGGTGATGCACAGTGGGGCTTCTGGCCAATGGCGGGCGGTTGGTTCTGTCAGCACATCTACAATCACTATCTTTATACAATGGATACTGATTACCTTAAAAACACTGCATATCCCATTATGAAGAAGTGCTGTGAGTTTATGCTCGATCTTCTTATTGAGGACAAGGACGGTTATCTAATCTGCGCTCCCTCGACCTCTCCCGAAAACGAATTCGAAATTGACGGCAAAAGAACCAGTCTCAGCGAAACCACAACAATGACAATGAGCATCATTAAGGAGCTCTTTATCAATACTATAGATGCTTGCGAAACCTTGGGCTTTGACGAAGAATTCAAAAATGAGCTTAAAGAAAAATTCGACAGACTTCTCCCCTTCAAGGTTGGTTCAAGAGGTGAGCTTCTCGAATGGTACAAGGAGTTGGAGGAGCACGAGCCTCATCACAGACACAAATCTCATCTTTACGGTCTTCATCCCGGCAATCTCATCACTCCTGACGAAACTCCCAACCTTGCCAAAGCTTGTATAAGATCTCTTGAGCTTCGCGGTGATAACGGCACCGGATGGAGCCTTGGCTGGAAGATAAATATGTGGGCTCGTCTTTGGGATGGCGACCACGCACTAAAGCTCGTTGATATTCAGCTTTCACCCGTTCCCGCTAAGAAACACGTTCGTCGCGGTGGCGGTACGTATCCCAACCTCTTCGACGCTCATCCCCCCTTCCAGATCGACGGTAACTACGGCTGCACAAGCGGCATCTGTGAAATGCTCTTACAGTCGAGAAAGGGTAAGATTTTCCTTCTTCCTGCATTACCCTCTCTTTGGTCAGAAGGCTCTGTAAAGGGACTTAAGGCTATGGGCAACGTAACTGTTGACATCGCTTGGAAAGACGGCAAGATGACCGATTACAAGCTCGACGGCAACACCGACGGAATCGAAGTTTACTGTATGGGCGAAAAAATCAACTAAACACACAAAAAAGAACGAGTCACTTTCGTGGCTCGTTCAAATTTTTATTGAAAATTATAATGAATATTTCTTTTCGATTTCCTTTGTAAACTTATACATCTGTTCTATTTCGAGACGTCTTGTTTCTGTGAATTCAGCAGGATTCCTTGTTCGAGAGTTATAGGTAATATTCAATCCGTCCAAGCTAAGATAATATTTTGCATTGATGGGATAGCACTGACACTCGGTTACGGAGAAGAAGCCGACGAGATTTTGAAGGAATTCTGCCTTGTCATCATCGCCCTCTTCAATTGCTTTAATAAGCTTCGAATAAAGGTCGGGATGAAAGTTTGCCATAACACCCGAATAACCGTGGCAACCCATTCTAAGGCTTTCAAGAAGAGTAGCCGCATTTGCATTGTAAAGCTTAATCGTGCTTCCTTCAATTGCATCAAGCTTTTCTCTGATCTTTGAAAGACTGCAGCAGGTATCTTTTATAAATGTATATTTGCCGCTTTCTGCCATCTTCTTAAGAACGTAAGGAGTAAGCTCTCTCTTATAAGGATACGGACATTCGTAAACACCGAAAGCAACCTCAGGCAGAGCGTTTGCAACGTACTCCATTCTCTCAAACAAAACGTCGTCGCTCTCATCGGCAGAAGCAAATCTGTTTGAAATAAATACGTATGCGTCGATACCTGTTTCAATAAATGCCTTTGCTTCCTTGATCTGTACATCTAAATCATCAGAAGTATGACCTGACGCTACGATATCCATTCCCTCAGGCTTGTTAGCCATAATAAACTTAAGAAGTTCTAATCTTTCCTCAAAGGATAGGTAGAATATCTCACTACTCTGACAGATAGCGAAAATACCGTCAACTCCTTTTTCCTCATACCACTTAAGAAGCTGCTTGACACCATCATAATCAATCTTGTTATCATCTGTAAAAGGTGTAACCATTGTAGGATATACACCGTTTTTGATAATTTTCATATTCAACACCTCTACGCAATATATTAACACACCGTGTTATAAAAATAAATAGACTTTTATTTAAAATATTGATATAATTATAAAAAACAGTTTAGGAGATAAAAAATGGAAATCAGAAAATACAAAGAATCTGACAAAGAGCAGGTTATATACATTTGTCTTAACGATATGATAAAAACAAACTTCCCTCAAAATGTTATTGATTACGTTGAGTGGATGTTTTCAAGATATTACGTTGAAAAGGAGCCCGATATCTGCTACGTTATCGCAGATGATAATGACAAGGCTGTTGGATATATATACGGCTCGAAGGATTACGACTATTACCAGGAGAATTTCGGTGAGTATATCCGTAAGGTAGCAAGTCTAAACAACAGGGCATATCTCGGCGAAGCACTTACAGAGATGTTCGATCACGCTATTTACAAGGATAAATATCCCGCTCATTTACACATTGATATTCTTCCCGAATATCAATCCAAGGGCTTCGGCTCAAAGTTAATAAACGCATTCTGTGAAAATCTCAAAAGCCTCGGCGTAAAGGGTGTTATGCTTATTGTCGGCGAAGAAAATGATGGCGCGAGAAGATTCTACGAAAGAAACGGCTTTGAACTTCTTCAAACGGTACCTACGGGTTGTGCATACGGTAAATTATTATTGGAGGAATAATATCAGATGGATGCAATTACTGCTACGTTACTGATACTGACTATAATTCCTGCCGCTTCATATGGTTGGGGTATGCGAGGTACTACAATCGGCGGCGAAAAGGGGGCAATGCTTCCCGGTGCAATTATTGGCGGTCTGCTTGCGCTATTCAGTGATATTCTTATTGTTCAGGAACATTTTTACATATTCTCCGCTCTCGGTGCAGTTGCTATGTACTTCGGAGGATGTATGACGTACGGAGAAACGTTGTCCTTTTCTATGAGTGCTCGACCCGCAACGAATATGCGAAAAGGACTTATTGCACTTCTTGTGAAGGGCTTTTTATGGTTCGGTGTTTTCGGAGCTATATTCGCAACGGGAGTAAATGCAGTTTCAAGAGTATTCGGGATAATTGATTTGATTGTAATAATAATTATTACCCCTCTTTTAGCCATACTTTTTTATAAAATATTTAATCACCCTCTCGATGTCAATGATAACAAATATCCCCGTATATATTTCTCTAAAACTCGTAAAGAGTCATGGGGCGCTATGCTCGGAATATTTACGTCACTATTCATTTATAACATCATAAGAGGAAACCTTTTCTCTATCATATTCCCCTTGTCCTGCGGTATCTTCGGTGGTTTAGGTTGGGTTCTCGGTCAGCTTATCCAAGTTTACTCAAGACAGTATGCCGATGAAACAGAAAGTTCCTTTGGTAAGCTGTTCTCTCCCTCACGAGGAGTTGAAGGCTGGAAAGCAATGGAATGTACCTTCGGCGCTTTTGGCGGACTCGGTGCGGCCATCGGCTTAATTTTAACACATAACTCGTTCAGAGATATTGTATTTAATCCTGAGATGACAACAGGTCTCAAACCATACAATAAGATACTCTCCCTTATACTTCTCATAATATGGTTATTACTCCTTGGGGGAGATATGGCTCACTACTTTATAAAAAAACCGTCTGATGAATCTAAATTTTCAAAAGCATACTCTATTTATAAAAGAAGTCTCGAGCCTACAGAGTTTATCTTATACTCATCACTCCCCTTTATTATGATATGTCTCGGTGATGATAAGACCGCACGAATAACATCATTCTTTATTCTATTCTGGGTTATAGTTCAAGAGGTTGCTTACGAGGGTAAAATGACTCCGAAAAAATCCCTTATTCTTAAAATCCCCCTCTCAATACTCGGAGCAGTAATCTTACTACTCACCTTTATTGCAAAAGATCTGTTCGATTATAAATTCACATTTATTCTATATACCGTAATATATGAATTACTGACATTTATAGTCATAATCCCTGAATTTATAAAGGAAGCGAAGAAAAAAGCAGAGGCGGTAGATTCGGCAGATTTAGGTTTAGCAAAGCTTTTCCAAAATGTAATCAAAGGTAACAGAACTCTCGTAGTACACGGATATTTCCTTATCTGTATCACTATAACACTCGCGATGATACTATAACGAAAAGAACCTATCCCGATTGGGATAGGTTCTTTTATTATGTAATTTTATTTACCTAAAACTTCGCCGATGATATCGTAAAGTGCTTCAAGCTCTTCCTTAGTGAGACCGATGCCCTTACCCATCTTCTCGTGCTCGGGAGCCCAGTCACGGATGTCATACTTCGGCTTACCTTCGTTCCAAGAAATGAGGTTAAGCTCTCTTGACCAACCGTTAGGATTCTCAGACAACACGCCTAAGTTTTCCTTGATTTCATACTTAAATTCTGCCATACCCAAAAATCTCCTTTAAAATTAATATTCAATAGTCGGCTTAAAGCAAGGCATAAACTCAAGCTTAAAGAGATTAGCCTTATGCTTTCTGTCGATAATTTCCTTTTTTTCTACATCTTCAATTATACCTTCTCTGATGTATCTGTCAAGTTCTGCGTACGTAAAACCGAGATTTTCTTCGTCGGTTTTACCGCAAAGACCGTCAATGGGCGTCTTGTCAACGAGAACATCGGGTAAACCGAGCACTCTGCCTATCGCCTTAACCTCTGTAACAGTAAGAAATGACATAGGTGAAAAGTCTCCTACTGAATCACCGTAGCGAGTAGAATATCCAACCCAATCCTCAGAAAGATTACACGTATTGACTACCCTTCCGTTAACACTTTGCGAAACCGCATAAAGAGTTGACATTCTGATACGAGGCGGTACGTTCTGCAGAGTCTGTGATGTGATGGACAAATCTTTAGGAAGACAGTTAATGATACCGTCAACTGCCTCCTTGACGTTTATAATATAATGCTTAATCCCCAAATGGTCAACAAGTAACTGAGCCATATCGATATCGTGTTGCTCACCACAAGGCATTAACACACCGATTACTCTATCCCTGCCGAGTGCTTCAACACAAAGTGCGGCGGCAACAGAGCTATCCTTACCCCCCGAGATACCAACAACCGCATTGCAGTCCTTGCCGTTTTTTTCAAAGAAATCGCGTATCCATTCAACGCACTCGTTTTTTATTTTAACTGCATCAAACATAAGTTAAATCTCCTTAATCAATGCTAAAATAAGTCTCTTAAAATCCTCAGACGCTTTATCTGCCGTCTCCTGAACTTCCTTATGGTCAAGCTGTTGCTTTAATATACCCGATGCCATATTGGTAATACAAGAAATACCGCATATTTCAAGACCCATATGATTGGCGGCTATTGCTTCGCAAGCGGTACTCATACCAACTGCATCTGCACCGAGACTTCTGCACATTTTTATCTCTGCGGGAGTCTCGTAATTGGGGCCCGTAAGCTGAAGATAAACACCCGACTTAAGGTCGATTCCTATTTCCAAGGAAATATTTGATATGATCCTCTGTAATCTTTCGGAATACACATTACTCATATCGGGAAACCGTGTACCAAGCTCATCTATATTACTTCCAATCAAGGGACTTGGAACAAAGGAAGAAATATGGTCAGTAATAAGCATAAGATTACCCGGATTAAAACTCTCATTAACACCGCCTGCGGCATTGGTTAAAATAAGCGTCTTGATACCGAGAAGCTTCATTACGCGAATCGGTAACACAACCTCGTTCATAGAATAACCTTCATAATAATGAACTCTTCCCTGCATTGCTACAACGGGACGGTTATGAATGTATCCGAATATGAATCTTCCTGCATGACCGCTTACGGTCGAAACGGGAAAACCCTTGATATCTTTATAATCAACGATACATTCAATATCTATCTGCTCACCGAAAGCACCAAGACCCGAGCCGAGAACAATACCTATCTCAGGAACAAAAGAGGTTTTTTCTCTAATACCACTAACGCACTTATTGATTATCTCAAGCATTGCTCTCACCTCTTTTATATATTATAAATTAAGTATATTCTAAAATTTAAATAATAGCAATACAAAAAATGGAGACTATCCGATTTTTTTCGGACAGTCTCTTAAAAAATCAAAGATTGTTGATGATATCAAGCACACATTCAAGCTCATCGGGAGACATTTTCTCGACAGGAGTGTTATTAACAACGCAATCCGCAAAGTAATTAAGTTCGTTAGCGTAAGCATCACTCTTGGGAAGATTTATAGCACCCGTATCTCCCTCTGCATCCTGAGAAAGATCGATCTTCTCATCATCACGAAGGTAGATTATCATCTTACCGTTCTCGTTAGCAACAACTGCATCTTCAAACTGGAAACGGAATTCTGCTGTAAAGGGATATGATGTTGCATACCATGATGCTTCTGTATTAATGAAGAAATCGCCGAAGTTATATGTAATACTCATAAAATCTTGATCGGGAAGCTTTGAGCGGAACTTATGCGCAACGGTAGGCTTACCGAAAGCATAAACCATATAATCAAGATCGTGGATATGAAGGTCAAAAGGAACGAGACCGCTTCTCTTCTCATCCATCATCCAACCATCCCAGCTCCAACGGGGATAGCAACCGAGGCGGGTCATAGTACCCGAAAGAAGCTTTCCGTATCTCTTTGAATCATAGATTTCCTTAAGAAGCTCATATTCAGGCCAGAAGCGAAGAACCTGAGCAACCATAAACTTAACGTTGTTTCTTTCAGCCGCCGCATAAACTCGCTCAACGTCCTCTTTCTTAAGAGAAATAGGCTTTTCAGTAACAACGTTGATACCCATATCCATAGCTTTAATAGCTACTTCAGCGTGAAGATACGTAGGAAGACAGATATCAAGAATATCAAGCTCTTCATTAGCAAGCATCTCGTCTAAATCAGTATAGAGACGCTTCTCTGTATTTTCAAATCTTTCCATTCTTTCGGTGCGGATATCGCAAAGAGCAACAAGCTCTGCATCCGCTCTGTTTTCCCAAGCGGGAATATGAGCGCCACTGATACCGCCAACACCAACAAGACCAACCTTTAACATAATATGCTCCTCCGAACATCAATTAATAATATAAAGAGATATTATCACAAAGAATTATTTTCTTCAATAGATTATAAAAAAAATCACCTGCTTACACGTCGTAAACAGGTGTATATTTTATCTATCACTCATTTTAGTATAGTCAAGAGGCTGTTTAACGCTGAGATAAGCGGGACGGATAATCTTTCCGTTATTCTGTATCTCCTCGATTCTGTGGGCACTCCAACCGGCAATACGAGCGATTGCAAACAAGGGTGTGAAAAGCTCACCCGGCAAGTCAAGCATTCTGTAAACGAGACCTGAGTAAAAGTCAACGTTGGGGCTTACACCCTTGTACATTTTACGTTTATTAGCGATTATTTCGGGTGCGAGCTCAGCAACTGTAGAATAAAGCTCGTACTCTTCCTCGTAGCCGTTAGCGATTGCAAGCTCCTTTGCCCAAGACTTTAGAATCTCTGCTCTCGGGTCGGATATGGAATAAATAGCATGACCCATTCCGTAAATAAGACCCTTGCCATCAAAGGCTTCCTTATCAAGAAGCTTATTAAGATAATCGGCAATCTGCTCTTTATCCTTAGTGTCGATGGACTTCTTCATATCGTCAAACATCTGTACAACCTTGATGTTTGCACCGCCGTGACGAGGACCCTTGAGAGAACCGAGTGCTGCGGAAATAGCAGAATATGTATCTGTACCTGATGATGAAACAACGTGAGTGGTAAAGGATGAATTGTTACCGCCGCCGTGCTCCGCATGAATCACGAGAGCCATATCAAGTATCTTTGCTTCTATAGGCTTAAAGCCCTTTTCTCCTCGAAGAAGATAGAGAATATTCTCTGCAATGGAATACTCGGGCTTGGGAAGATGGATATTAAGGCTCTGCTCCTTGTAATAATGCTGATATGACTGATATGCATATACGGATAATAACGGGAATATGGAGATAAGGAACATACATTGACGTAATACGTTAGGAATAGAAATATCATCAGGATTATCGTCATATGAATAAAGCGCCAATACACAACGGGAAATCATATTCATCATATCTTGACTCGGTGCCTTGAGAATCATATCGCGTGTAAATGATTTGGGTAAGGTACGCATATCCGCAAGAGTTTCTTTAAACCTTGCCAACTGCTCCTCATTAGGTAATTCAGAGAAGAGAAGAAGATAAATCGTTTCCTCAAAGCCGAATCTATCCTCCGAGGTAAAGCCGTCAACTATATCTTTAATATTAAGACCACGGTAATATAATCTTCCGTTTATAGGTTCGAGAACACCATCTGCATTCTTTTCCTTCGCCTGAACACGCGATATCTCGGTAAGTCCTGTAACAACACCGTTACCGTTAACATCACGAAGACCACGGAATACGTTATGCTCCGCATACATTTCGGGTAATATGTGGTTATTGGCATTTGATATATCGGATAACTCCTTTATATAATCAGTAATTTCAGAATAAGACTTTGACATCAGAAAGCCTCCTTTCAAGTGAATTGAAATTAATTTTATTCTATTATATCACTTTTTCGAATTAGGTTCAATTAAGGAATAATAACAAAACTTTACAAAATTGTAAAACTTTTGTAAAACAAAAAATATTGACAAATTGCAACGACGGTTGTATGCTTGTATTAACACAATAATACAAGGAGGGTGATATATTGGCTTGGAAATTTGCACCGGACAGACCTGTATATATACAGATATCCGACAGAATAAAGCAATTCATCCTATCGGGCGAATATGCTCCCGGCGAGCAGATTCCAACTGTACGTCAGATTGCTCTCGACGCGGCGGTGAACCCCAATACCGTTCAAAGAGCATTCAACGAGCTTGAGGGCGAGGGATTGATTATTCCTCACGGAACTCTCGGCAGATTCGTTACGGATAATACGGAAAAAATCAATAATTGCCGTCACGAGTGTGCTAAAGAGACTGTTAAGGCTTTTATTAACGAAATGAAAAAAATATCCATCTCAGATGATGAAATATCCGAGATGGTCAAGGAGGCATTTGAATGAGCGTATTGCAAATCAAAGACCTATGCAAGGCGTACAAAAGTAACGTTAACGTAATAAATCACCTGAATCTTGAAATACCCGCGGGTAAGATCATCGGTCTTCTCGGACCTAACGGTTGCGGAAAATCAACTCTTATAAAAATGATTGCAGGTATTCTTCAGCCCAACTCAGGTGAAATATTTGTAGATAATAAGCCCGTTGGCGAAGGCACCTGCGGTTTAATATCATACCTTCCCGAAAGAACATACTTCGATAATTCTATGAAGGTTATGGACATTCTCGATTTCTTTCAGGATTTCTATTCTGATTTTGACAGAGAAAGAGCAACGCAACTACTCGCAGATCTATCTATCCCCATTGATGCTAAGCTCAAGACCTTATCAAAGGGTACAAAGGAAAAGGTTCAGCTTATTCTCGTAATGTCACGAAAAGCGAAGGTTTATCTTTTAGATGAGCCTATTGCGGGCGTTGGCCCTGCGGCGAGAGATTATATCCTAAGCACCATAGTAAGCAACTATAATCCCGATGCTACTATTATAATTACCACTCATCTTATCAGCGATATTGAACCCATACTTGATGACTATATCTTTATGGGATATTACGGTGCTATCCTTATGAGTGGTAACGCAGAAGACACGAGAAATAAAACGGGCAAATCGTTAGATATGTTATTCAGGGAGGTGTTCAGATGTTACGGAAGCTTCTGAAATATGATTTCAAATCAATCATAAAAATTTGGTTTATTCTCAGTTTATCCATAGTTGCATTCTCTGTCCCTGTTGGTTATGCCTTAAAAATAGCAACAGAACCGAGAGATATTCCCATAGGTCTTGAAATTTTATCTACCCTCGGAACAATAATTTTATTTTTGGGATTGATCGCGTACGTACTCGTTACAGGAATACTCATTTTCAAGAGATTTTACAAGAATTTCTTTACTGACGAGGGATATCTTACGTTTACACTCCCCGCAAACAGAAATCAATTATTATTCTCCAAGGTTTTATTCGGTTCCATCTCTTACAGTGCAACAATAATGGTAGCTTTTGTTGTATTGTACATTCTGCTCCGTATATCAATTGGTGAAGCACTTATTACGATAAACGACTGGAAAGAATTAGTCAGCATATTGAACGAGGAATTATATCTCGGTACCGCCGCATCTGTACTCTATATAGTCTCAGTATTATTGCTTGCCTTTATCATTTTTATATTAGCAAATTGTGTATCGGTTATCTTCCTTTATCTCTGCATCACGATCGCATCAATAATAACAAAGAAAAACAAAGTACTTACAGCCATAGGTATTTATTATCTTACAAATTCAGTATTGTCATTCATATTGATGATGTTTTCACTTTTCGGTATAAGTGGTATTGCATACTGGATTCAGGATCTTAATGCCAGACAAGGATTTTCGTTTATACTTTTAGCTATACTGCTTTTAGCGCTGTTTTTAGCTCTGATTCTAGTAGGTTTGTACTTAATCATTTACAGACTCTTAGACAAAAAGCTTAATCTTACGTAAAGGAGAGAATTATTATGAAAAACAGAATCATCAGTATCATTATGGTTGTGTGTTTGCTCATTCCCCTCTCCGTAACCGTAATGGCAGACAGTACAACTACTAACGATAAAGACGTTTCATCCGACAAAACATATACGCTCGATTTCAGCGACGACTTTACTAAAGTGGAAATAAACGGTTCAACATATACCTCTGTTAATTATATAAATCTATATTTTGATGTTTTAAATTCAGAGGATATTTATAGTGAAAATATAATCATAACAGGTGAAATCGCTGACTCAATTTCATATGTATCATACATCAGTAGTTACGATGATGATATACTGATAGAAGTATCTTTAGAATTATATACCGGTGAGTACATGGATAAGTATTACCTGAAGGATGAGTATATGGACGATTACTCTCAACTTCTCACGGGATATACCGATGAATGTACTATTGATTTTGAATGGCCGGAAGATAACAGAGTAGTAACATCAACAAAACACCTTCTTGAAAACGAACCTATTGAGTATAACAGAGGCGAAGAGGACTCATTTTTCTCATTATATCGTGTGTACTGCATTATTCCCGATACGGATTCAATCGGTGTTAACAAGGGCTCTGTTTATTCAATTGACGGTTCCTATTATTACTATGATTATCAATACAACAAAGAACATAGAAACGACAATGATGACGAGGATATTATCTATCTTCAAAAAATAACAAATGAAGAGCTTATCGAGGATCTGCAAGAGGCAGAATCCTTATACACGGAAGATTTGGATATTCTATACGATAACGAATTATCTCAGAATATTTCAAAGATTTTATTTGCCTTCTTGTTCCTTTTGATCCCTGTCGGTTTAATCACGTTGTCGATAATTTTATTAATCAGATTACCGAAGAAATACAGAAAGATACTTATCACACTCTTAACTCTTTCTGTAATTGAAATTATCGTTTACGTCGGTATCGCTATATTACTGTTCTAAAAAGATAACCCACCTTCGAAAAGGTGGGTTTTTCTTTATATATCTGCTTCAAATATACCGATAGATTCTCTGCCCGTCAGATTACTTGAAGTATTACGGGCATTAAAATAAAGTCTGAGCTTATTCCCCTGCTGTGAAAGACAACAAGCATATACGTACTGCGCCATCCATTTATTATCACCGCATTCTTGCGGAACGAGAAAATCTTTTACGTATTCAAAGTTAACTCCGTCATCGGATTTGAGCAAAACAATTGCCGAATGACTGATACCGTCCCTTTTATAAAGACCGTTCTGTAAGCCTATATAACAGTCTCTGAGGCGATATACCTTAAGGCAACCCGAGCATAGGTTAAGGTATAAACTCTCCTTATCGGGGCGAATAACGGGCTCTTCGCGTGAAATATAGCCCGAAGAAACAGAATCACTCTCTGCAAAGGAAACGTATGTCGGCTCGCAGAAGCCACAATCCTCTATAAAGGTCTGACCACAGGAATAATACATTCTGTATTTATTATCAAATACAGTAAGAAAAGGATTAGAGATAGCGTGACCCTTTCCGTACGATTCATATTCTTTCGTATGGGTAACAACGGCATAAGGCTTTGACCAATTCATCAGGTCAACCGATTCGGTACAGTAAATATCGGACTCCCACTTACCGCCAAAAAGAGATAAAAGATTGAATATAACAGGACGAGTTTTCTCGAAAAAGAGATAGTATTTGCCATCAATCAGGTTTATATTCGGGCGCATTGCATCGGCAACTACCCTGCCGACCTTATTGAAAGAAACACCATCCTCACTTACGTAATGATATACTCCGAAAAAGCCGTGAGCAAACAGATGAATTTTCCTGTCGGGAGATGTTTCCGATTCAACAACGGAAGGATCAGCAATAACAAAGCTGTTCCATGGATTCTTGATTACAGGGTTACCATGATACAGTTTGAATTCGAGAGAATTAAATTGTTCAAAGGTTAAATCAAGCATTAAGCACACCATCCAAAAATTATTAAATATTTATATCTTGCTGTGACTCTATATAGATATTTATATTTCAATAAATTCTTTATTGTCTCCCCAGACGATTTCAATTGAAACGGGAACGTTTGATTTAATTGTTACGTTAGGCTTTTCGTCTAATGAGCTTCTGCTTTCACAGATAAGAGTTAATTCGCCCTCTGTGCCGAAGGGGTATTTTTCAACACCGTGCTTTTCAAGGCGGTTTATATGCCAGGTAATTCTGTTATTGGATGCGTCGGGCTTTATACCGAAAACATATTCAAACATAACAGAAATAGGCACAATACCCGTCCAACCAACAAAATCAGGCAAGGATGAGCTACCCCTCTTAAACTCACCATCTATTTTCTCGGGTGAATAATTTTCAAAAACAGTTCCCGTATCTTTGAATACGTTAACTACCGCATCAAGATGTGAACATGCAATTTCATAGGAAAGGGCATATTCACCATAAGCATCAAGACCCTTTAAAACCATATAGTTGGTGGGAGCCCAAACGGAGCCACACCAATAGCCACCTGCTCTATTGTACTCGGGATGATCCTTAGAAAGAGTAGGAACTCTGTGCTCAGTTAAAAATTCATTCTCATTATTGAGATGAGCAATAAAGCTTTCTTTCCTGCTTTCGGGAACACATTTTGCAAGGAGAGCCCAGAAAGCACCTATATGCTTTACACCGTTAAAGGTATCGTCATTTTTAAGATCGTAGTAGAACTGTGTTTTTTCGTCCCAAAGCTTTTCATTTATAACCTTAAAGAGATGCTCACTCTCCTGCTGAAGGTCGGGAATAAACTCTTCTCTACCTAATTCCTCAGCCATTTTAATAAGGAGATTACAAGCGTTAAGCTCCTGCATACACGCATCTACCCATACCATATGACCGTGGCTGTAGCATACATGGTACTTTTCATCAAGTCGCGGACAATTATCCATACCACAACCGTAGCCTGATGAGAAATACGTACCGTCACGCCATGTAAAATGCGCCTGCATCCATTGATGATATGCTACAAGGCAAGGGAAAACTCTTGATAATCTTTCCTTATCACCAAAATTGAGATAATATTCCCACTCGCACCAGGTCATTACCTCGGGACCGGTTGACGCGGGGTCGTGACGGGCAAATATATCGTTACCTGTGTCCTCTTCAATCTGTCGGCAGATAAATCCATCAACATGCTGATGAGAATAGAAATTATCCAAGGTCTTTTGAAACTTAAAAATTCTGTCTGCATACTTTCCGAACATAAGCATAAAGGCAGAATCCCACATAAAAATACATCCGTTAAAAGCAGCATCAATGTAATTAGAAACAAAGCCCGTACCCTCTTTAGGCTGATAGAGATTTTTGAATGCAATCTCCCAAGCCTTCCAATAACAATCAATATGATCCTTATGATTCTCCCATATAGGCTGAGGTAGCTTATCTTTTACTTCGTCAAAAATCGGAATTGGGGTTTTTTCGGCCACTGTATCTATAAAGGTATTTTCCTCCATTAATTCCTTGTCGTCGTATGTAATTTCGTTATTTTGTTTAAAGCTTATCATAATATCACCACATTTAAATTTTTTCAGTATATATCACAACGGGGCCAAGGAGACCGCCCGATACATAATCCTCGGACAATTCCAATTCTCCATCAAAATAAGGAGATAGCTCCTCAATTTTCCATTTATCAAAATAATCAGTATATGCATACCAATTAGCCGAAGTATTAGTTACGACCACTCTTAGTGTATTGTTTTTATTAAGCACACCTTCGGGGATTTTCAAGGTATAAGGTGGCATCAACGATACCCCCAATGATTGTTCATTAAGATAAACATCGGCCGCGTAGTGCACGTCACCAAGGTCTATTTCGCCTTGCTTACCTATCATTTCCTCGGGAAGAGAAAAAGAAACTTCATAAACACATCTACCGGAGTAATCACTACCAACAACACTTGACCAATCGCCTAAAACAATAGGAATACCTTTGTAGGAATGATTTATATTTTCAAAACCATTCTCATTACAAGTAAGCTCTATGTCTTTGCTGAATAAAAACTCGTTCGGGATTTCAAATTGTCTTTCAAAATCCTTATTATTCGCCGCAATATACTTTTCATCTGTAAGTAAAACCACAGCCGTTTCACCAATAGCAAGAGAAATATGGAGAACATTATCTTTCGTCTTCAGAAGTTGTAATTCTCCGTTTTCAAGATTAAGAATATATCCCTTTGACGAGGGCAGATAAATCTTGTAATCTCCGTTCTCTCCCGTCTCTCTGAACAGACAGAAAACATCTGCATTTTCGGCTATTCTGTGCATTACACGTAACCCATCACCTACGACCTTTACAGGAGGCTCGAGACCTGTAATTTCGTAAGCAACTTCAACACCGTGCTCTATAAATTTATTCAAAGACATCTTAGTAGCATCGGGAATATATGCACCCTCAAGAATAATAATCTTTTTATAATTGGCTCTGCCTATATGAATATATCCATCGGTTATTTCCGCAGACTGTATAATATCATCGTCAATTATATCAAAATCAATCAATTTATCCTCGAGAGCTCTGCCAAGGCTCTCGAACTTCTTTTCAATTTCTTCTGCGTTTAATCCACCCTGAAAATCTGAAACGGGATAATAAAGGGCCGTTTCACAATCACGCTCTCCGAGAGAAGATACATAACACAATCTTTCAACATATCTGTTAAAATGCTTAAGATATTGATAATAAGGTTGACTTCCTGTAAAAATCGGCAATTCTTGTGCTAAGCGCTGTCCGCCTCTGCCAAGGGGAAAATTAAACGGATTAAAGATATTAATTCCTCTTACCGCTTGATAACCTACAGTGTATCTCATTATATCGTAAGTGAGACCTTCACCAGCTACGCCGAAAATCTCACTCATTGCACGCTTTGTGCCATTCTGCGCGGCGGCGGATGAGGCATATCTCGGGAAAAAACCGTTACAGCAGTTTATATCATCCCTTTTATCCGTTTTACTTTCGGGATAAATCTGTCTCCATATAACGTCAATGCCCGGAATATCAAAGCATCGTAGTGCACGCATCAAATTAAAGTTGCAGCCACCATCCATACAACCGAGAGGATTATGGTCTTTATCAAGATGACCCGTAAAAGAAACGCCGTTTTCTTTTGACCATTTCCGGCAAACAGAGAGAAAATTTTCACAGAACATTTTACTGCACAAATCATACCATCGATGCAGTATATGAACGTTTTTATCTGTAGGAGATACCCTTTTCGAAATCAAGGGTAGATACTGCAAAATTGATTCACCGAACGTCGCCTCATACCTCTCCGCCAATCCTTTGTTAAACGGCATCGACGGTGCTTTAGGTTCGTCTGTAAATACTGTAGAAACTGTATCAGAAAACTCATTATTCAATGCTTTAGCATATTTCTCATGAGTAATTTCAATAAAGTATTCCGTTGCGTCCTTGTTCAATAAATCGGGATATCTGCCCTCACCCTTTTGAATAACGTATTCTGTAACAAGAGCATCCTCAGCGAAAACATAACCATCGGTAATTATTTCAGTATCGTTCAAAAAAGAAGCAAGGATGTTTGCACTCGACTTTCTATATACGTCACCTGCTGAAAAAGAACATTCATAAAACTCAAGGCTCTGTTGTGCATATTCGGGATGATCCTCTATAACCTTACCGCAAGCGCTACCCGACGGCCAACCACCCTCGTCATAAATCCAACAAATCATACCGCGCGCTTTACCTTCTTTAAGAGCATAAGCAGAAAGCTCAAAAAAACTCTCTGATGGATAATCGGGTTCAAGGTTTGTGGGCATACTGTCAGGTCGAAAATTCTTTGGTTCGGGAAGAATATAAAACGCCCTGATTCCCAAGTTTTGCATTTCAAGAAGCTGTTCATCTACAATTTCACGAGTGCATACATCATTCCAAACCCAAACATAGACAGGTGAAAATTTGGCATTGGGCAAGCTAAAGCTATTTATACTAAATTTATCATTTTTATCCATTGCTTAAATCATACCTTTGTATCATATCTGCCCTGCTTTTTAAGTTTAATAACAAAGCGATAAAGAGAAATAACCATCACAACATAGAAAACTGCGAGTAGAATGGGATAAACCCTTATACCAAACAAACTACTTACAAGGCTTACCAATGGAGGCGCTAACATAACGCCCATATAAGCAAAAGCGATCTGGGAGCCCATAATAGCTTGAGATACATCTTTGCCGAAATTATGAGGAGTAAGATGTATCATATTGGGATAAATGGAGCCGTTACCTAAACCAACGAGAAATAATCCGATTACGGCAAGAAACCCAGGTAAAGGCAGAAGCATAATTGTTATAGCGGGAGCAAGAACAACACAACCCATACCGATACGCTTCCATGTTCCGATTCTATTTGCAAGTAAGCCCGAAACAAAACGACCGATAGACATACCCACATAATATACTGTCAAAGCAAGTGCGCCATACTTCATTTCAAAACATTTTTCTTCGACGAGATACGTACTGCCCCATACACCGCAAGCATATTCGATAGCATTAGTAACAAGCATAATTATCCATACCTGTCGCACTTCTGATCTTTTAGCCATCTGCAAAAAGGAAAGATTTACACCCTTCTCCTCTTCCGCATCTTCATTGGAGGCAGTCCTTTTCCATAAGGGCATAGATACAATAAGCAAGACTGTAATAGCAAGCTGCACGTAAAAAGCGTAGCGATAGCCACCTCTCCAGCCTATATTACTTAAAGCACGCGACATAAGATATGGGCTCAAAGAAACACCCACACCATAAAAGCAATGAAGAAAATTCATATGACTTGCCTTACAGTGAAGAGCAACAAAATTATTAAGGCCTGAATCTATAGCACCCGCACCAAGTCCGAGAACAATGGCTAAAGGTACCATAAAAAGAAAGGATGGTATCAACGAGAATCCAAGCAAAGAAAATGCCGTCATAGCCGTACTGAAAGCAGTAACCCTTGCCGTACCCATCTTATTTAGAATTCTAGAGCTGAACATACTTGATAAAACAGTACAACCGGAAATGAGAAAGGTAATAACACTTACTGCCTCAATAGGAATATTCAGTTCACTATGTATCGCAGGCCAGGCAGAACCGATAAGCGAATCGGGTACGCCGAGACCTATAAATGCGATATATATTATAATCAAAAGTATAGTTGCCACAATTAACCTCCGTGGGAATAAAAACCACCGCTTATATACCTATTACTTCTCGGATATCTTTAGCATCAAGATCATTAAGACTACAGTTGCGAGAAACCGCAAGATAAGCTGCAACACCTGCCGCCTCGCCTATTCCTACACAAATAGGCATTACTCTGAAATTCGAGTGAGCCATATGTGTGCCCGAAATATTTCTTCCGCAAAGAAGAAGATTTTCCTTTCCTTGAGGTAAAAGACACCTATAAGGAATCGTATAGCCCTTCTCCTGCTTAAAATACTTTTGTACACCTGTCTTATCTAATCCCGAGCCCGTTATATTGTGAACATCGAAATTAAAATAAGCATCCTTTACAACGTAATCATTAAATACAACTGCATCAAGAATATCACGCTCATTAAGTGTGTATTTACCGATAAAATGTCTTGTTTCACGAATACCCATAAGAGAAGCGGAGCTTATAATATAACAATTCTCGTAGCCCGGAACAAATTCGCGAAGATATTTAACGATATCGTCCATTTGTTTGCGACATACAAGCGTAGCACGGGTCAGATCATCTGCATTAGTACCGTCAATATCAATGGCATTCGTCATATTACACGTAACAACACCGGGAAGCGTTGTTTTATAAGTTAAAATATGGCCTGCAGGAGCGGGAATATGTTCCTTTGCAAGTGCTTGAAGCTCACCTTTAGGTGTTTCATAGGTTGATTCAAATGAGCCCAAAAACACAGCACGATCATAATCAACACCGCCAACCTTAAACATAAGCGTAGCAGGTTGCATTTTATTATCACTTTCTCTGCCGAGAATAAATTCCGCACCTGCTCTCGCGGCAATATCACCGTCGCCCGTTGCATCGATTGTTATTTTGGCATATATATCCGTTTTACCTGATTTATTAATAACAGTAGCGCCGAGAAGCTTGTCACCGTCGCAGATCGCATCCTCCGCGAAGGTATATAGCATTACGTTGCAACCAACCTCAACAAGCATTTCAAGGTAAAGTGTTTTTAATTTTTCGGGATCGATAAGATTGGTAATTTGATTTTTAAATTCACCCTCGTTTTTCTCAGCACTTCTTTTTAAAATCTCATAATATAAGGGACTTCCGCAACTGCCTGTCCAATGGCTCATAAGACCCGAGGTGGAGATTCCTCCAATATCACCATTTTGCACAACAAGTATTACCTTGGCGCCGCATTTCGCAGCACGATACGCCGCTGCAAATCCCGCGGGTCCGCTTCCGAGAACAAGGATATCAGTATGTATTACACGCTTATCAACCATTATTCCACACCCAAATTCAAATACTTTTTTCAATTCTAACATTAATATAAAACAAAAGCAACCCAAGAAACCTCTTTTGATTATAAAATAAAAAGATAACTTTCTCAAAGCAAGAAAACAAAATTACCTAAAAAAGAATCCGCAAAACCCTTACAAAAGAAGGATTTTGCGGAATTTGTTATTATTCCCACTCAATTGTTCCGATGGGCTTCGGAGTAAGGTCATAGAGCACACGGTTGATACCCTCTACCTCATGAGTGATTCTATCTGTAATATGGTGAAGAACTGCATAAGGAATTTCTTCGATAGTTGCGCTCATTGCGTCTGTTGTATTAACTGCGCGGATGATAGCGGGCCAACCCTCGTATCTCTTATCGTCTCTTACACCAACGCTCTTAACGTCGGGAACAGCAATAAAGTACTGCCATACCTTACCTGCAAGACCACATTTATCAAACTCTTCTCTGAGAATAGCGTCAGCCTCTCTGAGGGCATGAAGTCTGTCTCTTGTAATAGCGCCGAGGCAACGAACACCGAGACCGGGTCCGGGGAAGGGCTGTCTGTAAACCATCTCATCGGGAAGACCGAGAGCAGAACCAACAACACGAACCTCATCTTTGTAAAGAAGTGCTACAGGCTCAACAAGCTCCATAGCCATATCCTCAGGAAGTCCACCAACGTTGTGGTGAGCCTTAACACCGTTGCTTTCAAGAATATCGGGATAAATAGTACCCTGTGCAAGGAAGGAAATACCTTCAAGCTTCTTGGCTTCCTCGTTGAATACCTCGATGAACTCACCGCCGATAATCTTACGCTTTTTCTCGGGATCGCTTACACCTGCAAGCTTGTCGAGGAATCTGTCTGTTGCATCAATATAGATAAGGTTTGCATCAAGCTGCTTACCGAAAACCTCGATAACCTGCTCGCTTTCACCCTTTCTCATAAGACCGTGATTAACATGTACACAAACGAGCTGCTTGCCGATAGCCTTAATAAGAAGAGCTGCAACAACGGAAGAGTCAACACCACCGGAGAGTGCGAGCAATACCTTCTTATCGCCAACCTGAGCACGAACTGCTGCAACCTGCTCATCAATAAAAGCATTTGCAAGTTCAACGCTTGTAATTCTTTCCATACTGTCAGGACGTCTTAAGATTTCCATAATTTAACCTCCTCAGTCTGTATAGTTATCGAAGTAGCCCTGAACAAGAATAATAGGTGTACCCTTGTCACCTGAACCACTTGTAAGGTCGCAAAGTGAACCAATAAGGTCTGTAAGCTGTCTGGGTGTAGTGCCCTGAGAAGCCATGTTACCAACGAGGTTATCAGACTTCGCCTTGATGCTGTTGGAGATAGCTTCCTTAAGCTCTGCACCGGAGAGACCCTTGAAATCGTTATCTGCAAGATACTTGAGCTTAAGCTCGTTGGGAGTACCGATAAGACCTGCAGTATGTGCAGGAGAAACAACCGGGTCAGCAAGCTCCCAGATCTTACCCTGAGGATCCTTGAAAGCACCGTCGCCGTAAACCATTACTTCGATATGCTTACCTGTTCTCTTAAGGAACTCTGCCTGAATATCTTCAACGAGACCCTGACATTCTCTGGGGAAAAGCTTAATAGTATCCTCTGTAGATTTGTTTGAACCGAGAAGACCGTACTTCTCGTTGCATCCGCCACCGTTAACAGAAGAGCTAAGAATATCATCAAGACCGCAAACAACCTTTGCTCCTGCCTCTCTTAAAATTCTCTTTGTTCTTGCACGAGTGTGGATATCACAAGTAAGAATACAATCTGCATAGTTAAGAATTGTCTTTGCCTGGTTAGCGAAAACGATTTCAACCTCTGCGCCTGCATCCTTAATAATATCAGAATAATACTGAACGTAGTCAACGCCGGTAAATTCATGCTTATTCTCACCGAAGAGCTCTCTGTACTTTTCAAGAGAAAGTACGTCTGAATAAGGATTGATACCAGCATCGTCAAGCTGGTCGTATGTGAGAAGAGCGTTACCAACCTCATCGCTGGGATAGCTAAGCATAAGAACAACCTTCTTAGCGCCCATTGCGATACCCTTGAGACAGATAGCAAAACGGTTACGTGAAAGAATGGGGAAAATAACACCAATTGTCTCTCCGCCAAGCTTTGCCTTAACGTCTGCGGCGATGTCCTCTACCTTTGCATAGTTACCCTGAGCACGAGCAACGATTGATTCGGTAAGAGATACAACGTCCCTGTCACGAAGCTCAAAGCCTTCGCTTTCAGCAGCTTCAATAACACTTGTAACAGCGATATCAACAAGATTATCGCCTTCTCTGATGATAGGGCAACGAATACCCCTGGAAACTGTACCGACTTTTCTTTCCATTATAATCTCTCCAGTTTATTAGATTGCCTTTCGGCTAAAGATTAAAAAATTTATATAAAGCAATTATGCCTTGTTTTCGTAGTAAAATTTAAAAATGGGTATGGACGGCTCTCTGACGAAAGCCGTCCATTAAAGAAAACTTATTTCATCATGCTGGCAACTTCGTCAGCAAAATTGTCTTCTCTCTTTTCGAGACCTTCGCCCTTTTCAAGACGAATAAAGCTTACAACCTTGATATCTGAACCTGTCTTCTTAGCAACATCCGCAACGTAGCCGGAAACAGAACCGTCAAAGAGATCGGAACGAACAAATGCCTGCTCAAGGAGACATGTTTCCTTGATCTGCTTCTTGATACGGCCCTCAACTGCGCCTGCGAAAATCTTATTGTTCATATACTCTTCCTTACCTGCAATAGCAAGCTGTGCAAGAGTAGCAACTGCTTCCTTAGAAAGGAAGTTGAAGAGGTAGTTGCTCTTCTTCTGCTCTTCGTATGCTGCAACATCCTCTGCGCTGAAAAGGTTCTCTGCAAGAGCCTTGTCGAAAAGAGCTGTAAGAATGGGCTTGGGAAGAGATTCGGGCTTGTTAAGTGAGCTATCGATTGTGATAGACTTCATCTTTGCAAGCTCATCCTCAGAGATAGACTCCTTGCTGAGGTATGCGGGTGTCATAGCTGCAACCTGCATAGCAATGTTCTTACCCATTGCAACGAACTCTGCCTTATCTTCGAGATTTGTCTCGAACTTAACAGCAACACCAACTGCGCCGCCGCCGTGAATGTATGTTACAACATCACCTTCAACGATTTCGTAACGACGAATCTTGAGGTTTTCACCGATAACGAGGATAAGATCGTTAAGAGCTTCCTGAACTGTTCTGTCAGAATCAACGAGTGCAAGACCTGCAAGATCCTCAACCGATGCGGGCTTGTTAGCAGCGATTGTCTTTGCTACGTTAAGACCGAAAGCCTGGAACTTATCGTTCTTACCAACGAAGTCTGTCTCGGAGTTGATCTCGAGAAGAACTGTTGTCTTTGTTGCTTCATCTGTGTAAGCGATGATAGCGCCTTCTGCAGCGATTCTGCTTGCCTTCTTCTCGGAAGCTGCAAGGCCTCTTTCACGAAGGATTTCGAATGCTCTATCCATATCACCGTCAGCTTCTGTAAGTGCCTTCTTGCACTCCATCATACCAACGCCTGTTTTTTCTCTTAAGTTTTTAACGTCCTGAGCTGTGAATGCCATAGTTATTTCCTCCCTTAGGGATAAATTTAAAGTGATTGATTATTCAGCTGCTTCTTCAGCTGCTTCTTCAGCTGCAACTGTCTGCTCACCCTGACGGCCTGCGATGATAGCGTCTGCCATTGCGCCTGCAATAAGCTTAACTGCACGGATAGCATCGTCGTTACCGGGGATTACGTAATCAATTTCATCGGGATCACAGTTTGTATCAACGATAGCAACGATCGGAATACCGAGCTTCTTTGCTTCGAGAACTGCGATTCTTTCCTTTCTGGGGTCAACGATGAACATAGCAGCGGGCATTTTCTTCATTTCTGTGATACCGCCCATGAACTTCTCAAGCTTTTCTCTCTCGAGGTTGAGCTTGATAACTTCCTTCTTGGGAAGAAGATCGAATGTACCGTCAGCTTCCATAGCGTTGAGCTGAGCAAGTCTTCTGATTCTCTTCTGGATTGTCTGGAAGTTTGTGAGCATACCGCCGAGCCAACGAGCATTTACGAAAGACATACCGCAACGCTCTGCCTCTTCCTTAATGGAATCCTGAGCCTGCTTCTTTGTGCCTACGAAAAGTACTTCGCCGCCCTCCTGAGCGATCTGGTTGATGAAGGTGTAAGCCTCTTCAAGCTTCTTTACTGTCTTCTGAAGGTCGATGATATAAATACCATTTCTCTCTGTGAAGATGTAAGGAGCCATCTTGGGGTTCCATCTTCTGGTCTGGTGTCCGAAGTGAACACCTGCTTCGAGTAACTGTTTCATTGAAACTACTGACATAATTTTGTCCTCCTTTTTGTTAAACCGCCGCAAGGTTTCGACTCACCAACACCACACTATATAGTGCACACGACATCGGCAATCTACCCCACGTGAGTTTTTTAACTCGGAAAGTATATCACCTTTTACCAAAAAAAGCAATACTTTTTTGTAAATTATTTTCCGATTTCAAAGCAATATTTCTTATATTTTAAATATTTACTTATCTTTTTCATTCTGATTTCCTTTGCGTAATCATTTATTAAAAAAGAACCGTTGTCTCTCATAGTAATTACGTCAAGCTCCTTAGTTCCCGAAGGAAGCTCACTCAAAGGTAATCTTATAATATTTTTGTTTCTGTCGGGAAGTCTGCAAACAGCGTACTCCCCGTCAAGATATTCAACAAATATATCCATTTTTAATCCTCGTTAAATTCGTTATTTACCTGACCGCCGAAATAGTTGTGATTGTCGGCAATAACCGTAGCAGGCTCTGCACTCTTGGGCTCACTCTGTACAGGAATATCATCAACGCTAAGCTGCTTGGGAGCAGATGATGATGAATTCGCCTGCATTTCATACCACTGCTCTTTGGTAATAAGAACCTTTCGAGGCTTACTTCCTTCAAAGGGACCGATAATTCCTTTTTCGGAAAGCTCGTCCACAATACGAGCCGCACGTGCATAGCCAAGCTTCAGCTTTCTCTGAAGAAGTGTTGTGGATGCCATTCCCGCTTCTACAACAACCTCAATAGCCTTGGGTATCATATCGTCGTCGTAATCAGAGTTGCCGCCCGTTTCCACAACAACCTCTGCACCCTTCTTCTTGCCGCCGGCCTGACTTGCCTTAATCTCGATTTCCTGCATAACGGAATCATCGTATTTAACCTCACCCTGAGAAGTAACGAAATCGATAACTCGCTCAATCTCATCATCAGATACGTAAGAGCCCTGAACACGAACAGGCTTTGAAAGTCCAACGGGACAGTAAAGCATATCACCGTTACCGAGAAGCTTTTCTGCACCCTGAGTGTCTATGATTGTACGTGAGTCGATCTGAGACTTAACAGCAAAAGCAATTCGACTGGGAATATTTGCTTTGATAAGACCGGTAATAACATCTACCGAAGGTCTCTGAGTAGCAACAATAAGATGCATACCCGCCGCACGAGCCTTCTGTGCAAGACGGCAAATAGAATCCTCAACCTCGTTTGATGCAGCCATCATAAGATCGGAAAGCTCATCAATAATGATAACGATCTGCGGCATCTTGGGAAGACCGTGAGATACTGCGTAGGTATTATATCCTTGAAGATTTCTTACGCCGTTTTCTGCAAAGAGAGCATATCGCTTATCCATCTCTGCAACAGCCCAAGAAAGAGCACCTGCCGCCTTTCTCGGGTCTGCAACAACAGGAACAAGAAGATGCGGAATAGCCTTATAAACTGTAAACTCAACCTTCTTTGGGTCAATCATAATAAGCTTAACCTCATCGGGAGATGCGTTGTAAAGCAAACTTACAATCATTGTATTAAGACAAACCGACTTACCCGAACCGGTTGTACCTGCAACAAGCAAGTGGGGCATCTTAGCAAGATCTGCGCACGTTGCTTCACCCTGAATATCTCTACCAAGTGCAACGTTGAGCTTTGATTTTGAATTTTGATAAGAATCGCTCTCGATGATTTCACGAAGAGTAACCATCGCCTTTTCTGCATTCGGCACTTCAATACCAACGGCATTTTTATTAGGAATGGGAGCCTCAATACGAACACCCGATGCAGCTAGATTCATTGCGATATCGTCAGCAAGTGCAGTAATCTTACTGATTTTAACACCGGGCTCAGGCTGTAATTCGAATCTTGTAACAGAGGGGCTCTGACAAATCTCAACGATACGAGTACCTACACCGAAGCTTTGGAGAGTTTTAACAATAGTCTCCCCTTTTTCTCTAAGCTCATTACCGTTACCGGCAGACGAGCTACGCTTAGGTGCATCAAGACAGTCTATAGGAGGAAGCTCATAATTGCGCTTAGGCTCTTCAACAGGAGCAACGTCGATTTCGGCAACGGTATCCTCTTCATTTACCTCCTCGATAACCTCACCCGTTTCGGAATCAACATCAATAGTTGTATCATCAACAGGTTGATCCTTCGGAACGTCGAAGGAAGAGTAAATATCCTCGTATGTATCCACAGGGGGTTCCTCGGGAACCTCGTCGATCTTATCATTGAAAAGCTCAATAATATCCTCGGCGGTAACATTCTCCGGAGCACTATTATCTATTATAGGTTCAACACCTACATCCTCAAAGCTTTCATCATCAAGAGGAATGTCAAGATCGATCTGATGCTTGTTACCGCGAACCTTCCTGCCCTTTTCGGCATTAAGAGCTTTCTCTTCTCTCTTCTCCTTCATTTCTTCAAAGGATGCGGCATAGTTTTCCTTTATTTCCTCCATCTTCTCACCTGCATACTCACTAACCTTTTCTGCAGGGCCTCTCAAAGACTGAAGGAGCTTAAGAACACTCGTACCGGTAAATATCATTAAGAATGCAGCCAGAAGAATTATCGTAATAGCAACCGCTGCCGCTTTATTGTAACCGGTAATAACAAGGGATATACCGCCAAGAAGTGCACCAAAAGCACCTGTACCCAACTCACCCTTTTCTTTAAAAAGATTGAAGTTTTCAGCAACATGCTCCCAATAATCGAGACCTTCCTTGGAGCCGATAACGTGTATAAAGGAAATTACCATCACGAAAACAAAAAAGCCTTCAGTAACTTTAATTTTGTATCCTCTACTATCCTTACCGAATGCAGCTACACCAATGCAGAACAACATAAAGAACGGCACAAGATAAGCATAGAACCCAAAAAGACCGAAAATTATATTTCTGAAGAATCCCCATACACTACCACCATCTATAAAAACAATGGCAAGCATAAATAAAGCAACAAAAAATGATATAAAAATGGATTTCTGTTTGCTGTCATTTATTGATTTCTTAGCGGGCGCGTTTTTCTTTTGGGGTTGCTTATTGCTTTTACCCTTCGCACCAACATTCTGATTCTTTTTCTTTGCCAACCTAAAAACTCCTTTTAAGCAAATGCTTCAGCGGTACCGATTACGGTAACGATAAAGCCCAATGCGAGACAATAATAACCAAAGTATTTAAACAAATTTTTCTTAATCAATATTTCAAGAAGCTTGATTCCGAATATACCCACTACGGCTGAAGTAACAACACCAACAAGAAGAGGAAGTACAGAGATCGTTTGTGTTGATCCAATTGCATCCTTCATTTCAACGAGACCGCTTGCTAAAACAGCAGGAACACAAAGTATAAATGAGTATCTAACCGCGTCTTTCTTAGATACTCTCAAGCACATAGCCGTTGAAATAGTTGAACCCGAACGAGAAATTCCGGGGAAGCATGCAGCGAAAAACTGAGCAACACCGATAAAAACGGCCTTTGGTGTATCAATCTTAGTAAAATGCGTTGTTGTTTCCGCGGTAAACGTACCCAAAAGAAGTATAAATCCCGTAATCATGAAGAAGACACCCTCGGCACGTATGCTGTCATCTGCACCAACCACACCGACTAAATCCATAAGATTTCTTCCGCCACCGACAGGAATAAGAAGAAGCAACAACGGAACACACGATATTATGAACATAAAGAGCATTCTTCTTGTCTCAGACATATCGCTGAGTTTAAACGAAAATCTACGTCCGATTATATCCTTTACAACCTCTATAAATTCAAGGAACAACTCATATATCGGTCTATAAAAAACAATGAGAATGGCAACCAAGGTACCTATATGTAGCATCGCAGAAAATAATCCTGCGGTCTCGCCCGAAACACCGGCAAAGTGATAAAACAGAGACATATGACCACTACTTGAAACAGGCAAAAACTCTGTAATACCTTGAATCAAACCCAACAGAAACGCTTTAAATACGCTCATACTAACCCCCACATCAAATTGAATTGAAATATTCAAGAGCATCGGACAAACTGCCGATACAATCAATTAAGCCTTCTTCAACGGCGCTCTCACCATCGAGAACAGTACCGAAATCAGAAACGAGCTCTTCACTATTAAGCATCATTTCACGAAACCTATCCGCCGAGACCTTACAATTACGTGTAACAAAGCTAACCACTCGTTCTTCCATCTTTTTAAGATATAACAACGTCTGCGGAACACCCATAACAACCCCATTCATCCTTACCGGATGAACCGTCATAGACCCGGTAGGAACAATAAAGGATCTATCGGCGCTTACAGCTAAAGGAATACCAATGGAATGACTACCACCCAAAACAAGTGATGCAGTAGGAGTCTTCATACCCGAAATAAGCTCAGCTATAGCAAGACCGGCTTCAATGTCACCGCCAACAGTATTAAGGATAATCAGAAGACCTGAAATATCCTCATTTTCCTCTACCGCAACAAGGCGAGGAATAATGTGCTCATACTTTGTTGATTTGGTATTGGGCGGAGAAGAGTAGTGACCTTCAATCTGTCCGATAATCGTAAGACAGTGAATGAATTTTCCATTCTTACAAATCGTAACACTTCCGTCAGAAACATCATTAGAATAAGAATTTGTTTCTTCTGTATCAGAATCATTGAAATCATTGTTATCAGGCATCTCAAAATCAAAATAATCTTTCAGATAGTTATACAAAATCATCACCAAATGATATTGTAACCACAAAATCCTATTTTAACTAAATTATCATATCACAACGGACACAAAAAGGCAAGATTTGACTAACAATATTTTTAGTAAAATTATATTATAATTATTATAATAATCGTTGACAAAGGATATAAAACATATTAAAATATCTTTGTTAAAAATATGAACAAGTTTCGGAGGAAAAACAAATGGGACTTACTTTATGTGAAAAAATCATCAAAAGTCACCTTGTTGACGGTGAATATGCACCCGGTAACGAAGTCGGCATCAGAATCGACCAGACTTTAACCCAGGACGCTACCGGCACAATGGCTTATCTCGAATTAGAGGCAATGGATATTGACAGAGTAAAAACTGAACTCTCTGTAGCATATATCGACCATAACACTCTTCAGACAGGTTTCGAAAATGCCGATGACCACAAATTCATTCAGACAGTTTGTAAAAAGCGCGGCGTTCGTTATTCAAGACCCGGTAACGGTATCTGCCATCAGGTACATTTAGAGAGATTCGGTATCCCCGGCAAGACACTCATCGGTTCTGACAGCCATACACCTACAGGTGGCGGTCTCGGTATGCTTGCTATGGGCGCCGGTGGTCTCGACGTTGCAGTTGCTATGGGTGGTGGCGCTTACTACATCACAGTGCCCGAAGTAATCAAGGTTAATCTTATCGGTAAGCTTTCCCCTTACGTTGCTGCTAAGGATATTATTCTTGAAGTATTAAGAATCCTTAGTGTAAAGGGTGGCGTCGGAAAGGTTATTGAATACGGTGGCGAAGGTGTCAAGACTCTTACAGTTCCCGAAAGAGCTACCATCACTAATATGGGTGCTGAGCTTGGTGCTACAACATCAATCTTCCCCTCTGACGAGATTACATACGACTTTATGAAGGCTCAGAGCCGTGAGCAGGATTGGGTCGAGCTTCTTCCCGACGAGGATGCAGAGTATTCAAGAGTTATCGACATCGATCTCTGTGCTCTTAAGCCCCTTGCTGCTATGCCTCATATGCCCGATAACGTTAAATCTGTTTCTGAAATCGGCGAAATCAAGGTTGACCAGGTTCTTATCGGTTCTTGTACCAACTCTTCTCTTCTCGATATGATGAAGGTTGCTAAGATTCTCAAGGGCAAGAAGGTTCATCCTTCTGTATCTCTCGGTATAGCTCCCGGTTCCAAGCAGGTTCTTAATATGCTCGCACTCAATGGCGCTCTTGCTGATATGATTGATGCAGGTGCTCGTATTCTCGAAAGTGCATGCGGTCCTTGTATCGGTATGGGTCAGTCACCCAAGACAGCGGGTGTGTCACTCAGAACCTTCAACAGAAACTTCGAAGGCAGAAGCGGTACGGCAGACGGACAGATTTATCTTGTTAGCCCCGAGACAGCAGCAGTATCCGCTATTACAGGTGTACTCACAGATGCTACCACATGGTCAGAGGACATCTCCGTTACTCTTCCCAAGTCATTTATCATCAACGATAACATGATCGAAATGCCCGCAGAAACAAAGGAAGAAGCAGATGCAGTTGAGGTTTACTATGGCCCTAACATCAAGCCCTTCCCCAAGACAGCTCCTCTTGCTGATGCTATCGAAGCTACTGCAGTACTCAAGGTTGAAGACAACATCACAACCGACCACATTATGCCTGCAGGTGCAAAGATTCTCCCCTTCCGTTCAAATATCCCCTATCTTTCACAGTTCTGCTTCCGTCAGTGCGATGAGAACTTTGCAGAGCATTGTAAAGAAGCAGGTTCATGCATTATCATCGGTGGTAACAACTACGGTCAGGGCTCATCAAGAGAGCACGCTGCTCTTGTTCCCCTTTATCTCGGTGTTAAGGCGGTTATTACAAAATCCTTTGCTCGTATTCACAAGGCAAATCTCGTGAACGCAAGCATTCTTCCTCTTAACTTTGTAGATGCAGACGATTACGACAAGATTTCCGTTGGCGATAAGCTTACTCTCCCCGCAATCAAGGCAGAGCTTAAAGCAGGCAAAGAAATCACCCTCAAAAATGAAACTAAAAACGAAGAATACAAGCTCATCTGTGACGTATCAGAAAGACAGATCGACATTCTTACTGCAGGTGGCTTGCTTGACTATACCAAGGAGGAAAACAAATAATGACAGAAGTACAGATTGAGAACGCCCTCGCTAAATTCAAACAGCTCCTTATAGAACAGGATGCTCGCAATCAAAAAATCAAATCAACAAAGGAATTCAAGGATTTTAAGTCTCTTGATAAAATCGTTGTTGGTGTTTGTGGCGGCGACGGTATCGGCCCGATCATCACAAACGAAGCTGCAAACGTTCTTAAGTTTATGCTTAAGGATGACGTTGATGCAGGTAAGATCGAATTCAAGTATATAGACGGTCTCACAATCGAGAACCGCGCTAAGGTTATGAAGGCTATCCCTGATGACGTTATGGAAGAGCTTAAGGCTTGTGACGTTATCCTTAAGGGACCCACAACCACACCTCAGCAGGGTGACGGTCTCCCCAATATCGAAAGTGCAAACGTTGCTATGAGAAAGGCTCTTGACCTTTTCGCAAACGTTCGTCCCGTTAAGATTCCCGAGGAGAATATCGACTGGACATTCTTCCGCGAAAATACAGAAGGTGCTTATGCAGTAGGCTCAAAGGGTGTTGACGTTGACGGCGAGCTCGCAATGGACTTCGTAGTAACAACTACCGAAGGTACAGAAAGAATTGCAAAGCTTGCTTACGAATATGCTCGCAACAATAAGAAGGAACGTGTTTCCATCATCACAAAGGCAAACATCATCAAAACAACAGACGGTAAATTCCTTAATCTATGCAAAGAGATTGCTAAGGATTATCCTGAAATCATCACTGATGAATGGTATATCGATATCACAACCGCAAAGCTTATCGACAAGAAGCGCAGAACAGATTTCAAGGTATTTGTTCTCCCCAACCTTTACGGTGATATCATAACCGACGAAGCAGCAGAGTTCCAGGGTGGTGTTGGTACCGCAGGTAGCGCAAACATCGGTAAACAGTACGCTATGTTCGAAGCTATTCACGGCTCAGCTCCCCGTATGATCAAGGAAGGCCGCGGACAGTACGCTGACCCCTGCTCAATGCTCAGAGCTACTGTTCTCCTTCTCTCACACATCGGCAAACAGGAAGAAGCAGACAAGCTTGAGAAGGCTCTCGATATCTGTATGATAACAGAAAAGAAGCTTACCATAACAGGTCGTGATGACGGTTGTACTTGCGAAGAATTCGGCAAATACGTTATGGAAACACTCCAGACTTTAGATTAATTACAAGGACGGTTTATGATGAAAAATAATAATCAGGTTTCAATCCCGGTTATAAAAAGATTACCCAGATACCACAGATATCTCGAAGAACTCAAGAATATGGGTATTGTGAGAATCTCTTCAAAAGAGCTTTCTCAACGTATGGGTTTAACTGCATCACAGATTCGTCAGGATCTTAACTGTTTTGGCGGTTTTGGTCAGCAAGGCTACGGATACAACATAGAACAGCTCTACAACGAGATCGGTGCAATTCTTGGCATAGACAAAAAATCCAAAGCCATTATGATTGGCGCAGGTAATCTCGGTCACGCTATTGCAACTCACCTTCATTTTGAAAACAGAGGTTTCGACCTTATCGGTATTTTTGATAACAATCCTGACGTGGTTGGTACTTATGTTGGCGGACGGGTTGTAATGGATTCTGCTACGCTTGATGAATTCTGTAAGAAAGAAAATCCCGTTGTTGCAATTCTTTGTATCCCCAGCGAATATGCCGCAGAAAATGCAGATAAACTTGTTTCTCTCGGTATCAAAGGCTTCTGGAATTTTACTCAATATGATCTTGTAAGTCGTTATGAAGGTGTTGCGGTTGAAAACGTACATCTTGGCGACTCATTGATGACTTTATGCTATCAGATCAACAAGTTTGATAGTTCCAAAGAGGTATAATCAATGAAAAAATTAATGGATATTGATATCGTAGATATTATTCCGTTCAACAAAGGAATAATAGTTGCGAGAAAAGATACCTTACCGAGCGGAGTAACAAAGGTTTCCTTCTTCACCTACGACGTAAAGCTGGAGCGCCCTACAGCAAGTACAAGAAGTGCTTATCTGCTCAATAAATTTGGCGATAACTTCGAAAAGATTGCTGAACAGCTTAGCGATTTCTTATATTGCGATGCCGCCGTATTGCCCAACAAACACGTTGCAGTAACGTACGCAAGCGGCGAAATGGGCTTATTCAACGACAAAGGTGAGCTTTATTGGACGGGCGACCTTCAATACAAAGATTGTCCCATTAGCGGTGTTGCACCCGAAGGAAAATATATTTGGTGCGTTGTACCCGACAACAACTGTATAATCCGATATTCCCCTTCTACTGAAAAAATAGTGTTAAGAATCGGAGGAGATTCCTCCACTGCATTTCTTAATCCTATTTCACTTTCCATGTATGATAACGTTTTGTATGTATGCAATTACGAATCGTTCAAAATACGAACTGTTAATCTTAAGGACTACACAGTCAAAGATTACAAGACATTCGATGAACCCGTATATAGATACATCAGAACAAACGACAGAGAGTTAGTAGAGTTAGAATCCGGCGTTTATATGCTTTAATTGGCTTTTAAATCAATCTGTGAATTGATAAGGTTAAATATATTACGAAAGCCTTGTCATACACGACAAGGCTTTTTGTGAGGTTAAAATGGAATTCAAATCAGAAATTATGGATGAAACGGCTGTAAACAGAGCCCTCGCCCGTATAGCACACGAAATAGTAGAAAAGAATAAAGGAACTGATAATATCGTTTTTCTCGGCATTAAAACGAGAGGTGTTCCCATTGCGCAGAAGATCGCAGATAATATCAGTAAATTTGAAGGTGTATCTCTCGAGGTCGGTGAGCTTGATATAAATCACTACAGAGACGATTTATCCGAAGCACACATCCTCCCCGAGGTAGCTGAATCAAACATACCGTTTGATATAGCAAACAAGGATATAATACTTGTTGATGACGTTCTTTTTACCGGAAGAACTGTCAGAGCGGCTATTGAGGCTATATTCGAATTAGGAAGACCCTCAAGTATTCAATTAGCAATTCTCGTTGACCGTGGTCACAGAGAACTTCCTTTCAGAGCTGACTATGTCGGTAAAAATGTTCCGACTTCAACAAACGAGCTTATTTCCGTATCCATTTTAGGGCACGATGACTCTACCTCAGTTAAACTTTATAACAAAGGATGTTAAATATGATTTATAGCGCAGAAAACAAAAACTTCACCTTAGCCGTAAAAGAAATGGGTGCAGAATTAAACTCACTCAAATCAAAAAAAACCGGCTTTGAGTTTATATGGCAGGGAAACACCGACATTTGGTACGGACAATCCCCTATTCTTTTCCCTATTATCGGACGATTACTTGACGACAAATATCGCTTAGACGGTAAAGAATATACCATGCCGAAGCACGGTATAGTGAGAAAAAAGCCTTTCAAATTAATTGAGAGCACTGAGGATTCACTCACATTCTGTCAATCAAGTGATGAAGATTCACTCGAGATCTATCCTTATAATTTTGATTTAACCGTCACATTCAAATTAACAGATACAGGTCTTGACGTAACACATACTGTTTACAACAAAGACTCAAAGGATATGTACTATTCATTTGGTGCACACCCCGCATTTAATTGCGAGATTGGTGATTATCTCGAATTCCAGAATAACGAGACACTTCTAACAGAGAGAATCGATCACGAATCTATTCTTATAGAAGAAAGGTTTCCCGTTGAAATCAACGATAAGAAAATCACTATAACCGAGGATATCTTCAAAGATGATGCTCTTATTTTAAGCGGCTACTCCTCGAAGTACGTTACTCTCGGTAGCGTTAATCACGATAGAACAGTTAAGTTCAACTTTGACTCTCCGCTCTTAGGTATTTGGGCAAAGCCCGGTGCTCCTTACGTTTGTATAGAGCCTTGGTGGGGCGTTAACGATAATTACGACAAGAAGTCTGACTTATCTGAAAAGCGCGCTATAATGACTCTTAAAGTAGGAAAAACCGCTTCATTTAATTGGAACGTAGAAATTAGTGAATAATTAACAGTTGACTTACGCCATAATGAATATTAAAATATAGGTATAAATTGAAAGGTTAGGATATATATATGAGTAACTTAGAAAACAAAGAATACAATCCCGATCTCGTTTCAGTAGTTGATGAAAACGGTGAACAGCACGTGTTTGAAGAGTTAGACAGAATAGAAACTGACGAAGGTAGATTCGTTGCTCTTCTCCCTGTATATGACGAAGCGGAAGAAATTCTCGATGATGACGGCGAACTTATCATTCTCTCTGTTGTAGAGGATGAGGATGGAGAAACATATCTCGAGCCCATCGAAGATGATGAGCTTTTCGACAAAATCGGCAAAGCTTTCGAAGAGAGACTCGAAGATCTTTTCGAATTTGACAATGAATGATTTCTGATTATTAACGTATAATATCATTATCCTGCGGTGTACGATAACTGCGACTAATACTAACCCTATGTCAATTTAAAGGGAGCTCGGATTCTGTAGCCTATTGCAGACCTCCCGCCTCGGCGGACGAAGGGAGCGTGAATCTATGGAGAGAGCACCCACCTGCTAAGAGCAGGTTACTATTATCGCACCCGGCATTGCGGGATCAGAAAAAAATTACGACTCGATCAAAATTGATCGAGTCGTTTTATTTTACCAAAGAAGATCAGAATCCTCACAGAAAGCAAGCATATCCTTGATCTCAATAACTTGTCCGTCGTCAAGTGTTACGTGACCGCTCCACTTTCCAAAGACTTGATGACATATATTACCCGCCACATTGCCAACTCTGCTATTGGTATAGTAATCAAATTCAGGTACCATAGTCATCTCAAATCTGCCGTCATTAGAAGAGAAAACCCAAGGCTTCATATAGTCGCTTTCATCTCTGTTTAGATAAACTTCTTCAAGCTTATGAAGAACACCATCATAAAAGATAGCGTTTTCAGTTGCGTAGGACATATCGCCGAAGCCCCAGCCAATCTCAAAACCCAAAATATGACCATCGGGTAAGCGACCGCAACCATTTCCCCAGTGCCATTTTGCTTCATGAGGCCAAACGCCCCTGCCCCAATCGAGAATACCAAAGGAATTATCAGGCGAAAACTCTTTAATTACAACGTCATCTGCTTTTATAGTGCCGCTTGCAACCATGGAATTCATTTTTTGATTGAGGAAAAAGTGTTTATCCTTTTTAAACGGTACTGCCATAACAAGACTCTGCAGATCTTCAGGATGCACAAGAGTGAGATTAACCTGATACTTCACACCACCATTTGTAAACTCAGCAAATAAATTGCGACGACCGTCAACCGAAACAACCTTTGCATAAGTATCTCCGCTTCTAAATGAAATAGCATGAGGTTTGTTAGTATCATTTTCTAATTCAAGATTGCCATACGTAAGAAGGGTGACAGCAAATTTCTCTATTTCTTCACCTGTCACTCTGTCAAACATCGTGAATTTAAAAGAGCCGGCTAAAGAAACGTCGAATATATTAAAATGAATTGTGTGTCTATCATCAGAAATTTGATAATAGTCCCATTCTTTTATTTTACCGGGTTTAGCTTTAATATCTTTTCTATTATATAAATACCTATTATATTCACAGTAGCCCGGGTTAATAACGTTACCCTTTTCATCGAGAAGCAATGTTTTTTCCGTGATTCTGTTCTGATTCATAATTAACTCCTAAAAAAAGCATCGAAAACAAAGTAATCGATGCTTTTTAGATATTTTATTTTGCTGCAGCTTGTTTCTCTCTGTAAGCTTTTCTAATAGCTTCGTTGCGAGCTTCAACTTCAGCCTTCTCAATCTCTCTCTTTTTGAGTCTCTCAACGTACTCAGAAACATCGGTATACTTAACCGGAACATTCTGCTTCTTGATGATAATGTTAATAACAACAATTGCAATAAACATAACAACAACAAGAATAGCACCAATGCCTATTTTACCATCGTAGATCATTCCGATCTTATCTTCAACAGCCGAATTGAAAACAAGGAAGGAAACGATGCTGATAATTGAGAAACCTGCACCGCATGAAGAAAGAATAACGTTTCTCTTAAATCCGCGAGGAGAGCAAGACATCGCAACACAAATAAGGTTAGCAACACCAAACAATGCAGCGATCAAAATAGAAGCCATTGCGATAAAGAAACAGATAACCGCAGACTTGGGGAACAACTCTAAAACCTCGGAACGACCCTCAAGAAGAATATCCATAACAACATTAAGGATAGAAATATTAACGTTACCTAAATCATCTCTCAACGGAACGTTCAAGCTGACATTAACAAGAGGAAGGAAAAGTGAACCAATGGGTAATAAAAGCATAATAAGACGAACGATAGAGAGCTTTGTACCCTTAATAGCAAACTTAACTCTGTCTATCTTCGGCTGCATTTTGATATGCTCAGCCTCTGCCCTATCAGCATCCTCTGCCAATCTTTCATCCTGATTGAAATAAATAAGGTTAACACCGCACTTGGGACACTCAGCCTTAATGTCAATCATTCTAAGCTTGTATCCACACTTGGGACAATTAGCCATAAAATCTCCTACCTATCTGAAAATACAATTATTATTTATTGATTATAACACAATGTTTTTATATTTTCAATAAAAAAACATTTATTCAATAAATTATTTTTGTAAATCCTAATTATTTCTTCTTAGAAAGAGCAATTTTTGCTTTTTCTACAATATTAGCGGCATCAAGACCAAAAATATGAAGAAGATCAACTGCGGGACCTGATTTGCCGAAGGTATCTTCAACACCGACCTTAACAACAGGAACAGGATACTCTTCACAAACAGCATCACATACTGCGTCACCAAGACCACCGATAATATTATGCTCCTCGGCAGTAACGATACAACCCGTCTTCTTTGCAGCGGCAACAACCGCAGCCTTATCAAGAGGCTTAATTGTATGCATATTGATGAGCTCAACAGAAATACCCTCTGCCTCAAGCACCTTACTTGCTTCAATAGCCTCGTTAACCATAAGACCGGTAGCGATAATTGTTACGTCGGTACCCTCTTTGAGAGTAACTGCCTTCCCGATCTCAAACTTATAATCCTCGTCAAATACTCTCGGAACAGCAAGTCTTCCAAATCGCATATAAACGGGACCTTCATGCTCTGCAGCAGCAAAAACAGCCGCACGTGCTTCTATATCATCTGCAGGGTTAATAATAACCATACCGGGAATTGAACGCATAAGAGCAATATCCTCACAGCACTGATGACTTGCACCGTCTTCACCAACAGAGATACCAGCATGAGTAGCACCGATTTTTACGTTAAGATGAGGATAACCGATTGTATTTCTCACCTGCTCGAAAGCTCTACCTGCTGAGAACATAGCAAATGAACTTGCAAAAACTGTATAACCGGTAGTAGCAAGACCGCCTGCTACACCCATCATATTTCCCTCTGCAATACCTGTATCAAAAAATCTTTCGGGAAACGCCTTTTTAAATGCACCTGTTTTAGTTGCAGCTGCAAGGTCAGCATCGAGAACAACTACGTTGGGATTCTTTTCACCAAGCTCAACAAGAGCTTTACCATAAGCATCACGAGTTGCAACTTTAATTACATCAGCCATTGTTTAGCCCTCCAATCCATTAAGTACGTCATTGAGTTCTGCCATAGCAGTCTCATACTGTTCAGCATTAGGTGCAGAACCGTGCCAGTTAACCTGGTTTTCCATAAAGGAAATGCCCTTACCCTTAACTGTTGTAGCAATAATAGCAGTAGGCTTACCCTTGCATTCACGAGCGTCATTAAGAGCCTTTTCGATCTCATCAAAAGAATGACCGTCGATTTCAATAACGTTCCAGCCAAAAGCCGCAAACTTCTCAGGAATAGGATACGGAGAGTTAACCTCTTCAACTGTACCATCTATCTGAAGGTTATTATTATCAACAAAAGCAACAAGGTTATCGAGCTTCTTAGCAGCGGCATACATAGCTGCTTCCCAAACCTGACCTTCCTCAATTTCACCGTCACCAAGGATAGTATATACACGGAAATCGGCATTCTTAAGCTTAGCACCAAGTGCCATACCACAAGCAGCTGAAATACCCTGTCCCAGTGAACCTGAGCTGATATCAATACCGGGAAGACACTTCATACTTGGATGACCCTGAAGTCTTGAATCAACCTTTCTGAGAGTTTTAAGCTCTTCCACAGGGAAATAACCTCTGTGAGCCATAACTGCATAGAGAGCAGGAGCAGCGTGGCCCTTTGAAAGAACAAATCTGTCACGACAATCCATATTGGGGTTAGCGGGATCAACGTTCATTTCATTGAAATAGAGATAAGTCAGTATTTCAGAAATAGAAAGAGAACCGCCGGGATGACCTGACTTAGCGTTGAAGGTACCCTCAATTATGCCCATACGTACTTTACAGGCAATCTTCGCCAAATCAACTTTGGAAAACTTTTCCATAAAATAACCTCCGTTTACAATATATAGTTTTCTTCTATATAATTTATAAAATCACATACAGCGCCATCATTACAATGACAAGCCACATGCTCGCAAAGCGACTTAATATCATCGGGAGCCTGACCGCAACAAACAGGGTGAGCAACTGCCTTAAGCATTGCAACATCGTTGTAATAGTCACCTATCGCTCCAACCTTTTCATTATCTATACCAAGAATTTCAGTTAACTTATTAACCGCAAAGCCTTTATTTACGCCCTTTCTTACAACCTCCAAGGTAAAAGGAGATGTAAAAAAACACTCAAAAAGCTCTCGATTGGTTTCATTTTTTATAATTGCTTCTATCTTCTTAAGCGTACTTTTAGGACCGAAGAAGCTTACCTTACCCCATACACCTCTCGGCACAGAGTCAGTATTCTTGCAAAACTCATAAGACAACTTGTCAAACTTAGAAATAACGTATCCATACACACAAGTACGTTTGACAAGATATAATTTATCAATCCCAAATACAGTCAACTGAGCCAATTTGAATTTTTGGAATATATCAAGAATTATGTTCTCGCCCTCAGTAGGAATAGGGAAAAAATCAAGAAGTTTTTGTGATTTAAAATCGTATATTCCTGCTCCATTCATAAAAATAGCAGGAGTCTTAATATCAAGCTTTTTATAATGTATGGAAAGTGACTCAAGGTTTCTGCCGGAACAAAGAGTAAAATGGCCACCATTATTAACGTATCTACCAATAGCCTCTTTATTATTCTCGGGTAAATTAAATTTTTTATCATTTAACGTACCGTCGATATCAGAAACAAGAAGCCAATCAGAATATGTACACTTCATTATGAAATTCTCCTGAGAAAATCCTTGAAATATTCGGGAAGCTCTGTTGTGAATTCAAGATACTCCCCTGTTACAGGATGAATAAAACCGATTGTTGATGCATTGAGACATTGTCCTTCAAGACCGTAAGTCTTCTTTGGGTTACCGTACACAACGTCACCCGCTACAGGGTTTCCTCTATAAGCCATATGTACTCTTATCTGATGTGTACGTCCCGTTTCGAGCGTTACTTTTAAATATGTAAACCCGTTAAAGCGCTCCAAAACCTCATAATGAGTAACAGCGTTTTTGGAGTTTTTATCCGTAACAGCTTGCTTCTTTCTGTCCTTGGGATGTCTTCCGATGGGCGCATTGATCGTACCCGAATCATCCTTGATATTACCCACTACAACCGTGTTGTATATTCGCGTAAAAGAGTGCTCTTTTATCTGCTCGGCAAGACCTCTGTGAGCAGTATCAGTCTTAGCAACTACAAGAAGACCACTTGTATCCTTATCTATTCGATGAACGATACCGGGACGAATCACACCATTTATACCCGACAAGGAATCACCACAATGATGCATAAGTGCATTCACAAGCGTACCGTTGTAGTTACCTGCTGCCGGATGAACAACCATCCCCTTAGGCTTGTTAACAACAAGAAGGTGCTCGTCTTCGTAAACGATATCAAGAGGAATATCCTCGGCATCAACAGAAAGCACTGTGGGTTCGGGCAGAGAAATTTCAATCTCGTCACCGCACTTTACAACCGTCTTTTTATTGCAAACAGCACCATTCACGAGTATCATACCGTCTTCAATAAGCTGTTGAGCAGAGCTTCTTGATAATTCGGCATACAACGTTGGTATAATCTTATCAATTCTGTCGGATGATATATCCGGAACTATTATGATTTCTTTATCATTCATTTTCGTCACCGATACATATATCCTCGTTGTTTAAACCGGACTCAGAAGCTTCGGACTTATCAATACTATCCCCATCCGTTGTCTTATGAAGTTTTGCTTTCTTTGCATCTCTTATCATATCATACAAAAGATAACCTATGAGAGCAAAAGCGCCAACCGTAATAAGGCAATCCGCAAAATTAAATACAGCAAAACGAACGAACGTAGGTTCAATATAGTCAACAACGTAATGGAGTCTTACTCTGTCAATGATATTACCGATACCGCCGGATATCATCAACATAAGACAAATATTCATAAATTTAGATTTTCCTTTATTGGTATAAAGAAAGAAAATCGTAAAACCGAGAAGTACAAGGGAAAATATGGTGAGAAGCATGGTATGAGTCGCAAAGGAACCAAATACCGCACCGGTATTCTCAACGTATCTCAAACGAACAAAGCCCTCAATAACGTCGTAATATTCAATTGGTTTAAGGTATTCTATTACAAGGTATTTGATATATTGGTCAATACCTATCAAAGCGGCACAAAGAAGCACCGAAACGAATATTACCATGCTTTATCTCCCACAATTATTTCTTTCTGAAGAAAAATCCTCTCTTGCGATTGTCTTCTTCTCTGTCATCGGTGATGTCAGTATCAATGACCTCTATTGAATCAAAGAAGGAGTTATAAGAACCATAATCATCAATTATCTTTGATTCCTTAGGCTCTTCAACACACTCTTCAACGTGTTCTTCTGCAGCTGCATCTAATTCACTAACGAAAGTCTCAAATGAAACAGCCTCTTCTTCAGCAGCAGGCTCCGATGCAAAGAATACATCGCCTTTCTCAACAACGTCGTCATTTACAGATGTGCTTGAAACAACGTCTTCAACAGGTTCAATATCCACAACCTGGTCATTATCTTCACTAAATAAATACTTATCAAGTTCAGTTGATATGTTGCTTTCACCGTCAAGCTCAACAAATAATTCGTCAGAGGTATCCTCCTCATCATCAACAAATTCAAGAGTCGTATCCTCTGCAAAGAAATCAAAAGGTAACGTGGTTTTAACTACCTCTTCGCCTACATATGCTTCTTCATCTTCATCAACGTCTTCAACGTCTTCAACGTCTTCAACTGATTCAACTGATTCAACAGAATCAACTGTATCCTCTACAGCATTTTCCTCATCAACGTACTCAAGGACACTATCTTCTGATGCATAGAAGCTTTCATCTATAATTTCTTCTTTAACGTCATCGATTGTAGGCTCCTCAGAAGGAATGTTTTCGATCTTAGCAGCTTCCTCAACAGCTATCTCGGGAAGTTTGGAAATAAGCTCGATATGAGCCTTATACTGAGCAAGAATAGATGATCTGAACTCAGAAACTTCCTTTTTAAGCATATCATAATGTAAAGATTCGCTTGTTATTGTTCTATTAGCGGCACCCATTTTATCGTTAGCGGAGTTATTTGCCGCAATAAGAATTGTATGTGCCTTTTCCTTAGCTTTTTTAATAATATCCTCAGCCTTATCCTTTGCAATAGACATGAGAAGGTCCGAATCAGCGATAGCCTGCTTCTCAGCATCGGTTCTTATAACCATAGCCTCGCCCTTAGCAGCCGCAAGAATAGCCTCAGCCTCTTTCTTGGAATCCTCTACGGATTCCTCAGCATCGCGAATAATAATATCCGCCGCTTTCTGTGCGCTAAGAACAGCCTGCTTAATATCAACCTCATCGTGCTTATACTGCTCGAGCTTATCTGCAAGAAGACTTGCTCTCTTAACGAGCTCACTGTTCTCACGGAATACTCTCTCGTAGCTTATTAATACTTCAGCAAAAAAAGCGTCAACCTCTTCTGCTCTGTAAGTATTTCTGCCCGCGGGCTTAAACTCATAGTTTCTGATTTCACTTGGTTTTAACATTTAAATTCCCCGTTTCCAAACAAATATACTGAATCAATATTAGAAGAATACGCCTGTGCTCTCCAACTCATCAAGAAGGTCACCTGAAACGTTTACGTTATAAGGTGTGATGATGTATGTATTTGTTGAAACTTTCTTGAGCTGACCGCCGTTTGCATAAGCAACACCGTTGAGAAGGTCAACAAGACGTCTTGCAACGTCCTTGCTTGCAGCTTCAAGATTAAGAACAACGGTTCTCTTTTCATTAAGGTGATCTGCAATTGCACGAGCATCCTCGAACTTATCGGGTTTTACAAGAACAACCTGAAGCATAGCGGTTGTACGGATATCAACAACTCTGTTTGAATCGTTTGAATAAGACTGTCTTCTCTGTCTTACAGGTCTTGCAGCCTCATAATCTGTTTCATAATTTGATGCAAAAGAGGTCGTTTCAAAATCCTGCTCTGCAGAAGCCTCAACATCATCAAAGCCCTCGTCATCTGCGTTAATAAACTTCTTGAATAAATCTGAAAATGCCATTTGAAAAACTCCTTCATTTATATATTCTTGCTCCGAAAATTGCGGAGCCTACTCTAACTAAATTAGAACCGTGTAATATTGCCTGCTTATAGTCGCCGGACATACCCATGGATAAAATATTAAAGTCAAAATTCTGAAACTTCTTTTCTTTTATCTCGTTATAGTAATCACTCATTTTGGAAAAGTACCTTTCCAATTCAAGATCACTATCACAAATAGGCGGGATTGTCATAATCCCCTTTACAGAGATATTGGGCAACATAGATATCGCTTCAAGTGACTCGAGAAACTCAATCTTATCAAAGCCCGTTTTACTTTCCTCGTCACCAATATTAACCTCTAACAATATGTTGGAATTAATATTGAGTTTTACAGCCTCTTTGGAAATCGCCTCAGCAAGATGGAGACTGTCAACAGACTGAATCATATCAACTAAGGGTAATATTTTTTTAACCTTATTAGTTTGCAAATGACCAATCAAATGCTTTTCAACGCAGTTAAGATGCAGTTCGTCTTTTTTTGAAAGAAATTCTTGAACCTTATTCTCACCAATTAGATCGATTCCGCAATTATCAATAGCATAGTTGATCTTATCTACGGAAACCGTCTTAGTAACCGCCATTAACCTTACGTCATCAGGATTTCTGCCTGATTTAATGGTAGCCTCTGCGATCTCATTCTTGATAAACTTGATGTTATCGGATAACACAGATGCATCAAACGAGTTTGTTGTCATATATCTCAACTCCCTTCGTGACGACTTTATCATATAGTTTAATATAATCATCCCGTCCTTCGGGATTATTAACGATAGTATAGTTTTCTGAGGAATATACAATATTTATCTTTCTAAAACCGACAAGATTACCACGAACAACGTAAACACCCTTCACGCCATCAACAGTTCTTATTGCGGAGTTCGCTATCTTGTAACCCGTATATTCTTCGGTAACAATTTCAATATCCTCAATTCTCAAGTCAGCAAGTGATTCATTCATAAGATCACACGATAGAATCAAAAGAACCTTATCATCGTTTCTGTCACCAATCTTATGAACGTTTACAGGTAACCGTTCAATTCCTTTGTAGGGAATATTAATATGTATTTCCGAATTTTGCTCAAGTGTAACAATCTCATCAGAATCTACAACGCAAAGGAAATACCAGTTAAACGAACCAACAACTCTACCTACAACGCTTTCATTTATAGTTGCAGCCTTTGAACCGATTGCATTTTCGATATCCTTAACGCCAATATCATCGAGTGATGAATAATCAAGTGTTTGCTCGTAACCGTCAGACCCGCTTATAAAGTAACCTGCATTATCACTCTTTACCTCGGTATAAGAATAATCAACCGCAAGCAACGTATCCAACTCAACTTGAAGAGCGGTGAGCTGTTGTGTAAAGTCAAGACGTTCACCAACCGCAATCTGCTTTCCGGTAAATGAGTCTCTGTAGCTTTCTGCATAAGCAATAGCTGCTTCATAGTCACAGGAATCAACCGCTTCCATAAAATCAACAAGCTCATTTTCTATTTCACTATTAAGAGAATTAATGTCCATAGCCTGGAAATTACCTTGACCTGATAGTTCGGTATAATGATCAATACTCTCTTGAAGCTCTGTAATTTTAAGATAAGATGTTGCATCATCGGCGGAATTAAACACGATACTTACTGTATCGCCTCGGGCAATACGCTCACCGTTTTCCGCAAAAGAAACAACTGTACCTGATGCACTGTTAGATATAAACTTTTCGTCTCGGAGAACAAAGCACTGAGTTTCAATAGTTTTATACACAGTTTCATTAAGCGCAAACTGTGTCTCCATGTCCGCTTTAGAAACTTGAATCACCTGATAAATAACGTAAGATGAGATGAGACATAATGCGACTACTATTGCAATAATCTTAATCTTCAAGTCATTGCTTTTACGAGTTTTATTCTCGTTTTCAGTCATTATTCTCACCTTCCATATATTTTTTGATCATTTCATCGACTGATGCATATAATTCTTCACCGGTACACGTATCGGGATATATCCAATTAATCTTTTGGTTTCTTCTAAACCACGTAAGCTGTCTCTTAGCATATCGTCTTGTTGACAGCTTCAACTTCTCTATACACTCATCAAGAGTGCTAACCCCGTCAATATAGGGCTTTATTTCTTTACAACCAATTGAATTAAAGGAGGTCTTAGAATATTCATGAGAGAAAAACTCTCTCGCTTCTTCTACAAGACCGTCAGAAACCATAATATCAACTCTACGATTGATTCTATCATAAAGCTTATCTCGGTCGTTATATGAAATACCGATATAAAGAGGTTCTATATCGGATTCACTGGAATGAGATAATTCCACCTGCTCCGAAATAGTCTTGCCGGTTGAATAATATACCTCGAGAGCTCTTAAGACCCTCACCGTGTTATTAGGATGTATCTTTTCAGCCGCTTTAGAATCAATCTCAAGCAGCTGATTATACATATATTCAATACCTTTTTCACTTAACTGAGCTTTCAATTTATCTTTTATGTCAGGAGATGTTGCTTCTTCAAGAAACTCAGTATTAGTAAGAAAGGAATCTATATAAAGACCTGTACCACCAACAATAACGGGGATTTTACCGCGAGAAACGATATCATCAAAGCAGATTCGTGCATCCTTGCAATAATTTGAAACGCTATATTGCTCAGTTACGTCAAGGAAATCGATAAGATGATGCTTAACTCCGCGCATTTCTGCTTCCGTAGGTTTAGCCGTAGATATCGACAAGCCCTTATATATCTGCATAGAATCGGCAGAGATCACTTCACCGCCGAATTTCTCCGCGATATAAACACCGAGAGAGGTTTTACCCGAAGCGGTAGGTCCAACTACAACAATAGCCTTTTTCTTCAAATTTAAACTCCTCAGATAATTCTCTTAAACTGTTTTTCAAGCTCACGACGAGTCATTTCAATAAGAACAGGTCTGCCGTGTGGACAATATCTTATACTATCATCATTCAAAATGCGAGAAACAAACTTTTCTGCTTCGTAGCTTGAAGTAAAGTTACCTGCCTTAATTGCTGCACGACAAGCCATAGAGTGGTAAATCCAGTCGAGCTTTTCGGGCATCAAGGTCTTAATATTATTAACAAGATATCCTGCAACTTCAGTAATAACGTCAGTTAAGTTCTCATCAACAAGCTGAGGCGGACAAGCATCTAATTTAATGCATCTGTCACCAAAATCAGTTATTTCATATCCTGCATTTTGTAATAAATCAAGATTATCAATTACAGCGGAATACTCGTCAGCAGAAAGGTTTACAACCACGGGAGAAAGCATCATTTGCGACTCTCCAACACCCTGCTCTTTGAATTGTTCGAAGAGTATTCTCTCGTGAGCGGCGTGCTTATCTATAAGAACCATTTTGTCCTGAAGCTCAGCCATCAAATATGTATTAAAAACCTCACCGATGTATCTGAATTGAACTTGTGGTTTAATCTCAACAACTTCAACCTTAGGCTCTTCGACCTTTTCAATGATAGGCTCTACGGAAGTATCACGAGTTATGGAAACAGCAACCTTATTTTCAACTTCAACAACCTTTGCCGGTGTTTCTATAATCTTAACATCAGGCTTCATATAATCATCCTTAAGGAAGTCGAATACCTTTTCTTCCTCTTTATCAGATGATTTAAGCACGTTTTCCTTTCCGGTGATAGGATTACCGAATTCCTTTATAACAAACGAGCGTTCGGGTTCTTTCACAGCGGTAGGTTGAGTCTTAACGGGCTCTGCTTCGACCTTTGGTTTATCCTCTATTTTTGGTGCAGAGATAACGTTTACGACAGATACTACGTCAGTTACCTTTAACTGTTCGCCTTTATCAGCAGTATTCATAAACGCCTTAGCGGTCTGAAAGCTAACCTGAGGACGTGAAACATCTGCCGTAAGCGAAGACAACACGCCATTGTAAACCGCTTCAAAAACTCGCTTTTCATCAAAAAAACGAACCTCTGTCTTTGCGGGATGAACGTTAACGTCAACCGTTTCAAAGGGCATATTGATAAAAAGAACGCACCCGGGATATTTACCAACCATAATGGAGTTTTTATACGCTTGTTCAAGAGCACTCATAAAAAGAAGGCTCTTTACGTATCTGCCGTTAACAAAGAAGGTCTGCATTGAGCGACTTCCCCTGCCGGCTGTAGGCTTTGTGATAAAGCCGTTTACAATAATTCCGTTATGCTCGGATTCTACGGGTATCAGTTGTGATGTGAATTCTTTACCAAAAACAGAATATATGGCAGATTTAAGCTCGCCATCACCGGGGGTCTTAAAAGCAACCTTGCCGTCTCTTAGAAATCTAAATGATATATGAGGATTAGAAAGTGCTATACGCTCGATAATCGTAGCGATATAGTTACCCTCCTGAACATCCTTCTTCAAAAACTTAAGTCTCGCAGGGATATTAAAGAAAATATCACGGACGATTATAGTTGTACCTACGGGAGAACCCGCATCATCCAGAAGAAACTCTTCGCCGCCCTCTATAACGTATCTCGTACCTACTTCGTCATCTTCTGTCTTTGTCATAAGCTCAACCTTGGAAACGGCACAAACAGAAGCAAGTGCCTCGCCGCGGAAACCAAGCGTAGAAATAGCATCAAGGTCAGAAACATCGGATATCTTGCTTGTAGCATGACTTAAAAACGCTTTTCTTACATCATCGCGATGAATACCGCATCCGTCGTCAGTAACTCGCATATATGTTTTACCACCGTTTTGAATTTCAACTGTAATATTACGAGATCCGGCGTCGATAGAGTTTTCGATAAACTCCTTAATAACTGAAGAAGGACGTTCAACAACTTCACCTGCGGCAATAAGATCTGCTATATTCTTGGGTAATACGTTTATTCTTGCCATTATTTACGTCCTCCTTCCGGAAAATTAAAGATAAATTATAAATTGTTAGCTTCCTTATGAAGCTCGTATAATGTCTGCATTGCTTCGATAGGTGTAAGTGTATTTACATCTATCGTTTTTAATCTTTCGATAATTGAATCATTACCGCTTGATGTAAATGACAACTGAAGCTCCTCATCAGTATCATCCTTAACGACATCTTTAGTCATCTTTACGGGAACCTGATCTTCAAGAGACGCGAGAATCTTCTTAGCATTCTCGACAACCGCCTTTGGTACACCTGCAAGCTTAGCAACCTCAACACCGAAGCTACCGTCGGCGGGACCTTTAACGATTCTTCGAAGGAATGTAATATCGTCACCTCGCTTCTTGACTGAGGTATTGTAGTTCTTAACACCCTTAACTGTATCTTCAAGCTCGGTAAGCTCGTGATAGTGTGTAGCAAACAAAGTCTTAGCACCGATTTTCTTCTTATCTGCCGTATATTCAAGTACTGCTCTTGCAATACTCATACCGTCATAAGTAGAAGTACCTCTACCTATCTCGTCAAATACGATAAGGCTCCTTGACGTAGCGTTCTTAAGAATATCTGCAACCTCGGTCATCTCTATCATAAAGGTTGATTGACCTGCCGAAAGGTCGTCCGATGCACCAACACGGGTAAAAACTCTATCAACGATACCAATCTTAGCGCTTGAAGCGGGAACAAAACTACCTATCTGCGCCATAAGTGTAATAATTGCAACCTGTCTCATATAGGTTGATTTACCTGCCATATTAGGACCGGTAATTATAGCCGTTCTGTTATCTCTGCAATCGAGCCTTGTATCGTTAGGTACAAACGGCGCTCCGTCGAGCATAAGCTCAACTACGGGATGACGTCCGTTTTCAATAATAATCTCATCTGAGGTATCAACAATCGGACGGGTGTAGTTGTTGTTAATGGCTGTATAAGCCAGTGAACACAATGCATCAAGATTAGCGACCGCTCTCGCAGTAAGTCTTACTCTCTCAAGCTGATCTGCTATCTGATTACGAATAGCGCTGAAAATCTCAAATTCAAGACGCACTATCCTCTCCTGAGCACCAAGAACCTTAGACTCAAGTTCCTTGAGCTCCTGAGTTATATATCTCTCGCAATTTGCAAGAGTTTGCTTTCGTATGTAATGATCGGGTACCAAATCCTTAAACATATTGGTAACCTCGATATAGTAACCGAATACTCTGTTGTATCCGATTTTGAGCTTTTTGATACCGGTCTTCTCCTGCTCCTCCTGCTCAATAGCAGAAATATAGCCTTTACCGTTATTAACAATATCACGAAGTGTATCAAGCTCTTCATTATAGCCGTCTGTAATCATACCGCCTTCACGTACAGTAAGGGGCGGATCTTCACAGATAGCAGACGTAATAAGTTCATTAACGTCCTCTAACAGGTCAATATCATTATAAATACCGTCGAGCATCTTAGACTTAACACTCGAAAGAGATGATTTGATACCTGCTAACTGATAAATTGTCTGACTGAGTGTACGAAGCTCCTTTGCATTAGCGGAACCGTAAACTATTCGAGTCATAATTCGCTCAAGATCAAACATATCACCGAGATACGTCATAAGCGAATCAAGAAGTATTGTATCGGAAGAAAGCTCTTCCACGGCATTTTGCCTTAAAATAATAGATGAGTAATTGATAAGGGGCTGCTCAACCCAGCTACGCATAAGACGTTTACCCATAGCGGTCTTAGTATGGTCAAGCACCCAAAGAAGGCTACCCTTCTTTTCACGGCGAATCTGAGTCTCTGTAAGCTCAAGATTTCTTCTCGCAGTAAGATCGAGTGTAAGGAAGCTGTTTTCATTATAAAAATCAACTTCGCTGATATTCTCAAGTTCGTTCTTCTGAACACCCTTAAGATACTGAAGCGCAGATCCGAAAGCATATACAAGACTTTCGTTTTTCTTAAACTCGTCCTTATCGCCATCCGAGGTAATATATGAATAGACTACAGCTTCAAGCTCGGACAAGTCATAGTTTGACTCTGAAACGATCTGATAATCGACAGAGAGTCTGTTTTTAACAAAATCAGAGATAGTCTTAACTGATGCACAATACTTGTTCATCATAACCTCGGTAGGATTATAGCAACCGAGTCTATTAATAATATGTGCAACAGCATCACCGCTTGAATTGGAATCAAGATGAACTTCACCGGTAGAAATATCTACAAAAGCAAGTCCGCAAGACTTCTCCGTAAGAAAGATTGATGCAAGATAGTTATTCTTGCTTTCATCGAGCATATTACTCTCAATAACGGTACCGGGAGTAACGATTCTTACAACGTCTCTCTTAACGATTCCTTTTGCGGTAGCAGGGTCTTCTACCTGCTCGCAAATAGCAACCTTATATCCTCTGCTTACAAGCTTTGCGATATAAGAATCAGCGCTGTGGAAAGGAACGCCGCACATAGGTGCGCGCTCCTCCTGGCCGCAATCTCTCCCCGTGAGAACAAGCTCCAATTCCTTGGATGCGATCTTAGCATCCTCGAAAAACATCTCATAGAAATCTCCGAGACGGAAAAACAAGAGAGTATCGGGATAATTCTGTTTTATTTGAAAATACTGCTCCATCATGGGAGATAACTTGGCCATTATAATACCTCAGCTTCTGATAACGTTAATAATGATTAGTGGCAACCGCCGCAGCTGTCACAGCTACCGCTGCAGTGATGCTCCTGCTCGGGAGTGCAAGTAGCGGGATCCTGACCGTCGATACAGCAAGCGAGAATACCCATAATCTCGTTCATCATATCGTCAACTGCAGTCTTAGCAGCTTCGAACTTAACCATATTGCCGTTGAGCATAATCTCACGGTATGCCTCTTCGAATTCCTTTGCGAAGCCTTCCATCTTTGCGGAGTCTGCTTCTTCACCCTTAGATGCTTCGTTCTGATAGTTGAGCTGGATAAGATTGATCTTACCGATGAGGTTGTTAAGCTCCTCGTCTGCTTCGTTTGTCTTTCTTGCTGCTTCGTACTCTTTGTAACGAGCGTCTTCCTGAATTGCAGCACCAAGCTGTCTTGTGAGTTCAATAACTGTCATTTTGTGTGTACTCCTTTTAAATAAAATATATTATCATTTCAACAATGAAACATTGTTTACAAATTAAATACGACCCTCTGCTATCTGCTCCTGAACCTTAAGAAGCTCTTGGAACCATTTTGACTTTTCTTCTTTAGTTGCGGGGTCGGGCATTTCCGCGGCGGGTGTCCCCTTTCGCGGAGAATAAATAAACGTGAACATTGAGCCGTACCTTACTTCCTTAACGAGAGAAAGAGTATCGAGGAATTCCTCGTACGTCTCACCGGGAAATCCTACAATTATGTCGGTAGTAAGATCAACGTTCGGTATTTTCTTTTTAGCGTAATTAACAAGCTCCAAATAACGCTCTCTTGTATAATGTCGATTCATTTCTTTGAGTATTCTGTCGTTACCCGATTGCACAGGTAAATGAAGATGACCGCAGAAATGCTTCGACTCAGCCAAAACGTCTATAAGACGAAAGCTACAGTCACGAGGATGAGAGGTCATAAAGTCAAGCTCGAAATCACCATCAATTTCGTCAATTGCTTTTACAAGGTCGGGAAATTCGTAACCGAAATCACAACCCTTACCGTACGAATTAACGTTTTGACCGAGTAAAGTAATTTTTTTATATCCTTGAGAAATCAAGTCTCTTGCCTCGGCGAGAATATCCTCGGGGCGACGACTTCTTTCTCTTCCTCTTACGTGAGGCACAATACAGTATGAGCAGAAGTTGTTACATCCGTACATTATGGGAAGCCAGGCGTTATCTCCGCTATCACGCGAAGTAGGTAGCCCCTCCGCAATAACACCGTCGCTCTCCTCGATGCAAAAGACACGCTTTTTTAGAGTGAAGTGTCTGTAAAGCAACTCGGGAAGCATATGAGTAACGTGAGTACCGAAAACAAGACTAACAAATGGATAACTGTTCTTTATCTTATCGGCTATATGCTTTTGCTGCATCATACAACCGCAAAGAGCAATAACAAGTCTCGGATTTGAGGACTTAAGCTTCTTTATCGCACCAACGTTTCCGAAAACTCTGTCCTCAGCGTGCTCTCTTATAGCGCAAGTGTTATAGAGAATAAAGTCTGCGTCTTCAACTGCATCGCAAAGCTCGTAGCCCATTTCAATAAGCATACCCTTGATACGTTCACTATCGGAAAGATTACCTTGACAACCGTAAGTGTGAACGAAGGCTTTGGGCCGCTTGTCCGAAAACTTCTGACCGAGAATCAGCTCTACCTTTTCGGAGTATTGCTTCTGAATATTCAATTCATCTTTGCTTACAAAATAATCTCTCTGCAAAATATGATAAGCTCCTATCAGAAAAGAATACTGTTGAGCCAACCGAGAATATCAAAGTAAACTGTTTCTTTGCAATCCTCATTGAGTATCTCGTGACGGCAACAGGGATAAATAATAACCGTAGGATCAATACCTACTTCGGTAAGAGAATCAGCACAACCAATCGGACCCTTTCCGTTAAATCCGACAGGATCGTTAGCCCCACCGATAATCATAACGGGAAGCTCAGTTGGAATAGTAGCAGGCCAAAGCTTGTCACTTGCAAGAATACCGATTGAAGCAAGGTCTCTGAGACCTGCGAGGGTAAGCTCCTGACCGCAAAGCGGGTCATTTCGGTAAGCCTCAACATTATCCTTGTTTACGGAAAGCCAATCAAGCTCGGAGGTCTTGTCCTGAACGGAAAGAGATGAAAACTTATTGAGCATAGAAGCGAGAGTATGGTTTACTGTGCGAGGGCCAAACTTGGCAACTGCATTTTCAAGGGTATTAATAAAGAAATCAAGACCCGAGGGAACCTGAGCGGTACCGCAAAGGATAAGACCGCTAAGCTGAGATCCAAATGTACTCGCATATACTCTTGCACAAAGTGAACCCATACTATGACCGAACAGGAAGTAAGGAAGCTCGGGATACTTTGTATGCATAATATTATAGAGAATATGCATATCGTCGACAAATCTACGATAGCCTTCTTTTTCAGCTGTAAAGCCGAGATCCTCTTCGGATTCTACAGACTTACCGTGACCGATGTGGTCGTTACCGCAAACGATAAAACCCTTAGTTGCGAGGAAACGGGCAAAGTCGTCATATCTGTTGATATGCTCACAAACCCCGTGAGAAATCTGAAATACTGCGACGGGTGTAACCTCGTCATCCTGCCAGATAAGGGTACGAATTCTATTCACACCCGTAGAGGAGTTAAAGTATGCTTCTTTCTTAATAATTGACATATAAATACCTCCCTGAAAAGGCGAAAAACAAAAAAGAGAAACAATCGCCCACGATTATATTAATCATATCATAATATATACTTATTTTCAAGACTAAATATAGTATTATTTATAATATATATTAATAAATTTTAACTACATTTTGATATTTACTGTTGACAGTACCCCATAAAATGCAATATACTAAGAGTTAATATAAATTGGAGTAAATTGTCCCCTTTTACGAGGGGTCAGGAGGTTTAGAAATGAACACTGAATTCAACACAAATTCCAAGGCAATTATCATCGGTCTTACCGATACGGGCGAAAAGATTCCTGCGGCTTCAGGCAGAATTTCTACTCAGCCGGGTACAGCCCTTGAAATCTTAGAGCTTTCAAAGGATGCGGCCAAAAATGCCAATCTTATTTCGAAGGTTACCCGCTCGGGTCATACCTCTACCGTTGAGCACACCGTGTTCAACTTAGCCTTCCAGAACGTTTCCGTTCTCGTCGAGCAGTTTGTAATTGAATTCCGTCTTGCATCATTTACAGTTAAATCAAGACGATACGTTGACTTTGCAAAGCTTGGATATTACATTCCTCACTTCGAGTCTAAAGCAATTCAAGATAAGTACATAGCACATATGGATTATCTCTACAAGGAATACGAAGCTATGATCGAGGCTGATATCCCCAAGGAAGATGCTCGTTTCTTGCTTCCCTATTCTCTTTACAGTAATTTCTATTGCACACTTAACGCAAGAGAGCTTATCAATATGCTCTATGCTATGATTTACGGCAGAGGCTCTCAGTTCCAGGAGCTTAAGATTCTCGGCGAATCTCTTCTTGAACAAGCTAAGAATCTTACACCCGGTATCTTTACTGATTTTGAAACGAGACGCCCCGCTTCTCAGGATGTTCCGAAGTTCAATTATACACCGGACAAGGCTCTTATAGAGGCACAGGATGACGTCGAGCTTCTCAGCTACACCCCCGATGCATCTAAGGCTATTGCAAAATTTGCTCTTATAGAATCCTGCAATCTCCCCACTGCTCAGATCGACAAAATCATTGAAGATGAGGAAGAATGCGCTAAGATTATTCGTGAGGTTATTTCCTCAAAGCGTCAGAGAGCTCTCGAAGCGGCTACGTTTACATTCAGAATCAACAACGTATCTCTTTCGTGTCTTACTCACTTTGCAAGACACAGAATGCAGTCTATCGGTATCCCCTCTCTTACTCTTACCGACAGAACGAGACACGTTTTACCCGAAACAATCGCCAAGAACGCTGACTTAAAGGAAAGATATTGCGAAGCATTTAAGAAAACTGCAGAGCTTTATAACGAGCTTAAGGAAGCAGGCGTATGCGAAGAGCTTCTCGCTTACGTGCTTCTCAGCGGTAATACTCTCGATATTGTTACAACAATCAACAGCAGAGAGCTTCTTCTCTTTATGAAGCTTCGTTCCTGCACAAGAGCACAGTGGGAAATCAGAGATTTCGCTATTGATATGCTTAAGAAATTAAGAGAAGCAGACAACACCGTATTTAAATTCTACGGTCCCAGCTGCTTCGTAAACAAATGCACCGAAGGTCCTATGACCTGCGGCAGAGCGGCTGAAATGAAAGAATTTTTTGCTAATCTATAAAAGGCAATCCCAAGGAAATTAAAACTTTCCTTGGGATTATTTTTATATTCAAATTATAAAGCTAACGGAAGACGTACTATTGCTTTAAACAGGTCTCCGTCAACAATTATCTCAAGAGAACCACCCATTAGTTTACATAGATCCGAAGCGATTGACAGACCTAAACCATTGCCCTCATTGGTTCTTGACTCATCCCCTCTCACAAAGCGTTCAGTAAGCATATCAGGCGAGATATTAAGCTCTTCCTTTGATATATTTTTAATTTCAAAAACACCAAACTTATCGTCTGAATATACATCAGCATACACACGGGTATCCGGTGCGGCATACTTACGAACATTACTGAACAGATTTGCTAAAACTCTGTATGTTTTAATACTGTCTGCATAAACATACGGTACGCTGACGGGTTCAGTGAACTTTATCTCGTTTCTGTTCTTTTCAATTTCGGGTGAAAACTCTACTATAGCCTGAACAGCAAGTTCACACAAATTAAGCCTCACCTTATTGATTGTCACATTACCCGTTGATACCTTTGATGCTTCTATCAGATCCTCTATAAGCCTTTTCATTTTTTCGGATTGAATATTAATCGTTTCAATATAACGTTTTGCTTGTTCATCTTCTATTTCGCATTTCTTAAGAAGATCCGAGTAGTTGATCAATGACGTCAGTGGAGTTTTCAAATCATGAGAAACGTTTGTGATAAGCTGTGTTTTCATCTGTTCTTTTTTTACAGCTTCTGCTATGGCAGACTCAAGAACAGTATTTTGATTGTTAAGATTTTCAGCAAGTTTAATCAACGATGATGCCGTTTTATCAGCTTGTTCAAAAACAATTCTCTCCCCAATTTCGGTTTTTTGGATTATCATATCAAGATTTTTAACGTATCTTGAAAGACAGTACCCAACAAAAACATCAAAAACGGCGCATGGAATAGCAAAGAACAGAAAAGTAACATCATAAGAAACTACAGTCAAAACACCAAATATTAAATTCACAAGGAAAACACCGATAAATACAAATATTGCTTGAATTTTAAAATATGCAGGCTTGTATTTGAATACGTTTATAATTTTCCTTAACACGAGACCGATTTTCCTTACAATGAAATATATCAATGTCTTTTTAAAATAAGGATTTTTTGTCTTCACACATCTTGAAACAGATGCCAACCATTCGCTTAATAATGCAAATACAACAAAAAGTGCCAAACCCAACAAACAAAATGAACGATCTGTTATAGCAAACGAATTCAAATCAAGATAACCACCGATAATAAAAACACATAGTAAAACGTAGGACACTATTAAACCAAAAGAAACAAAGAAATGGATATCATTTGGTATTCTATCAAACAAAAACGAAACGGGTTTGTCACTATTTTTGTTATATCCAACCATACTTATCCACACGGAGATAACAAGAATAAATAATATCAAAAGCACGAGAAAGGCAACTAAAAGCACTATAGAATTCACATTCCCAAGTGTTTCATAAGTAATATAGTTTTTTCCGTATCCGTCCGCAGGGTCAAAATTACCGTCGAAATACAGACAAAAATAGCCCTTATTATCGTGGTGAAGTCCATAAACGTCCCAACGGTCAATTCCTTTGGTTTTATATTCACCGTTTTTATACATAAAATATGCCGGACTCGTTTCAACATCAGACGGAATCTCTGAAACATTTGATACAACCGTTCCGTCAGCCTTAACTATATAATATTTCATACTCTTAATATTAGAAAAATCATCTTCTATACTGTAATAGTAGGTATGATTGATATAATACAATACTGCGGCATCGTCGTACTGTTGGGATATATATTCTGAGATATCACCTTCGCTGATATTCATCGGTAACGTTAAAGTCAAGCTAATGCTTGTCTCCGAACCGTATATAGGAACCAAAAGTTCAACGGTCGCATTATAAGAATAGTTAAATGCATCGGCTCTGACAAGTGATTCATATTCAAGAAACTCCAAACCGCTTTTAGTCGCAAGAATCTGTTGAGCCAATCGAATGCTCTCGGGGATGTTATAAGTTCCGCCCGGCTCAATCACCGTGACACTCTCCGTAGTTTCTCTCAACTCAAGACTTGTATCAGCCGTCTTCTCTGACAAATTAATATCCGTAACTGTCTTATCGTAGTTATAGTACGAAGCATCCCAGTTCTCTACTGCATAAATCAATTCATTACGTATAATATCAGCTTTTTCATTGAGATAATCATTTTTTATGTCATCAACTGCAGTCTCCTTTTGTCTGTTTACGGCATCAAAATATTCAGACTCGCTCTCTGAGGATAAATTAAAAGCATTGAAGACATCAGAATAAAACATCGTTTCAAAAGCATCAGTTTCATAAAAAGTAACATCATCTTTATTGATGAAATTATCAATGCCAAAAAACAAAACACTTGCAATAATTTTCGTTCCTGTCATAAAAGTAAGACAAAATAAGACTCCCGCAAGAATCCAACACAGCAACTTCACAATCAATGACCTTTTAAAGCTTTTCAATCTTGTATCCAAGACCCCACACCACCTTTAAATATTTAGGTTCTTTAGGATTGATTTCTATTTTATCGCGGATATTTTTAATATGTACAGTTACGGTTTTCTCTGTTTTAAATGCAATCTCGTTCCATACAGCTTCGTAAATCTGAGCACTCGAAAGAACCTTGCCCATATTTTTCATAAGATACTCAAGAATACTGTATTCCCTCGCTGTCAGTTTGACAGATTCTCCGTCAACCTGCACTTCCTTGGTTTCCGTATTAAGCACAATACCACCTGTTACGAGGATATCATCACCCTTGGCAATGCTGCCGAAAGACACGTATCTTCTTATCTGTGATCTTACGCGAGCAACAAGCTCAAGCGGATTGAACGGCTTTGTTACGTAATCATCTGCCCCAAAACCCAACCCGGTTATCTTGTCGGTATCTTCACTTTTAGCAGAGAGAAATATAATCGGGAAATTATACTTCTCCCGTATTTTTATCGTAGCTCTGATGCCGTCCAAACGAGGCATCATAATGTCCATAACAGCACAATGGACCTCATTTTCGGCAATAGCTTCAATTGCTTCAATTCCGTCATTGGCCGTTATTACTTCATACCCCTCGTTTTCAAGATAAATCTTTACTGATTCAAGAATTGCAATATCATCATCGCAAACAAGAACTTTATGCATAAAAACCTCCCAATACACATTTACTCCACTTTTTCAAAAATCATCCTACTGCAATAATATTACACCTAAAATAAGATGAGGTAATGAAAAAGTTAAGAATAAATAAATTTACAAATCAATTCTAATATATTTACCTCAACATATCAACAAACAAAAAATTCTTGAAAATGTCAAAATTTAACTGTATATTAAAATCAAGGTTGTGATATTATGAGTGAAAATACAGTAACTTTATCCCAAAAGAAATGCTCAACAACAAACAACGGCATCTTTCAAGGTTGGGGCACATCCCTTTGTTGGTGGGCAAACAGAGTCGGTTACTCCCCTGTTTTAACCGAGAAATGCGCAGAATTATTTTTCGGAGACAGCGGTCTTAGAATGAACATTATGCGCTACAATATCGGTGGCGGTGATGACCCGACTCACAAGCATATTACGAGAACAGATTCAATGGTGCCCGGTTGGTTGTATTATGATAAAGATAACGACAAATACACCTATGATTATACCGCAGATAAGAATCAACTGAATGTATTAAAGGCTTGTTACGATAAAAGCGGTGATAAGGCTTACGTTGAGATTTTTTCAAATTCACCACCGTATTTTATGTGCAAAAGCGGATGCTCCTCGGGTGGTAAAAACCCGAATAAAGACAATCTGAAAGAGGACTGCTACGAATGGTTCGCAGAATATCTCGCCCACGTTACAGAATACGTTAACAATATACTTAAGATTAAGGTCTCATCTATTTCCCCGATGAATGAGCCAAACACTAATTTTTGGCGTATGCATAGCGAAAAGCAAGAAGGGTGTCACTTTGATTGCGGTGAATCTCAAAATAGGATAATCCTTGCTACGCACAAAGCCTTACGAGATAGAAATCTCAATGATATTGAGATAGTAGCAAGTGACGAAACCGATACCGGCAAGGCTCTTTTGGCATATAAAAAATATACCGATGAAGTAAAAAATATTATAGACAGAATAAACACACATACTTACATCACAAGAAGAATCGCCGCACTTGGTAAGCTAATGAAAGCGGAGAACAGAAATCTGTGGATGAGCGAAACCGACTGGGGTGACGTGGCAGGCGAAAATGCCGGTGAAATGGGTGCAGGGCTTTGGCTCGCTAAAAAGGTTATATTTGATTTAAACAACCTTTCCCCTTCCGCATGGGTATTATGGCAGACTATTGACTACCATAAAAGCAAGAACGGATATATGGGCAATAAGGATTCCGGTATTCCCGATGTTAACGGAGGATATTGGGGACTTGCCTTTGCCGATCACGATACCGAGGAAATATTACTAACCAAGAAATACTATTCACTTGCTCAGTTTACGAGATACATAAATCCCGGTGATACGATCATTCATTGTGATGACAACACACTCGGTGCATATAACAAAGACTCGGGAAAGCTCGTAATTGTTTTCTTGAACGATAAATCACACGAGATTACCAAAACAATTAAAACGGAAGAATTCAAGAAAAACGGTATTGGTGAAATCATACGCACAAGCGGAAATATGTATGACGGAGAAAACATAAGATCCGTAGGAAGCATAAAAATCACAAAGGGATATTTTGAAATTACACTAAAACCAAATTCAGTCACAACCGTATTATTTGAATAAAAAACAAGCTCTCGGACATCATATCCGAGAGCTTTGCTTATACAATCACATTAATTACTACAAGGGTTGCCGTTAGGGTTGGAACAGCAATAATCACACCATATTTTATAAAGTCTTTAAATGAAATATTTATATTATAGAGTTTAAGAATTGACGACCACATAATACCCGCGAGAGCACCTACGGGAGTAAGGTATGCACCGATATTAGAGCCGGCAATACAAGAATAGACACTTTCTAAATATTGAGTATCCGTAAGAGAAACGTTACTTAGAATCGAACTGAACAAAACGCTCATGGGAATATTATTTATAACGTTAGCAGAGAGAATAGATGTTGCTCCGAATATGTATGATGCGTAATCACCCGAGAAAACCGAAGATATTTTCGCAGTAGCACCCGAATAATCGAGAGCAAGCACGATAGTAAACATCGACATGACGAAAGGCACAAGCTCAAAGGGTAACCTAACAAAGGTTCTGTAAAGTATGTTTGGCTTATTGCCTTTTATTAAATAAATCGCAGTAACCGACACAAAAAGAGAAAGTGCAAAGCCGAGAGAAACAAGCCACATTTCAAGGCCGATATAGCTGCCGATAGCAAGAAGAATGGTGCAAAGACCAAGATGAACAAGACCCCAACCAATCATTTTTTTACGGTTAAGCGGTTCGTTAACAACATCTGCCTTGAGCGGCTCCGATAGTGATTTTTTAAAGAGTAAATACAGAACAATAAAGGAAACTATACCACCTGCAAGAGTCGGGAGAAGCATAACCTTAAGATATGAAACGAAATTAATACCTGATGCAGATGCAAGATAGATATTGGTGGGGTTTCCGATTATAAGAGTCATACTCCACGTATTTGCCGCCACAAACTCAGCAATAAGATACGGCAACGGATTAATTTTAGCCTTCTTTGCAAAGAAACAGATAAACGGAGTGAAAGTAAGGATAATAATGTCATTAGAGGTAAACACTGTGAGTACCGATACCGTAACATAAAGAAAATTAAACAACTTTTTCTGATTTGTTCCCGCCTTCTTTAATACGACGTTTGCAAGATATCTGAAAAAGCCCAAAACATCAAGAAACACCGACAAAGACGTCATACTAAAAAACAGTACGAGTATCTTTATAGGGTTAACGGAGGTATCTGCCGTTAATCCCGATGCGAGATACTTAAGCGGTAAAGAGCCGCTTACAAGCAACACCAATGCACCAATAAGCGAGATTATCCAATATGTACCAAATTTATATTTACCTATTTTTACGTCAGGCTTTATAAGCACCGACATCATTACAAGAAGCGCCGTAACAGCACACACCGTAACAGTAAAAACCATATCCTACCACCATTAAAACACCAAGGCTAAGTGCCTTGGTGTTTGAGTTATAAATTATTATTCAGCATCACGAATTTCGCTGTGAAGCTCCTGAAGAGATTTGATTTCATTATCAATACCCTTCTTAACTTTGTGAATACCATCTGCCGTAGCCATAGCACCCGCCATTGTTGTGATATAAGGAACACCCGCTTTGATAGCAGCTTTACGAAGATAGCTATCGTCAGTCTGACTGTCCTTTCCTACAGGAGAGTTAACAACGAGCTGAATATCACCATTTGTTATAAGGTCATATACGTTGGGTCTGCCTTCATGAAGCTTTTTAACGAGCTTTGCTTCAATACCGGCTTCGGTAATTTTCTCAAAGGTTGTACCTGTAGCAAATATTTTAAAACCTTCATTGGAGAGCTTCTTTGCAACCTCAATAGCCATATCCTTATCTCTTCTGTTAACAGAAATAAGAACATTACCCTCAAGTGGAAGAATAGACTGAGTAGCCTCCTGAGCCTTATAGAACGCTTCACCGTAAGAGGGCGAAAGACCTAAAACCTCACCTGTTGAACGCATTTCGGGTCCGAGAACGGGGTCAACCTCCTGGAACATATTAAAGGGGAAAACAGCTTCCTTAACACCGTAATAAGGAATTTTTCTATCCTTAAGGTTCGGTACGGGAGAGGGTCTGCCCGTAAGCTCAGAGGTGATGATATCGGTTGCAATAGGTACCATACGAACGTTACAAACCTTAGAAACAAGCGGAACCGTTCTTGATGCTCTGGGGTTTGCCTCGAGAACGTAAACCTTACCGTTTTCGATAGCATACTGCATATTCATAAGACCCTTAACGTGCATTTCCTCTGCAATCTTGCGAGTGTATTCTTTAATTGTAGCAACGTTTTCTGCGGAAATATGCTTTGAAGGAATGATACAAGCAGAGTCACCCGAATGAACGCCGGCAAGCTCTATATGCTCCATAACTGCGGGAACATAAGCGTGAGTGCCATCGCTGATAGCATCGGCTTCACATTCCATAGCGTTATTTAAAAATCTATCAATAAGAATAGGTCTGTCAGGAGTAACACCAACGGCTGCATTCATATAGCCAACCATACTCTCATCGTCATAAACTACTTCCATACCTCTACCACCGAGAACGTATGAAGGACGAACCATAACGGGATAACCAATCTTAGCAGCAATCTCAAGTGCTTCTTCAACGTTTACGGCCATTCCTGATTCGGGCATAGGAATATCAAGCTTTTCCATCATCTCGCGGAAAAGGTCTCTGTCCTCTGCAAGGTCAATAACCGATGGAGGTGTACCGAGAATCTTAACCCCATTCTTCTCAAGGTCTGATGCGAGATTAAGAGGTGTCTGACCGCCAAACTGCGCAATAACACCGAGAGGCTTTTCTTTGTTATAAATACTGAGAACATCCTCAAGAGTAAGGGGTTCAAAGTAGAGCTTATCCGAGGTATCGTAGTCGGTTGATACTGTTTCGGGGTTGCAGTTAACAATAATAGTCTCAAAGCCTAATTTCTTAAGAGCAAGTGAAGCGTGAACACAACAATAGTCAAACTCGATACCCTGACCGATTCTGTTAGGACCACCGCCGAGAATCATAATCTTGGGCTTATCTGTCTTAATGGGATTCTTATCCTCACCATTATAGGTAGAGTAGAAATACTCATTATTCTCTGTACCGCTTACGTGTACTCCCTCCCACTGTTCTTCAACACCGAGAGAAATACGCTTATTTCTAATATCATCCTCGGGAATTTCGAGAAGAATACTGAGGTATTTATCAGAGAAACCGTTTTTCTTAGCAGAAACAAGTGCTTCATCAGAAGGAAGGCCACCCTTACAAGCAATAAGTGCATTTTCTTCTTCAACGAGCTCCTTCATCTGCTCAATAAAGTATGCTTTAACTGCGGTAATATCATGGAGTTCTTCAACAGTAGCACCCTTACGAAGTGCTTCGTACATAATGAAGTGACGCTCACTTGAAGGTGTTGCAAGCATATTAAGAAGCTGTTCCTTAGAAAGCTCCTTGAAATTCTTAACACCGCCGAGACCATATCTTCCCGTTTCAAGGCTTCTTATAGCCTTCTGGAAAGCTTCTTTATATGTTTTACCGATACTCATAACCTCACCTACGGCGCGCATCTGAGTACCCAACTTATCCTGAACAGCTTTAAACTTTTCAAAAGCCCAACGAGCGAATTTTATAACGATATAATCGCCGTTAGGAACGTACTTGTCGAGTGTACCGAACTTACCGCAAGGAATATCCTTAAGAGTAAGACCGCAAGCGAGCATAGCGGAAACGAGTGCTATGGGGAAGCCTGTTGCCTTTGATGCGAGGGCACTTGAACGAGAAGTACGGGGATTAATTTCAATAACAATAATTCTATCTGTCTTAGGATCGTGAGCAAACTGAACGTTAGTACCGCCGATAACCTGGACGGACTCAACGATCTTAAATGCCTGCTCCTTGAGACGAGCTTGACATTCTTCGGAAATAGTAAGCATGGGAGCTGAACAAAAGGAGTCGCCCGTATGAACACCGAGAGGGTCGATATTCTCGATAAAGCATACGGCAATCATATTATTCTCGCTGTCGCGAACAACCTCAACCTCAAGCTCTTCCCAACCGAGAATAGATTCCTCAACAAGAACCTGACCCACAAGAGAAGCCTGAAGACCCCTTGCACAAACAGTCTTAAGCTCTTCCTTGTTATATACAAGGCCGCCGCCTACACCACCCATGGTATATGCGGGACGAAGAACAACGGGATAACCGAGAGTATCGGCAATACGAAGAGCATCTTCTACGGTATAAGCAACCTCACTACGAGCCATTTCTATACCAAGCTCGTCCATAGTCTTCTTGAACTCAACTCTATCCTCACCGCGCTCGATAGCATCTACCTGAACACCGATAACCTCAACGTTGTACTTCTGTAATATACCTGCCTTATTAAGCTCAGAGCAAAGATTGAGACCGGACTGACCGCCAAGATTAGGAAGCAATGCATCAGGGCGCTCTTTAGCGATAATCTGTTCGAGTCTTTCAACGTTAAGAGGTTCAATATATGTTACGTCAGCAGTTTCGGGGTCTGTCATAATTGTCGCGGGATTTGAGTTTACAAGCACAATCTCATATCCGAGATTTCTCAAAGCCTTACAAGCCTGTGTACCCGAATAATCGAACTCACAAGCCTGACCGATAATAATGGGACCTGAACCGATGATAAGTATCTTGTTAATATCTGTTCTTTTTGCCATAAATACACTTCCTAAGAAAAGAATTTTTCTAATCAATTATTTTAACATAGCAAATATTTGCAGTCAATAAAATTATTGCAACTTTATATCAATATTCTTGTCTGCAATTATACTGTTTTCGGTTACAATACAATCAACTGCTAAAACCTTCACACCGCGGTTACTTGCATTAACGAGAGCATCGGCAAATTGAGGATGGCGTTCTCTGTTTGGCTCGAAAAGATTAATACCCTTCATCTGAATAATAAATAAAACGTACGTTTCAAAACCTTCATTAATCGCCACTGACAATTCATTTAAATGCTTAATTCCCCTTTCAGTCGGTGCATCAGGGAAGCTTGCAACTCCGTCATTTTCAAGAGTAACGCCCTTGACCTCGATAAATGCTCTTCTTTCTCCGTCCTCAATGTAAATATCGAAACGAGAATTCCCGTAAAATACTTCTCTTTTTATAATTGCCTTATCCGAAAAGAGCGCATATTCTCGCAACCATTCGACAGCCACGTCATTAGGAATCTGCGAATCCATATTAATAAGCAATGCACCCTTGTCAGTTACCTTTTCAACAGCAATAAGGTCATACCTTGTCTTTCTGTTTGGGTTATCCGATACGCTGAGATATACTGTAGCCCCTTCCACAAGAAGCTCTTTGCATCTGCCTGTGTTTTTAACGTGAACAGTTTCAATAACACCGTCAATTTCGACCGTAGCAATAAATCTGTTAGGTCGGGAAATAAATATACCTTTGATAACTGAATTATATTTCATTTAAACAACCCACAAATAAATTAAGATAATAAAACGTCTGACAGAAGCATAACGCAAAAACCGGCAAGAAGTGCGTAAGTCGCTCCCCTTTCATTACCGTGGGCATGTGTCTCGGGTATAATCTCATCACTTGTAACGTAGAGCATCGTACCACCCGCAAAAGCAAGAGCAAACGGCAGGATAAAGGATGCTACGGAAACTGCACAGTAGCCGAGAAGAGTACCTACGACCTCAACAAGACCCGTTGCCATTGCAGCAACAAAGGTTCGCTTGGGAGAAATACCCGCGGCAAGCATAGGTCCGATAATAACCATACCCTCGGGAATATTCTGAAGAGCGATACCTCCCGCTATAAGAAGTGCATCCGCGTTATTTCCCGAGCCGAAGCCTACACCCGCGGCAATACCCTCAGGAAGGTTATGAATTGCTATTGCAAGAACAAATAAAAGTATTTTATTTACACCTGCATTATTCTTATGCTCCTCTTTATCAATACCCACAAGACCATGGAGATGAGGAACGAGCTTATCCAACAAATTAAGACATAACGCACCTGCGAATATACCGATTATAGTAACAACAATGCCGTATTTCCCGCCATACTCAACCGACGGAATAATAAGACCCAATACTGATGCCGCCATCATAACACCTGCAGCAAAAGAAAGAATAATATCATTAAACTTATGAGAAATATTTTTAAATATAAAACCGATCAACGATCCGAAAATCGTTGCACCACCAACACCCGCGGCGGTTAATAAAACCATTGTCACAAAAATCACTCCTATTTATCTTTTAAAAAATCAAGCAAACCAATACAGCCACTTAATATATCGTTATACGTTTTAGTGAAATCACCGCTATACCACGGATCTGCAACATCATCACCTGAACCCGCAAAGGACATCATCTTATAAATCTTAACATTAGGGTCTCCACCTAATATTATATTCATATTTCGTATGTTTGCTTTGTCCATTCCGATAAAATAATCATATTTATCATAATCATCCTTGCAGAGCTGAACGGCGCGTTTTCCTTCGCAGGATATACCGTGCTTCATAAGCTCTCTCTTAGCAGGCGGATATACGGGATTGCCTACACCGCGCCATATCTCCTCTGTACTCGTAGCTGATGAAGTGATTAAAAAGTTATCCTGCAAACCCTTTTCCGATACAAGCTTTTTCATCACAAACTCTGCCATAGGACTTCTGCATATATTCCCGTGACAAACAAACATTATCTTAATCATTCTGTTCACCTTATAATTGTCTTTTCTCTATTATAAGAAATATCATCATATTGCACAAGGGGAAGTTGTATGTTAAAATTAAAAAAATTGACAAAAAGAGGTTTATTATGGTTTCGATACTTGCTGTAATATATGTTGTATTCATATCACTTGGACTACCCGATTCCATGTTTGGTGCGTCGTGGCCCGTTATACACCTTGATTTCGGTGTAGCGCAGAGCTTTGCATCCGTTTACAGTATAATTACCGGTGTATGTACGGGCGGCGCAGGTTTTGTAGCAGGTAAGGTTATCAGAAAATTCGGCACACCTATGGTAACCTTTGTATCTACGCTTCTTACAGCAATCGGTCTCATCGGCATAAGCCTCAGTCCGAATATATGGATTATGATGATATTCACCATAATGATGGGATACGGAGCTGGTGCAATAGACACAGCACTCAACAACTATATCTCCCTTCATTACGAAGCACGCCATATGTCGTGGCTTCATTGCTTCTGGGGTGTCGGTGTTACCATAAGTCCCATAATTATGTCGTTCTTCCTTGCAGATGGCAATTCCTGGAGAAACGGCTACAGAGTGGTAGCACTTATTCAGTTCAGCATTGCTATGTTTGTAGCGATTTTTTTGAAAAAATGGAAGATGCACGATACCAAAATCAATGATACCGAAAACACTGAAAAAGTACCCGAAAAATCATTACTGCAGATATTAAAGTTTAAAGGAATCAAAACGAGTATATTATCTCTCGGTCTGTATTGTAGTATGGAGTTTCTCCTTGGAACGTGGGGTGCAACGTATCTTGTAAACACTTACGGCGAAAACCCGGATATTGCAGCTCGATGGATTTCACTCTATTACGGCGGTATTATGGTAGGCAGATTGATTTCCGGCTTTGTATCCATAAAGGTAAAAGATAACAATATGATACGCGGCGGAATAATAGTTGCTCTTTTAGGTATCTTGGTTCTTGCATTACCATTAGGAAGCAAAACTGCTTTCGGCCTATTATTGATAGGTGTCGGCTTTGGGCCTATATTCCCCAGCGTACTTCATAGCATTCCCCAAAGATTCGGCTCCGATTACAGTGCAGATATAACGGGATATCATATGGCAGGAGCATACTCGGTCGGTTTCCTCGTTCAGTTATCATTCGGATACATTGCAACCTGGACGACGTTTAAGATCACACCCTTTGTTTTACTCGGTTTGATAATCTTGCTTTTAATAAATAACGAATACACAATAAAGAAAATTAAATCAAAATAAAGAAAGAAGAATCAGATCCATTGTCTGATTCTTCTTTTTGTTAATTCATTTTGTCTTTGAAGTGAAGTTCTCGTAAGCCCTCAACCTCATCGCACACCGCCTTAAGCTTGCACGTATCGCAATCGAAGTTGACTGACGACATAACGTGGTCGAGCGCTTTTGTTATTTCACCTGAGCTTTTGGCAATGTCATTTAATATTGAATAATCAAATTTATCGTCTGTAATAAAAATGATTCTTATGGCTTTAACTCTCTTATTCTCTTTATACTTCTTGATAAAAAGATTTCCGAGAGAGCTAAAATTTATCCCGTTTTTAATAGCCGAGAGAGATACTCTCACCTTTTCACTATGGCTCGTCGAGGACGTGCGCATCATATAGCCCGTTGGAAAAAAATGATATTTGGTAAACTCTATCTTTTTTATAAGATTGTACGCCGTCTGTTCATCATCGGTTTCGTCCAATTGAATTATAGAAACACGAGAAAACCTTCTGTCAGATGAGATCGATGATAAATCGTCACCTATTACAGTTACTCCGTCGCAAACGGGCATAGAAGTAACCAGATTAAAGCCGCAACCGTTAAGTTCGTAAGCGGTATCACGGGAAAGAATTACGGTCTGATGGTCATCCTCGTGCCACAATAGTGTTTCGGAATAATCATAGCTCTGACTTTCAAAACCATCAATACAGCTATTCAATTCTTCAATTAACGAATCGTAAAATTTCATTAAAGTTTCCTGTCTCTTTTCATTTTATCGTAGTGCTTCTGAAGAACGTCGTAAACCTTGCGTATAAGCTTCATATCAAGGTTGAACCAATATACGATAAAGGTAAGCACAAAGAACCCTACAATAACACCTAATATAATATATAACGCTGTCATATTATCACCTTATGCCTTAGCAAGACCTTTCTGACGAGCATACTCTGCTGCACCGAGAGCACCCATAAGCTGAGGATCGGTATTAAGCTCAACGACCTTGATCTTAAGCACCTTTTCTATAGCCTTCTTAAGACCGTTGTTCTTTGCGCAACCACCCGTAAGAGTAATGCTGTCGGTAGCGCCTGCCTTCTTAGCCATTACAAAGCAACGCTTAGCAACGGCCAACTGAATTCCTGCGGCAATTTCATCCATAGGCTTGCCCTCGCCAACGAGGGAAATAACCTCGCTTTCAGCGAAAACGGTACACTGAGCAGTAATGGGAATAGTGTTCTTTGCAGTAAGGCTAAGTTCCGAAAATTCGGGAAGACTCATTTCAAAAGCATTTGCCATAGCCTCATAGAATCTGCCGGTACCTGCGGCACACTTATCATTCATAGCAAAATTTTTAACCGTACCGTCGGTATCTATAGCGATACCCTTAACGTCCTGGCCGCCAATATCGATAATAGCCTTAACCTCGGGATTTGTAACGTGAACACCCATAGCGTGGCAACTGATCTCAGAAATATTTTCATCGGCAAAAGGAACCTTATTTCTGCCGTAGCCCGTACCGATAAGGTAAGTTAATTCCTCAGCCGAACTAAGACCCTCAACCATATTAACCGCATCATTGAGCGCAATCTCAGCACTTGCAACAGGATTAATTTTACTTCTGTTAGTAACGTTTGCGACCATAGTTCCGTTTTCATCGAGAATAACGCATTTTGTATATGTAGAGCCTACGTCGCATCCACCAAAATATTTCATAATATTATCTCCTTTACCAAGCTAAATCGTCTTCGAAATCAAGAAGAGAAGCATCAAGGGGCTCTTCCTGAAGAACTGTCTGCATATATTTATTTACTTCTTCACGCATTTCGCGGCGGGATATTGTACGCGGGTCCATAAGATCCTGCTTAACCCAGATAAAGTTAATATTACGTTCTCTTGCCTGGTCATCGAATATACCTGCAAGACCGTCCATACCCTTACAAGAGATCTGGTCGTACATAATAACCGTATCTGCGTTATATTCCTCCACAATGCGCCAAAGCTCGTCAACAACGTGACGGTAACCGCCCTTTGTATGCTTACGCATAATTGAGCGTTGATACGTTTTAGCAAGGTCTTTTATTGCCTGTTCCTTGTCCTCTGTGTTAAATTCAAGATATGAAATCATGGTTTCCATATCCATAACAACGTTCATACCCCAACAGTTTTCAAGCCAGTTAGCGAAGCTTGTGTAATAGTTTGCAGGACAAGACCAAACTATAGTTCTGTGACGCATATTTTTCGATACGGGTTCTTTCTTTTCATAGCCCTTCATCATAAGCTTATTTACTTTTTTATCAACCTTAAGGAAGCGTTTATCTACACCGCCGGAAAGGTTGAAATAATAAATTCTGTAAAGCCAGAAAGCAGCACCCGTCATCTGAGGATAAGGTGTTTTATTAACGTCCCATTTCTGAAGCTCGTAATCAAGCTGCGTATTATAATTCTTCATAGCGGCGAAGAAAGCATCCCAATCAAACTTTTCGCCCGTCTGATCTTCAATAAATTTAATAAGTGCATTTATTTCATCTACTGCATATTCCTGAACGTCCTCGCCGTCGTATCTTAAGGGTACACCGAAGCAATGAACGGGAAGATTTAGTCTTCTGTCAAGGAAGGTTGAATTCATAACAGAGCCGTCGCAAGGCATATTCGTAGCAATCATACAACAGCCCATCTTAGGATAATCGTCAACAATAGCTACACCTGCTTCGGCACTGGGAAGAGGACAAACGTCGGCAGGAACACCAAAGGATTCCGATTCCTCAAGATAAGGAGGTGTGATCTGCTGATCGACCATAGAAGAAAGGAAAATCGGGATAGTCTGAAGCGGAATGGGAATAAGATTCGGAAATCCGGAGAAAACTTCATTAGGAATAATCTCATCCGTAAGAACTATTCTTTTTGAGAGCTTATTGTTAGGATTGATCTTCTCATCAGCCACAAAGGACGTATGAATAAGCCCCGTAGCGTGCTTAACTATCATATTGTAGTGAAGATGAGCGATACGAAGATGGGTACCCCTCAAGCCCATCGTATGTCTGTCAACAAAAGACGGAGCAGAAAGATAAGATGCCATCCAACGGTAACGCCATAAGCCCTTAACGGTTGATACAGGCGCTTTAAGCACCATTTTTATCATATCCTTCCAGGTTACGAGCCATCTGTAATAATCATACATCGTATCCTTGAAGCCGCGCCATTCTCTGTGCTTAAGAAGAGCGGTATGCTCCTTGTAAAGCTTACCTAAATCAGCCATTATCCTTCGCCTCCCTTTCCTTTGCAATTTTCTTTATTTCAAGACTTTCAACAAAAGCCTGAACACGTGTACGAAGCTGACCCGAAGCGGCGGCAGTATATTGTCTGTCAACTGCAACGGTGGGAATACCGTACTCGTTATTCATAATATGAGATGCAAGAGCTCTTTCGTAGCCCCAATATTCGCAGAACTTTATCTGCTCGTACATAACGCCGTCTGCATGATACTCATCAACGAGCTGCTTGATATAATCGCGTCTTTCCTGAACCTTCTGGTGGCTCATAAAACGAGGACACTTGCTCGTTTTAAGGTAATGAAGGCATATCTGAGATAATACGTCGCCATCTTTATCAATAACGATCTCTTCTCTTCCGGGAAGTGCACCGAAGCAATATCTGTCAGCAACAACAAGCGCACCGCTGTCCTCAATAAGGGCGGTAAAGTCGGGGTCGTCCATTTCACTACCAACAACAACTATCTTTGCGCGATAATTCTTCTTAATATCGGGCTCTCTCGTTTTAAGCTCCTCGAGAGTTTCTCTGAGCTTAGGGATAATAAGCGACTTAGGACAACAGTATGTAATAAGATTGAGTATATGATACTCATAGCCCGTAATAACGGGATTTTCTGCTTTACGGAAATTGCCTATTTCCGTCATTATTCTGCAAACCTCGTTATGCTCCTCAACCGCCTTAAGCAAGGCTTCATCAGAGGTATCCACACCATATACGGAAGTCATCATATCAAGTATCTTAAGCCTTACTTGTTTAACGTAATGCTTAAGAGTATGCTCTTCAACCTTAAAGGGTGCATCAAGAAACGTTAAAAAGAACTTATCGTTAGGAACTAGCTCCAAAAGCTCGAAATGCTCAAGAGAACGATTCATCTCAGAACAGGTTTCCGAAGCAAGAACGGCATTAAGGAAATTATATCCGCCCTCAATAGCTCTCTCCAAAATTGCCTTGGAATAGCCACAAAGAAAGTTACTCATATAGTAAGTAGCAATATCCATAGAGCCCGTACGTGGCGCTCTGAGTCTTACAGAGAAGCAATCACCGCAGTTAAGCAAAACCTCGGGAATATGATAGCATGTATAACCGAGGGCTATACCGCCGTCGTTCTTAGCCTGCTTGACCAAATCGTTATTTGCTTCCTGCAATAAATTTTCAAATTCGTAAAGATACTTTAAATCTTTCATAATATCACCAAATTATATAATTTCCAATTTACTCAAGGCTTTTTCAACACCGCAAACTATAGCGGAGTCTTCGGGAAGCTTAGTTATGTCCTTTCCCTCTATATCATATATGGCAAGGTTAGCATCGTTAAGAATGTACGATAATACGGGAATATCTCCGAGAGATATATGCTCTATAAGGCTTTCATCGGGTAAGCGGTTGATCACAGCGCCGATTTTCTCATACATAACAAGCTCATCTGCAACGCTTTTTATCGTCTTAACAACGTCCGTACCCTTTTTGCTTGCATCGGAGATAAGTATGAGATGACTTACCTTTTCCATAACGCGACGGTTGATCTGCTCGATACCCGCCTCGCCGTCAATTACAACGTAATCGAAATCAGATGAAAGAATACTTATAACTTCCTTAAGGTATGAGTTGATTCTGCAGTAACAGCCCGAGCTTTCAGGTCTGCCTACGGCAATAAAGGCGAAATCATCCGTCTCGACGAGAGCATCAAAGATCTTATAGCGAGCCTCTCCCAAAAACTCAATAGCCGCTTTCGTTTCGCCGTCCTCGACGGTTGCAACAATCTCCTTACGAATATCATCGATAGTCATCTTAACGTCTATATTAAGCGCTGTTGAAAGACCGACCGCAGGATCAGCATCAATAGCAAGTATCTTTTTGTCGGGATAGTGCTTCACAAGTGTTTTAACTATAGCGGCAGAAACAGATGTTTTGCCGACACCGCCCTTACCCGCAACGGCAATTATTTTCGCATGGTTACTCATAATATCACTCCGATTTTAATATCTTAATAATTATATCAAATATAGATTTACTTTTCAATAAGTATATTTCTATAATAAAATAAAGAAGAACAGGCTTGAGAGCCGGTTCTTCTTTTAACAAAAAGAATTAAACAGCAGATGAAATTCAATCCACCCACCCATCAGGGTGGATTTAGTTGAAAAGATACACCTTTTGTCCAATAGACAAAAGGTGTTTCTTTTTTGGTGGGCCAACAGGGACTCGAACCCCGGACCAACCGGTTATGAGCCGGTTGCTCTAACCAACTGAGCTAATGGCCC
>JAZUSK010000017.1:0-96104 GCA_045606645.1 Acutalibacteraceae bacterium | reverse complement strand
GGTGGGAAGGCCCCGACGGTTCACGTGTACTCACCTTCCACATCCGCGATTCCTACGGTTTTTCGGGCACAAAAGATATTGATTACGCTATCAAAAAGGCTGACGAAGCCATTGCTTCGCATGATCACGACACGATGGTATTCTACGGCATCGGCAATCATGGCGGCGGTCCCACGAAAGGCGATATCAACCATATCCGCGAGCTTGCCTCAGCTAATCCCGAAAACGAGATAGTATTCTCATCGACCGATGATTTTTTCACCGAGGTATGTAATCTTCCGATGGATATCCCCACATGGAAGGATGATCTCCAGCATCACGCAAGCGGTTGCTACAGCGCAACTTCTCTTATCAAGGCGCTTAATAGAATGGCAGAAAATGCCCTTGCCGCCGCAGAGAAATGGGATACGATCTCATCAATCGTCGCAGAATCAAAGCCCGAGACAACGGAATTTGAGTCCGCATGGCAGAAGGTATGCTTCAATCAGTTCCACGATATTATGTGCGGTTGCTCCATTATGGAAGCTTACGAGGACGTTAAGGCATCCGAGGGCTACGCTATCAATATAGCTTCTGAGAAGTACAATAATGCAGTTCTCAGAATCGCAAGAAAGGTTGATACATGGATAGAGGGTGTAAGCGACCCCGTGCTTCAGGAGCGTCATCTCAGCGGCGCGGACAACGGCTTCCCCAGACCCGTAGTAGTATTCAATCCCCATTCTTATGAGGCGGAGATTCCCGTAAGGGTGCATCATCCCTCCAAGGCTGTGACAGACAGCGAAGGCAACGATATTCTTTTCCAGAATGTTCGCTCATCCCGTTCAAACGACAACCATCTCGATACATTGTTCGTTGCAAAGGTTCCCTCTCTCGGATATGCCACATATTGGTTAGAGGTTGACTACGATGCAAGAGCAGAAAAGGAAATCAGCGCAGAGCAGGATTTCTTTATGGAAAACGAATATATGGCAGTAGAAATCGACAGCGAGACCGGTTTCATCAAGAAACTTCTTGATAAGAACAGCGGTGTTGACCTTGCGGGTGACAACTTCCTCGCTATTCCTACTATCATTGACGATCATAAGACCGATACATGGGCTCACAAGGTATTTAAGTTCAATGAGATCAAGGGTCTTATGGAGCTTCAGAAAATAGAACGAGTAGAAACGGGTGCTCTTCGTTCGGTTATCCGTACTACACATAAGTTTAACGATTCATATCTCACTCAGGACTTTATTCTTACAAAAGGACAGAAGACTCTCCGAGTGGATTGCAAGGCTATGTGGCAGGAGAAGTTTACACTTCTTAAGTTCGCATTCCCCACCGGCGGTAGCGATGCTATCAGCACCTATGAGATTCCTTGCGGATTTATTAAGCGTCCCTGTGACGGTGACGAGGAACCCGCTCTTAATTGGGCAGACCTTACGGTTACTAAGGACGGCAAGCGCGTGGGTGTTTCGGTAATGAGCGACTCTAAGTACAGCTACGATTGTCCCGGTGCAGAGCTGAGACTTACCGCTCTTCGTAACGTGATCTTCGCAGACCACTATTCCGACAGACCTGCCGCAAATTTCAACTTTACCGACGAGGGTCTCAACAGATTCTCTTACGGTATCTACCTTCACGACGGTGAAGCAGAGACAAGCGATGTTGTTAAGGAAGCTCATATGTTTAATAACAATATTGTTGCAGTTCCGGAAAGCTATCATAAGGGTGTGCTTCCTCAGAAGGATTCTTACCTCTACACAAATCTCGACAACGTAGTAGTAACTGCACTCAAGCGTTGCGAGGACGGTAGCGGAGATCTTATTATAAGACTTTACGAGACAAAGGGTATTGAAAGCTCTAAGGGTTACGTAATGAGTAAGCTCTTCGACAACGGCTTTTGGTACGATATCGGTAAGCACGAGATTAAGACATTCCGTGTTGACAGAGATACAAACGTAAGGGAAGTAAACTTCCTTGAAGGTATTGTAGAGTAAAATTAAATAAAAATCCGCTCCTTCGGGAGCGGATGGAATCAATTCTTTATTATCTTCAGTTTGCGGTCAATGAGAATTGCAACTGTAAGTTTAATAATATCGGGGATAATAAATGGTACGACACCGATGGTGAGGGCGGAGATAAGAGCGGACAAGCTCGTATCCCGAAGATAAACGGTAGCGTACCAGATGGCTCCTGCGACGTAGCAGAGTGTTAGACCCGATAACAGACCGCAAAGCTTGACCCTTGTCTTGTTTCCGAAGATAGTGGTAATAAGCCAATAGGCTATTGCGGTTAAAAGAAAGCCTATAACGTAACCGCCGGTTGCACCCATAAGGTGACCGACACCCGCGGAAAAGCCCGAGAAAACGGGGATTCCTGTAATACCTACGGCAATATATAAAGCTATTGCTATAGTACCGTTTCTGCCGCCGAGGATAAGAAGGGCAGAGAAAATGCCCAGGGTCTGAAGCGTAAAGGGAACGGGAAAGGGGAGCGTTATAAGAGAGCAAGCCGCAATTACAGCGGTGAAAAGTGATATTAAGACGGTGTTCTTCAATTTTGAATTTGAAAAGCGTCTCTTTTTGTCACTCAATTTACTCACCTCGCCGATAAATGTTACCATAAGAACAAAGCATTGTCAACTTTGCCTTGATTTTGGTTTACAATCCGGTTCGATACAGAAAAATAAAATTTGAAAGAAGGAAAAAATATGGAAATCTTGACCGATTTAGGTTCGAAAATCGGTAGTATTTTTGATGCCATAGTAAGTATGCCTACAATGGATCTTGTAAAGATGCTCGTTATGCTTGCTATCGGCGGATTGCTTATCTACCTCGCTATTGCCAAGGATATGGAGCCTACACTTCTTCTTCCCATGGGCTTCGGTACTATTCTTGTAAACTTACCCCAAGCATACGAAGTGGGTGTTATCTCTGAAGAGGGCGCAATCAAGGTCCTTTATGATGCCGGTGTTGCAAACGAGCTGTTCCCGCTTCTTTTGTTTATCGGTATTGGTGCGATGATCGACTTCGGTCCGCTCCTTGCTAATCCGAAGCTTATGATATTCGGTGCAGCAGCACAGTTTGGTATATTCTTTACTCTTTGTGTTGCGTCATTTATCTTTCCCTTGCCTGAAGCTGCTTCTATCGCTATCATCGGTGCAGCCGACGGTCCCACATCAATCTTCGTTGCCGGTGAGCTTAATTCGCAGTATATCGGTGCTATTATCGTTGCTGCATATTCATATATGGCTCTCGTTCCTATTGTACAGCCTCCTGTTATCAAGGCTCTCACAACAAAGAAAGAGCGCCGTATCCGTATGAAGTATGAGGGTAAGGCGATCTCCAAGAGAACAAGAATCCTCTTCCCCATTGTAGTTTCAATTATTGCAGGTATTGTTTCTCCCCAGTCTGCAGTTCTTATCGGTTTCCTTATGTTTGGTAACCTTATCAGAGAATGCGGTGTGCTTGATTCTCTTTCAGAGACAGCACAGAAGGTTCTGGCAAACCTTGTTACAATCCTTCTCGGTATCACAGTTGCTGCTAATATGAATGCAGATAAGTTCCTCAGATTGGAGACTGCTCTTATTCTCGGTCTCGGTCTTGTAGCATTTATCTTCGATACCGCAGGCGGTGTTCTCTTCGCAAAGTTCCTCAATATCTTCCTTCCCGAGGGCAAGAAGTTCAATCCTATGATCGGTGCTGCAGGTATTTCTGCATTCCCCATGTCATCACGTGTTGTTCATAAGCTCGGTCTTGAGGAGGATAACCAGAACTTCCTTCTTATGCACGCAACAGGTGTTAACGTATCCGGTCAGGTTGCATCAGTTATCGCCGGTGGATTGATTCTGAAGTTCGCTTCCGAATGGTTATAATGGAGGTTGATGATATGTTTGACTTTAATACACTTACAAATACAGTAACAGAAACAACTACTGCAATTGCAGAAGCAGGTTCAGTAAATGATATTTCTTTTACAACTGAGAATATTGGCAAAGCACTTCTTTGTTCTGCGGCCGGTATGGTTGGTATTTTCGTTGTTATCGGTATTATTGTTTTATCTGTTTCTCTTCTTAACAAAGCAGGCGCAGAAAAGAAAAAGAAAGACTGATTGTTATGGATTTTAAGACGTTTATTAACGGCGCTTTAGGCAGACCCGAAAAGGGCGATACCGTACAGACCTTCACTCTCAGAAACAGAGTTTCGGGCTATATTCTTACAAAGGCTCAGAAAAACGTGCCTACATGCGGATATAACTATGAGGCAGACATTACAAAATTCTGGGAAGAGTTTCAGAAATTCAAGAACGAGTGCGGTTATCATATTTCCTTTAATACGATTATGATGAAGGTGCTCGTAGAGGGTCTTAAGGTTGCTCCCAAGCTTAACGCTCATATCAAATATAACTCTACATCGTCTTGCGGTACGCTCGTTATGAAGAAGCATATTAACGTTGCTATGCCCGTTGTTCTCGATAATGGAGAAACCTTCCCTCTTAAGGTTAATGAGGCGGAAAACAAGACTCTTGAAGAATTGTCAAAGCAGATTGACGACCTTTTTGAGAAGCTTAAGAAGACTGATATTGATAAGGTTCTTTTCGAGGTTATCGCTCAGAGAACGGTTGGCCTTCTCTTAAGTGGTGCGGTTATTCCTACTATCGCACAGACTGTAACGGGTTATATAGGTAAGCACAAGGTCGCAAAGCCTAAGGACCATTTCCACCGCAATCCCCGTGACGGATCAATTCTCCTTATGGAGGAGCTTAACGAAGGCTCTGTTTGTCTTACAAACTGGGGTCCTCTTTACGAGGGTCTCAACGGTAACGTTACTTATACTCCTCTTCTTTTCCCGCAGACCTTCTTAATGGCTATGGGAAGCGTAAGAGATACAGAGTATGCTTTCAGAAATGAAAAGGGAGAGGTTGACTTAGGTACTAAAAAGGTATTACCTATTACCCTTATGTTTGACCACAGAATCGGCGCATTCAACGATGTAATGCCCTTCATCAAAAAGCTTGATGAAATATTCCAAAATCCCGAAATAATGAGAGAATGGTAAATAAAAAATGCTCAACAGATTTTTCTGTTGAGCATTTTTATTTCTATTAATAATAAGCCTCTCTCTTTTTCTTCTTTATGAATTTATAGATGAGATATGCTATTACGAGCACCGCAGAAGCTGAAAGTCCCACGTATGCATCCATATTGGAATTACCACCGATTTTCAGTTCGTTCCAAAGCATGGACATATATTGCTGAGTATCATAGTCAAGATTCTCAAACATCTCCGTAGGAGGTAATTCCTCGGGATAGAGAATCTCGTTTCCCTTGAGGTCGTAATCGTCGGACTCTAAAACTAAGCTGTGAGGTGAAGCGTAGCAGATATAGTTTGCGTTAGCTACGGCTATTTCTTCACTGCACATAAAGTTTATATAGAGCTCGGCGGCTTCCTTGTTCTTCGAGTTTTTAAGGACGCACATAGCATCAACGAAGAAGTTAACACCTTCTTTGGGATATACGAAAGCGAGATCGGAATTAACGTCCGCCATAGTAAGATAGTCACCTGCATAGTATGCGGCAATGGCGGCTTCGCCGTTTTCCATCTTGTTGTAAACCTCATCCATTACGTATGAGGATACTAAGCTGTTTTGTTTTTTAAGTGCTTCGAGCGCCGCATCCCAATCCTTAGGATCGGTAGTGTTTACGCTCTGTCCGAGATAGAATTGAGCAATACCGAAAGCATCACGGGGATTGTTGAACATAAGTATCTGTCCTGCGTATCTTTCGTCCCACATAAGTCCCCAACTATCAGGGGAGCCTTCAACCATTGTGGTGTTGTATATGAGACCGACCATACCTACAGTGTAGGGAACGGTATATTCATTGGTGGGGTCATAATAAAGGTTTTTGTAGTCGTCAACTATGTACTGAGCATTGGGGATATTGTCAAAGTTAAGCTTTGCGAGCATATCCTCTTCAATAAGCTTTGCAATCATATAGTCGGAGGGGAATACTATATCGTAATCCGCGCCGCCGCTCTTAAGCTTGTTGTACATGTTTTCGTTGCTTTCGTAGTTAGTATAGTTTATCTTGATACCGTACTTTTCTTCGAAAGCCTTGTTAACGTCGAGAGAACCCTCGGAGCCGTCGGAAATATATTCACCCCAGTTATATACATTGAGTGTGGTGCCCTTAAGATGTGAGTAATCATTCTGTGGCTTTGCGGCTACCATAGGAGCCATTACGGTGAGTATAAGAATGAGAGCGATAAGAAAAGCGGAAAATCTCTTTATCATTTCTTAGCACCGCCTTTCTCGTTCTTGCTCAACTTCTTGTCGCCACGTGCGCTTATAACGTTGGAAATAACGAGAAGCACGAGGATAGCAAGGAATATGAGGGTTGAGAGAGCGTACATATCGGGAGTAACGCGACGCTTAGTCATAGAGAAGATTCTGATGGGAAGCGTCTGCGATTCAGTACCGCTTACAAAGTAGCTGATAATGAAATCGTCAACCGATAATGTGAATGCCATCATAAGCCCCGAAATGATACCGGGCATAATTGCGGGTAGCATTACCTTGAAAAATGCCTGTAGGGGAGTACAGCCAAGATCCTGAGCCGCCTCAGAGAGGTGAGGATCAGTCTGCTTTAATTTGGGTAATACGTTAAGAATAACGTATGGAAGCTCAAATGTAGCGTGAGCGATTATAAGTGTGCCGAAGCCAAGTGTACCTGTCTTTCCTACCATAGCGCCGATGAAAACGAAAAGGAGCATCATGGATACACCCGTAACGATTTCGGGGTTCATCATAGGAATATTTGTAACAGTCATAACACTGCTCTTCATTAATTTACTCTTGTATCCGTAGATAGCCGTAGCGGCAGCAGTACCCATTACCGTAGCGATAATTGAAGAAATAACCGCTACTATCATAGAGTTCTTAAAGGATTCAAGGGTTGCGGAGTCGTTAAACAGCTCCTTGTACCAATGAAGGGAGAAGCCCTCGAAAACAGAGGTACTCTTGCCCTCGTTGAAGCTGAATATAATAAGAACTACGATAGGTGCATATAAAAAGAGAAATACAAGTGATGTGTATAGCTTCGAGCCGAAGGAGGTCTTTTTCATCAGATTATAACACCTCCATCGTCATCGGAGAATCTGTTCATTACCGCAAGACAGATAAGTATGAGTATCATAAGCACAAAGGAAAGGGATGCGCCCAGATGGAAGTTGTTTGCGGTCTGGAACTGAGTCTCGATAATATCACCGATGAGTATTGTACCCGTACCGCCCAACTTCTGCGAAATGTAGAAGGTACTGACAGAGGGTACGAAAACCATAGTGAATCCGGAGACAATACCGGGTACGCTTAAGGGGATAGTAACGTTTCTGAAAACGTCAAGCTTGTTACCGCCAAGATCCTGCGCCGCCTCAACAAGAGAGCGGTCAGTCTTAAGCATAACCGTATAGATAGGAAGAATCATATAGGGCAGGAAGTTATATACCATACCCAAAACAACTGCGCCGCGGGTATTTATCAGGTGTAAAGGCTCGAGACCTATGCTTGTAATAAGCGTGTTGATAATACCGTTGTCCTCGAGGATAGTCATCCAGGAATATGTACGCAGAAGGAAATTCATCCACATGGGAAGCATAATGAGCATAGTCATGGTGCTCTGCTTTTCGGGGCCTTTTTGCGCCATAATATATGCCAAGGGATATGCAATAATAAGGCATATTACAGTAGCGAGAAGACCTAACCAAATTGATAAAATAAACGTATCAGTATATTTACTGATTTGTGCCATGTTATCGAGAGTAAATGCTCCCGTGGCATCTGTGAAAGCATAGTAAGCGACCATACCGAGAGGAACTATAATGAATAATGCAGCCCACACAAGGTACGGAGCGCCTGCCAAGCGAGACATAAGCGATGATTTCTTCGTCATCATCAGCACTCCTTTCGTAATTGTGTGAGGTTATTATTCCTCATCTTCCTCGTAAACGGTGGCATCGGAAAGCTCGTCAAACTCTTCGCTGAATGAGCTGTAGTCACCGTAGAGACCGGAGTACTGTGATTTTTTCATAATATGGATAGCGTCGGGCTCAACGTTAAGACCGATAGTGGAGCCTACCTCCTGATAGTCAGTGGACTGAATCATCCACTTGAAGCCCTTGATCTCTACGATTATTTCATAGAAAACGCCTTTGAAGGTGATAGAGGTTACCACACCTGAAATCATAGCATCTGAAACGGGTACGACGTCAACGTCCTCGGGACGTACAACAACGTCAACCTGCTCGTCGATACCGAAGCCCTTGTCGAGACACTTGAACTTGTGTCCTGCCATCTCAACTAAGAAGTCCTCTCTCATAACACCTTCGATAATATTACTCTCGCCGATGAAGTCGGCAACGAAAGCGTTCTTGGGCTCGTTGTAGATATCGGTAGGTGTACCGATCTGCTGAATAACACCCGCGTCCATAACAACGATGGTATCGGACATTGAAAGTGCCTCTTCCTGGTCGTGAGTAACGTAGATAAAGGTGATACCCAATCTCTGCTGGATATTCTTAAGCTCAACCTGCATATCCTTACGAAGCTTAAGGTCAAGTGCGCCCAAAGGCTCGTCGAGAAGGAGAATACGGGGCTTAACTACGAGAGCTCTCGCGATAGCAACTCGCTGCTGCTGACCGCCGGAAAGAGAGGCTATATTTCTTCTCTCAAAGCCCTTAAGGTTAATGAGCTCTAACATCTCGGTAACTGCCTCTTTAATCTCCTTTTCGGGAGTTTTCTTAAGGCGAAGACCGAAAGCGATATTCTCATAAACGTTAAGGTGAGGGAAGAGCGCGTATCGCTGAAAAATGGTGTTCAACTGCCTCTTGTGGGGCGGAACACCATTTATTACTTTACCATCAAAGATAACCTCGCCCGAATCAGGCTCCTGGAAGCCCGCGATCATTCTGAGCGTGGTTGTCTTGCCGCAACCGGAGGGACCTAAGAAGGTGATAAACTCCTTGTCGCGGATATATAAATTCATATTTTCAATAATCTGTTGGCCGTCGAAAGCGACGGAGATGTTTTTAAGTTCAATGATATGGTTGGACAATTATGCATCCCCTCTCCGCAAATTAAGAATATTTCGACAAATCAAAATTGATTTATCAAAAAGAAAAAACCACCTACCCAAAAGAACATAAAAATGTAATCCTTCAAATTGGTGAATTTTATTTTGTCCGTGGCATCAACTAAGTCTGAAACCCGTGACGGCTGACACGTTATTTTTAATTTGCAATTCCTAATATATATATAAATAAAGAAAAAGTCAATATTTTTTTAAAAATGTCGAAAAATAAAATTCTACTGCGGGTTAAACGCAGTAGAAATTCGTGTCCCAAGCGGGTATATAAGGGTGGTGACGTAGATGGATTTTATAGTTGGGATTAAGCTTGTTTATGAGTATGGGCAGAGTAAAAATATCCTCACATTTATGATATGCGGCAACGTTTAATTTAGGCTTGTTTTCGCTTAAAATATTGCCCGAGTTTGAGAGTATGTCATGTTCGCACCCCTCGGAATCTATCTTAATATAAGTGGGAATTACACCCTCGCAAAGGGTGGGGAGCGAAAGAGACGGGGTCATCTTGTCTCCGCCGATAGCAGACTGCCTTCCATGCACGTCGGAGAAGCCCACTTCACCGTCAATACCCGTAACGGCACAGTTGAATGCCTTGAAATTTTCAAGGTGTCCGCAGTGGTCCATAAGCTTTTTATATGTTTTCGTATCGGGCTCCGCGCAGATTATGGAGGAATACGAATTGTCGGTATAGCTTAAGAGCTTATCCACGGTATCGCCTCTATATGCACCAATATCAATATACGTCTCGTTATTTTCAAGCTTAAGGATATTCTTAAATACCTCGTCTTCATCGGTAGTGATTGATTTTAAATCATTAAGCTCACCGCCGTAAAGAAAGCTTACGTATCCCGAGAAGATCTTCTTTGAGAGATCATCGGCTAATAAGTCGTATGCCTTTTCTATATCCGCTCTGTTTCTGTTGAGAAAATCCTCGTCAAAAACCGTAGTTCCGATCACGGGAACAACAGGGACTAAAACTCTGTGCTTTTCACCGAGAGAATAGATGTTGTCCATTACCTCGGGGATAGAAGTGCCGAAGGTCACGATTATTGTAAATTCGCCGTACAGCTCCTCGAAGTATGATACGGGCATTACCTTGAAGCCACGGAAAAAGCGCTCTCTTACGAAGGTGCTGCTTGCGGTAACACCGCTTATTTCAACGCCTTTTTCCGCAAATATATCAAGCACCTTGTCGGCACCGTTTCCGGTACCGTACATAATGATAGGTTCAGTTGTGTTTTTGAGCTTTTCCCATACGGAAAGGGGAGGGACTTTGAGATCCATTTTTACCTCCGACAATTAAATTAAAAATTCACAATTCAAAATTAAAAATTTCGGGTCTGCGACGCTATTATATGCTTCGCGATAGCCTACACCTCCCTGCTACGGAGGGAGGGGGACCGTCGCTTGCGATGGTGGAGGGTCCCTATTAGTCGAGCTTCACGAGTTGGTGGTTGTTTGCGATAGCCGTAGTGAACGCATAAATGCATTCACTACAGCTGTCGCTGATAGTTAATAGACCGCGCCATCTCCGGTGGTGAAAAACTCTCCGTCGGAGAAGTTGTTTAATTACTCGGGAAACACAGAAATGTCCGCTGATTGGTTGTGTAGGTATTTGTAACCTTGATACCCTCATCGTGTCTTATCTAACGCAAATCGCTTTGCGATAAACAGAAGTCCTATACCAATCCACCAACACGTTGAAATACCAATAGTGTATTGGAGTATTTCGTTTGAAATTCTAGAAACCAAAAAAGACCTTATTGCAAAACTGAATACCAAAAAAGCAACCATTAAAATTTGTTTCCGTATTTCGTTGGTTCTTTTTCTGATAAGTAAAAAAGATTTAAAAAAAGAATAAATTAAAAAACAACTCGTAATTATTCCAATAATAGCTCTCATTTAAAAACTCCCATCCAAATCAAACGTGACCTTGAACCCTCAACTTACCATCGGTGGCGCAAGGCTTACCGCCAGTTAGGTTTGATGGTTATTGGTTGTCAATCTCAGAATCGTCCACTGTCTCATCACCCCTGGATTGAAAATCACACCACTGTCTAACTTCAATCCATGTATTCTCAATATGACGGGCGTATTTATCCTCAAACTGCTTTCGGTCTTTTTCAAAGGAATCTGTATTCAGGATCTTTTTGAACTCAGGGTTTTCTTCCAATAACATCAATAAATTTTCCGCCCAACTGAGATCCGAAAAATCATCAGAGACAATCAATTTATAAAACAGCTCAACAAAATGCTGCTTGAGTTTTTGGGGAGAAAAAATCCGTAAACGTTCTAATATAGTACATGCACCGGGCCAGTTCAAATCGTTTAGCCATTCTAACAGATTGGGTATATAAGGTTCTAACTCCTCGTCTGTTTTTTCTGCGAGAACATCAGCACATGACTCCCAAACGAACTCACGAACAAGCGGCATAATCAGCAAAGATAGGTCTTCTATCTTCCTTGCTTCGACCTTGCCTTTTTCAATTATTTCGTTGGAGTTTTTGGCATCAAGAATAGAATATATTTTGTCGATATCCGTCATGCTATATTCTCCTCTATGAAAAATTGTGGGGCGGTTCTAAATAAGTCAAGGGACAGTTCTCTGTCCTGCGCATTGCACGCACTAAATCCAATATATCACAAATATAACCTTTAATAATAAAAGTTGTCAAGGAATAAATTGTGAGATCAAATTCGAACTGTAGGCGTTTTATGCCTTTATCCGTCCACTTATATATGACAAAAATTTCAAAAGGCAACATAATTTTTGCAATACTTTTTGATTTTTTCGAAGGTTTGTAGGGTTGTACAAATTCGAGGTGTTGGGTTTGTGCAGAAACAATATTATTCTGATTGTGGATTTGCAACAATGTAGTTGGTAGCGAAGCCATAGACCACTTTATCGTAATATCGCGGTACGCATAAATGCGTCCCCTACGGCTATCGCAACAACCCAACTATATGCGAAGCATATAATAGCGTCGCAGACCCGAAACATTTTGCGGAGCAAAATATATCACGTCGCTTTAGCGACATATCACACGCGATAGCGTATATCACTCGCCATTTGGCGAATATCACTGATGCGTAGCATCTCTGCGTTCACTACGGCTTCGCTGACATAAAGCAAAGGCTCCACGATACATCAACTGTATCGCGAAGCTTTAAAATATTCGGAAGCGGAGCTTCCCCTGGATTTTTAATTTTGAATTGTGATTTTTTAATTGTTAAACGTCACGCCGCGTTTCGCCAGATACCTCTATGGTCGCGCAGGCCTGCGGAGATCTCATATTCAATAGTAGCTTTGTCAGCCTTGTATCTGTGCAGATTTTCGGCATAGTCAAGCTTTTCCGGGTTATCTGACAGCATACTTTTCTTTTTTCTTAAGTTACGTATTCTCCACCAGTGATATTCAATTTTTGCGGCAAGAAACCTTTGATTGAAGTTTTTCATGATTTTTCTCCTTTACAAATTTTTACAAAGAACAATATTTAGTGTGTTCTTTACTTATATTATACATATCTTGTGTGTCGAGAATTGTCTTAATAAGGGAGATTAATAAAAAATTATGAAAAAACAATCAAATTTATAAAAATATAATCACAAAATATGATTTTTAGGTTTTTCGTATAATATATTGTTACTTGTAATAGAATAATGTATATGATAAAATGAATTGATCCGACGAAAGGATGATTTTGTGAAGATTTATAATAACGTAGCGGAGTTGGTTGGCAAGACACCGCTTCTTCGATTAAATAATATAGAAAAAGAGTTCGGAGCGAGTGCAAATATTCTCGCGAAGCTTGAATGCTTTAATCCCGCGGGAAGTGCTAAGGACAGACCTGCTCTTGAAATGATTCGCAGAGCGGAGGCTGAGGGGCTTCTCTCAGAGGGCTCTGTTATCATTGAGCCCACAAGCGGTAACACGGGTATAGGACTTGCCGCAATCGGTGTGTCAGAAGGCTACAGAGTAATAATCGTTATGCCCGACAGTATGAGCGAGGAGCGTATCAAGCTTATGAAACTCTACGGCGCAGAGGTTGTTTTGACACCCGGCGCAGAGGGTATGAGTGGCTCTATCCGTGAAGCTCAGAGAATCGCTTCCGAAACACCCAAGGCATTTATCCCGTCTCAGTTTGACAACCCTGCAAATCCCTTGGCTCATTATAAGACTACGGGTCCCGAGATTTGGGAGGACACGGACGGCAAGATAGACATTCTCGTTGCGGGTATCGGCACGGGAGGTACACTCAGCGGTACGGGTAAATATCTCAAGGAAAAGAACCCCGATATTAAGGTGATCGGTGTGGAGCCCAAGAGTTCACCGCTCATTACCGAAGGGGTGGCGGGAAAGCATAAAATACAGGGTATCGGCGCTAACTTTATTCCCGAAAATCTCGACAGAGAAATATACGACGAAGTAATTACAGTTTCCGACGAGGATGCATATAAATACGCTCTGCTTATGGCTCGTAAGGAAGGTATAGCGGTTGGTATATCATCAGGTGCCGCTCTTGCGGGTGCTTTGAAGATAGCTTCTCGCCCCGAAAACGAGGGTAAGACAGTAGTAGCAGTAATGACCGATACGGGAGAGAGGTATCTTTCCGCATTTGATATATGAAGTGAGGTATGAGAAATGGACAAATTTCTTGAATCAATGGAGCTTATTACGGGTACTGTAAGAAGTCTCGAAAACATAAGCGAAGAGAGCTTTCTTAAAAGAGATGCGGATAGACAGCGTATCCCCGACAGAAAGGAAGTTATAAAGGTTATCAAGGACCTTCAGTCTCTTCTTTTTCCCAACTATTTCAAGCATAGCGAGGGTAGTGAAAACGTTCTTTCTCAGACGGAGCTCCTTCTTAATATCTACAACAGATTAGCCGAGCAGATAAAGGGTGCTTGTGAGTTTAATAATACGGCTATGACCTGCTCCGCAGAGGCAATCTGTGACAAGTTTATCAATACTCTCCCCGAGGTAAAGACACTCCTGCTTAAGGATATCGAGGCTATCTACGAGGGCGACCCCGCCGCAAAGTGCCACGAAGAGGTGCTTATCTGTTATCCCGGCTTCTATGCTATATCTATCTACCGTATTGCCCACGTTCTCTACGAGCTTAAAGTACCGCTTATTCCTCGTATTATGACGGAATTTGCTCATGAAAAGACAGGTGTAGATATCCACGCCGGTGCCACAATCGGCGAATACTTCTGCATCGACCACGGTACGGGCATCGTTATCGGTGAGACAACCACCATCGGAAACAGAGTTAAGATCTATCAGGGTGTTACTCTCGGTGCTAAGAGCTTTAAGCTTGACGAAAACGGCAATCCCGTCAAGGATATCAAGCGTCATCCCGACATTGGCAACAACGTTGTTATCTACGCTAATGCCACCATTCTCGGAGGAGATACAAAGATTGGTGACAACTGTGTTATCGGCGGTAACACTTGGCTTACACGTTCCGTAGAAAGCGGTCAGGTAGTGTACTATAACGAAAAAAGCGGCACGGTGTAATACATAAAAATTCCCCGTTCTGACGATTAGTCGGAACGGGGTTCTTTTATTTGGTGTCTGTCAGTCCAACAATGTAATCAATGCTTGTTTCGTAAAGCTTTGCTAATTGTACGGCATATTCGAGCGGCAACTGTCGTTCTCCGCGCTCATATTTGGAATATAAAGATTGATCGCACATCAGATAATCAGCTACGTATTTCTGTGTGAAATCGTTATCCTCTCTCAAATCACGAATTCTTAAAGTCATATAATCACCATAAAAAATATACTATACGACGTATGTTTTAGTTGACTTTTAGGACTAATAGTCCTAAAATATGGTTGGTGATGAAAATGGATTACAAAGAATTATATCTCGATTTATTTAGAGCAACTGAAAAGGCGATTAACATACTTATAGATGCTCAACAGAGATGCGAAGAGAAGATTATTTCCGAAGATGAAATCGTTAATCTTTTCGAAATAAAAATTCCCCGTTCTGACGATTAGTCGGAACGGGGTTTGTTATATCTTAGCCTATTTTTTCTGCATCCTTAATCTTAACCTTGCCAACAAAGGGGATTTTAAGGAAGCCGTTGCACTTGTTATCCTCGAAGGTGAGGTTTACGTCAACGTCCTTACCGGGGAACATGGGGCTTGTCGCCTTGGCAATAAGGGTGTTATCCTCAACGGAGGTCTCCGCGATTATGATCTCGGGCATATCAACGTCCTTATCCTCAAGCTCTACCTTAAGGTCGTATTTTCCGCCATTGTCAATAAGCTCGAAGATTGCCTCGCCCTTAAAGAACATATTGTTAATCTGTGCTTTGTATTTACCTATACCCAACATAAGATAAACCTCCAATATAAATTATATAATACCTATCGCTCTGCGAAGGATATTGAGTGCGTCTTCTGTGGTAACGTTGCCTTTGCCGTCGAAGTTTGCAGTTGACTTCTGTTCGGCTGTGGCATTCGGTACGAGCCCTGCTGAGATGCAAAGAGCAAATCGTGCATCGTAAGTGGAAATTATGCCGTCGCCGTCAACGTCACCCTGCAATGAGAAATCACTGTTGGTAGCTACAAGGAAGGTACCCGTTTCGGTGGTGTAGATACCTGCAAAGGGGGTGTGGGGGGCACGTACGAGTTCCTGTGCTTCGCCGTCAACGTAACGGTATATCTTAGTAGCGGAGGGAATGTTGTTTTCTCCAAGTCCGTTAAACTGAATAACTACGTTTTCCGGAATGCTTACAGTGCCATTATCTGTGGTGAGAGACACCTTGTAGCAATGGAAAGCGTCGTATCTGATATTGATGAGACAGGAGTAATTCTCGCCATTAAGAATTTCTACGTTTAAGTTGAGTTTGCAGTTCTTGGGAAGTATCTCGTGAGCATCGACGATTGTAACACCGCTCTTGGGATCGGTAATCTTTCTGTCGATATGATGCTTGTTTTCGTCGGGAAGATGAAGTGTTTTTACGTATTCCTCTGCATAGGTGCCGGGAGTATAGTAAATGCCGTCGGTAACGTAATACACGAGGCGGTTGTTGGATGCATAAGCACCGAGAAAAGCGTGGTTACCGATTCTTATAACGGAGTAGGGGATTGTGATTTTGCTGAGGTCGTCACACTTGTAAAAAGCGTAGTCGCCGATTACGGTTATGTTATCGCTCATTCTTACAAAATCAAGGTCAAGACAACCTGCAAAAGCGTATTCCTCCACGTACTCTACGGAGTTGGGCATCACTACTTCCGTAAGATACGAGCAGTAGCTAAAAGCGTTTCTGCCGATTGTGGTAACGGTATCGGGGATAGTAAATGAACCGTTGTATCCGCCGGGGAAGGCAACGAGTGTTTTCATATCCTTCTTATAAAGAACACCGTTTACGGTCGTGAGATAAGCGTTGCTCTCGGGAATATGGAAAGCCTTGAGTGCAGTCGTACCCTCCATGCTTCCGGGATCAAAGGATTTGAGCGAAGCAGGGAGACGAATATATTGTATTTTGTAGTTATCGTTGAAAGCCGATCCTAAAACCTTCTGTACGGGATATCCGCCGATAGTCTCGGGAATGATGATGCTTATATCATTACCCGTGTAGCCTCGTATAACAGCGTATGTAGGATTATTGTTGGGTAAAAGAAGATATGAGAACTCGCTTTCGTCGGGCGTTACCGCCATGGAAGATAACTCTTCCTGAGTATATACGCGAGGTTCGTTAGCGAAAATGCCGGGAACGAACAAACAAGCAACGAATATGGAAAGTGTCAATATCAAGGATATTACTTTTCCTCGTTTCAACTGTATCACTCCTTTGGTCAAAATATTCGATAATATACTAATTATATTATAGTATCAAGAGTGTGAAAATTCAATTGGAATCTTTATACAAAAAACGACAACGTTTTTTATTTAATAGAGTTATATGATTTTTCAAAATAACGAAAGCAAAGCTCCGAAGATAAATCTTCGGAGCTATAATGCTTCAGAAATGTTAACTTTCTTAGATAGCGCGGGTAACCTTACCGGAGCGCAAGCAGCGTGTGCAAGCATAAACTCTCTTGGGAGAGCCGTTAACGATAGCCTTAACTCTCTTTACATTGGGCTTCCATGTTCTGTTAGAACGTCTGTGTGAGTGAGAAACCTTAATGCCGAAAGCAACTTCCTTGTTACAGAATTCGCATTTTGCCATTGAGCTGCACCTCCTTCTAAAATCTTAAAAATAATCTGATTTAACGTCTAAACATAAGACAACGAACGTATAATATCACCTTTTTAATGCAAATGCAAGAGTTTTTTTCATAAAATAAGTCTTTTTATGAACTTTTACATATTCAGGGCGTTTATTTCAAAGATTTTTTTGAAAATTGCTTGATTTTTTCAAAAGTATCATATATAATACAAACATCAACCGAACATTTGTGCACTTGAAAGGGGTATAACAATGGCAGAAAATACAGAAAGAACCAGAGCGCTGGAAACAGCGCTTTCACAGATAGAAAAGAATTTCGGTAAAGGTGCTATTATGCGTCTCGGTGAAAACGCAGGTATGAACGTGGAGGCTATCCCCACAGGTTCTATCGCCCTTGACGCCGCAACAGGTATCGGCGGCCTTCCTAAGGGAAGAATCATCGAGATCTACGGACCGGAATCATCAGGTAAGACTACTCTCGCTCTCCACGTAGTTGCAGAAGCTCAGAAGCGTGGTGGTGAGGCGGCATTCATCGACGCAGAGCACGCTCTCGACCCCATTTATGCGGCGGCTCTCGGTGTTGATATCGACTCTCTTCTCGTTTCACAGCCCGATAACGGCGAGCAGGCTCTTGAGATTGCAGAGTATCTTGCTCGTTCAGGTGCTCTTGACGTAATAGTAGTTGACTCTGTTGCCGCTCTTGTTCCTAAGGCAGAAATTGAAGGTGAGATGGGCGATTCTCACGTTGGTCTCCACGCTCGTCTTATGTCTCAGGCATTGAGAAAGCTTACCGGCGCTATTTCTAAGTCTAATACAATGGTAATATTTATTAACCAGCTTCGTGAGAAGGTTGGCGTTATTTACGGTAACCCCGAGGTTACTACGGGTGGTCGCGCTCTTAAGTTCTATTCGTCTATTCGTATCGACGTAAGAAAGGTAGAGCAGCTCAAGGGTCCCGGTAATGAATTTATCGGATCCAGAACAAGAGCAAAGATAGTTAAAAATAAGGTTGCTCCTCCTTTCAAGGAAGCAGAGTTTGACATTATGTACGGTCAAGGTATTTCCAAGTACGGCGAGATTCTTGATCTTGCTGTTAAGATGGAGGTTATCAGAAAGAGCGGTGCCTGGTTCTACTACGGCGAGGAGAGACTCGGTCAGGGTAGAGACAACGTTAAGGAATATCTCCGTGAGACACCCGAATTCTGCGCAGAGATCGAGGCTAAGGTAAGAGACGGCATTACCGCTCTTATTTCTGCACGTAATCCTCTTACACGTAAAGAGGTTGTTCCCACTCCCGCAGCAGAGCCCGTTACGAAAGAAAAGGCAAGAGCGAAGATTGATATCGCAGTTGATGACGACGAATAATATATGAAAATTACTTCTAAGCCGGGCAACGGCAATAAGATGCATATCTATATTGACGGTGAATATACCCTGACTCTGTATGACGATTATTGGCATACCTCGGGGTATAGCGAAGGTCAGGAAATTTCAGAAGAAGAGCTTGCTTCCTTGAAAGAGGAGGCAGGCTTTCGCTCTGCTTATGAGAAGGGAATACAGTACCTCTCTATGAGAGCGTATTCAGAAAAAGAACTTTTTAACAAGCTGAAATTGAAGTACGGTGCAGATGCATCACAGAGAGCAATAGACAAAATGTCATATTATGGATATATTGACGACGAGTCTTTTGCAAGACAGTATGCAAAGCATCTTTATGATACGAAGAAGTATGATTTGAAGCGTATTTCCTACGAGCTCCGACAGAAGGGTGTAGAGGCGGAAATTATTGATAAAACGCTCGAAACTCTTGACAATGAGCCAATTAAGCGTATTATAGATATGTTAGGGTCAAAATACTCCAATATGTTGGATTCTCCCAAGGACGTCAAGCGTTTGTTCAATCGCTTTATCCGTATGGGTTATTCCTTCAGAGATATTCGGAGTGCATTTGAAGAGGTGGGCGTTGAGTTACCGCCTATGCAATAATTACGAGCATTTTTAGAGGTGATTTGTTATGTCTAAAAAGGTTGCTATAGTTAGCCTTGGTTGTCCTAAAAATCAGATTGATGCAGAAATGATGCTTAAGAAATTAAGCGACGCGGGCTACACCATCGTAGGTGAAGCCATTAACGCAGATATTGTTATTGTAAATACTTGTGGTTTCATTGAAGATGCAAAGAAGGAAGCTATTGATTCTATTTTGGAAATGGCAGACCTTAAAGAGGACGGATATATTGAGAAGATTCTTGTAACAGGTTGCCTTGCTCAGCGTTACGGAGAGGATATCCTTAAGGAATTCCCCGAGGTAAACGGTGTAATCGGTATCGGTGCAAATGGCGATATCGTTGATGCTTGCGAGAAGCTTTATTCAAGATTTACTTATAGCTCATTCCCTTGCAACGAGGAGCTTCCCTTGGAGGGTGAGCGAGTTTTATCAACTCCGCCCTATACTGCATATCTTAAGATTGCCGAGGGATGCAGTAATTGTTGCTCATATTGTGCTATTCCCTCCATTCGCGGTAAATTCAGAAGCCGTGAGATGGATAGCATCGTTTCCGAGGCAAAGACACTTGCCGAGGGTGGTGTAAAGGAGCTTATTATCGTTGCTCAGGACACTACTAAGTATGGCGAAGACCTTTACGGCGAATATAAATTACCCGAGCTTTTAGGTGAGCTTAATAAAATAGACGGCATAGAATGGATAAGACTCCTGTACTGTTACCCCGATAAGGTGACAGATGAGCTTATTACCGCTATTGCCGAAAATGAAAAGGTATGCAATTACATTGATATTCCTATGCAGCACGTAAACGGTGATGTGCTCAAATCAATGAATCGCCCCGGAGACAGAGAGTCTCTCACTGCTCTTGTGAAGAAACTGCGCGAAAGAATCCCCGACATCGTAATAAGAACAACCTTTATTACAGGCTTCCCCGGTGAGACGGAAGAAGCTTTTACGGAGCTTTCCGAGTTTGTAAACGAAATGAAGCTTGACAGAGTAGGTTGCTTCGCATATTCCCGCGAGGAGGGCACTCCCGCATATGATTTCTCCGATCAGATCGAGACGGAGGTTGCTTCTCAAAGAGCGGAAATTATAATGGAACAGCAGTTCTCAATAGCCGACAATAAGCTTGACGAGTATATCGGCAAGACCTTAGATGTTCTCGTGGAGGGCTATGACCCCTATACAGACAGCTACTACGGCAGAACTTATATGGACGCCCCCGAGATAGATAACATGGTTGTTCTTACATCCGGATACAGAATCGATGACGGCGACATAGTGCCTGTAGAAATCATTAATAAGGAAGAATACACTTTAATTGGTGAAGCAGTATGAGTAAAATGAATGTTCCGAATCAGTTGACGGTTGCCCGAATAATTCTTACACCCATATTCCTTGCGCTTTTTCTCAGTAATATACCGCATCATTTTTTGTGGGGTCTTATAGTTTTCGGTATAGGCTCACTTACAGATTTCCTCGACGGTAAAATTGCGAGAAAAAATCAAATAGTTACCGTTTTCGGTCAGCTGGCAGATCCCGTTGCAGACAAGATCCTTACCACTGCCGCACTTCTTGCTTTTATGAAGTTTGGGCTTTGCAATATCTGGATAATTATGATAGTATTATTAAGAGAGTTTACTATTACCTCTTTCAGGTTAGTAGCCACTGCTCAGGGAGTGGTAATTCCCGCAAACTTCTACGGCAAGCTCAAAACGGTATCACAGATGGTTTTCTCCTTTGTGATTATGATATTAGCGCAGCTTAAGGATTGCGGTATCTTGGGCGAGGGCTTCCCGCTCTCTGCGGTATCAAACGGACTTTTGTGGATTACCGCGGTGCTCTGCGTAATATCGGGCGTTATCTACGTTATGCAATCAATTAAACTTATAGATTTTTCAAAATAAGGTGAATATATGAAACTTTACAACTCACTTACACGTAAAAAAGAAGATTTTAAGGAAATCGTACCCGGCAAGGTAAATATGTATACCTGCGGACCTACGGTTTACCACTTCGCACATATCGGTAACCTTCGTAGCTATATTATGGAAGACGTACTTGAAAAGCATCTTCGTTACAGCGGCTACGACGTTAAGCGCGTAATGAACATTACCGACGTTGGTCATCTTTCCAGCGATGCTGATACAGGCGAGGATAAGATGGTTAAGGGCGCAAAGCGTGAAAACAAGACTGTTATGGACATCGCTAAGTTCTATACAGATGCTTTCTTCGCAGATTGCGAAAAGCTTAATATCAAGACTCCCGACGTGGTAGAACCCGCTACTAACTGTATTGACGAATTTATCGCTATGGTGCAGGGACTTATTGAAAAAGGCTATGCTTATCTTGCGGGCGGTAACGTTTATTTTGATACCTCAAAGCTTGACGAGTACTACGTATTTAATAAGCACGATTCCGACGAGCTTATGGTTGGTGTACGTGAGGGCGTTGAGGAAGATACAAATAAGAAGAATAAGAATGACTTTGTTCTTTGGTTTACAAAGTCAAAGTTCGAGGAGCAGGCTCTTAAATGGGATTCTCCTTGGGGTGTAGGCTATCCCGGTTGGCACATTGAGTGCTCCGCAATAAGCCTTAAACATTTGGGCGAGCATCTTGATATCCATTGCGGTGGTATCGACAACGCTTTCCCTCATCACACAAACGAAATCGCACAGAGCGAAGCATTTATCGGTCACAAGTGGTGCAACTTCTGGTTCCACGTGCTTCATCTTAATACAAACAGCGGTAAGATGAGTAAGTCAAAGGGCGAGTTCCTTACGGTTTCTCTTCTTGAGGAGAAGGGCTATAATCCTCTCGCGTACAGATTCTTCTGCCTTCAGTCCCATTACAGAAAGCAGCTTGTATTCTCTTATGAGAACCTTGATGGCGCGGCAACCGCTTACGATAAGCTTCTTAAGAAGATTGCAACTCTCAAGGCAAACGATGGTGACGAGCTTGATATGGACGCTATCGCAAAGCTTCAGGGTAGCTTCAAGGAGGCTCTTGACAACGATATAAATACATCTCTTGCTGTTACTGCCGTTTACGACGTGCTTAAAGCAAACACAAACGACAAGACTAAGCTTTATCTTCTTGCTGACTTTGATAAAGTGCTTTCACTTGACCTTATCGAGGGTGCAAAGAAGCTTGCCGAGAATAAGGAAGAGATTCAGGGCGAGAAGGATGAGCTTACTCTCTTCGTAGAGGAGCAGATCGCTCTCAGAGCTGCCGCAAAGAAGGAAAAGAATTTCGCAGAAGCAGACAGAATCAGAAACGAGCTTCTCGAAAAGGGAATTAAGCTTCTCGATACAAGAGAAGGTACAACCTGGTCTAAAGAATAATTGGAGAATAATTTATGACAAGCAAAGAAAGAGCAAGACTTCGTGCTGAGGCAAACGGTCTCGACCCCATTTTTCAGATTGGTAAAGAGGGTATTACAGATGCCGTTATCGCACAGCTTGAAGATACTTTTAATACAAGAGAGCTTTTCAAGATAAAGGTTCATCTTGAAACCGCCCCCGAGACACCAAAAGAATTAGCAACAAAGATTGCAGAAGCAACGGGTTGCGATATAATTCAGGTTATCGGTGGTACAATAGTCGTTTTCAGAATCAATCTCATTCTTCGTCAGAGAGAAGCAGAGAAGAAAAAACGTCAGAAGGAAAAGGCTCGCAAGGAAGCCCTTGCGAAGCGTACCGAGCGTACAAGACAGAAGTACGGCAGGTGATAGTATGGAAGAAATAATTACTATACAACAGAAGAAGGTAAAGAAGAAAAAAGCCCCACTGATAGCGGGTATAGCGATTCTTTTGCTTGCTGTGGTTGGTATTCTCAGTATCATAAGCTTTCTCATAGGTCTTTTCGGTAAGGATGCATCAAAGGCAGAGAAGTACGGCGAATATGCAGATTTTCTTACATGGGTTGTAGGCGTAGATCCCGACTCATTCAGTAACATTTCCGAGGCCAACAAAGAGGATCTCAGAAATATCGCCCTCAGCTCTCTTATGACAGATAACGTTAAGACGGGCGACTATGAGATTACAGAAAACGGTCTTAAGGTACCTGCCGCAGATTTAGAGGCATATTATAACAATATGTTTGGTACGGATAACCCCATCGTACACGGCGACGTTGTGGGCTATGGATATCAGTTTACTTATGATAAGAAAGAGAATGTATATTACGTTCCTCTTTCGGGTACAACACCTACCTATACGCCTCAGATAGAATCTGCCGACGTTTCGGGAGATATTGTTGAGCTTAGAGTGGGCTACGTTGCTACCGGTAAGGTAGAGGTTCAGGCTGACGGCTCCGTAAAAGCAGTTGATCCCGATAAATATGCGGATATTACCATCAAGAAAACCGATAACGGATATCAGCTCGTTTCATTGACGGTAGTTACAATGGGTGAACACGAAGCAGAATAATATAAAAAATCCTTGAATGTGTTAACATTCAAGGATTTTTGTTATCTTACGTTTCCGCTTTCGATGGCGGATTTTTTTACTGCCTCGGCGATTTCGGAAGCAACGCTTCTGTCGAGAGCGGAGGGGATGATGTTTTCCTCATTAAGCTCGTTTTCGGGGATATGATTTGCCAGAGCGTACGCGGCGGCAAGCTTCATTTCCTCGGTGATCGCCTTAGCGCCGCAGTCGAGAGCTCCGCGGAATATACCTGGAAATACAAGCACGTTGTTTATCTGATTGGGGAAGTCGGAGCGTCCCGTGCCGACTACACGTGCACCCGCTTTCTTTGCAAGGTCGGGCATGATCTCGGGAGTGGGGTTTGCCATCGCAAAGACTATAGCGTCGCTGTTCATTGACTTTATCATATCTTCGCTGACAATACCCGGTGCAGATACACCGACGAATACGTCGGCACCCGCTATAGCAACCTTAAGGTCGCCTTTGAGTCCGTGGGGATTAGTGACACGAGCAAGGCTTTGTCTCTCTTCACCGAGAAACTCGTCATTCTCGTCTATGATACCCTTTTTGTCAACGAGCACCATGTTTGTAGCACCTGCGGCAATGAGCATCTTTGAAATAGCTGTACCTGCGGCACCTAATCCGTTAACAACGATTTTCACCTTGTCTATTGACTTGCCCACCACTCGAAGAGCGTTAAGCACACCTGCGAGAACAACTACCGCTGTGCCGTGCTGATCGTCGTGGAAAATTGGGATATCGCAAATTTCTTTTAACTTCTTCTCTATCTCGAAGCAACGGGGAGCGGCAATATCCTCAAGATTAATACCGCCGAAGCTTCCCGAAAGAAGATATATTGTACGGACGATTTCGTCAACGTCCTTTGATTTTATGCATAAGGGGAAAGCATCAACGTCAGCGAATGCCTTGAAGAGCGCACATTTGCCCTCCATAACGGGCATTCCTGCCTCGGGACCGATATCACCGAGACCGAGAACTGCCGTGCCGTCGGTTATAACCGCAACCATATTGTTTCTGCGGGTAAGCTCAAAGGATTTGTCAACGTCCTTCTCTATCTCGAGACAAGCCTCGGCTACACCGGGAGTGTAGGCGAGAGACATATCCTCGCGAGTTTCCACAGGGCAACGGGTTACAACCTCGATTTTGCCGTTCCACTCGTAATGCTTTTTAAGGGATTCTGCTTTAATGTCCATAATTATTCCTGATTTGCCTGCATCTTAAGGTAAGCGTTAATGAAGCCGTCGATATCGCCGTCCATAACTGCGTTGATGTTACCGTTTTCGAAGCTTGTTCTGTGGTCTTTAGCAAGAGTGTAGGGCATAAATACGTATGAACGGATCTGGCTGCCCCAAGCGATTTCCTTCTGTACACCCTTGATATCACTGATCTTGTCAAGATGCTCGCGCTCCTTGATTTCGATAAGCTTTGATTTGAGCATACGCATAGCAACTTCTCTGTTCTGATGCTGGCTTCTTTCTACCTGGCAGGAGCAAACGATTCCTGTGGGAATATGCGTAAGACGAACTGCGGATGAAGTTTTGTTAACCTTCTGTCCACCTGCGCCGGATGAACGGTAAACGTCCATCTTGATATCCTCGGGAGCGATTTCGATTTCAATGCTGTCGTCGATTTCGGGCATAACCTCGAGAGATGCGAAGGATGTGTGACGTCTGCCGGAAGCGTCAAAGGGAGATACACGAACAAGTCTGTGAATACCGCTTTCGCTCTTCATATATCCGTAAGCGTTTTCGCCCTCTATAAGAATAACTGCAGATTTAAGACCTGCTTCATCGCCGTCGAGATAGTCAAGAGTAGATACCTTGAAGCCGTGACGCTCACCCCAACGGTTGTACATACGGAAGAGCATCTGTGCCCAGTCCTGAGCCTCAGTTCCGCCTGCACCTGCGTGGAAGGTGAGAATAGCGTTATTTTTATCATATTCACCCGTAAGGAGAGTAGAAAGAGTCATAGCATCGAGCTGTGAAATGAAAGTGTCCACGCTCTCACGACACTCGGGGAAGAGGCTTTCGTCCTCTTCTTCGTTAGCAAGGTCGATGAGCGTAAGAGTATCCTCGTAGGATGCCTTTAAGTCGTCATAAGCCTTAATCTTATTCTTGAGACCTGCCATGTGCTGAGTAATCTTCTGTGAACGCTGAATATCGTCCCAGAAGCCGTCCTTTGCGCTTTCCTCTTCAAGCTCTGTAACCTCTTCGATCATCTTCTTGAGACCGAGAGCCTCTGCAAGGTCTGTAAGCTTATCCTCGTAGGAGCCGAGCTCTAATTTTAATTCTTCAAACTGAAGCATAAATATATTCCTTTCTATGTTGAGATATGCTCTCAACTCATTCAATACATATTTTTACAAATAGATATTATACCTAAATATCCGCAATATGTAAAGACAAAACTTTCCTTTTTCGTGGTAAATATGAGTATTATATATAAAAATAATAAAATACTTGCAAATTTACTTTTTTCGTGATATTATATCTTCCGTATGAAAATGCTTTGACGGAGACAGTAGCTCCATGGCGGAAAAAAGCGAGTCGGGGACGGTGTGAGCCCGATAGGATGCGTGGATGTCGAAAATCACTCCCGAGCAGAGGGCTGAACCTAAGTAAGCCTCTCCGGTGCCCGCCGTTAAAGGGGCGGCGTATGATGGTACGCTTGTAATTATGGGTGGTTAGCAAAGTGAGTCTTTGTCCCGTATTACGGGGCAAGGGCTTTTTATTTTATTAAGTAAATTTTATTTGGAGGTAAAAGTCAATGTACGATCCTATTTCCCCAAATGTTAATTTCGTTGAGCAGGAGAAAAAGATTGAAAAATTCTGGCGCGACGAGAAAATATTTGAAAAGAGCATTGAGGACAGAAAAGACGGTACTCCCTACGTGTTCTACGATGGTCCCCCCACAGCTAACGGTAAGCCTCATATCGGTCACGTTCTTACTCGTGTTATTAAGGATATGATTCCCCGTTACCGTACAATGAAGGGCTGTATGGTTCCCCGTAAGGCAGGTTGGGATACTCACGGTCTCCCCGTTGAGCTTGAGGTTGAAAAGCTTCTCGGTCTCGACGGTAAGGAGCAGATTGAGGAGTATGGTCTTGATCCCTTTATCGGTCACTGTAAAGAAAGCGTTTGGAAGTACAAGGGTATGTGGGAGGATTTCTCACGTACAGTTGGTTTCTGGGCAGATATGGATGACCCCTACGTAACATATCATAACGAATTTATCGAGTCCGAGTGGTGGGCACTTAAGAAGATTTACGAAAAGAATCTTCTCTACAAGGGCTTCAAGATCGTTCCTTATTGCCCCCGTTGCGGCACACCTCTTTCTTCTCACGAGGTTGCACAGGGCTATAAGACTGTTAAGGAGCGCTCTGCAGTAGTTCGCTTCAAGGTGGCGGGTGAGGATGCATACTTCCTCGCTTGGACAACTACTCCCTGGACACTTCCCTCAAACGTTGCACTTTGCGTAAATCCCGACGATGTTTATTGCAAGGTTAAAGCTGCGGACGGCTTCACATACTATATGGCTGAAGCACTTCTTGACAGAGTTCTCGGCAAGCTTGCTACAGAGGATGCACCCGCATACGAGGTTCTCGAAACATATAAGGGTATCGACCTCGAAGGCAAGGAATACGAGCCTCTCTTCGCTTACGTTAAGCCCATCTGCGAGAAGCAGAATAAGAAGGCTTTCTTCATCACCGCTGACAATTACGTAACAATGACAGACGGTACAGGTATCGTTCATATCGCTCCCGCATTCGGTGAGGATGACGCTAAGGTCGGCAGAAGATACGATCTTCCCTTCGTTCAGCTGGTTGACGGTAAGGGCGAGATGATGGAACCCACACCTTACGCAGGTACTTTCGTTAAGAAGGCAGACCCCATGGTTCTCGTTGACCTTGAAAAGGCAGGTCTCCTCTTCGATGCACCTAAGTTCGAGCACGAATATCCCCATTGCTGGAGATGTAGCACACCTCTCATCTACTATGCAAGAGAGTCTTGGTTTATTAAGATGACAGAGGTTAAGGATGACCTTATCAGAAATAACAATACTATCAACTGGATTCCCGAGAGCATTGGTAAGGGTCGTTTCGGCGACTGGCTCCAGAACGTTCAGGACTGGGGTATCTCCCGTAACCGTTATTGGGGTACACCCCTTAACATCTGGGAATGTGAGTGCGGTCACCGTCATTCTATCGGTTCTATTGAAGAGCTTAAGTCTATGAGTGACAACTGTCCCGACGAAATCGAGCTTCACAGACCCTATATCGACGCTGTTACCATTAAGTGTCCAGAATGCGGAAAGCAGATGCAGAGAGTTCCCGAGGTTATTGACTGCTGGTTTGACTCAGGCGCAATGCCCTTTGCTCAGCATCACTATCCCTTCGAGAACAAGGATCTCTTCGAGGCTCAGTTCCCCGCAGACTTCATCTCCGAGGCTGTTGACCAGACTCGTGGTTGGTTCTATTCACTTCTCGCTATCTCAACTCTTATCTTCAATAAGGCTCCTTATAAGAACGTTATCGTTCTCGGTCACGTTCAGGACGAAAACGGTCAGAAGATGAGTAAGTCAAAGGGTAATGCTGTTGATCCCTTTGATGCACTTGAGAGCTATGGTGCAGATGCTATCCGTTGGTATTTCTACACTAACTCCGCTCCCTGGCTTCCCAACCGTTTCCACGGTAAGGCAGTTGTTGAGGGTCAGAGAAAGTTTATGAGCACTCTCTGGAACACTTATGCATTCTATGTGCTTTATGCAAATATTGATAAGTTCGATCCTACAAAGTACAATCTTGAGGATTGCAAGCTTACAGTAATGGATAAGTGGCTTCTTTCAAAGCTCAATTCTATGGTTAAGGCCGTTGACGAAAATCTCGGCAACTATCGTATCCCCGAGGCAGCTAAGGCTCTCCAGGAGTTTACTGATGAGATGAGTAACTGGTACGTTCGTCGTGGTAGAGAGCGTTACTGGGTACAGGGCGAGACAGAGGATAAGACAGCAGCTTATATGACTCTTTATACCGCTCTTGTTACAACTGCTAAGACAGCGGCACCTATGGTTCCCTTTATGGCAGAAGCAATTTACAGAAATCTCGTTTGCAACGTTGACAAGACTGCTCCCGAGAGCGTTCATCTTTGCGAATTCCCCGTAGTAAGAGAAGACCTTATCGATACAGACCTTGAAAAGAATATGGATGAGGTTGTTGATATCGTTGTTCTCGGTCGTGCGGCACGTAACGGCTCAAATATGAAGAACCGTCAGCCCTTGAGCACAATGTTCGTTCAGTGCGATAAGAAGGTTGAGGGCTACTTTATCGATATCATCCGCGAAGAGCTTAATATCAAGAACGTTGAGTTCGTTGAGGATGCAAGCAGCTTCGTATCATACGTATTTAAGCCTCAGCTTCGTACAGTAGGTCCTAAGTACGGCAAACAGCTTAATGAAATCAGAGAAGCTCTCGCAGGTCTCGAATCATCTGCCAAGGCAACTCTTGATGCAGAGGGCAAGCTTACCTTTGACCTTCCCGGCGGTGTAGTTGAGCTTACTGCAGAGGATATCCTTCTTGAGACAAAGCAGAAGGAAGGCGTGTTTACCGTATCCGACAAGGGCGTTACTGTTGCTCTCGATACAGAGCTTACACCCGAGCTTATTGAGGAAGGCTTTGTTAAGGAGCTTATCAGTAAGATTCAGACAATGCGTAAGGATTCCGACTTCAATGTTATGGACAGAATTAATGTTACTCTTTCCGGTAACGATAAGGTTCTCGAAATAGCAAAGAATAACGAAGGAGCTATCTCTACCGTTGTTCTTTCCGACTCTATCTCCGCAGGTAACGGCGAAGGTAAAGAGTGGGATATTAACGGCGAAACCGTTATTATCTCCGTTGAAAGAGTTTAATATTTAGCGAATAACTTGATAAATAACAAAAATCCCATCACGATTTCGTGATGGGGTTTTTGTGTAATTCGAATTTATCTTTCGGGAATCAGATAGCCTACGTGTCTTTCTTCTCCGTCAATTGTTTCATAGGTAACCATAACGTACAAAGCGTCGTCGTTTCCGATGAGATAACAATTGTAGCCCTCGGAAATGTATCCTTCTGCAAGGCTCATATCTGTAACTTCTTCAACCTCAAATCCAATGGCATCAGCATATTGGGGGTTAATGAAATTGTTGCAGTAATAAGCAGCGTTGAGACGGTTGCCGTTGTTAATGCTCATATAATCAAGGTTTGCCTGGAGCAGTTCTCTGAAATCGGCAATGTATACACTCTTTATTTGTGGTTGTGGAGTAGTTAAATATTCGTAAAGCCCCCAAGCCTTCAAAAGAGAGACAGTATTTGTCATAGATTCATATACGGGAGAACTAAAGGGGATGTACTCGTTATACAGCATTTCCTCTCCGTTGATCTTATCTGTTACGGAAACGCTAAAGTGAATCATTCCTATTGCGGTCTCGGTTGGTTTGTACCAATCGTCGCTGGAGACATTACTGAGGTCGGTCATGAACGCTACCCTTATTTCGTGGAACTGTTCGAGTGTGATTAAACCGATTGCCTCGGTTATTACGCCTTGCTTTGATTCTATATTCAAGGTGGAGTTTTCAATATCCACCGTTGAAGTTATTGTTTCGTTTTCAGCTTTTTGGTAGTAATGACATCTGTTGGGATCCTCTTCGGGGAGTAAGGAATACTTGACATCCTGTTTAACTGCATCTGTTTCCCAGAGCAGCATACACTTCTCAAGAGCCTCCTCGCTTACGTTTCGATAACATCTCGTTTGAGTTGTTCCGTCTTTTAGATAGTAAGTAACGTAAAATTCACCCGTGAGTTCCTGCTCTCTGTGTTGAAGGATGGTCTCGTGAATATCCTGAACAATAAGAATATCTTTTTCTGAGCTCATCTCGGGGAGGGTAAAGGAATCTCCGTATTCGCTGTTAAGAGCGGTAACGTCGCCTGCAATGGTGTGAACGGTAAAGGGTGCGTAAACCTGAACGCGTTCAACCTCATTCACGTTGGGAAGTTTGTTGAAGGTTCCGAAAACTCCGGTGAAACCGATTAAGAGAACGATTCCCGCTATGACACCGATAGTAGCACCGGAAACGAGAGCAACCTTAATTCTCTTGAATGTAAAATGAATAAGGAAGTTGCATATTATAGCTGTGAATATACCTCCGATAAGAGAGGCAACAACCGTTATAATGCGTATTTTTGTATCTATGAATGGATAGTAATAGCCTCTGATATAATCAACTATAAAGCAGCTTATATACATAGGTGCAGTCAGTGATATGAGATATACGACCTTTGTGTTTACACCCTTAAATTCGCTTATTTCCGGCTTGTAGCTTTTTTCAAAGTACTTTTTGGTCAGTATAAGCACAACAATCGCAATTACTGTCCAAACAGAAGACGATATTATTTGATGATACAGATTGGGGTTAGGATCGAGTGCATATTCTGTTGCGGATATTGCGGCATTTACGTAAGGAAACGGATTGATAACGTCAAGTACTTTTGATATTATATCGTCCCCGAAGATGTTGTAACCCGGTGTATATCCGAAAAGAGAGAAATAAAAAACCTGGTTTAAAAATGTACCGAGAGTAATTGGTAAAAATATGAAAGAAAGGGATGCAAAAAGAGCTTCGATCGTTCTTCCGCATAAATGACAGAATAAAACGGTAATGCTGTAATTTACGAGAAGTATCTGAAAATAGATCAGAATGTGAATACACCAGGCGGTTAAAAGCTGCTGCGAAAAACCGATAACAGCAATATTCTTCCACAAGGCAATACCTTTGATTGCTAAGGTTATACCCAAGAGCAAAGCCAACGGAATAACCAACCTGTTTGTATATATTTTTCCCCTTTTCATACCGAAGCTTAAGAGCGTGTAGCAATATTCCTTCTGATGCATATAACGGAACTGAAGCAAAGCCGCCGCTACAGGTGCAATAAATACGGGGAAAATTTCAGTTTCGGTAAGGGAGAAGTGGCACAGGAACTGGTTCCTTTGTAAATCCGTTACCAGTTGTAGCGCGAGAATGTTATTCTTTTCAAAATAAGGACCTAAACACGTAAATAATAAAACAATACCGTAAATTCCAATAGCACATATTGTAAAGGTGGAGAAGCTGTTTAAAAAATCTTTTTTGCCTGTAAAATTATTTAAAGATTTTCTTGATTTTTTCATTGTCAGATTGCGCCTCCGTTTCTTCCGTGAAAACCTCTTCTAATGTGAGAAGTGCGGTTTCAAGCTTTATAGGATTGAGCTTTTCTAATTTTTCTTTTTCTTCGTCGATGTTTCCGTGGATAGTCATTGTGGCTGATTTACCTTGTATCTTAAGATTGCGCACGGCAATACCCTCAAAGGTTTCTGCTGAAATATCTCTGTCGAATGAAATGAGAACTTTTCTGAAGTTGTTGCTGATATCGTTGATGTCGGAATCCAGAACCACGTGATTTCCGTTAATGATAGCTATTCTGTCGCAAACTCCGGATATTTCTTTAAGGTCGTGGGAGCTTATGATAACAGACGCTTCGTTTTCGTTGATGTATTCCAATAAAAGCTTTCTTACGACCTCTTTTTTATGGGGGTCTAGACCGTCAAAGGTCTCGTCAATAAGAAGATATTTAGGCTTCGAAGCAAGTGCGATAGCAAGAGCCGCCTGACGTGTCATACCCTTGGAGAAGCCTTTTATGGGCTTCTTGGGGTCAAGACCAAAAAGATCGCAGAGCTTCAAAAGAATGGCTTTATCATAGTTCTTAAAGTATGCAGAGTAAATTTTTGCAGCGGAAAGCATCGTAGCACCTATAGGGAACCACATAGTATCTGAAACGTAGAAAAGAGACGTTCTCTCTTCGTCATTATCAAAAACGTTTTTTCCGTCAAGCAAAACCTCGCCACCATCGGGCTTGAATATTCCGGCGCACACATTAAGAAGCGTAGTCTTACCGCAACCGTTAAAGCCCGCTACACCGAGAACAGAACAATCCTCTACGCGAAGATTTATATCTTGTATTGCGGTATAATCACCGTATTTCTTTGTAACGGAGTTTATTTCAATCATGCTTATCACCCTTTTCGTATATTTTTTCGGCGATATCGATCACTCTTTCAAGAGTGATTCCTTTAGCTTTGGATGAAGCGAGAATTCTTGTCAGTTCTTTTTCTGCCTCGGAAAGGACGATTTCGTTAGCAACTGCAGTTTTACTTACAAAAACACCCTTGCCGGGGATTGAATACGTAACTTGTTGTTCCTCTAACTCCTGGAAGGCGCGCTTGACTGTATTAACGTTAAGGTCTAAATCTGACGCCAACTGTCGTATAGACGGTAACTTATCGTCTGTTTTCAGTTCACCCGTATTAATGAGGTTTATTATTTGTTCCTTTATCTGCTCAAATATAGGCGTTCTGCTTACAGTATCGATTATTATCACTTCATCACCTCCAACTGTGATAGTATTGCTATCACAGTTCTAAAATAGCACGTTGTTTTTGTTTTGTCAACAGAAAAAATAAAAAACGGAGCAAAGAAAGGCTTGCTCCGATTTTAAATATGTGTCTTAATATTCAATTTTCTGCGGTATTCCGCCGTTTTCTCTTGATTTATCAGCCATATATACGCTCATATGACCTGCCATGGAATCGAAGATGGATGTACAAGCGAGGCTTGGTTTTTCGCCGCGGATGAATTTCACGAAATCCTCGGAAAGTCTCTCGTCTCCGCCGCCGTGACCGCCGAAGGCACCAACCATATCGCCCGTTACCATTAAATCGACCTCTTCTACGTCGCACTCTTCGTTGTGCGCATCGGGTGAGGGGTTGATCTTAAGCACGGTGTATTTTGACTCCTCGAAGTTTCCGAAGATCTCACCTTTTGTACCGATGATATGAATCTTTCTGAGACTTTGAGATGAACCGCCTATCATATTGTGAGTACCCGTAGCGCCGCTTTCAAAATTTACAACAACGCTCTGATGGTCAACCACGTCATTGTCGCATTTGTAGATACAACGAGCATAGGGGGAATCACTCTTCATAAGTGCGATTTTGTCTTCGAGTGTGGGATTTTCGATATGTTCTAACTTGTCCCATACGTAGAATGCCCATCTGTCGGGGTGGTCTATGTAAAGACGTTTTGTGGAATATACGCAGGTGTCAACGTGAGGGCAGTCAACCATACAAATGTTACCTGCGCCTTCGGGTGCATTTTCGGGGATAAACTGATATTTACCGCCAAAGGAAGAAACCTGCGTAGGTCTCGTTTCGCTCATCATCCACATCATAAGATCTATATCGTGACAGCTTTTAGCAAGGAGCATGGTTGTATGACTTTTCTTGCTGTTTGCCCATTTACCGCGTACGTATGAGGTGGAAAGATGATGGTAGCTTACGTGCTCTGTCATCTGTATGTTGATAATGTCTCCGATTTCGCCCCTTGCAACGCGTTCCTTGATGCTATAATAGAAGGGTGTGTATCTGAGAACGTGGCATATCATAACCTTGGATTTGTTCTTTTCTGCACAAGCCTTAAGCGAGAGGGCTTCCTCCTCGTTAACCGCGAAGGGCTTTTCGAGAAGCATATCATAACCGCATTCGAGAAGGGGAATTGCCGTCTCGATGTGTTGCTCGTCCATAGTGCCGTTGATAACAGCATCGGCAAGCTTGCCTTTAGAGGCCAACTCAGCTGCATTCTCAAAGCACATATCCTCGGAAAAACCGAATTTATCCATAACCATTTTGCGCCTTACGGGATTAGGGTCTGCTACACCGACTATTTTTAAAAGCTCGGGCTTATCTATAGCAAGCTGACTGTAAACCATAGCGCGGTGACCTGCACCGACTACGATCGCAGTAACGGGTTTTCTTTCCATAATGATCCTCCAAGAGTTTTATATAGTAATTTTACCAAATACAGCGGTATATTTCAAGACATAATATAACAGTTGTCAAGCAACTGCTTAACAACTGTTATCTGACTTTTTTTATTCCACTTAAAATATACTCTTTTGCCTTTACCGCTTCGCTTAAGGGTAATGCTTTAAGCTCCTTGAGCGGGTAGGGGATGCCCATTTCCTCGTATTTACCCACACCCATAGTGTGATAGGGCAATACGTCTAAAGCCTTCAGATTTCCGAGTGTGCCGATAAATTCACCTAATCTCACTAAATCCTCGGGAGAATCGGTTATTCCCTCAACTATTATGTGACGAATCCACAAGGGAGTTTTCTTTTCCTCGAGATACTTAGCGAAAGCGAGAATGTTCTCGTTGCCGTGACCTGTGAGAGCGTTGTGTTTCTTGGAATCTATATGCTTTATATCAAGCATCACGAGATCAGTGTATTTAACAAGCTCATCAAACTTTTCTGTGTGTTGGGGATTAAAGGTTATGCCGGAGGTGTCTATACAAGTATGGATGTCCTCCGCCTTTGCTTTTTGGAAAAGCTCGGTGACGAAATCGATCTGTAAAAGAGGTTCGCCACCCGTAACCGTAATACCACCGTTAGTATAAAAGGAGCTGTTTTTTCTATACTCGTTTAATATCTCGTCGGTAGTAACGAGGTCGCCTGCATTGACCTCCCAAGTGTCGGGGTTGTGACAATACAAACATCTCATAGGACAACCCTGCATAAAGAGCACGTATCGTATGCCGGGTCCGTCAACGGTGCCGAAGCTTTCCTTGGAATGGATATATCCGGTCATATGGTTATATCTGGTCGTGGAATGTTCTTGAAATAACCTCGTCCTGCTGCTCCTTGGTAAGCTTGATGAAGTTTACCGCGTAGCCACTTACACGAACTGTAAGCTGGGGATATTTCTCGGGGTGAGCCTGAGCATCAAGTAACGTTTCTCTGGAAAAAACGTTTACGTTAAGGTGGTGGCCACCCTTTGCGCAATAACCATCAAGAAGAGTTACAAGGTTATCTATCTGGTTCTGTGTTGCTGCCATAATAATTCCTCCTGAAATTTTGAAAATTAATTAATCTGCATCGAGACCCTCAAAGAGAGTGGGAGATGCACAAGCACCATTGCTGCAATCAAGGTCGATTTCAATATCGCCAACGAAGATCTGATCATCTTTGCCGAGTGCACCGGGGATGATAGAGAAGGTATTGGAGATACCGTCCTGAGCGTCCACAAAGGGAAGCTTTGCAACAGAAGCGAGAGATGCAACTGCGCCGTGAGTATCACGTCTGTGCATAGGATTAGCACCGGGAGCAAAAGCCTCGCCCTTCTTACGGCCGTCGGGAGTAGCACCGGTATTCTTACCGTAAACTACGTTAGAAGTGATAGTAAGGATAGAGGTTGTGGGGATGCTTTCTCTGTATGTGTGGTGCTTCTTGATATGAGTCATAAATCTATGAACTATATCATAGGCGATCTTGTCAACTCTGTCGTCGTCGTTGCCGTATTTGGGGAAATCGCCCTCAATTTCGTAATCAGTTACTATTCCTCTCTCGTCGCGTATAGCCTTAACCTTAGCATATTTAATAGCAGAGAGAGAGTCTGCAACTACCGAGAGACCTGCGATACCCGTAGCAAACCAACGAGTGACCTTCTTGTCGTGGAGAGCCATCTGGAGCTTTTCGTAGCTGTATTTATCGTGCATATAATGGATGATATTAAGGGTATGAACGTAAACCTTCGCCAGCCATTCCATCATAGCATCGTATTTTGCCATAACCTCATCGTAGTCGAGATATTCTGAGGTGATAGGTCTGTATTCCGGTGCGATCTGTTTACCGCTGATTTCATCAACACCGCCGTTAATAGCGTAGAGAAGGCATTTTGCAAGGTTTGCTCTTGCACCGAAGAACTGCATCTCCTTACCGAGTCTCATTGATGATACGCAACAAGCAATAGCATAGTCGTCACCGTGAGTAAAACGCATAAGGTCGTCGTTCTCGTACTGAACGGATGAGGTCTCGATAGAGATCTTAGCACAGAAGCGCTTGAAGTTGTCGGGAAGACGGGTTGACCAGAGAACTGTAAGGTTAGGCTCGGGAGCGGCACCTAAGTTCTCGAGAGTGTGAAGATATCTGTAAGACATCTTCGTAACCATATGCCTGCCGTCGATTGCCACACCGGCAATGGACTCTGTAACCCACTGAGGGTCGCCGGAGAAGAGTGCGTTGTACTCGGGAGTACGTGCGAATTTTATAAGACGGAGCTTCATAATGAAATGGTCAACCATTTCCTGAATCTCGGTTTCTGTATATACGCCGTTTCTTAGGTCGCGCTCTGCGTAGATATCAAGGAATGTGGAGGTTCTGCCGAGAGACATAGCTGCACCGTTCTGCTCCTTAACGGCACCTAAGTAGCCGAAATAGAGCCACTGAATAGCTTCTTTAGTATCCTTTGCGGGCTTTGAAATATCATAGCCGTAGCTTAACGCCATCTTCTTAAGATCCTCAAGGGCGCGTATCTGCTCGGAAAGCTCCTCGCGCTCCTGAATAACCTGAGCATACATTGCCGAACGTGTTGTTTCCTTCTGCTCCAGCTTATCCTCGATAAGTCTGTCGATACCGTAAAGCGCTACTCGACGGTAGTCGCCGATAATTCTGCCTCTGCCGTAAGCATCGGGAAGACCCGTAATAATATGACTTGAACGGCAAGCGCGCATCTCGGGAGTATATACGTCGAATACACCCGCGTTATGAGTCTTACGGTGTACTGTAAAGAATTCCTTTACGGTAGGATCAATCTCGTATCCGTTGTCCTTGCAAGCCTTTTCAGCCATACGGATACCGCCGTAGGGCATAAGAGCACGTTTGAAGGGCTTGTCTGTCTGGAAACCAACGATTCTTTCCTTGTCCTTATCGAGATATGCGGGGCCGTGAGAGGTGATCGTGGATATAACTTTAGTATCCATATCAAGCACGCCGCCGGCTTCTCTTTCCTGACGGGAAAGCTCCATTACCTGCTCCCAAAGGTCGAGAGTATCCTTTGTAGGACCAACGAGGAAATCCTCGTTGCCGTCGTAAGGGATAAAGTTATGCTTAATAAAGCTTCTTACATTGATTTCTTTTTTCCAGGTTCCGCTTTCGAACCCTTTCCAATTTTCGAAATCCATGGTTAAAATCTTCCTTTCACAGATGATTTTTGTGTAAATAGTAATCTTGTAATAATTATATCAAATATGTTTCTAATAATCAACGAACTTTATATATTTTCTTGTAGGAAAATATCGCCGTATTTACATAATTTTTGGCTATTTGTTGTAATTTAAGCGTTGTGAAAAATTTAACTTGAAAAAACAAAAATCGAGATAATAAATCTCGATTTTACTTGATGGTATTATACAGTTTTTTTATAGCTTCAAAGGTCTCGTCACTGAGATTGTGTTCTATTTTACAAGCATCTTGAGATGCGGTCTCGGGAGATACCCCGAGAGAGATTAAGGTGTTTGTGAGAATGGTGTGGCGTTCAAACATAGTGTTTGCGATATTGTATCCGCTTTCGGTGAGGGTAATATATCCGTTACCATCTACTACAATATGACCGTCTTTTTTTAGAATACCTACTGCACGGCTGACGCTGGGTTTGGAATATCCCATATGCTCACATATGTCGATAGAGCGCACGTGCTCCAGCTCTTTAGAAAGCACAAATATGGTTTCTAAGTACATTTCTCCTGATTCGTGCATAGAGATACCCTCCTTTTCTTTGTCGGTTTTTAAATAATAACATATTTTGTGCCTTATTTCAAGCGGTGAAGTATAAATGGAAGTATTTGCAGATAAAATATAAGAGAAATTTTGCGAATAAAGGTGGTTGTGCAATGTGCGGTATTATAGGAAAAATAGGCATTGACGACGTGGTTCCTCAGCTTCTCAACGGACTGTCAAGGCTGGAATACAGAGGCTATGATTCCTCGGGGATCGCCATTCTCGAGGGCAGTCATATCAAGTGCTTTCGTTCCGTGGGACGCATAGACGGATTGCGGGAAAAGGTGGGTAAGGAAAAACTCCAAAGTATATGCGGAATAGCACATACCCGATGGGCTACACACGGAAAGCCCACGGAGGAAAACGCCCATCCTCACAGAAGTCCGTCGGGTACGTTTGCGGTGGTGCACAACGGAATAATAGAAAATTCCGAGGAAATAAAGCGAACACTTCTTAAGGGGAATGAATTCGAGTCGGAAACAGATACTGAAGTTTTTGCTCATCTTCTGGAAAAATACTATTCGGAGGATGTTGTGTCAACTATTGCCAACGCTTGTGCAGTCTTAAAGGGGTCGTACGCTTTCGGTATATTGTGCGATGATACACCCGGAATGATTTACGGTGCCGCAAGCGGAAGCCCTCTTGTGGTAGCAAAGGGTGACGACGGAATTTATCTATCGTCGGATCTGGATGCAACAGGTGAAGACAGTAGCGAGTTTTACAGAGTAAAGCACGGCGAGATTTGCGCCGTTGACAGCGATACTATTATCTTTTTTGATGCATCGGGAAAGGAAATACGGAAGTCTCCCGAGGATATTTATATAAAGCGTGACGAGTACAGTAAGGGCGATTACGAGCACTATATGCTCAAGGAGATTTATGAACAGCCCGAGGCGGTAAGGTGTACTCTCGAATCTCTTATAGCAGGGGATAGCATCGAGCTTCCGCAGGTGTCTCTCAGAGACGAGTTTTTTGTAGAAAACATAGAGAAGATCGTAATAGTTGCTTGCGGCTCTGCATATCATACGGGTCTTGTGGGCAGATGTGTTATTGAAAAGCTATGCAAGATATCTTGCTCCGTTGAAATTGCCTCGGAGTTTCGCTATGCAGAGCCTCTTATAAACGAAAAAACCCTCGCAGTTTTCGTTAGCCAAAGTGGTGAAACTGCGGATACTCTCGCTTCCTTGCGCCTTGCGGCGAGACGCGGAGCGCAGATTTTATCTATAGTAAACGTCAGGGGTAGTATAATAGCGGAAGAGAGCGAAAATGTTATTTACACTCGTGCGGGAAAAGAGGTCGCAGTAGCTACTACAAAAGCTTATTCTGCTCAATTAGCGGCCTTTTACGCTCTTGCCTTGTATATGGCTTCGTTGCGACGAACTATAGATATTGAAAAGCAGATATCTCTTGTGCGAGAGCTGAAAACTCTACCCGATAAAATAGAAGATACTCTGCGTAAATGCGAAGAGAAAGCAAAGGCGGTGGCTTGTGCTGTGAAAGATAAACACGACGTGTTTTATATCGGAAGATTATCAGATTTCGCTACCGCTTCCGAGGGCTCTCTTAAGTTGAAGGAAATAAGCTATATCAATTCTCAGGCATATGCATCGGGAGAATTGAAACACGGCACGATTTCTCTTGTGGAAAAGGGTACCCCCGTTGTAGCTATTGCAGGAGAAAAAAGTGTTTTTCGGAAAACGCTCAGCAATATCAGCGAGGTAGTGTCGAGAGGTGCGGATGTGACTGTGGTTACCGACGAAGGTAAAGAAAAATATTTTGTAGATATGGGAGAGGTTATATCTGTATCGAGCACGGCGGATGAATTTCTGAGTTCTCTTCTCGTTTTACCCCTGCAGCTTATGGGCTACTACACCGCCCTCTACAGAGGTTGTGATATTGATAAACCGAAAAATTTAGCGAAAAGCGTTACGGTGGAGTAGGTTCGGAGGTATTATCGGCAGTCTGCACAATGGCAAGTGTCATTATTTGTGATACTTGCCATTGCTTTTTTTCTCTTTTTTATTTGAGTTTATGAGTAAAAAATATTATAATTTAAGATAGGGTATTTTAGAACAAAACGTCTGCACTCGGAGGTGCTTTTGTGAAAAAGAAATTAATAATACTGTTATGTATTGTACTGGCATTGGCGATAATCAGCGGTACAACAATTTTTATAGTGTATCAGATAAAATTAAGGGAGTATAAGAATATGAATATTAAAATTTCCGATACGTTTACCTATACAGGTCACACCGGTTGCAACGGTACTGATGATAACTCCCTCGAGTCTATTGAGGTTGCTGTAGAGTATGGCGCGCAGATAGTGGAATTTGATATTTACTACAATGGTACTGAGCACGTTTTGTCACACGATGCACCTAAGGGCGGAGAAGTAACTCTCAGAGAGGCATTTCTTAAGCTTAAAGAATATGACGGACTTCAGGCAAACGTAGATGTGAAGGATGTTACAGAAATAGGTAAGGTACAGACCTTGGCGGAAGAAACAGGTGTCCTTGGCAGAATATTCTTTACAGGTGTTGAGGAGACGGAAGTGAAGACTATACAAGAGAATTGTCCGCTTATTCCGTATTACCTTAATATGAACGTTATCAAAGATGCTAACCATAACGAAAATTATTTGAGAAATATTTCCGCCCGAGTGAAGCAAAGGGGTGCAATAGGTATTAATTTCAATAAGGATAATGCTTCGAAGGAGCTTGTGGAGTATTTCCATAGCGAGGGTCTTCTCGTTTCCGTATGGACTGTAAACGATGAGCTGGAATTGTACGAGATGCTTTCTTATGGTGTTGATAATATTACAACGAGACGTCCTGACAGATTGCAGGAAATTATCAAAGATATAGGAGAATAAAGATGCTTGAGATAAAGAACAAGAAATTTTATATGGATGGCGAGGAGTTTCATATTTACTCCGGTGCTATGCACTACTTCAGAATTCCTCACGAGTATTGGGAGGACAGACTTCTTAAATTGAAAGCGGCGGGTCTTAATACTGTTGAGACATACGTTCCGTGGAATTTTCACGAGCCTCGCAAGGGCGAGTTTAATTTCGAAGGGATGCTTGATATTGAGCGCTTCGTAAAGCTGGCTCAGGATATGGGTCTGTACGTTATCGTAAGACCCGGTCCCTATATTTGCGCCGAGTGGGATTTCGGAGGTCTTCCTGCATGGCTTCTTAAGGATAAGAATATCAGACTTCGTTGCTGGGATAAGCAGTATATCAAGGCGGTTGAGGATTTCTTCCGTGTGCTTATTCCTAAGCTTCTTCCTTTCCAGGAGAGCAACGGCGGTAAGCTTATCGCTATGCAGGTGGAGAATGAGTATGGCTCATTCGGAAGAGACAAGAAGTATCTCTATTGGCTCCGTGACCTTATGAAGGAAATCGGCGTTGACTGTCAGCTGTTTACCTCTGATGGTGAGGATAAGTATTTCTTCTCGGGTGGTGCGATTCCCGAGGAGTTTATGGTGGCAAACTTCGGTGGCTACCACGAGCACAGATTTGACGACCTTAAAATGCTCCAGCCCGATAAACCGCTTATGTGCGGTGAGCATTGGTGCGGTTGGTTTGACCGCTGGGGCGCAAAGCATAATAAGGATAATGCAGAGGAAACTCTCGGCAAGAGCCTTGACGGTTTTTTCAGTGAGGACGCGAGCTTTAATCTTTATATGTTCCACGGCGGAACAAATTTCGGTTTCTCTTCGGGTGCTAACTACTACGAGCGCTATTGCCCCACAACCACAAGCTACGATTACGATGCACCTTTAAGCGAATGTGGCGGATATACAGACAAGTATTTCGTTCTTCGTGACAGAATGGCAAAGCAGACGGGTAAGAGTTTACCCGAGCTTCCCCCGGACACCGAGACTAAGTCATACGGCAACATTAAGTTTACGGAATTTGCAGACCTCAGAAAGGTTTACAAGAAATTTGCAGTCCATAAGAAGTCTTATATCCCGTATCATATGGAGCACTACGGACAAAATAGCGGTATTATTCTTTACAGTACCACTCTTAAGGGTAACTACAACGAGACTAAGCTTAACGCTTTTGGTGTTCGTGATATAGCATACATATACGTAAATGGCGAGCTTGTACATATTTACGATAGAACAAAATTAAAAGGCAAAGAACTTTACGAAGAAAGCTTCAGCGTACCGCTTCCAGCGTTTAACGGAGAAATCAAGGTTGATATCTTTGTTCAGGCGTTTGGCAGAATTAATTATGCCCGTCGTATATATGACAGAAAGGGTATAGACGAAATATACATTGAGGGTCAGGCAATAGTTGATTGGGACGTTTACTGTATGGAACTTGATAAGGCTCCCGAAATCAAGTACAAAAAGTCCGCAGGTGAATATCCTTGCTTTATGAAGGCAACCTTCAAGACAGAAGAACGAAAAGATACTTTTGTGGATATGCGTGGCTTCACAAATGCTATCGTATATATCAACGGCTTCAATTTGGGCAGATATCTCAAGAGAGGACCTCAGCATACGCTTTATCTCCCCGGCGTTTTCCTCAAGGATGAAAACGAGCTCGTTGTGTTAGAGCTTGAGGGTACAAAGAAAAAGTCAATTAAGCTTTCAGATAAGCCAATACTCAAATCATAAAACAATAAGGTGAATTAAATGGAACAGAGAAGATTTTGTGCCAAATGCAATGCCCCCGAGATAAAAAATTCGGGCGTTTGCGTTGTGTGCGGCGGCACGGATTTTGTGTTACCTCAAACAGAAGAGCCTGTAAAGGTTGTTGAAATAGAGGATGCGGTGGTTAAGGCTTCCGTGGATAGCAAATTTATAAAGGCATCAGCTGATGAAGGTGTTGTAGAAAATGTGCCTGAAAAAGAGAATGTATCGGTAGATCCTCAACCCGTAGAGGAAAAGGAATCCGTCCGGTCTTCAGAAGAGGCTATGCCTATCCAACCTAAGAAAAGACCCACTAACATAATACCCGGAGAAGGTCGTACGGTAGTTTATAAGAGCTTCGCAGAGTACGAGAAGGAGCTCGCTGAAAAGGAAGCACTGGAGGGTCCTGAAGAAAAATATGAAAAGGATAAGCCGAAAAAAGAACCTAAAAAAGCGAATTTTGTAATAATAAGTATTATCCTTTGCTTAGTACTTGTTGCGGGTGGATTCGCTCTTGGTGTGTATCTTACGCACAACGGATATCTTGACGGTATTCTTCACAGCGAGCAAATAGGGATTAATAAGGAACAGCAGGCAGAAATAGATGCTTGTAACAGCAATCAGACGGACATTGCTCAAAAATTAGCGAACTACGTTACCGAAAACGGTATATATATAGATAAGACTACCGTCGTAACGATTCAAGGTACTAAAAATGGTTCGGGTTGCATTGTTACGGTTGAGGGCGACTGCTTGACTTCGTTTGAATGTGAGGCGCTTTTTGGCGAGGAGTACGTGTGCCCTGCAGGCGGTACTTGTGTTGCCGAGATAATTCCCTATGTTGATGACGAAGGGAAATCTATGTTTAAAGTGGAAGTGACCTGCGACGGTAAATCCGGAGAATGGTCTCATTCGTGAAATATTAGGAGGTAAGCAAAATGAGTAAGAAAGCAATAATAGGTATAATAGCAGGCGTGCTTGCATTTGCGGTTGCATTGGTTTGTATTTTGGTTTTACCCGGTGATAAGGAAAACAAAAACAAGGAAGAGACCGAGACCGAAGAGAAGGTTGAGAGTCCCATAACCGTAGATGGCAAGCCCGGAAATATGGGGACTGTTGCGGTGAACGCAAGAACAAAGACTTGTCTTGCAAATCAGCGAGAGATTACGGCTCAGTTAAATAATAACTGGATGAGCGATATGATTGAGCTTGATCCGGGCGATGAATATGAGCTCAGAACAAACGAAGACGGTACAGGAGGCGAGTGGGTTTGTATAAATGCTCAAGTTGACCAGTCAGAGACATTTTATGAACTGTTTCAGGATGTTCCGTACTGTCCCGTAGGAGGTAACGTAATAAAGGTTACTGTAACAACTAATGAATATGGTAACACTATCATAGTGACCGAATGCTGCGGAGAACACGAAGCGCATAATAACGATTACGAGGAATAAACCTTTAAGGATGCTTGCTTTGAGCAAGCATCTTTTTTTATAATCTTCTTGCCAATAGTATTATTATACTGTATAATATATAATGAAAGAGAATTTGGTTAGGGTGATATAAAATGACAGTAAGTGAAGCGATAAAATCTCTTGTTAAATACGGAATCAGAGAGGGTCTTCTTGATGCTCTCGACGAGACGTGGGCAGTAAACAGAATCCTTGAGATAATGAATATGGATTCTATCGATGCAGATGCTCAGGCAGATTCTTCATCAGCTCTCGAGGATATTCTCAAAACTCTCCTTGATGATGCTTGTGCGAGAGGTATATGCGAGGATTCCGTTGTGTACAGAGACCTTTTTGATACCAAGCTTATGGGTGCTATTACTCCGAGACCTTCAGAGGTTATCGGTAAATTCAATGCGCTTTATGAGGAAAGTCCCGAGAAGGCTACGGAATATTATTATCACGTCTCCCGTAAGTCTGACTATATTAGAGAATACAGAATAAAAAATGACCTTAAGTGGATAACCTCCACCGAATATGGGGATATTGATATTACAATCAATCTTTCAAAGCCCGAGAAGGATCCCAAGGCTATTGCGGCGGCTCTTAAGATGAAGCAGAGCTCATATCCCTTGTGTATGCTTTGTCCCGAAAACGAGGGCTATGCAGGTAGAGTAAATCACCCCGCAAGACAAAATCACAGAATAATCCCCCTTGACTTAGCGGGAGAAAATTGGTGTCTTCAGTATTCACCCTACGTTTACTACAATGAGCATTGTATAGTATTTGACAGTATTCATCAGCCTATGAAGATAAGCGAAAAGGGCTTCAGAAGACTTTTCGAGATAGTTAAGAAATTCCCTCACTACTTCGTCGGCTCCAATGCGGATCTTCCCATAGTTGGCGGCTCTGTGCTTACTCACGATCATTTCCAGGGCGGTAACTACACCTTCGCTATGGCAAAGGCAGAGATCGAAACTCCCGTTTCCTTTGACGGCTTTGACGACGTTAGCGGTGGTATCGTTAAGTGGCCCATGTCAGTTATCCGTCTTGTTGGTAAAAATACTGACAGCATCTGCACTCTCGCAGGTAAGATTCTTGCAAAGTGGAGAGCATATACCGACGAGGAGGCAGTTATATTCGCTGAGACAGACGGTGTCCCTCATAACACAATTACTCCTATTGCTCGCTTCAGAGACGGCAATTTTGAGCTTGATTTAGTTCTCAGAAACAATATCACTACCGACGAATACCCGGACGGTGTGTATCATCCCCATCCTCAGCATCATCACATCAAGAAGGAAAACATCGGTCTTATTGAGGTTATGGGTCTTGCGGTCCTTCCCTCAAGACTTAAGACGGAAATGTCATTTCTTAAGGATGCAATTATTTCAGGTGCAGACATTTCGAATGATGAAACGCTCTCAAAGCATCTTGAATGGGTTGAGGAGATAAAGAAAAATAATACAATTACTCCCGAAAACTGTGAGGATATCCTCAGAGCAGAAATCGGAAAAGTGTTTGCCGATATTCTCGGTCAGTGTGGCGTGTATGACAGAAACGAGCAAGGTAAGGCTCAATTCCTTAAGTTTATAAATAATGTGAATAACTGATATAAAGGAGAAAACTTATGTTTGACAAAATAAGATCCGTATTTCAGATCGGTAAGGTAGAACTTCAGCAGAATGCTCTTGACGGAAGAGGCTTTTCTCTTAAGCTCGACGTTAAAGAGGATTCTATTAAGTGTGTGTTGACTGCTAAGGCTAACCTTACAATGAAATCCTTCAGAATCGAAAGCGATATGGATTTTGAGGATGACGATTTGTTCTACGCTAACGGTTATCAGGCATGGACAACCTCACGCGAGTTTTCAAAGGAAGATACCTTCAAGGGTCTCATAAAGGCTGCGGGTATCAATAAGTTTTTGAAGCATTTTGCAGGTCTTTCAGGTGACTACCACTTTGAAAGCTACGGTGAAAAGGGTAAGTTCCACGCCTATACCTATTGCTACTTCCGTGAAAAGGGCGAGAAGGAAATTAAGCTTTACGGCTCCAAGCACGAGAGAACGGGCTTCACAATTTTCGACGTTGATATGAACGGCGGAAAGTTTTCTATCAAAAAGGACGTTGAAGGTCTCTCTCTTAAAGTAGGTCAGGAGTATGAAATCTTCGATATTGCCGTTATAAAGGGCGATATGGATGAGGTTATGGATAAGTACTTCTTCGACTTCGTTGGTTGTAAGAAACCTTCTATCAAGCATCTTTCCGGTTATACAAGCTGGTATAACTATTTCCAGAATATCAGTGAGGAGATAATTCTTCGCGACCTTGACGGTCTCGACAGAGCAAGCGACGAGGTTAACATCTTCCAGGTTGACGACGGCTATCAGCAGGCAGTCGGCGATTGGCTTCTTATTGATGAAAAGAAGTTCCCCAACGGAATGAAATATATCGCGGATAAAATTCACGATAAGGGTTACAAGGCAGGTATATGGCTCGCTCCCTTTAGTGCACAGGTTTCCTCTACACTTGCAAAGGAGCATCCCGATTGGCTTCTTACCCATAACAGAAACGGCAAGAAAATGCTCGGCTGTCAGGGTTGGGGCGGTGCTTATACCATTGATATCTACAATCCCGATGCCCGCGAGTATATCAAGCACGTGTTCGACGTAGTGCTCAACGAGTGGGGCTTCGATATGGTTAAGCTTGACTTCCTTTACAGTCAGTGTATTGAGCCCAGAAACGGAAAGACACGTGGCGAAATTATGTGTGACGGCGTTGACCTTCTTCGTGAGGCTTGCGGCGACAAGTGGATTCTCGGTTGCGGTGTGCCTGTCGGTGCATGTATGGGTATATTTGATGCTTGTCGTATCAGTTGCGATGCAAGTAAGAATTGGAAGTTTAAGGTTGAAAAGGGTATGGCAGTAAACGATCTCGTTTCGTCTATCAGAATCAACTGCGAGAATCCCTCTTCTCAGAATGCTATCATTAATACTATTTTCCGTAACCATCTTGACGGCAGAGCCTTCTGTAATGACCCCGACGTATTCTTCCTTCGTGATATAAATATCAACTACACTTGGGAGCAGAAGCTTCTCCATGGTAAAATCAACAGCGTTTGCGGTAACGTTCTTTTCGTTTCCGATAACGCAGGCGATTTCGACGATGAGAGAATAGGCTACCTTAAGGAATTCTTTAAGAAAAAAGATTACAAGGTTGAGCTTGCAGAATACGTTGGCGAAAATGATATCCGTCTCGACTTCATTGAAAACGGTGAAAAGAAGAGCTTGGTATTTGATTTGATGACAGGTGCAAGTAATATTTTTGAGGTATTATAATAAGAAAAAGCAGTCTCTCGCGAGACTGCTTTTTAATATTAAAATTTACCTCCGGCACCGCCGCCACCGGTACTGCCGCCGCCACCACGGAAGCCACCGCCTCCGCCGAAGCCACCACCGTGACCGCCTCTGCCACCTCGTCCGCCACCATGGAAGAAAAACATATACAGAAGAATACGTCCGATATCTGCTGTTTGTTTTTTATATTCCTCTGCGAAGTGGGTGCCGTTTTGTCTGTCGTATGCCAAAAGACGAGCGTATTTTCTTTTATGGTGAATCATAGCACCGCCTATTGCGATGAAGGGAACGAGAAGAACCAGGAGTGCCTCGAATGGCGGGTACTCATCTTCCCCCATTCCCATTTCCATTTCCATATCCATTTCTTCATACCCCGTTAAGGGATCTAAGCCGTATTCCTCGGTTCTTATATAGTTTACTATGGCACAGTATAGCTCTATAGTACCCTTTTCAAACTCATTGTTCTTGTAATACGGCATAGCATAGGTATCGCGTATCTGACCTGCACGTGTGTCAGTAAGCGTGCCTTCAAGGCCGTAGCCTACTGTTATCCACATTTCTCTGTCATTGAGACTGAATACTATAAGGACTCCGTTGTCCTTGTCTTCGTCACCGATACCCCATTTGCGGAAGGTCTCTACGGCAAATTCCGAGATATCTTCTCCGCCCAGGCTTTCTACTGTAAGGAGAACTACCTGCGCCGAAGTATCGTCGCAAAGGTCGTCTCCGATAGCGAGAAGCTTGTTCTCTGCCTCCGGGGTGAGAATGTCTGCGTAGTCGTTTACGTAAAACTCGGACGTGTGGTCAGGTGCGGCACCCATTAATAAGGGGCATAATGCAATAATACACAGAATGGACAGTAAACTTGCTATTCTTTTTTTATTGCATTTTATCATACTTAATCACCAAGTAATTCGCCAACGTCGGGTGCGTTTTCTGCACCTGCATCTGCCTCAAAGTAAGCTGCCTTTTCGTAACCGAACATACCTGCAACAAGGCTTGTGGGGAATTTTACGAGAGCGCTGTTGTATGCCTTAACTGCATCGTTGTAGTCTTTTCTTGCGGTTGCAATACGGTTTTCGCTACCCTCAAGCTCATCCATAAGAGCAACGTAGGTTGTATCGGATTTAAGCTCGGGATATGCTTCGACTATAACGTTAATGCCCTGAAGTGCATTGGTAAGTTGACTGTCCGCTTCTGCTTTTTCCTCGATTGTGTCCGCATCGAGAAGGGCCTGTCTTGCTTCTAAAACCTTGTCGAAAACTTCTGTTTCGTGGTCTGCGAAGCTTTTTACTGTTGCAACAACGTTAGGAATAAGGTCTGCTCTGCGCTGAAGATAAGTGTCAATATTTGCTTCTGCACTTGCGATGTTTTCCTGCATTACCGCAAGCTTGTTTTTGGTGCTGATAACTGAGCCTGTAATAATGGTGGCTAATACGAGCACTGCCGCTACAACACCAATGATTATTTTCTTAGTTTTATTCATAATAAAACCCTCCTTTTCATAATTATTTTACCGCGAAATTGTAAACAATGTGTTTACAATTAATGATATTTTGGTAAATAATCGCCATGTGCAACGATAAGATCGTCAACCATTTTTTTGATTGTGTCGATATCAAGCTCACTGCCTGTATGAGGATCGAGCATGGCTGCCTGATAGATGTGCTCAAGCTTCTTTGTGCGTGCCGCCTCGATTGTAAGAAGCTGAACGTTGATGTTTGTCATATTCATTGCGGCGCACTGTACGGGAAGAGCACCAACGTAGCAGGGATGAACCCCTCTGCCGTTAATGAGACAGGGTACCTCTACACAAGCCTCTGCGGGAAGGTTTGTAATAAGGTGGTTTGAGTTGAGCACGTTACCGCCTATCTGATAGGGATTGCCCGTAACAATGGATTCCATAATATGAGAAGCATATTCGTTTGAGCGGTTATGCTCCTTAACGCCCTTTTCAAGCATTTCGTTATATTCTTTTTTCCAGTTTTCTATCTGGTTTACGCAACGGCGGGGATATTCATCAAGCGGAATGTTGTATCTATCAATAAGCTCGGGATACTTGCTCTTGATATAGAACATATTGTATTCTGCATTGTGCTCACTTGACTCTGTACAGTAATAGCCAAAGTTTTTGATGTATTCAAGACGAACCTTGTTTTTGAAGTCGGGATCGTTGAGCTTTTCGTCAATTTTTGATTTGATTTCGGGATAGAGATCAACACCGTTCTTGTCCTTGATTTCAAGAAGCCATGCCATGTGGTTAATACCAGCGATAAGCTCCTTTCTTCCCTCTAACTTATCCTGCATACCTAACTGCTCGAAGAGGTCTGATGAGCAGGTCTGTACGCTGTGGCATAGACCGAGAGTATTTACGCCGGTGTATCTCTGCATATAGCCGGAGAGCATAGCCATAGGATTGGTGTAGTTGAGGAAGAGCGCATCGGGGCAAACCTCCTCCATGTCTCTTGCAAAATCCTCTAAAACGGGAATAGTACGAAGAGCACGCATAATACCTCCGATACCGAGAGTATCACCGATTGTCTGACGAAGGCCGTATTTCTTGGGCACCTCAAAGTCTATAATTGTGCAAGGGTCGTAGAGACCGACCTGAATAGCATCTACTACGAAGTTTGCACCGCGAAGAGCGTCCTTGCGGTTTTCAACGCCGAGATAACACTCGACCTTACCGTAACCGCCCTTGGCTTTTCTGATAGCCTCGATGATGGTGTAGCTCTGCTGAAGACGTTCGCCGTCAATGTCATAAAGAGCAAAAACGCTGTCTCTAAGAGCCTCGGTGCACATACAGTCGCCGATAACGTTTCTTGCAAATACGGTGCTGCCTGCACCCATGAAAGTTATTTTCATAAAAAATACCTCGTTTCTCGAAGGAGTTTATACAACCTTATCATAATAAATTTAAACTACTAATTCAATATTCGTAACATAAAAAATAAACGAGGTTTTTTGTATAAGTTTACGTATTTTAATGAAAAAATACACTTTATTTCGCTAAAGTGTATTGAATATTTATACATAATATGATATTATTAACGATATATTTTTCGGAAAAAAGGAGAAAGTTATGGATAAAAGTATTATTACTATCCTCGTCACCATAGTTGTTTACCTTGGCGGTATGATTGCTATCGGTGCTATGTTTACAAAGAAAAATAAAAGTACATCTGACTTTTATCTCGGAGGCAGAAAATTAGGACCGTTTGTTACTGCCATGAGTGCAGAGGCTTCTGATATGAGTAGCTGGCTTCTTATGGGTCTTCCCGGCGTTGCACTTGTTGCGGGTCTTGCAGAGGCATCATGGACAGCTATCGGTCTTGCAGTAGGTACATATATCAACTGGCTTATAGTTGCAAAGAGAATTCGTATTTACTCAAACAAGATCGATGCGGTTACCATCCCCGAGTTTTTCTCAAAGAGATTCGGCGACAATATGGGTATTCTTAAGATAATCGCAGCTCTTGTTATTATCGTATTCTTCATTCCCTATACAGCTTCGGGCTTCTCTGCTTGTGGTAAGCTCTTCGAGTCTATTTTCGGTATTCCCTATATGTATGCTATGATTGGTAGCGGTATTGTTATCATTCTTTATACTGCTCTTGGCGGTTTCCTTGCTGCATCTACTACCGACTTTATTCAGTCATTGGTTATGACTGTTGCTCTCGTAGTTGTTCTCGTATTCGGTATCAACTATGCAGGAGGTTGGGACGTTGTTTGCGACAATGCAAAGAATCTCGCAGGTTATCTTCAGTTTACAGCTACTCATGCCGCAGGTAGCGTAGAGGAAGCAATCGCAGGTACAGCCGGTACAAAGCCCTATAGTGCACTTGCTATTGCATCAACTCTTGCATGGGGTCTCGGCTACTTCGGTATGCCTCACATTCTTCTCAGATTTATGGCTATTGAGAAGGTTGAAAAGATCAAGCTCGCTCGTAGAGTTGCATCTGTATGGGTTGTAATCTCAATGGCGGTTGCTATCGTTATCGGTGTTGTTGGTTACGGCGTTGTAAAGAGCGGTGCTGTTTCCGGTCTTCAGGACAGTGAGAGAATCATTATTGAAATCGCTAAGACAATAAGCGGTGAAGGCGTTGGTCTCGCAATTATTGCAGGTCTTATTCTTTCCGGTATTCTTGCAGCTACAATGTCAACTGCAGACTCTCAGCTTCTTGCCGCATCTTCAAGTATATCCGAGGATATTATGAAGGCTGCAAAGGTTAAAGTTTCTGATAAGAAGAGAATGCTTGTTGCAAGATGCTCTGTTGTCGTAATTGCGATTATCGCTATGTTTATTGCCAAGAATCCCGATAGCAAGGTGTTTGAAATCGTTTCATTTGCTTGGGCAGGCTTCGGCGCAACCTTCGGCCCCGTTGTTCTCTTCGCTCTCTTCTTTAAGAGAACAAACAAGTGGGGTGCTCTCGCAGGTATGGTAAGCGGTGCGATAATGGTATTTGTATGGAAGTTCGTTATCAGCAAGCTTGGCGGTGCATTCGCTATCTACGAGCTTCTTCCTGCATTTATTGTTGCTTGTGTGTTTATTCTTGTTGTATCACTTATCACTCCCGCTCCCGAAAAGTCAATCGTTGATACCTTCAACGAGGTTAAGACAATGAAGGAATAATTAGTTGCTTAAAAACAGACCTATCGGTTTGCCGATAGGTCTGTTTCTTTTTATACAATTGTTACCGTCTTAGCATCGTAGTCAACGACCATTACGTGGCCGAGATAGTTTATAAGTCCCGAAAGAGTTGTATTATCAATAATAAGCTCGCCGTCAACTACCTTGTAATACGGTGCATCGCCTACGTAGGGTGAAGGGGTGAATATGTTTTCCTGTGTACCATCCTTTACGAAGGTGCATTGATTGTCAATGTTGAGTGTGTACGAAACGCCATCAATTACAACGGTAGCCTTTGTATCGCTTATCCACGTGATTTCCGTATCGGCTAATTCATTCAGTATCGCCGCAAAGGGTAATTCAACGTAATTCTTTGTTTTGAAGAAGTGAGGGTGGTTACCCTCGGAAATATCTTTTCCGAGAACGATAAGCTTAGTGTCGGTAATTACGGGCGGCGTGAACGGGTTAGATACTGCAATAGAGCTGTCGTTAGGGTCTGCCTGCACGTTTGGAATTGTATATCCCAAATCTTCTTCAATTTCCTCTTGTGAATAGATGATCCTTTCAGTTGTGGTGGGAACGAAATCTGTTGCATCGAGATTTTCGTTGTCCGCGTTTGCGTGGTTTGTAGATAGATTTACGTCATTGCTTATAGCGAAGTTCATGTTCGTTCCAAGACCGACGCCGAGAGCAACAATCGCTGCACAGGCGGCAATGGTACCGAGAGCAAGCTTGCGAGACGTTGCAGTACGGCTACGCGAACACGATTCCACCCTTGCTTTGATGCGTGTTTCCATAAAGCTGTCGGGCTTTATGAGATTCATACTGTCTTTTATATCTTTTTTATTCATTTTCAGTATCCTCCAGTTGTATTTTCAACGTATCTCTTCCGCGCTTCAATCGCATTTTGACTGCTGATTTAGTTATTTTCAGTATTCTTGCGATTTCCTCTACGGAGTAGTCGTTGTAATAATGAAGGATGATAACGGATTTGTAGGCTGGAGGCAATGCGGCTATTTGCTTCAGTATATCCAAGCGTGTGTCGGTGTCCTTTTCTTCCCGAATGAGTTGCAACTCATCAATATCGATATTTTTTCGGGAAGGAGCTCTCAGATAGTTTATGCATTTGTTGTGTGTTACGCGGATAAGCCAGGCTTTGCGATGCTCTTCACTTTCAAAATGTTTTTTTGATGTGAAGTACGCAATGAAGACGTCCTGCAGAATGTCCTCAGCGCTATGAGAATCACCCATGTACATAAATGCGGTTCTGAAAAGCATATCTCCGTATTTCCCATAAACTGCTTCAAAATCCAATGAGGTCATCCTCCTTTCGCTTTAAATACAATCTACCGACGAATAAGGTCACAAAAAGAGCTGTAAAAAAACGAAAATTTTACAACCGTCTTTTCAAGGGATAGGAAAAAAGATGCAGAACGGACAAACTGAGCAAAACCAAGGCTTCAGACTTGGTTTTGTTTGCCCGAAGGCGTACAAAGGTACGTCGAGTGGCGAAGTTTGTTCGTAGTATAAAACATATTTTTTCATCAATTTTATGTTTTTATATTTTAAAGGGGTTCTATAGGTTTAATTAAACCTACGGAACCCCTTGTTATATTCAGTTTTATACGGTCTGCGCTTTTTTACATCCCCTTTGATCTTAATCCCATTCGGCACCTGTTACGGTGTCGAGGTCTATACCCTTTGTGTCGTGTGTCTTTTTAGCGAGGGTAGCAAGTGCGGCTACGAAGCCCGGTACTAAAAGACAGAGAGCAATAATTCCGATATACTGATTTCCCAATATACCTGCAAGAGGGAAGCTTACCATATATGACAGAGCAACACCTGCACCTACGGGGAGAAATTCTGCCGCCATTACGGAGGAGCGAAGGTTTGTGGGAGCAGATTCGCCAATCATCATAATGAGTACGTCGTTGGTGGAATAGAAGCTACCTACGAAGCCACCGCAGAGAAGACCTACGATAGCAGGACTCCAGTTATATTTAGCACCCAACCAGAAGCCTACGAAGCAAACGAGACAATCGAACGCGGTTACGAGGGCGGCTACCTTTCTGCCCTTTGCATCGGAGATGAAGCCCATAATAACCTGAGCAAGGGAGCAACCGACGGGAAAGAGGAAAAGTGCGCTCGTAACTACACCTACACCTACGGCATCTACGGCGAATTTTTCTACGGAGTTATAGATGCTTTCCGCATATCCGTAGGACATAATAACCTGATAATCTATCGAGGCGATAAAACCGAAGTTTGCAAGAGTAGCGGTAATGAAAAGCCAACGAAGCTGCTTGTGCTTCATAGCGAATTTGAAGGCAGGAATAAGACCGCCCTGAGCCTCGCTTGTCTTTTTCTCGATAGCTTCCTTCTCCAGTTCTTCGTCGGACTTTCTCAGATGCTTAAGACGGGACTCGATGAAAGCATCTGTTTCCCGTGCCAATAAAAGAGCGATGAAGCTTACTATGAGACCTACGATGGCGGGTATAAGATATACGTTTCGCCATTCTGAGGCGGTGTTCATAAGATAGCGTCTCAAAACCGGCACAAGCATAACGCTCATATTCGCAAAGAATTTTATTGTAGAGTAGATCCTTGCTCTGTGCTTTGAGGGTGATGACTCCATAATATAAACAACGTGCATATCGTGAGGGATGAAGAACTGTATAAGAACCGCACCGATAAAGTAGAGGAGAACGTTGTTGGAGAGAAATATAACCAACAAAGCAATACTCATACCGAAGGTGTTGATGATAAGAAAGGTTTTTCTTCCCCATCTGTCAGCGAATGGTCTGTACAGAAGTCCCAAAGCCTGGAAGGGAACGCCTAACACTCCGAGGATGTTAAGGAGAGTAACGGAGCTGTCGCTTGTGAATAAGTCGTTAGCTATCTCCGTTTTCATCAGAGTGCCTATCTGAGAAGCGATCTCATCCGTCGCATAAATGAGTGTAATTATAAATACGAGATAAGCGAAGTAGTAGCTGCGCTTAGGTCTCGCTTTTTCTTTTTCCCATTTTGCGATTTCTTTTTCTCTTTTTAAAGCTCTTTTACGAAGCTTTTCAGGTGATAATTCCTTCTTTTTCAAAGACTATCGGTCCCTTCAAGTAAAATAACAATATTATTATATATTCATTTTGCCGTAATATCAATATTTATTGAATTTTATACAAATTGCACACCGAACAAATGTTCTTTTTGTGACCTTGGTACATTGTTTTTCCTGCTTGTGTTTTGGTATAATATCTAATGCAAAAAGTCAAACGCAAGGAGGTGAGCAGATTGGAAAAAACTTATATTGCAATAGATTTGAAATCATTTTATGCGTCGGTTGAATGTATGGAAAGAGGTCTCGACCCTATGAGTACCAATCTGCTCGTAGCTGACCCGTCGCGTACGGAAAAGACAATTTGTCTTGCGGTTTCTCCTTCTCTTAAGTCTTACGGTGTGCCGGGAAGACCGAGACTGTTTGAGGCAATCGAGGTGTTGAAACTGGTAAATGCCCAACGGCGCAATTCTTTACCCGACAGAAGCTTTAAGGGAAAAAGCTACGATGATAAGCTTCTTAAAAAAGACCCATCATACGAGGTGGATTATATTATGGCTCCGCCGAGGATGGCGCTCTATATGGAGTACAGCACACGTATATACGAAATATATCTTAAGTATATTGCTCCCGAGGATATACACGTATATTCCGTTGACGAGGTTTTTATGGACGTCACTCATTATCTCAAGAGATATAAGATGACCGCCGAGGAGTTGGCGAGGACTATGATTCTCGACGTGTTGAAAAATACCGGCATTACCGCCACCGCGGGAATCGGCACGAATCTTTATCTTTGTAAGGTTGCTATGGATATATGGGCGAAGCATATCCCTGCTGACGAAAACGGAGTGCGAATCGCATCACTCAATGAAAGACAGTATAGGGAGTTGTTGTGGAATCACAGACCTCTTACTGATTTCTGGCGTGTGGGTAGGGGATATTCCAAAAAGCTTGAAGCCCACGGACTATATACTATGGGTGACATCGCCCGTTGCTCCGTCGGTAAGGAAAATTCATATTACAACGAGAAGCTTCTGTACAAATTATTCGGAGTAAATGCGGAGCTTCTCATAGACCATGCTTGGGGGTGGGAGCCTTGCACAATAGCAGATATTAAATCATACAGACCCGCATCCAGTTCTCTGTCGTCGGGTCAGGTGTTGACGCGCCCGTACAAATGTAAGGAAGCGAAGCTTATTGTAAGAGAAATGACCGAGCTTCTCGTTTTAGACCTTGTGGAAAAGCATTTGGTTACCGACCAGATAGTGCTGACAGTCGGCTACGATATAGAAAACCTTACGGATAAAACCATAAGCGAAGGCTACAAGGGCGATATTACCGTTGACCGCTACGGCAGAAAAGTGCCTAAGCACGCTCACGGCACGGGGAATCTGAGAGAATTTACCTCTTCAACAAAAGAAATAATGAGCGTTACAATGGATTTGTTCGACAGAATAATAAACGAAAATCTTTTAGTCAGACGAATTACAATATGCGCAAATCATATTGTAGATGAAAGCAAGGCTCCGAGAGAAGAGGTGCAACAGCTCGATTTGTTTACAGATTACGAGACACTTATAAATGAAGAGCAAGAGAGAGAAGAGCGCCTTGCAAAGGAAAAGAATATGCAAAAGGCTATGATAAAGATAAAAAATAAATTTGGTAAAAATGCAATTCTTAAGGGTATGAATCTTCAAGAAGGTGCTACGACGATAGAGCGAAACGGACAGATAGGAGGTCATCGTGCGTGACGAATTACGATGATATAATAGATATGCCGCATCACGTTTCTCTTAATCGTGGGAGAATGTCTAATATAGACCGAGCGGCACAGTTCAGCTCCTTTGAGGCTCTCACGGGTCACGAGGAACAAATAGAAGAAGCCGCCCGACTTACGGACGGAAAATTACAGTTGAGCCCCGAGGAGACGGAAGCTCTTAATTCGAATATGAACTATATTATTGATAATATTGCTCTCTGCCCTGAAGCGGATATAATATATTTCGTTCCCGATGAGAGAAAGGAAGGCGGCAAATACCTTCCTGTTAGTATGAAAATAAGAAAAATAGATCTCGTAAACAGAACTGTTACCGATACCGAAAATAACGTGATCAATATTGACTATATATACAAGGTAAATGTAAAAAACAGACCATCGAATTGATGGTCTGTTTTAACGTTTATTTAATTATTTTCTGAACCCGTCAACCATATCTCCGACCTTTTTAGCCGCCTGATACATATAGTTAAGCATAGCGGGGTAGAGGTCTGTGGGAATATCAGCAAGGATGTTATCTGCTTCGAGAGTTATGTAGCCCTGATAGTTGATGTCGGCGAGAGCCTTTGCAATCTCTGTCCAGTTAAGGTCGAGAGTGAAGGGCGGGAAATGCCAGTCGTCGTAGGTATCGTTATCGTGCACGTGGAGACAAGCAACTCTGTCACCCATAATTCTAAGGATATTTTCGGGTGTGTCGCCAACGAGAGCGCAATGACCGATATCTACACAGCAGGAGAAATATTCGGAGGGAAGTGCATCGTAGAAATCTGCGAATTCCTCACCGAGACTGCATACGTTAGGTGTCTGACGTCCTGTCTCGGGATTCTTCTTGCCAAACATATTCTCGAGGGCAATCTTAACGCCCGCCGCCTTTGCATCTTCGAGAAGAGAGAGGTACAGTTCTATATTTTTCTCTTTCTTGTTTTCGTGGAAAAATACGGGATGAACAACTATATTTTCAACCTCTAAAAGACCTGCGATCTCAATAGCACGTTTGATTTTCGGACGAATGATCTCGTTGTATTTTTCGTCGTTTTCTCTCATAGTGGGGAAAGGAGCGTGAGCCTGGTTGAAATGCTTGCCGTAGCTTTCCGCTAATTTCTTTAGTTCAAGAACGTGCTCCTTGTATGCAGGTGTATTGAGAATGTTATCGTCATCCTGCATAGCAAACATAGAGTAGTCGATAGCGTCGAAGCCTGCCTCGCAAATCATCTTTACGGCAGTAAAATCGTCACAGCGTGCGGAAATATATTCTGTCTGGCTTGATAATTTCATAAATTGATCTCCTTTACGGCTGATAAGGGATGGGTCTTGCTTCTGTGTTTGACTCTATTGTTATGAAGTTGTTGTGCTCATAGAAATAGGGTGTCATTCTTAAATTTTTACAGAAGCCGTATGCGGGGGCGAAAAGCTGACCCTCGGCAAGTCTTAAGCACGGTGCTTCCATTTCGTACTCGCCGTCTTGAGTGATTACTGTTGCAGAGTTTTCGGTGAATTCAGAGGTTTTGCCATATACACCGATTTTAATTTTTCCCGTTGTTCTCTCAACGTCGCCACCGATAAAATTAATAAACTGACCGATGGGAATATAAACGATTCCGTCTATGATCTGAGGCAATGTGAGAGATGCACACATACCTAAATCGTAGCCCTTGAACTTTATACGGGTCTTGTTATATACGGGAGCGGGATCGTAGGGAGTAATAAGGTCTTTTTCCTTGTCGATGGTGCTCATATCTATGATTCTGCCGTCCTCAACGTAAGCGGTGAGAGTACATTTGTCGCCGTCAATGGTTACTATGGAGAACATAGACAAATCTTCCTCGTGAGCGTACGTCTTAGCATTCCATACCTTGGGAACAACTCTCGTTCCGGGAGGGTTTCTGTTAGATGAGCCTAAGTTGTAGTGAACGGTGCCTTCGGAGGGTTTATCGAAAAGACCCTCGCCACGGCGGGGATATGAACGGGCGAAGCTATGCTCGTGACCTGAGAAAACAACATCGTACTTATCCATACCGTCTCTGAGAGCGGGGTACGTATCATCGTTTTCGATGCAAGGACCGGAATAGCAAACGGGGAAGTGGTGAGCGGCAAATTTCCATGTCTTATCTGTATCTGCCATATCAATCAAAAACTGATTCATTTCCTCGTAACCGCTTGTACCTATAATAGAGAAACGGGCATTGCCGTAGTCGAAGGAGTAGTTTGCTATAGGTCTGTCCTTAGGACCGTTATGGTCGTAAGAACCCCATAACTGATTAGTGAAATACTCCGCGTATTCGGAATAGTACTTGTCTTCCTTTGTGAAGTAGCTTGAGAAGCCCATATCGTCGTGGTTACCCATACAGAACTGAATGGGGGTTTCCTCGATTATACCCTTGAGTCCTTCGAAAAGTCCGGTCCACTGAACATCTGTCTGACCGCAGTTTGTGTTATCGCCTGCGGTGAGAATGAAGTCGCATTCGGGATGCTCCGCAAGAGCCTTTTTGAGTACCTCGCCGAGAGATGTATAATCTGCGGGGGGCTCTGCGTCGCCTGCCTGAACGTCGGATACGCAAAGGAAGGAAAATTTGGTAAGATTCTCTTTTGCGGTCTTAAATGTGAAAATATCACTTCTGTTAGCATCGTCACCGCAGGTGTATTCGTAATATGTATCGGCTGAGAGATTTTCGAGAAATGCGAAGAAGAAATTGCTGTCGTCCATATCTGTAGCGAAGAAGTGCTTGTCGGCAACAGTCTTCTGCCATTCCTCGGTGCCTTTTACTCGGTAGAGAGCATATGCTGAATCTACAGATGTGTCCGTTCTCCAGCGAATAGCAATATTATGGGCGGCATCACCCTTTATAGATATCATTATCTGGTCGGGAGAGGGAGATGAGCCTCGTATGTTTTTCCATTGTTCTTTTGTTATCACGGGTTAACCCTTCTTTCTGTCTCTGACTAACTTTTATTTTACCATCTTTTGTAGAAAATTCAATACGTAATTGATTGTCAGAAATATATAATTGACGGTATAAATGTGTTGTAATATAATAAACTTAGTTCAGAATAGGAGAAAGGATGTGACGTTATGACAAGGACAAATCTTTCTGCCAAAGAGAAAGTAATCGCAATCATTACAGGTGCGTTGCTTACGGGCTTTATATGGCACGTGAGAGGCCAGCATGGTTATGGTGCTAAGTGGGGTATGTTCTGCGTGGGTGCCGTAATAGTTATGTATATCTACGCCCTGTATTCGAATCGTAGAAGTATGAATTACGAGATGGTGCCTCTTGCCGCCGCTTTTGCCGCGGTTACCGCGGGCGGATGGGGTACGCTCAATTCTCAAATAGGCGGCTTCCTTTATAACTCTATTGACGATGCTCCCGAGTTTGTAGCCATAAGTCCTGTTAGCGGTATTGTTATTATGGTACTTTTGGGATTTGGTTGGATGCCCCTTTTCAGTATAGTGTTAGGATCTTTGTTTTCTCATAAGAAATATGAGTTTAAGGATTACGTTATTTTCGTGGGAGTATATTACGTTACCGTCCTTATATGTAACCTTACCATATCTCATATGGCACTTGAGGTTATTAATCCTCAGGCGGTTGAGTGTTGCCAAGAGGGTCTTGTGAGCGCGGGACACGACTATTCTCCGATGGAAGCGTACATAGTAAAGCTTGGGAATGCCGCATGGGCGAAGAAGATTCCCTATTGCAGAAACTATTTTACAAGTATAAACGTAATATCGAGTGCAATCGGTGCTCTCGTATCATCTATCGCAGTAGGATCGGTGCTCAAAGATAAGTTTAACGCTGTGTTCTCCACAGTAAGCAACCTCTTCTGTGGTATCGGTATATGTGCTGCATCCATAGTCCTCGGCGCAAGTGCAGAGGAGCGTACAGTATTTACCAATATAAATGTGCCACTTTCCATAAGCTCAAACGCATGGGAGATATGGGAGTATTTCACAGGCTTTATTTACGGTCTTCTTCTGATGATATTTATAGTTTGCCTTCCTCGTAAATATACGGATTCTGAGGCAGATTATAAATATGTGCCAAAGTTTAATAATAAGAAATTCAGTATCTTCTACAACAAGATTTTCACGTTCTTGTTTATGTTTGGCGTGATACTGTCACGAGCTGTGGGCTCACGTATCTTGGGTAGGGTGACGGATGAAGAGACAATAGAAATAATCATTACGGTTGTATTGAGCGTAATTTCATTCTTTGTAGTGAAGAAGATTGTGGATAGAAACATGAAGGAAAAGAATCTCGATACGCCCGAAGATAAGGGTGTTAAGGAGTTTTACACAAAGGCTCTCGCTATATATATCGGCATAATTTCCGTAACGTATTTCTTTATGGGAGAGAGAAGCACTAAAAATATTCTTTGCATCGATTACCGTACGCTTTTCTCCGAGGGCGGAGCTTCAAGGTTATGGGTAGAGGGTGCTCTTACAGATACCGCAATGATGCTGACTACATTGGTTCTTATGAGTTTTCTGTACTATGTTCTTTGCCTTAGAAAATATGCAAGAAAATCAAAGGATTGAAGAGATAAATGGACGAAAAAGAAAAATCCGTTAATAATATTCTTTCACAATTAGATTCGTACCTTCATAAGAATGATTACTCTTCTGCAGAGAAATATCTTCTCTCGGTGTTAAGAGAATCTGCGGATAATAGTGTAAGCCTTGCGGTTATGAACGAGCTTATGGGTCTTTATCGTAAATTAGGAAACAGAGAAAAAGCCGTTTTTTATGCAGAGTCTGCTATGAAAATAATAGATGAAATGGGAGCTTCCCGAAAGGTAGGCTCTGCCACTATTTATCTTAACTGTGCTACTGTTTACAAGGCTTTCGGTATGGCAGGGAAGTCAATACCGCTGTTTATGAAGGCGGACAAGATATATTCGGAAAATCTATCCCCTTACGATATACAATGGGGCGGTCTCTATAACAATATGGCTCTCGCCTACGTTGATTTGAAGGATTTCGGGAAGGCAAGAAAGCTGTATCTTAAAGCGATAGATATAATGCTTAGCTACGAAAACGGCGCACCCGAAGCGGCTATAACATATCTCAATCTTGCAGATGCGGTGGCGGCGGATACAGGTCTTCTTGACGGCGCGGATGAGATAGAGGAATATCTGGATAAGGCGCAAAAGTTACTTGATGAATACAAGGTGCACGACGGCAACTACGCTTTCGTATGTGAGAAGTGTGCATCTGCATTCGGATATTACGGCAGATTTTTATACGAAGAAGAGTTGAAGGAAAGGGCGAATAGGATATATAATGAACGGTCTTGAATTATCGGAAAAGTTTTATATTGAATACGGCGTACCTATGCTTCGTAATGAGTTTTCTCATCTTGAATCTGTTGTTGCGGTAGGTCTTATGGGTAGCGGGTCTGAATGCTTCGGCTATGATGACGAAATATCCCGCGACCATGATTTTGAACCGGGCTTCTGCATATTTGTTCCCGATGCAATTGATGATGGAGATTTCTTTCAGTTGGACAAGGCGTATCGAAGATTGCCTCGTGAGTTTATGGGCTTTACGCGGACGACCGATGCGCCCGTAGGGGGAAGCCGTCACGGAGTATTCCGCATAGGTGATTTCTTCTCGGGGAAGGTCGGCACTCCCGACGGAATGTTGCAGATTAAGGAATGGTTTTTTGTTCCCGAGCAGGGTCTTGCAGAGGCTACGAACGGTAAGATTTTTCGTGACGATCCGGGAGAGGTAAGCGACATACGAAGAAGATTGTTTTACTACCCCGAGGACGTGCGGCTTAAAAAGTTAGCGGGAAATCTTCTTGTTATGGGTCAGGCGGGGCAGTACAATTATTCCCGCTCCATAAGTCGCGGAGATACCGCCGCCGCTCAACTTGCGGTGACTGAATTTGTAAAGAGCACTTTGAACGTTATATTTCTTATTAACAAGAAATATTGCCCCTATTACAAATGGGTGTTCAGAGCGTTGAAGGATTTACCTATTCTTTCGGAGCTTTACGATGATCTTGAATATCTGATTTCAACGCCCAATTATGATGGTTTTTCAAAAGAAAAAGAATATATTATTGAAAAAATATGCGATGAGATAATCCTTGAACTGAGAAAAGAGAATCTTACGGACTTTGGTGGCAACGAAACGGAAGGTCACGCATATTCCGTAAATAATAAAATAAAAGACGGGAATATCCGCAATCTCCATATTTTATACGGTGTATAATGGTGTTAAATATGAGTAACGAAAAAAGAATCAGATTTGGTATAGTTGGTACAGGTACTATTGCACATCGCTTTGCAGAAGCTATTAAAAATGTGCCTGAAGCAGAGCTTGTAGCCGTAGCGTCAAGAACGAGAGAAAATGCAGAAAAATTCGGGGATGAATTTGATATCCCCGTAAGATTTGACAGCTATGAATCAATGGCGCAGAGCGATGTTATAGACGCGGCATATATTGCCGTACCTCACTCGGGTCATATAGATTGCTCCTGCCTTATGATGAATCACGGCAAAGCTGTTATCTGCGAAAAGCCTATGGCGGTGAATTTACGCGAGGCGGAGGAAATGTTTAAATGTGCCGAGGATAACAACGTGCTCCTTATGGAGGCAATGTGGGCAAGGCTCGTACCCGGTACAATAAAGCTTTTGGAAATAGTTAAGTCGGGACGTTTGGGCGATATTATGGGTGTAGAGGGTAAATTCTGCTACACTATGGATGAGGATGAAATGGATCATCACGTGTTTAAGCCCGAAAACGGGGGAGGCTCACTCCTCGACGTAGGTGTATATGGTCTGAACTTTGCACAATGGTATCTCGGTAATGAGGTAAAAGAGATTAAGGCTCAGGCAGAGCTTTATGGCGGTGTTGACAGTCACACCTGTGTACTTATGAAATATGAAAGCGGTGCTATCGCAGATATTTCAAGTGCAATTCTTTTGAGAAAGCCCAATGAAGGTGCAATATACGGTACTAAGGGCTACGCTCGCGTAAGCAGATTTTATGCACCTCAGGAGATAGAACTTTTCCTCAACAACGGAGAGAGGGAAACGATATCCGTTCCCTACAGAGGAAACGGATTTGAAGAGCAGATTTCTCATTTCTGCGACTGTATGTTCAAGGGACTTAAGAAGAGCCCTATAGTAACTCCCGAGCAGACCTTATATATTACTAAGCAAATGGACGATATAAGAAAAATGATCAATGTCGTTTATCCGCAGGACAACTATTAATGAAAAAGGCATTTACACTCTGTTGAAGTGTAAATGCCTTTTTGTTTATTTCTCGTCGTCAAAATTGCTGAAATGCTCTTTTTCGATGTATATAGGTCTGTTCTTGACCTGAACGTATATCTTCGATAGATATTCGCCGATAATACCGAGACAGAAGAGGATTAGACCACCGAGAAGGAGAAGAAGTACTACTATTGTGGCATAACCGGGGACGGCGATTCCGAAGAATAACTTCTGTATTACTACAAATACCAGATAGATAACGGAAAGTATGGCGGAAAGGAAGCCGATAAAGGTCGCCATCTTAAGGGGAGCGGTAGAGAAGGCTACAATGCCGTCAATAGCATACTTGAAGAGTTTGAAAAAGCTCCATTTAGTCTCGCCGTGTTTTCTTGGCTGTACCTCGTAAGCGATGTGCTCTGTGTTGAAACCTACCCAGCTGAATATACCCTTTGAAAACCTGTGGTATTCGGTCATGCTGAGTATAGCGTTTACCATAGAGCGGCGCATAAGCCTGAAATCGGAAGCACCGTTGACGAAATCCACGTCAGAAACTTTATTTATTATCTTATAGAAGCAGGATTTTAAGGAGGATAATATCTTGCCTTCTTTGCGCTTAGCCTGGAATGCGGCTACGCAGTCAACCTCAGGCTTCGTGTCTAAGATATCCTTCATCTGTAACACTACCTCGGGGCGTTGCTGAAGGTCTGCATCTATTATACATACCATATCACCCTTGGCGCGGGAAAGACCTGCGTATATAGCGGATTCCTTACCAAAGTTACGGCTGAAGGAAATTACCTGTATCTTAGCGCTACGGGTATTTACAAGCTCTTTGAGGTTGTAAAGCGTATTATCGCGACTGCCGTCGTTGACAAAAACGAGCTCATATGAAAAGCTTTTGTTTGCGAAGCAACTCTCAACGGTATCGTAGAGAAGCGCAATATTTTCCGCTTCGTTGAAGCACGGAATAACTAAAGATAAATCCATACAAAACTCCTTTTCGTTTTTTTAGTACAAGTATTATACCTCGTAAGAAAATATATGTCAATAAATGTAATCTTGCAAAAGCATATATAACGCTAAACAGTATTACACAGAGTGAGGAGGAAATAAAAAAGAAAGAAACTTTTCTATTTTAGAATAATATGATATTTATGATTTTCACAAAAAATATTGATTTATTCATAAAAAACAGTGTATTATAGACATATACCAAATTATTGGGAGTGAGTATAATGGCAAATTGTCCTAAGTGCGCTGAGCATCTGCGTATGGTAGATTGGAAGCAGAACTGTCCTCATTGCGGCTGTAATATTGTTCTTTATGATATTCAGGAACGTCTGATGCAGGATGCGGATAAGGCGGAGGTTCAGCACGCTCATTTTCAAAAGAAAATCGACAGAATGAAGGCATCTTTTGTGGGCTCTAAGTTAGCGGTTGTTCGCATATTCACAAGCCTTATCCCTTTAGCGGCAATTGCTGTTCCGTGGCTAAGCGGTTCATTTAAAGCCCCCTTTGTTCCTTTTGAAGGGAATTTTGGTTTGTTTTCTCTGTTGGATATGCTGGAGACTATTGATACAGATGCACTTTTATCTCTTCTTAACACTTCTGATGGCAAGGTGCCGTTGTTGCTTTTGTTAATATCTTTAGTGTTGTTTTTACTGTCGGCGGTTGTTTTGCTCGTTCGCTTCGGTTGTCTTACGATGGCTTGCTCCAAAAAAGGTAAACTGAGATCGTATATCTTCGATATTACTATGCTGGTTATGTGCGTGGCGGCATCGGTGTTGCTGATGGTTGTTCCCGATAATCCCTATTTCAATATAGGCTTTGTTATTGCACCGATAGTATATCTGTTGTTACTGATTATAAATTTTGTCGTGGACGTTGCAATTTATAAGAAGGGCATAGTTGTAAATCATGCTCCGTGTTTTGTAGGCGGTATTCCCATTGATGAATATTTCAAGATGCTTGAAGATGGTACACCTCAAGAAGAAATTCGTCAGGAAATGTATCGCAGATTAACGGAAATGCAGCTTCAGAAAGAAGCGGAGTTGAAAGAGGAGGCGGTTGAAGTATGAGCGAAGAAAAGAAGCAAAGCGTAGATACTGCCACAAGGGAATACGTTATTGAAGTAGATCATCCTGCGTATATGAACAGAAAGTTCTGTTCTACAAAAGAGAGGGTTGTCTATATATTAAAAACAGCAACTGCTGAGTTGACCTTAGGTAAATACGACAGCACCTCCGAATTGTTTTTGTATAAGATATTCGGGTTGGATGCTGAGGCGCACGGTAATGCAGCGGTTACTTTGGGTATATATGACTTGATAAATGATCCGCTTTCGGCGGTAATAATCGATAAAATGCGTACCCGTTGGGGTAAATTTAAGCCCTTCCAGTATCTTGCTCTTCTTCCCAGTATTCTTGTAGGCTTTATTACTTGTGTAATGCCTATTATTGCCGATTCTAACGGTTGGAATGCTGTTCAAAGACTGTTTTTTTATATGGTACTTTCCTATATAAGCGAAACTGTCGGTGCGTTTTTCGGTGGTGGCGGATATATTGATAACGTGTTTACGCCCAACCCAAACGAACGAACGGCACTTTTGGTATCCTCCAGATTTGCAAGTGATCTTTTCAGGCGATTGCCTGAGCAGATAGCGGGCGTTTTATTCGACCTCGTAGCCAACGGAAAGATACATATTAACCTCACCAAGGTATTCTCTTCTATGAAGCTTTTCTGGTGGGTAATCGCTACAGTTCCTGCGGTAATGTGGGTTGTGGTGAGTAAGGAGAGAGTTCCTCAATCGGAGAAGCCACCCAGGATTATGAAGGGTATGTTCTCTGTATTTAAAAATAAGCCCTTGCTTATATACACCCTCTCCGGATTTGTAGATGGTATTAATGTGGGAACATCCCAGTCTCTGTATTACGACAGCGTGTTGAAATTCAATATGATGTCAACTATTGCAGGTATTCCCGGTATGCCAATTTCCTACGCAAGCTACCATTGGGCAACTAAATTCAGAGAAAGATTCTCCACTAAAAAATTATGGTTGTTCCAGCGTGGTTCCATAATAGCTTCAGAAACATTCTTCTTCCTCGTAGGTCTTATAGGCGGTAAGAAAAACGGCTTCTATAAGAAAAAATTGCCTATGACCCTTGCGATGATGTTGGGCAACAGCCTTGAAATGGTATTCTACGGAACAAAGAAGATTATTGAGAACGAGATAAACTATGAGGTTCTTGATTATTGCGAATGGCAGAACGGATATCGAGTAGAGGCCACCGTAAATCTTCTTACGGGTTATATCAATAAGGTAAGGGGAATCGCTCTGACTAAGATAAATACTTTGCTTCTGGCCAGATGGGCAGGCTTTGAATCAGGTCTTACTGCGGTTCAGACAGAGGACACGATGTGGAAGATGTTTATTGCTGCATTCGGACCTCAGTTGATATTTGACTTTATAAGCCTTGTGCCTATGTTCTTCTACAATATTGACCAGAAGATGAGAGACAGAATGTATCTTGACCTTGAACGTACTCGTGCCGCTACCGCAGCAAATGAAAAGAAAAACTCTGATGCAGAGTAAATATATTTAAATAAACTCCTGCAAGGTGATTTAATATTGCCTGCAGGAGTTTTACGTATCTTTATGTTAAACTACCACATAATAGGGATTGAGACCGATGCGGGCCAGTGGTATAATATAAATGTAATCAAAAAACTTTTAAGAGGAAGAACTAATGAATATTACAGGTGCAATTTTTGACTTTGACGGAACGCTCTTCGATTCTATGCACGTATGGAAGGGCATAAGATATAATTTTATGAATGAGTTGGGCATTAAGCTGACCGAAGAGGATAAGAAGATTTTCGAGGGGCTTTTTCTCAGAGAATCACTTCTTGTTGCTATAGACCGCTTCGGGTTAGCGCAGACCTATGAACAGCTCCTGGAGAGATTATTTGAATACATCAAGAAACGCTATCTTAAAGAAACCGAGCCCAAGAATGATATTATAGAATTTCTTGAGAAGCTGAAGGCGAAGGGAGTAAAGATGGGTATTGCTACCGCTACAGGTGAAAGCGCTCTCGTTGCTGTACTCGAAAAGTATAATATGTCACACTATTTTTCTGCCATATATTCCACATATACTGTAGGTGCATCCAAGACAGAGCCTAAGGTATATGACGTGGTTTTAGATTCCTTAGGTACGGATAAATCTACTACTTGGGTTTTCGAGGATGCTCTGTATGCCGCCAAGACCGCCAAGGCAAACGGCTACAATCTTGTTGGCATATATGACGTCAGTGAACCGCGACAAAATGAATTGAAAGAGATTGCCGACATCTATATTCACAACTATAGCGAGATTATTTTGTGAAATAGGTTAATTGACAATAAAATAAACGTAATGATACAATAATTGTGTGAAAGGGAGTGAAGCCATGTCTCAGACTACCGATACCATCAGACGCTACGTGGGTAAAAAAGAAACAGTTGCTTACGTGCTTAACGATGTTGCGGCGAGCCTTAATATCGACGATTACAAGGAACGTTATATTTACGACGTCGTAAATATCGACTTTAATCTTCTTGCGATTCAGAACGTTGTTGCCACAGCATGGGACTCCGTTAACGATACTTTTATAGGTGTCCTTGTAGATAAGACCAGAACCAGATGGGGTAAATTCCGTCCCTACGTTCTTTTGGGCGAGATACCCCTTACCATACTTGGTATGTGGTATTGGCTTATTCCGTTTTTATTCCCCGATACCCCCGGCAATTATATGCCCAAGTACATCTTCTATTTCGCTATGAGCATTATTACGGAGACCGCCACTACCTTTACATCTGTGGCAAAGACGGGCTTCCTGTCTACCATAACGCCCGAGCCACTTGAACGATCGCGGCTTATTGCCACGGCAAACGTAGCCTCACATCTTGTGGAGGACTTACCCAAGCAGGCGTTCGGTATTCTTTACGACTTAGTTGCCAACAAGGTTATTAAGATCAATCTACCCAAGCTCTTTGCAGGCTTCGGTATGGCTTGTGCGGCCATATCCGCATTCTTCGCTATCTACTTTATGTTCAATACTCGAGAGAGAGTTGTTCAGTCTATTAAGCAGCCCACGGTTAAGCATTGCTTCAAAGCTATCGTAAGCAATAAGCCTATGCTTACATATCTGCTTTCGTCACTTCTTTCGGGTTTCAGTATCGGTAAGAGTCGTACCAATTTCTATATTGACGTTTTAGGTTCGGTGACGTGGAAGACCATCGTTGGTATTCCGGCATTCCCCGTTAAGTTCATAAGCTATAGCTTTGTAGAACCATTGAGAAAGAGATTCTCTACCAAGGCTCTGTGGATATTCGAGGATGCATGGACAGATATGCTGTGGCTTACGGTATTCGGTCTTGGATCTATAAACAATAACTTCCAAAAGAAGCACGTTATACTACCTATGATGGCGATAGAGGAAATTCTGGAAATGTGCGTTTACGGTTTACGTCGAGTTATCCCTGCCGAAATTAGAAACGAAGCTCTTGACTACAGCGAATGGAAGCACGGATATCGCTCCGAAGCTATGACGGGTGTATCCATGGATCTTATAAGCAAGATGCAAAATGCTCTTATGAGCGGTATTAACAACTTGGTTATGGGTAAGATTGGTTATATCCAAGGACAGGAAATCGGTACTCAGACCGACAAGACAAAGTGGTGGATATTTGCCCTTGGTACAGGTATTCCTATCATATCATCCGCACTTGGTATCATTCCCAAATTTTTCTATCCTCTCTCTGCGGAAAATAAAGCCCGTATGTATGAGGAGTTGAGTGAGCGACGTCTTGCTCTTACAGAGTTTATGAAGACCGCTACTCCTGAGGAAATCGAGAAGAAGGCACAAGATCAGCTTCAGGGTAAATTTGATTAATTACGTTGATTCAGTCTCTCGAAAGACCGAGAGACTGAATTTTTTGTTTTTTATTGATTCAACCTGTGGTATAATACGAATATAGCAGATTTTATTGCAACTCAACTAACGGTATGTAGATTTTCTGACCCCACAGAAATATAATAAAGTCGAAAGGAGGTTGTGTTATGGATCAGCAGAAGATTGGCAGGTTTATTGCTCAGCGCAGAAAAGAAAAGGGTCTCACTCAGATGCAGCTTGCCGAAAAACTGAACATAACAGACAGAGCCGTTTCTAAATGGGAGACGGGCAGGTCATTGCCTGATGCCGCCTTGATGACGGAGCTTTGCGAAATATTAAACGTTACTCTTATCGATTTATTTAGTGGGGAGGTAGTTACTATGGGTGATTATAACAAAGAGTTGGAAAAGAAATTGCTTGAAATGACCAAAGAAAAAGAAGTTGCAGACAGACAAATGTTGCGCATAGAAATAGCGATAGGTGTTATTTGCATTTTGATTATGCTTAGCTTGACGGCCATAGCATCCTTTGTGCAGATGGAGGAAAGGATCAGGATACTTCTTATTTTAATAGGAATAGCACCATTTCTTTTGGCTTGTCCGTTTATGCTCAGAATTGAGCAAACATCCGGATATTATAAATGTAAGAGATGCGGACACGTGTATGTGCCGACTTACGCAAGCGTTTTTATGGCACCTCATAACGGGTGGACAAGATATATGAAGTGTCCCGAGTGCCACAAGAAATCATGGCAGAAAAAGGTTATATCAAAAGAAGAATAAAACGACAAAAAGCACTTTGTTTACAATGGTAAACAGAGTGCTTTTTATATTATTGATTATTCTATTATAATCTCTACGTTGCCGATTTCACCGATTAAATACTCGCCGTTTTGGTAATAAAGCTCTGAATTGATACTTACAACAGCACCTTCGGGAATGTATAAAACAGTTTCCTGACCTTGCGGGATAGTAAGGTTGATAGAGTAAACTTCGTCAATTTTTTCGTAATCAAGAGTGATTAAGCCTTTTACGCCGGGAACGGTACAGCTCATACCGTTGTACAGATCGTATTGGGGATTGATTTCTACCTTTTCATATCCTGCTTCAAGGGGAGTGATACCTGCAAAATACTTGCTCATTACGACAAGAGGACCACCGCTCCATGCGTGATTCTTAGTACCTCTCCATGGGTCCCAAAACTCCCAGAGAGTAGAGTAATCTGCATTCACCATATCCTCATATCTGCCCTTGATCCTGTCTCTTGCGGATTCAAATTCACCCATTTTACAAAGCGCCTCGAGCACGTAGTATTCCATATAAGGGCTTGCGTTTTGTGTGGTTTTGAGCACATTTAAAATAACGCTGTGTTGCTCTTTCTTTGCAAGACCTGCTAAAACTGCGAGAGCATTTGCTCGGTCGTCGGGTTTTTTTACGTCCTCACTCTTATAGCCATCCTCCGTCCAAAGTGCATTAAAGCCCTCGCCGATAGTATTCTTCCTCTGAGTAATAAAGGCTTTATCCTCGTCTTTACCTAAAATCCCCGCTATTTCCTCTACTGTGGAGAGTGCGTAATAGTACCAGGCGTTTTCGATAGCGGTCATATCCGCTTTGTCGCCCCAGTCGGGCCAATCCCACGAGCCCTCGCGATGAATAACCAGATTGTTTTCTCCGATTTCCCAAAGTTTAAGATAGTTAAGGGATGCATCGTAAACACCTTCAAGGAAGGCCCGGTCGCCGGTATATTCGTAGTAGGTGAGGAAACCTACAATTCCCGCCAACTGTTGAACGGGAAGCTCGAAATAGTCACCGCTTATTGGTACAACGGTCTGTAAAACGTTTGTATTATCAACGTGAGAGAGCATGGCAGCAACCCCCTTTTGATACAACAGATAGGAATTACTGTCCATGGAGTACATGGTCATAATCATCTCGTTGGTGACGTCGCCCCACCATTGGGCTCTCTCTCTGTCGGGACAATCCATAAAATTATCGCGCATTGTAACGTACAAGGTGCGAAGAGACTTTTGCCACAAGGAATTCATAAATTCATCGTCGCAGGTGAAGCTGCCACAGAATGAACTGTCATATCCCGTTTCGCGGTACATAAGAGAAACTATCGTAACACCTTTAGGTATTTTGTAGGTGATATGCTCACCGTTGATCCAACCTAAGGATTCGAATTCCTGTTCGCCTTCTTTGGTAATATAGGTAGTTGAAACCGAGCCCAAAGGAGTGTTTTCCGTTGTTATACGAATCTTCTTTCCTGCAGGTGCTATGACCTTGAGATATGGGGTGAGCTGTGCGTTGTATGGAATATCCACGGTAATATACTCACCGAAAATATTGTTTACGGTGTAGTTTTCGTAGTCCTTTGAGTTTTCATAATCCTTGAGACCGTAATCCTTGAGAAGCGGAATTCCTCTCGGATAAAGCTTACCGTAAGCCCCCGCACCACCGACGGAATACTCTGTGGCATTTTTCCATGAGGATGTATCATAGACGGTGCTTATCCAGTTGCCCATATCCTTGCGCGCGTCGAAATAAACGCTGTATTCGGGAAGTCTGTAGTTAGGTTGATTGAAGGTGTTGTTTATATAAGCATCGTTCTTTTTTACCTTCCAGGTATTGTCGGAGATTATAGAAACGCCATCATTTATAGCTTCAAAAATGAAGCCACCTTGACCGCTGCTGTTGTAGGAATAGTTCTTTTCGTCGCTCCAAAACCATACCAAGGCACTAATTGAATTTTCACCTTCGTTGAGATAGGGCGCGATATCAATGCTGTCATAATAACCGCTGTTTTCGTCGGGACCGCGCTTCACACTACCCTCAAAAACAACGTTTTCACCATTTATGTAAAGCCAATATTTTGAGTCTGCGGAGATGTGGGCAATAAGCTCATTAGGAATACGGTCAAGCGAGATTTTTTTACTGAAACTCATCCACACGTTTTCTTCCGTCAGATTATCCTTATCCCATATCCATTTTGCAGTCCAATCAGATTTCTCTTTGATTGAAATAACCCGGTATTCGGGAATACTGTCCGGGATAGTATATTCATTTTTATACGGTGCATTTGAGTACTTTAACATAAAAAGCGGAGCAAAATAGGAAAAAACAAGTATAAGCACCATTAAAAGACAAGATAAAGCTATCTGTATTTTTTTCAGAAGAATCACCCCTTTAATAAAATATTATATCATTCACAAAAATAAAAGCAACCAAAAACGGGGAAAAGAAATGCACAAACGTAACGGGATGCAAAACGTTTTGAGAAAATATTAATATCAAATTACGTTGATGGGTACGTTAATCAGAAAAAACTCTATAATATGGCTTGGTTAGTGACGGGTTTTAAGCCACAGATACTCTTGTTCTTTCGGGTTGATTTGTAGGAGGGGATTATGATATAATCCATAATATCGACTTTATTTTTCGGGTGATTTGTTATGAGTAAAAAGCCGAATGTTTTATTTATAGTGACTGACGATCAGCGTTTTGATACGATTCACGCTCTTGGTAATAATGAAATAATAACGCCTAATCTTGATAAATTAGTATCAAGAGGTACATCCTTTGTGCGCGCTCACATTTCGGGCGGCACCTGTGGTGCGGTTTGTATGCCCAGCCGTGCAATGATTATGTCGGGCAGGAATCCTTTTCATCTTGAGGAGCTTGGCGGTAATATACCACCCGAGCATAAAACTCTTGCAGAAACCTTCAAGAATAACGGCTATGAAACAATAGGTCTTGGAAAATGGCATAATGGTTGCCCCGCTTATGCCAGAAGCTTTACACAAGGTGCAAAAATCTTTTTCGGTGGTATGTGGGATCATTGGAATGTGCCCACGTGTCGTTATGACCCCACGGGCAAATATGATAATGTTATAAATTTCGTTGTTGATTTTTATAAGGACAACCATCCTCAGGCTCAGCATTGTGATGAGTTTGACCCGGGTAAGCATTCGAGCACATTGCTTACGGATTCCGCTATTGAGCTTCTTGAGAAAAATGCAGGTAAAGATAAGCCCTTCTTTATGTATCTCGCTTACCTTGCTCCTCACGATCCCAGAACGATGCCCGATAGCTTTCGTGAAATGTATGACGAGGATAAAATTACCCTCCCACCCAATTTTCAGGAAATAATCGATACAAACTATCCTCTTATGGTGCATCGCGACGAGGCTCTTGCCGCATATCCGAGAGATGAAAAGGAAATCAAGCGTCATATTGCCGAATATTTCGCAATGATAACTCACCTCGATTATGAAATAGGCAGGCTTCTTGATGCTCTTCGTGAATCCGGAGAAGAGGATAATACGATTATTGTATTCACCGGCGACAATGGTCTCGCTGTCGGTCAGCACGGTTGGCTCGGCAAAGAGGATATTTATGAGCATGGCGTTCGTATTCCTCTTATTATGGCAGGACCGGGAATCGCCGAAAACAAGCGTAATGATGCTTACGTCTATCTCTATGATGTTTTCCCCACTCTGTGCGAAAAAATCGGAATAGATATTCCCTCTTCCGTTGACGGAAAAAGCTTCGCCGCACTTCTTGACGGTGAACACGGTGAGAGCTTCCGAGAGGAGCTTTATCTCATATTCGATCAATTTGTCCGCGGCATTAAGGACGACCACTACAAGCTAATTGAATACCGTAACGGTGATGAGGCTGATGACAAATGGACTTTCCTTTATGATATAAAAAATGACCCTTGGGAGACGAGAAATCTTGCTCAAGAGGAAGGCTACGCGGATAAGGTAGCCGAAATGCGTGAAAAAATCATTAATCACCGCGATGAATGGGAGGAGCAAGCTCACCCTTGGGGCGTTGATTTTTGGAAAAGATTTTAAATCAACTTTGAAGTAGCCCTCGCAAAGGCGAGGACTACTTCTTTTTTAATGCTGTTTTGGACTGCTTTTTGGCTCAAAAACGGTGTTGTTTTCTCAAAAATGCAGGTTTAGATTTATGAATGCAACAAAAAGAGTATGCTGTTTAAAGTTGAGCAAACACCCAAAACCTATTTCTAACAGGGTATTGATTTGAATTAAGTTAGTTGCAATAATTGCTCGGATAATTCGTCAACATTCTCATAAAGCCAATTCAAAAAGTTGCTTATGAGCTTTGCAATAGATTTATAGCTGTCAGGAATATCGGCGAGTTCATCAGGTCGGTAATTACACATACAGTGCCAAAAATACAATACATAAGGCATTGCTTTTATGTCGTACTCGGTTAACGGAAACTTTTCTGTAAATTGTTTGATATACTTTTTCAGTCCGTCTGCATCAATTTCTCCTGTAGCACAACTCGGACTTGAAAAGACATAAGAGGTTATAACATCCAAACAAATCGGCAACCGACACGCTGAACTCCAATCAATAACTGTAAAATCGTTGTTGTGTATGATTGCCTGACCTATGTGATAATCACCGTGAGAATTGGCATAAGTCAGCTTTTGGGTATCAATATGGAATTTTGAAATTCTCTTGAGATGCCGGATTTGTTCTTCCCAAATCGGAACAATGTTCATTTCTTTTGCTTTTTTCGCTCTAACAAGCTCTTTTTTATATTGCCACATTTTCCTGCGAACTGTTTTGACAGCAAAGAAGTTTTTGCCGAATCGTAAAGATAAACTCTCATAATCTTTCAGCAATAAAGCTGTTTGACCAAGAAACTCTGCCGATTTGCTGATAAACCAATCAGGTGCAGTATTCACCGGTAGTGATTCTCCTTCAATAAACTGTTGAACGGTAAACTGAAATTCAGGTGTTTTTACCACATAAGCATCATCGTTGCTTTTCATAAATCTTGCAACTTTAAGTCCGTGATTATAAAGATATTCGGTAACTTCACCTTCATTTTTTACATTTTCTATATACAAAGGCAGAACTTTAACTATGTATTTGCCGACATCTGTGCTGACTAAATAAAGTTTAGTACCAAAATGCTTATCAAGAAGTTTTATATCAGACACATTTAAATTAAAATTGTTTTCAATTATATTTTTATTCACTGTTATTCCTCCAAATATTTATGTTGAAGATTTAAAAATGGGCGCAAAAATGCCGTAGAAAGCAACCATCATTGATGTGTACTTCCTACGGCTGATTTTAGGCATAAAAATAACACACCCTAAAGTGTGCTACAACCGAAAGTTATAGTATTCACGAAAGGTTACTTTAAAACGGCACAACAACATAGAGGCCTATGCCTCGATAATCGTTTGCACCACATATTCAGTTTAAAATGCGATTACCTCATAAAAAACTTTCATATAATTGTTCTCCTTTCGATATCTGCTTTGCAGACTTATTTGAATATATTTTAGCATAATAATTTTCGCTTTTCAATGACTTCCGCGAAAACTAAGGATTATTGAAATGTCATTTGATTTATGTTATCATAAATCAAAAAAGAAGTTGAATGTACATACGGAAAGAGGTTGTTGTATAATGGGAACACTATCAAGACCAGTAGAAATGACAAATTTAGAAAGCATTCTAGAAAAAAACACTGATATAAAATATTCAGAACGTTGGCATCCAACCACGGTATACAACTTTGAAGCAGTTCTTTCTCGTGGTGCATATGTTGGTATGAATAAAGAGTTACGAAAGAATATAGCATATTCATTACAGTATTTACAATTTTTACAAATGGAATTTGATGAAATACATTGGCACGATGTTGTCGCAACGCAAATAATAAAAACCTATATAATTACTGCTATGAGTATTATTGAAGGTGTGTTTCACCATTTGGTTGTTTCAAATGGTTATCAAAAAAAGCTTGATTGGAAGGAAATTGATACTCCTAGACACACAAATGTGTTTCGTGAAGGTGATATTGACAAAAAATTTATTATTACAACTCAAATGAAATTATCTAAACCTGAGAATGTTCAAATGGATTTTGAATATTTGATAACAAAAGTTCAGGAAAAGAAACTGATTTCTCTACCAGGGAAATCATATCCAAAACTCAAAGCTTTGAAACGTCTGAGAAACAAAGTCCATCTTCACGTAATTAGATATGATAATGATACAGATTATTTAGGCATTTCTTATTATGATTACTTTTTGGCACGATACTTTTTATACACTATATTGACTGACAAAATATTCGCACCTCAAAAGAATTCTGCAATAGATTTTATAAAACTATCAGAAGAGCAAATAAATAGTGTTGTTGAAGCTTCATCTGAAAATGACACATAAATTTATAATAAATATCTCGTGTCTTGTGAGTGCTTTACATAGCAATAAAAAATAATTTGTCCATATAAATCAAGAAAAGAGAATGATTTATTGTTATCATATTTCAAGGGTGCCTTATGAACGATTTAGAAATAGTTGTTGCTACACAAGCATACATAAAATTACATCATAACGACGATGATTTCAGTATTGAGAGTATATGCAATGCTATAGGATATTCGCGCCGTCAGCTCGACAGATTGTTTAAGAAATTTTTGCAGTCAACTCTTTATGAATATGTAAATGCTATTGTTTTAAGTAAAAGTGCAGAAAAGCTGATTAACACAGATGATAATGTGCTTGATGTAGCTTTAGACAGCCATTTCAGTTCCCACGAAGGTTATACAAGGTCTTTTGCAAAAAGGTTTTCTGTTTCTCCTGATGAGTACCGCAAAAGTCCGATTGCGATACCTTGGTATATCGGTCACCCTGCAAATCATTATCATATCTTGAAAGAAGGACGAGAAATGGAAAGCACATCAATCTGTACTGTAATACCTGTAAACAGACCGAAAAGAAAACTGATTTATCTGCCGTCAAAGTCAGCAACAGGATATTTGTCTTATTGTGAAGAAGTAGGCTGTGATTGGGAAGGTCTTCAAAACAGTATTCCTGAAAAGTTTGATACTGCAGCAATACTTGAGTTGCCTGAGTTTTTACAAGAGGACGGTTACAGCAATATTGCTTCAGGTGTTGAAGTTCCTTTGGATTATTCAAAACCCTTGCCTGAAGGATATAAAATAACAGAACTCCCTGAATGCATATTATTTTATTTTCAAAGTGAACCTTTTGATAATCCTGATGATTTCGGTATTTATATCGGTCAAGTTTACAAAGCATTGGAAAACTACAACTTTGAACTTTACGGTTATAAGCTCATAAATAATGTTGCACCGACTTTTAATTTCGGTGCACAAACCGATGTAGGCGCAAGAATCGCCGTACCAGTTATAAGAATATAAAAAGTAAAGGATAGCTCCAGTTAAGAGCTATCCTTCTTTTATTAATTGAAACAACTTATTCTGATACTAAATGTTCAAAACAATATTTTTTAATTGTATTTGCATAAGCAGTTGCTCGCACTTCATCTCTGTCTTTTTTTAATCCGATTTCTTCAATAATAGCGATTGCTTTTTCAAAAGTTTTAACACACAAGTCTTCGTCACAACAAGTTTTTAACAGTTTATTTGTATATGAAGTAACATTCTTCTTGTTTTTTAGACTTGGTGGCTTAGAGCCTGTTGCAAGAAAACCAAACAAAGTTAAAATATGCCATTTATAAATTGCATATTTATTAAGAAGTTTGCCTTTTGTGGACAACTGTTTAAAACGATAATCAACCAAAGAAGCGGCATAAAAAGCTTCTTCTTTGTTTTTTTCATCAAATAACTGCTCTGATTTTTCTTTAATAAACTTATTTGGATATCTACTTGCTAAATCAGGGACTAATAGGAATATTGAGCCAAGAGCCCTGCTAGCCTCACCTATAGTAAATACTTTTTTCTTAGGTATACCAGCATTCCTGTATTGACCATTTCTTCTTTCAAGGTACAACTTGATTTCCTTGCCATCTTTGTCTTCGCTTGCCTCAAAATACTTTTCAAGCCGTCTTACAAATGGACTAAATGATAAAAACTGATTTTCATCGACCTTACTTTGACTGTTTGTAGCTCGTACTATATCAGCAATAATATCTGTATCAGTTGCTTCGATAATTTTAATTGTAATCATAGTATTATCATCTATGCTATCTTTACAAGAAAACAAGATGTTGCTTGTTTGGCAGCCATTTACTATTTGATAATTTTCAAAAGAAATTCTGTTGCTTTGCATCTTAACATCAGGTGATATTATCGTGATACCATTATTATATATGGCAAACTTATCGCATTTTTCTTTGTCTAAAAGTGTTTTTCTTATACTGTCATTAACAGGATTATCATCACCTAAAAAAGCCCTTACATTTTCTTAGTATAGGTATAATTTTTGTTTGCCATCTTCTCCTTGAAGTACACAGTTAATATAATCTTTTACTTTTACAACTGCAATATATGCTTCTTCAATACCTTTCATTATTGGGTACGGCGCCGTTTGAATCGTGCTTATTGTAGCCATTGAGCTCTTTTTTGTGTTTTCCCAAAGTTTCATAACTTCCGATAAGCCACAAAAATCCATAGCAACACTACAGAAAAAACCTGTCCCTTCAACATTACGAACGATATTATCTTTTGTTGCGAGAATTTCTTTTTGTATATCGTTATTACTTGTACATACGTATTTTAAATATGCATCAGGTCTGCCGTTTTGAATTTTAGAAACATTATTTATAATGCAATCAAAAACTTTTTTGTAATTTTTGATAAATTCTCCTTGAGGTAAATTAGGTGTTTCTGCTGTGAAATCAACTACACCATCGCCGAATTTCAATATCTCTCCGCGGTCATAAGAATCGCTTGTTTTGGATTGAATAAAAATAATTTGAACTTCGCGATTCCTTTTGTTGCTTTCAAAACATTTTCGAGCTTCAGCTTCTGTTGTAATAAGTTCGTCATCAATAAAGACTAAAATCCCATCTATTCCAGCATCATCTTCTTTGGTTGTGATATCATTCACATCTGCATTGTCGCAATATTTTGAACAAGCTATACAGTAATTAATAAAATATTCGAACTTTTTACTTTCGGTTTCTTTATCAGAAATGAAGTTATCTTCACAAAATTCATTAACATAGTTCAATATTATTTTATGCATAACTATAATACCTTTCTCGTTGGATTTTGGAATATTATAGCACATTTTGTCGTTTCTTTCAAGCATATCGAATCACCTCGTTATGTATTGTCATCTTATTATATATTCCTACCAAATATCTTTTTAATACGTAAACACGGTAGTTTCATATAAAATATTTTTACCACTGCAAATACGTGAATGCTTTTAAATAAAAGCACAAGCGAGGTATAAAAAACTAACAATGTACTAAAACAAAACACCTGTTTTATTTTTGCTCCCCTTTATTTGGGGAGTTTTTATATTAATCAATTTTCATTTTTTAAATCATTTTCTGTGATAATTATTTTGTCGAGTAAAAAGGCTTTATTCCCGATTCGGTTCACCTTTCCATTATAGTGTTCGCCTTCGTCGGCAGTCGTGCTCATAGTCCAAAGCAGGCGTGCGTATGTTTCTGTTCAGGATGTTAAACCTTTCCTGCCAATAAAACCAAGATTAGTAAAATTTTCTTGTTTTATTTCTTAAATTTTGATACAATTAAGTTGTAAAAATATATTTATAGCCACAGTTTTAAGAGGGTGCTTTTATGAAGAATATAAGGAGAGTATTATCCATCGTACTCTCGTTAGTGATAATAGTGTCAACAATGCCGACTTCTATTGCAGCGGTATTGGAAAATGAGCGGGAATTAATACAACCGGTGTCGGTTGGAGGTAACTGCGCTGTTACAAACGTTGGCGACGTCAATAAAGACGGAGCAGTTGATGTTCAGGACTATCAAGGACTTGTGAATTCAATAATTGCAGATGACCACGAGCAGATTGAAACAGAAAGATATGATGATATTATCCGCTATGATTTAAACGGTGACGGTTATCTGGATGCGTTAGATGCTCATCTTTTGAATCTTGTAATAAAGGGCTTGGCAACCGTTAATACTTATGCGGTTGGTGACTACGATTGCAATGGTGTTGCATTTGATGAATTTGATTTGATAGCGATCAAGCACGCTGTTACAAATAGTGATAAGCTTTCGACTTTTCAGAAATATGCATCCGATATCAATGGTGACGGTAAGCTGAGTGAAGAGGATTTAACAGAGCTTGATGCTATATACGGTGAAGTTTCAAGTGCGGCATGTGAAGATAACGTAAAGGTTTATTACAGATGGGGAAATAACTACTCCACCTGCACAGCAACTGCAATGTGTGAACTTTGTAATAAAACCTTATCAGCTCAAACGGTTGATACAACAAGCGAAATGCTTTCGGAAGTGACTTGTACGGAAAACGGCAAGGTGAAATATACCGCAATCTTCAAAAACGAACTTTCCGAAACAAAAACAACGGAAATTCTTATAAAAGCTGAAGGGCATACTTGGAGCCAATGGGAAACAGAGACCTGGGCTACTGCTGTATCTGCAGGAAAAGCAAAAAGGTCTTGCACGGTTTGTAACGAAGCCGAGGAAATAGTGATTGATAAGCTTGATCTGGATGACCGCATTGTTGCTTATTATACCGTGGCGGGCGACCGGGTTATTAACCTTGTCAATGGTGAAAAAATGGAAAATGCTGTCGTAGATGCAGATGGTTATTTCCAAGGCGGAAAGGTTAAACTTCCATCTTCTTATGAAAAGGCCACCATTGAAGCCGTTATGGTTTACAATAGATCATCTACAGATTTACCCGTTGGAAATGGTTTGAGTTATTATGGTGGAACGTTTTTGTTTCAGGAAGCTGTAGATCCGAGTAACTTGGGGCAAATAAAAACTCCCTTCGGAGGTGGACAGATAGGCACTAATTTCATATTGAGACCATCTTTAAACTATAACAAGAGAGTTATGAGTGCAGGTGAGTCCTATTGGTGTCTGGCTTTTGATAAAAATGAATCTGCGTACGCAATGCAGATCAATGATGATTACGTTGAGAAACAGCATTGGTCTAACTTCATCAACAGTACGTTCACTTTATCCTCGGAGCATCAATTCAAAGAGTTTGTAGTATATTCCGACAAGCTTTCCCGGGAAGAAATGGCTGACCATTTTGTCAATGACGGAATCCCTCTGAACGCGGATACTAATACGATTGTCGGTCGGGTTAACAATGGTATTACGGGGTTGGGAAGCGCCTTTGCATTTACTAAAACCGGACAATACGGCATTCCTCAATGGTACGATACCGCTACCGAGGCAGGCGATTATTCTATTGACGACGGAAACGGAATGTTGTTGAATTACACTATTTCCGATTACGTTGAGCCGGACCTTGGAATTGACCACAGTAAATACGAAAGCGTTCATATTATAAAGAAGCCCGAAACCTTACCCATGGGATACAAATATGCATTATCGGCAGTTCCTTATCCCTTTAACGTAAATCACAATGGTTTTTCTGACCAGTACGATGTTTCATGGGAATCCTCGGATGAAACGGTAGCATTGGTAATAGATGGACTTGTTGTTCCTCAAAAAACCGGTACGGTTACCATAACTGCAACGTTAAGAGGAACCGAAATGTCCGATAGCTGCACCATCGAGATTATAGATGAAAAAGCAACAAATGATATTGCTGTCAGGATTTCGGCTGACTATATCAGCGAAAACGGAAATTCGTTTTCTGAAAGCGACTATGTAATGACAACCAACGCTATCTATGATGCTGTCACGGAAGCTTATGAGGACGGTTATAATCACGTTATTTTCCCCAAAATTAATTTCTATGCTGTTCCAACTGAAACTGAATTCTATATTCCCAGCGGAATGACGGTTGAATTTCCCGAGGGTTCAGAATTCCATATGATGCCCAGCGAAAAAGCTAAAACCGAGGGTTACACTTATTTCAGAATGGGCTGGGGTTGGTGGAGCTGTAATATCCCTACTGAGAAAGCTTCTGTGGAAAAGGATGAAAACGGAAACATACTTGCGTACTATTGCAGAGATGCTCATCTGATTATTGATAAATACTACGGCGAGTTTTATGAAGAAGATGCAGAAATGAGCGCTCTTTATACAGGTGCCAATCAATATGCTTGGGCTTGCACCCTGTTGAGTATCGGAAAACGAGCAGAGTATTGCTCTGTTGAGGTTCGCGAAGCCAACTGTCCGACAGGTTTCTTTATCACAATGGGCGGAAAAGGAAACTCCGAATTGGTTAACGGTTCGCAGGGCAGCATAGCAGCAAATGAATTTGTATCCGGATGGTTAAATGATAATGGGGAATTAGTGGAAAACTCCAATTGGATAAGCACTGATGACTTCTATTTAGTATCCAAGGCTGCCAATGGTATGGATACTCTGCACGAATACTATATCGGCAATTGGGAGCACAATCTTGTTACCGCAACTCAGCGTTTGTATGATATTCTGTGGTATGATGAAGATTATAATCTTATAGGCACCAACAGATGGCAATATATTGACGAGGGTTACGCCAATAAGCCTGAAAATGCAGTGTATTTTAAATTATCTATTCAACAGTCTGAACTCCCTGCCGGAACGGATGAGTATGTAAGAATTTGTCCGGACGAATCCTCAAGATTCTGTGAAATAAAAAATACTAATGTTATAAACAGCGCTGTCGGGTTGGCATCCGTTATCGGATCTACCGAAGCCTGTTGGATTCATGATAATTATGTATCCGGAGATGGTATGTTGTATGGTGCATCCCGCTCGCTTGACCTTGAGGATGGTTGGGCAGGAATGAGAGGCACAATTATCGAAAGAAATATTTTCAGGAAATATGCATACTCCGGCAGTAGCGATTATCGTGGTCCCGATACCGGCGTTTTAGCTCTTGCTTCCGGTTATAACACGTTCATTATTTCTAATTACATTGGTGCTATTTCTCAGAGTAACTATAACGTAGCAAATACACATATTATAAATAACGTTGTGCATTCAATGTTTAGTTCCTTCAGTAGCGGAAAACCCAATGATATCAGACCTAAGATTTATGCACATATATATTACAATATATTAGGCCAAAGAAGTAATGAAATATCTTCAAACGGTGAGAATTATTACTATGAAAATACAATAATTCCAACTGTTAACCTTTGGTGAAAATATGTTTGTCACGTAACGGATATTCCCTGTTTCCGTTATCATGTGCACAAAGCAGAAAACAGAACACTTGAATCAGTTCATATTAAAGCAAAAAACAGAGCAGTCGAAAGACTGCTCTGTTTTTTAGTAGGAGTGAAGGGATTTGAATCCCCGACATCTTGCTCCAAAATTTCGTTGTCTTGTAACCTATGAGTATCGGCCACAACATATAGTGGTTTTTGCCTTGGAATGAGTGATTTTTTGTCCCAAAAGTCTATATTTCACACTATATAACGAGCGTGAAGCGGAAAATATATGGTCGAAAAAAGGTATAAAAATCGCACTTTTTAAAAGTGAGCAATATATATAAAGTTTTACTGCATAATTCAAAGAACAGCAGAAGAAACAGTTTACAAAAAAATGTTAAAAATTTATCAGGTTTTTTTGGAAATGTATTGCAAAGGAATATAATGGTGTGCTATTATTGTATTGGTACAAAAATTGTACTTAAACAAAAAGCAAAAATGTGTAATTGGAGGTTTTTGTTTTGGCGAGGTATAAATCAATTGGAACTAAACTCGAAATTGTTCAAACAGCAACTCGATTGATTTGGGAAAAAGGATATTCTGATATGTCCACCAAAATGGTAGCAGCTGAACTTGATATGAGTCCCGGTAATATAACGTATTATTATCCTTCAAAGGATGATTTGTTGAGTATTCTTGTTAATTCACTTTGCAAATTTCAACGAAAGCTCATAGAGAATGAAGCAGAGGACGGAATAAGCTCGGTAATGGCAGTTTGCCTTGAGCTTATGACAATGGCATCAGCTTGTGAAAGTAATCCTATCGCAAAGGATTTCTTTATTTCTTCCTACCAAAGTCCAATGACACTAAAAATAATTCGTGAAAACGATACTGAACGCTCAAAAGAGGTTTATAAAGAATATTGCAAACGCTGGACGGATGAGCAATTCGCAGAAGCGGAAGTTTTAGTTTCGGGCATAGAATATGCAACTCTTATGAGTCTTGATGAGGACATTCCTCTTGAAACACGAATAGCAGGAGCTCTTGATAAAATATTATATGTATATAATGTTCCGAAAAAAATTCGTGAAACCAAAATCAAAAAAGCATTAAGCTATGATTATAAACATATCGGAGAACGAATTTTCAAAGAGTTTAAAGAATATGTTGATAAAACAACAGAGGAAACCTTTGAACAAATGCTCATAGATGCAGAGAAAAGCTACCGGTCGCCAGTCGCCGGCTGCCAGCTTTGAGTGAGGTGAACATATGAGTAGCTATAAAGATTTATTAGTATGGCAAAAATCCATACAACTTGTTACTGAAGTTTATAGGCTTTCCAAAACTCTTCCAAAAGAAGAAGTTTATGGTTTGGTTTCACAAATGCAAAGAGCGGCAGTGTCCATACCGAGTAATATTGCAGAAGGACACGATAGAAACTCAGATAAAGAGTTTAGCCAGTTTTTGTGTGTTGCAAGAGGATCTTTAGCAGAATTGGAAACTCAACTTATAATAGCCAAAAACTTAGATTATATAAATCAAGAACAAATGACATACATATCAAATAATTGCTATGAAATTGGCAAAATGATAAATGGACTTTTAAAAAGAATAAAATAGCTACCAGCTGCTGGGTTAGAATTCTGGCGACTGGCGACTGGGGACTGGCGACTAATTCCTGAAAGGATGATATTATGAAAGCAAAAACTAGCAAAGCTATAAAAAAACTACTGAGCATAATCCTTTGCCTTGCTCTTATGATTGGTTTCACTTTGTCAAATTTTAGTGTCATTGCGAGTGCGGGCAGTTGTGGTGATAACGTTACTTGGGTAATGAGTGGATTATACACCCTTATAATTGATGGCTCAGGAGATATGGATGACTTTGTTCCTTATGATAATCAGCCTTGGTATGAATACGCTTCTCGAATTACGAGTGTTATTATAAGGGATGGAGTAACCTCTATCGGCAACAATGCTTTTAAATATCTTATAAACCTTACCGATGTATCAATGGCTGATAGTGTAACTGAAATAGGGCGTGACGCATTCGGGTGCTGTGAGTCTCTTTCATATATCAAATTACCTGAAAACCTGACAAAAATAAACTCATATGCTTTTTTCTTTTGTAAACAACTCGATGATGTCATAATTCCCGAAAGTGTTACAACGATAGGTAGTTGTGCTTTTGATTCATGTTATGAATTATCCGGAATTAATATTCCCAAAAATGTAGTCTCTATAGGGACGTGTGCATTCCAAAATTGTAAAGCTCTTCAGGCTATCAATGTTGATGTTGAAAATAAATATTTTGAAAGTGACGCTCAAGGTGTTCTATTCTCTAAAGGCAAGGTTAATTTGATTCAGTATCCTTTAGGTAGTCCAACCGCCGAGTACGATATACCAAGTGGTGTAAAGGTTTTAAAAGAGGCATCCTTTTATTCGTCAAAAAATCTGGAAAATATAACAATTCCCGAATCAGTGAACACCATAGAGAAAGAAGCTTTTGCACGCAGTGTTGCACTTGTTTCAGTAACAATTCCGAAATCCGTGCAAAATATGGGCGATATGATTTTTTATTCATGCGAAGCTCTTGAATCTGTAATAATTTATGCTGAGATTACTGAGTTACCAACAAGCACTTTTTTTGAAAGCGCAAAGTTAAAAATGGTCGTTCTTCCACCAAGCATGAAAGTAATAAAAAACAATGCATTTTTCAATTGCAGCTCACTTACGGGTATTGTTATACCGAAATCAGTGGAGACGATTGAAGATGAGGCATTCGGCCGTTGCGTAAGTCTTGAAAATGTGTATTATTTGGGTACTGTGGAGCAATGGTCTGCAGTCACCATAACAGAACCTGAGATTGCAGATTATGGTAATAAGTATCTGGTAGATGCCACCATACACTATTGCCGTGAAACAGAAAAAGTTGATTCCAACTGTACGAATCTCGGTAAACAAAGTGGAATTTATTGTGATGAATGCCAAGAATTTGTTTTCGGAGGCGAAGAAATTCCCATCTCACCCGATAAACATAACTACCAAAACGGAAAATGCTCTTATTGCGGATTGATGAACTTACCGCTCAAGAATGCTGAAGGGTATTATGAAATAGGAGATCTTGGTAGCTTTATTTCATTTGCAGAGCAATTTAATAGTGGAAATTTAGGCTCAACAGTAAATGCGATTCTCACGGCGGATATCGACCTTGAAGGTTTCTCCTGGATACCTATAGGAAAAGCCTCTACAAAGTACAAGGGCGTTTTTGACGGCCAGGGTCATACAATTTCAAACTTTAATATGACAATCACAGGCGCAGGTAACTGGGGCTTGTTCGGTTACGCCACGGGTGAAGGCACGGTAATCAAGAACTTCTCAATCAGTGGTGATGTAACCACAGCGCTTACCTCTAACGTGGATGTTCAGTATGGTGTTGTGGGTCAGGCAGATGGTACGGCTGAAATAAGAAACGTTCATTCTTCAGTTAATCTCACTTCAGAAGATGCTTATCAAAAGAAATATTTTGGTGGTATCGTTGGCAGAACAGGTAATATTACTGTAGATATGTGTTCATATAGCGGAAAGCTTTCCCTTGGCAGCAACACACTTGACTGTGTGGGTGGCATAGTTGGTTATGTTTACAACGGCAAAACTGCCAAAATTAATAACTGCGGCTTTTACGGAAATATTGAGTCTACCTATTCAGGTGGAAATGTTGGCGGAATTCTCGGCTATTATAACGGTGAAAATGCAAAGGCCTTGACTATATCAAATTGCCTGAGCATCGGTGCATTACCTTCAGGTAGAGGTGCTGTTATAGGAACAATAAACAATTACGGTTCAACAAATGCAGGCTCAAATAACTATTATCTTGATGGTTTGGCTCATTCTGTTACTAACATTACAGCAAACTCAGCCTCGCAGAAGAACATTGAAAACGGCAGAATTGCGTACTATCTTCAAAGCAATAACACCGAGCAGGTTTGGGGGCAGGATATTGATAATGGCAAACCGAGGCAGTATGTACCTACAATAAACGCAGGCAAGCTTTATAAGGTTACTGTGTGCGGAGGGGACACCGGATATTCAAATAGCAGTGAAACTAATGGCCATAACTTTATTGATTATAAGTGTGTTTTCTGCGGAATGTATACTCAACCACCAAAAGCCAATACATATTATCTGATTTCAAACATAGGTCACCTTTTATGGTGGCAACAAGCTATAAATGAAGCCGGCGACAATGAAATGTTTGTTAAGCTTGTTGCAGATATTGATTTGAATCCGGGCTATGTGTTTAATGAAGACGGAACTGTGCTTTATAACGGTGAGCCTGTTACAAGCGGATGGTACGAATGGACACCCATGGGAACAGAAGAAGAGCCATCAGGAGGCGACTTTTTAGGAAATAATCACACAATAAGCGGAATTTACATAAACTCCGATATTGATCACGCAGGCTTTTTTGGCGTTACTTATAATGCTAATATTAAAGACTTTAATATCAGCAATGCGTATATAAAAGGTAAAACCTCTGCAGGTGGCCTTTGCGGCAAGGCTATGTATAGCAAAATAACAAATTGTGTTAGTAATGCTACTGTCAGCGCAGCGAATAATGCAGGCGGAATATGCGGAGAAATAAAACAAACAAATTTTTATCAGTGCGGTAATAACGGTAATATTGATGGTTATTATGCAGGCGGCATTTGTGGTTATGAGCCAATGGGTGAACCTGGTAAAGTGTATTTCGGCTATATGGAAAATTGCTACAATACAGGCGATATAACTGGCAAAAGCTATGCGGGTGGCCTTTTCGGCTTCAAAATTGATACTCACTGCTATAACTGTTTTAATATAGGTAAGGTAACGAGTGATGCTAATGCTCATGACATATCCACTTTCCATTTTAGTAACCAAAATTCCTATTATCTTTCCGAAACAGAAACAGAGGACGGTGGTAAGACAGTCGAGCAATTTGCAAGCGGTGAGGTTGCATATCTCTTAGGCGAAGCCTGGGGACAGATGAGCAATACAGAAGGCTCACTTCCTATTATTACAGCTAATGAGCTTTACAAGGTTGTAACAGTAGGCGAAACAGGTAACTACTCCGTAGCAAACGTTGGAGATACAAACGGTGACGGAACAGTTGATATAAACGACTATCAGGCACTTGTTAATAAAGCACTTGCAGATGACCACGAACAGATTGAAACTGCAAGCTACGATGATATCATAAAGTACGACCTTAACGGCGACGGCTACGTTGACGCTCTCGACGCTACTCTTATGAACCTATTAATTAACGGTTTAACAACTGTTGATGTATATGCAGTTGGAGACTATGACTTAAACGGCGTGGCATTTGAAGAGGCGGATATTCTCGCAATGGCAGATGCAATAACAGAAGCAATGGGCAATCCTGAAGCTCTTGCAACTTATGAAAAATACGCCTGTGATTTAAATGCAGACGGCATAGTTTCCTACGATGATTTGAACACACTTACAAGTATGTTCCCGCTTTACTTTGTTGGTGAAGAATAAGCGATAACGAGAAATTCTTCCGAAAGGAAAATGTTATGAAAACAAAAACTAACAGAACATTAAGAAAGATATTGAGCATAGCTCTGTGCCTTGCTCTTGTTATGAGCTGTGCGCCGATTTTAAGCTTTAGCGTAAGCGCTGAAGAAATTGTAATTACAGAAGGGCAGTCCTTGGCTGTTTACGGCGATATTTCTGTAACCTTGAAGTTTATTCCGGAAAGTGACGGAGAATATACGTTGAAATCCGATTCCGGCTCCGATCCCTATGTAAATCTTTATGATGCTGATATGGAGCATCTTATAGGAGCAGATGATACTGACTTTGGGCTTGATTTTGTACTTACATATACATATACGGCAGGAGAGGTATATTACTTTGTTTTAAGTGACTATGAGGGTACTATAGATTATTATGTTCTTCTTACAAAAGCTCATGAGCACCAAGGCGGTGAGGCTACCTGCAGAGGCAAAGTGTGTACAATTTGCGGAGAATATTACGGCGAAGCTGATTTAACAAAGCATCAGGGCGGTACGCCAACTTGTAGGGGTCAGCAATGTGAGCTTTGTTACACGTACTATGGTGAAATTGATGAAGACAATCATGAAATCGTAGCTCCTCCCACTTGTCAGGGAGAATATTGTCATCTTTGTGATGAATATATAATAGGTGAAGTAGATCCGGATAATCATGTTTGGGACAATGGTACTTGTATTTGCGGTGCGGTCTGCGAAGAGCATATATGGGAAAACGGTTCTTGTAGTATTTGCCTTGCGGACCATGATCATCAGGAGTTTGATGATGATGGAAAATGTACAGTTTGCGGTTATCAGTATTACAGCGTTGTTGTAATTCAGGATACAGCAAAAGAATACTATTGTGACTTATACGAGGCAGTTGATAACGCACCCGAAGGCAGTACCATAAAGCTTATTGACAACTGCGGTACGTGGGGTGACGACATTTATTTTGAAAAATCGGTTACTTTGGACCTTAACGGTCGGATGATTGATTGTGTATCTTCTGAAAATCTTGTTTTTAACGCTAACGTGACGATCGAGGATTCCGTGGGAACAGGAGTTTGCGAATATATTGACTTGGAATTTAACACCCTTTGCACAATAAACGGCGGTAGATTTAACAGTTATTTAAGCTTCAATGCAGAAGGTACAACTGCAGAGGATTACCTGGGGGAAAATAAATATTTCTATAGCCTGGGTGAGGTTTGTGCAACAGAACCCGTTGACGCTTCAGAAGCTACAAACTTAACGTATGTTAAGGTTGCAAGCAGCAGCGGTTGCGACTATGAAAACGGCATTTGTATTTACTGCGGAAACCTTGATGTTCCTGAGCTTAACAGTGAAAACTACTATGAAATCGATAATGCAGGTAAGCTCTTATGGTTTGCTCAGCAGGTCAATGATGAGGGCGACGCCGACGCCTGTGCAAAGCTGACTGCTGATATTTACCTTAAAGGCATATCCTGGACTCCCATCGGCGGGATATACGGAAATAGTTTTTGTGGTGTCTTTGACGGTGACGGTCACATCATAAGAGACTTGAGCGTGGATGGCTACGATCACGGCCTCGGCTTCTTCGGTAAGGTAAGTAACGGTACAGTCAAGAATTTCACCATCTATGGTGATGTGTTCGTGAACACCGAGGTCAATTACGTAGGCGGTGTTATCGGCTCGGCTTGCGGTGTGGACGGTGAAACCGATGGTGAACAACGCAACGGCGCAATCATTCAGAACGTTACCTCTTATGTGAATCTTAACGTATATGAACATAGCGTAGGTATGATAGGCGGCTTTGTGGGACACGCAAACCACGAGAGTCTGTTTGAAAACTGCTCTTGGTACGGCACCTTTGGTGCAGGCGAGTACCGTGTGGACAATGGCGCAGGCGGATTTATCGGCAAGATTCAGGAGAATACCGGTAAAGTGACCATCCGTAACTGCGGTGCATACGGAACGATCAGAACGAATTACGAAATGGGTAGCTATATTGCAGATGATATTGATTCGAATACCATTTATATTGGCGGATTTATAGGCGTTTCCAACACAGACACTTCCATTGAAAACTGCCTGTTTGCAGGTGAGTTTGAGCGCGGTGAAAACCTGACCGACGAGGCTCAGCTTTCGGCATTTGGCACCTTGAAAAGCGTTAATGCAATCAAGAATTGTTATTACCTCGGTGACGACGGTCTTGCGGCTGTGCACAGCGATTCGCCTCTGAAACCCGGAGATAATATAGAGATCACAAGTGTAACCAAGGCGCGGCTTGCCTCGGGCGAGGTTGCATATCTCTTGGGCGAAGCTTGGGGACAGAAGAGTAACATAGGTGGCTCTTTCCCCGTGCCTGCCGATAACGAGCTTTACAAGGTTGTAACAGTGGGCGAAACAGGTAACTACTCCGTAGCAAACGTTGGCGATACAAACGGTGACGGAACAGTTGATATAAACGACTATCAGGCGATGGTTAATACGGTAGCTTCGGGCGGTCACACTCAGAGCGAGACCGCAAGCTACGATGATATCATAAAGTATGACCTTAACGGCGACGGCTACGTTGACGCTCTCGACGCCGCTCTTATGCACAACGTAATTGGCGGAAAAAAGACGGTTGACGTATACGCGGTTGGCGACTTTGATATTGACGGCAACGTATATGAAGAAATAGATGTTTTATCCATGGCAGAGGCAATAAAGAATCCCGAAGCCCTTACAACCTATGAGAAATACGTTTGCGACTTAAATGCAGACGGAAAGGTTTCATATGATGATCTGAACACACTTACAAGTATGTTTCCTTATTATTTTGTAGGTGAGGAATAAGCGATAATTAAAGCTTTCCGAAAGGAAGATTTTATGAGAACAAATAAAGCAATAAAAAAGATATTCAGCATTGCTTTGTGCCTTGCTCTTGTAATGAGCTATGTGCCAATGGTGAGTATAACCGCAAGTGCGGCGGAGTCCACTATCCCCGTCATTGAAGGCTATGGCTTTGACAGTGATGACAGCGAATTTGGCACCGCTTTTGTAAATCCGATCACTTCCTACACTTCTGCTGCAGGTACTTCCTGGAGCGATGAAGCCGGCAAAGGCAACCTGATTTTCCAATGGGGCTACGGGGATACCCTTGACGTTACATTGGTTGATCCCGATGGCGTTGTTACTTATGAAACCTCCAACATTCAGCCTCACAGCGATGATTCGAAATCCGCTGACCTGCATTGGACAGAGTTTTCTCTTTCTTCTACTTATGAAGACGGAACATACATCACTGCTACCCGCGGATTTGATAACTACACAAATGATGAATTTAGAGCTTACGGAACCGGCTCCGTGGCAAACGTCTTCACGCAGACAGCCAGCGGTGATCCGAGCTTTTTAAGCGACGGTATGCTGATGTACGGAGAATCTATAATTGAAAATGGCACCACCTCTATGTCCTTTGACCACATTCCCGCAACCTTTCGCTTTATTATTACCAATACCCACGAGAAAGCATTGTCCCTTGAAAGCGTGACGCTTCGTGTGGTAGATGCAGACGGAACCCCCGTGCCTGTTGCAGCTGAATCTTGCAATATTATAATAGATGCGGAGAATAGATACCCGGAACTCTTTTACAGTAATTTCGCTTACAGTACCTACGATTCTGTTACCACCAATTTAAGTGATTATACCCTTGAAGCCGGTGAGAGCTATCTTGCTTACGCTCTGGCACTTCCGTTAGGAAAGGTGGATACCGGGAAGCATGATGATACCGCTTTTGAGGGTAAGACCATTCAGGTCGGGGTAACCACTTCCGAGGGCGAGTGCATCGCTTTGGAATTGGAAGCCGATGAGATTGCAAACTCAAATCCCAATAATGCATATAACTGGGTTGGCGGCAAGAGCTATACGATGCGTATGGGAACCCGCTGTGCAGACGGCTGTACTCTCGATGCAGGCAAATGCACCGTCTGCGGATATGAATGTACCCATAATTTTGATGACAACGGCTTCTGCCAGCATTGCGGAGGCTATCAAAATCCTGATGTTAATCCCGGTGAACATCCTGAATGGGAATACGATGATATTTATCTTGTGGAAAATGCAGGTCAGCTCTTCTGGATTGCAAATTATGTAAATAATGTTTCTAATGAAATCAATGTCCTTTTAACAACGGATATTACAATTCCTGAAGGTAAAGAATGGACACCTATAATGAACTTTTATGGTACATTCGATGGTGGATATTATACTGTTTCGGGTCTTGATGCTTCCGGTGACGAATTTGTAGGTATGTTCGGTGGCGGTAGCTATGCCTACGGCACAATCAAAAACCTTCATATCACAAATAGCCGATTTGAAGGCACAAGCTATGTAGGTGCTCTTGCAGGTTACCATGCAGGTAATATTTATAACTGCTATGTTGACAGTAGCGTTACCGTTACAGGCGACAGCTCAACTGGTCTTTTAGTGGGGCACAACGCAGGTGCTGTGCAGAATTGCTACGCTTACGGTAGTTCTTGTGTTGGTTATTACGATGGTAATTATTCAACTGTTGAAAATTGCTATTATCTTTCCGAAACCGAAACAGAAGACGGTGGTAAAACTGCCGAGCAATTTGCAAGTGGTGAGGTTGCATACCTTCTTCAACAAGGTAACACCGAGCAGGTTTGGGGACAGGACAATAACCAAACAGGTGCAAAACCTATGTTCACATCAAATGAGCTTTACAAGGTTGTAACAGTAGGCGAAACAGGCAACTACTCCGTTGCAAATGTTGGTGATACAAACGGTGACGGAACAGTTGATATAAACGACTATCAGGCACTTGTTAATAAAGCACTTGCAGATGACCACGAACAGATAGAAACCGCAAGCTATGATGATATAGTGAAATATGACCTTGACGGTGACGGTTATGTTGATGCTTTGGATGCTTCGCTTATGCACCTTGTAATAAACGGCTTTACAACTGTTGATGTTTATGCAGTGGGTGACTATGATTTAAACGGCATGGCATTTGAGGAAGCTGATATAAAGGCTATTAAGCACGCTATTGAAAATCCCGAAAAGCTTGCTACATATAAAAAATATGCTTCCGATATTAACGGTGACGGTAAGCTCGATGAAAATGACTTAACTGCACTCACTGCAAAATACGGTGAGGTAACAGGCACAGAGTGTGCAGATAATGTAGAAGTATATTACAGCTGGGGTAACAAATACTCCACCTGCACAGCAACTGCTATTTGTACTCTCTGCGGTAAAAAGGTCGCAACAGAAACTGTTAACAGTGTTCAGAATGCTAACGGCTCATACACGGCAACATTTACAAACACTCTGTTAGGATCAAAAACCTACAAAAAAACAACAACTTAAAAACAGGAAATTAAATTATCTATTCATTTTCTTTCCAAATATAAAAACAGAGCACTCGCTGAGAGATCAGCGGGTGTTCTGTTTTTAGCTACCAGTTGCCGGCTGCCAGCCACCAGCGTTGTGGCAATAACTTTATTCTTCTTAATATGTTGTATTAATGATATAAAAATAAAAAATAGAAAATAGAAAGATAATGTATCTGTTATGAGGATTGGAGGCTGGAAGCTGACGACTGACAAACTGTTTACTGCCCACAGAAAGCCGTGTAACGAGAGTTGTGGTAAGAGTGGGGAAACTAACCGTAGAGGATGTGACAGCCTTAATTCGCCCTTCTTTTCCTCTTTGCTGATGTAAAAAACTTCACTGCATAATTCAAAGAATTACTGATATGTAAAAACTCTCTCACTAAAGCGGTGAGAGAGTTTTAGCTTATTTAAGTGGTGCATGTGAATTTGCTTGGTTTAGCTGTTGTCAGAACGGTGCTTGCTGATAAGGGTTGCTAACTCAAAGCGACTGCGAACGCCCATTTTCGGATAAATCTTTTTGGTGTGATCCTTAACGGTGTGCTCGGTGATAAACATCATTTTAGCAATATCCGCAT
>JAZUSK010000016.1:0-93585 GCA_045606645.1 Acutalibacteraceae bacterium | reverse complement strand
ACAAGTATTGGTGCAAATATTCGTGAAGCTTTTTATGCACATAGTAAAGCTGATTTTGTATCAAAGCTACAAATAGCTTTAAAAGAATGTTACGAAACAGAGTATTGGATTGAGCTTTTAATAGATGGTGGATATTACAATAACAAAGAAATACAAGAAAAATGTATTGAAATTAAAAAGATGTTAATTGCATCTATCAACACCGCAAAAGAAAATATGAAATGAATTGACTTTTAGTAGTTTGATTTTCGTTACATAGATACATCTTTGGGTTTCTTTTTTGAACCCCATATGAAAACCCTTGATTTTTCAAGGGTTTTCTTCATTTTTATCGTGTTTTTTATAGTTTCGTCCCCTATAAACCCCTATTTTGAACTGGTAGGACTCGAACCTATGATATTTTAACATAATAATTTGTTTTAGACCGATATTCTTTTATTTAGATTATCGGTTGTTTTACTTTTCCTTGATTGTTTTGATTTGCAGATATGAAAATCTCGGAATTATTGAATTCCCAAAAATCTTATGATAAGATTTAAAATAGAAAGAAGGGTGATAATATGCAGTCCGTAACTTCGAAAATATTTATGGCAGCTTTGCGTATGATATTTCATTCGCCATTATCTGACAGTTCAAAATTATCTGACAATGCTGCAAAACTGACAAAAGATAAAAAGTCAAGATATAAGCCATCAAAGAACTTTACATATACAAAGCATTCTGTTGAAGATGTTAAATACGAAAAGATTATTAATAAGAATTGCAACACAGAAAAAGTTATATTTATGATTCATGGCGGTGGATTCAAAATTGAACTGAATGATTTTTACCGCAAGCTTGCCGAAAAATATAGTAATATGTTTTGTGGCGCAACCGTAATAAATGTTGACTACGGGAGATTTCCTGAACATCAACTCCCATCACAGATGTACGATGTCGTAAAAATATATTTGCATTTATTAGATGAGGGAATTAACAATTCAGATATTATAGTTATCGGTGACAGTTCAGGTGCCACATTGGCTATGACATCTTGCCTTTGGCTCAGAGATAATAACTATCCCTTACCCGGACATATTGTCTGCTTTTCTTTATGGGCAGATGCAACGTCAAGTGGTGATTCTAAAATTACGAATGCATATACCGACCCGTTTTATGGGATTGCGAAGCATAAGAAAATAGAAGATAATCTTCATTTGTTAAGAAGGATATCAAAATATGTTCTGAACGTTGATAGGACGGACCCATATATTTCACCCTTGTTCGGTAGTTTTGAAAAATTCCCTAAGGTAACATTGATATGCGGAACTGCAGAATTGGATGAGAGTGATAGCGACAGAGTATATGATAAAATGAAAAATGCAAATATTGATGTTGAGCTTTACAAATTCGAGGGTATGTGCCATTGTTTTCAATTGTTTTCTTTTCTACCTGAAAGTAAAAAAGCTTATAAACTTGTAAAAGCAAGGATATTGGAGGATACAAAATGAAAATTCTTGATAATAGCGATAAACACTTATTACCCATTTTACCGGAGATTGTTTTAAAAGAATTGGGTAAGAATGCCGATAAGTTTAAGTTTATTGGTGGCGGGAGCTTTGGCAGAGTTTATAAGGCTGTGCTTTCTGATGGAAAAACTATTGCTATAAAAGCCTACCGAGTACAGGGTTCACAATACGAAGAAGCTCAACAGCTTAAACTTCTGTCAGGGAATACAAGTGTAAAGATGCCCGAGGTTCTTTTTGTTTATGAGGATGAAAATACAGCAATTTTAGCTATGAGCTTTTGCCCCGGACAGAATGTGTTGAATCCGATGTTCTTGTTAAAAAACAAGAGTCAGAAACAGAAATTTGCAGATGATGTTGTTTTAGGCATGCTTGAATGGCATAGCGTAACAAACGACAAATTTGGTTCTTTGGGAAATCCTGTTTATGATAGTTGGTACGATTATTATAAGGAAGAAAAGCAGAAGCCATGGCTCGCTGCTTTGAAAGAATTATCAAACAACGGAAAGTTCAGCAAGAAAAAGTTAAAACTCCTTGTAGAAGCAACTGAACTTTTCAACAACTTACCTGAAGAAAACACAAAGCCTGTTCTTATTCATGCAGACCTTAATATTATGAACATAATGGCTGACACCAAAACTTTAGAACTTACAGCATTTATAGACCCCTGCGGTAGCATTTGGGCAGACAAAGAATATGATTTATTCCAACTCCGTAATATGTGGGGCGATGCCTACGGTCTGTACGAAACATATAAGAGTAACAGTGAAATGTCTGAATTTACCGATTTCAGAGTTGCCTATTATGCTTCTATGCACGAAGCAGCAATGAGACTTAAAGGTGGTCTTATAATGCCGTTGTGGGAAGATTTAAATAATGCACGATTGAAAAGAGAGATTAAAAAGCTGAAAGAAAAGATGTGATTTAATGAACATAGGTGAACTTGTAACCGTTAAGACCATCGAGAATAAAAATGCCTTCGATGAAAAACATACACCGTATAGTGCTGAAATACGATTGCTTTCTTGTGTTCAGCAAGGAGATATTGAATCGCTGATAACACAACTTAAAAATCTTGATTCTATTATTGTTATGGGACGAATGTCGGATGACGAGCTTATGCAACACAAGTATATGGCAGTCAGCACAATCACTCTCGCAACCCGATATGCTATTCAGGGTGGACTTAACGAAACTAAAGCCTATGAGTTTTCAGACAGAGTAATAAATGAAATTGATAAACTGACGGATAAAAATGAAATATTTATGTGCTTGGGAATTGAAATTATTAAGTTAACAGAGGATGTTAAAAAGAATAAAAAACAGCCTGAATTTTCACCGCACATAAGAAATTGCATAAAGTATATAAATGAAAATCTTTCTCAAAAAATCAGTGTGTCTTCTGTAGCAAATCATTGCGGGATTTCAGCAGATTATTTATCGCAGATATTTAAAAAAGAAATGGATGAAAATCTTAGCTCGTATATTTTAAGACAGAAACTTGAAAAAGCTAAAATCTTATTACTCAAAGGTGTTAATGAAAAAGAGATATGTACTGAAGCCGGTTTCTCATCTCAGACATATTTCATAACGGTATTTAAAAGATTTTATAAAATGACACCATCTGAATACATAAAGATAACAAGGGATAATGCTTGAATTCTTTTAACTAATCTCTTTTATGAGAGTAGTTTGTTTTTTGGAATAATTTTAGGGGGTTCAAATTCGGGAGGAGAACACAAAAATATACACACCCAAACGGGTGTGTATATTTTTTACTTTTTATAAAGAACTTGTGCTGAGACAACTCAAGGTTGACAGCCTATTCTGTTAACTGCACCACACCTTACCGCGTCCAATTTATAATGTGTAATCATTGTCGTTGAATATTCTTATAGTATATAATATAATTATTAACGGGGAGTTGATAAAAATGAGCTTGTTTAAAAAATCTAATATAGAAAAGAATACCAGACACTTCGCTGTTTGCGGTATTGTTGAGATAGACGGCAGAATTTTGTTTGTACGTCACACGTACGGCGTTGCAAAGGGCAGGATTCTTTTACCCGGTGGATACGTAAAAGAAAATGAGCTTCCCACAAATGCCATAGAACGCGAGATTTTTGAAGAAACGGGAGTTTCCTGCAAATCAAAAGAGCTTTATTCAATGCAATTCAAGTCTGAGCAATGGTGTGCGGTGTTTACTTTGGATTATATCTCGGGCGAACCGCAATCGGACGGTAACGAGAACAGCGAGGTATTGGTACTTACAACAGAGGAGGCTCTCGCTCGCGACGATTTAACCAATATGAGCCGAGAAATCCTCAAAGCATATAAGGAAAATAAAAGCGGACTTGCCAAGAGTGATTATATCTCTAAAGACCGCACAGAGAAAGATTACGTAATATTCGGTGTATAAATAAACCCCTTGTTCAACTGAACAAGGGGTTGCAATTTTTTATGTAGAATCAGTTGTCTGAGGTTATCTTCTCCATAAACATTTCTTTGTTATCAGAATAGATATCATAAGCATCTTCTTTGATGCTGATTTCAACGTCGCCTACGTTTCCGCCGAATTCGCCGTCGAGAGTCCACGGCACTTTCTCATCGGTGGTGATCTTAAGGTGTCTCGTTTTCGTGAAAATGATATGTTCGTCGTCGTAATCCTTCTTAATAACCTTTTTAAGTATTCCGAGAGCATCGGAATTTTTCTTAAGACCCTTTACGAGAAGGAGCTCGAAAACGCCGTCGTTAAGTTTAACGTTATCGTACTTTGCAAGTCCTGCAACAGAGGTGGTATTGGAAATAGCACCGAAGTATATGTTATCCTCCACAACGCCACCGTCATACTCGATTTTCATATAGGTGGGCTTGAAGTTTTTTATCATCGGGAGGAGTCTGATGCCGAAGCCGTGAATCATATAAGCGCTATGTCCCAGCTTGTTTTTCCATTTCTGGGGAGTGTTGTAGGAAAGGTCGGTAGCCGCACCGAAGGAAGCGATATAGTTGAAGTATCTGTCGCCGAATAATCCTACGTCATATGTATTGGTTTTGCCGCTTAATATCATTTTCGTAGCAGGCTCAACACCTTTTTCGATTCCGAGAGTAGTGGCAAGATCGTTTGTAGATCCCGAGGGGATATATCCGACGGGTACTCTTTTTTCGAGAGCCATAATACCGTTCATAACCTCATTGAGAGTACCGTCACCGCCGCAGCAGATCACAATATCGTGGTTATTTCCGTATTCCTTTACGATTTCGGTAGCGTGGTTAGGTCCTTCGGTTACCTTTACGTTAAATTCATACTCGGCGGGTGCGAGATTCTGTATTATCTCAGTTGCACTAATACGCTTGCGGTCAATACCCGCACAGGGGTTGATTATCAAAAGGGCCTGCTTCTTTTCCATACGCCACATCCATCCCGAAATGCAAAATTTTACATCTCGTATATAATTACCAATGGATTATATCAAATGTCGTATGTGGGGTCAAGAGAAAAGCAATTAGTTAAACGAAAAATGTATATTTTGTCGGATTACTTTTTGGCTTTTACGGGAGCAATGTTGGTTGATTTCTTGAAAAAATGAAGAGTTTGTGGTATTTTTATACTAATGACAAGAAGGAGCTGATGGACTTGAAAAAAACAAGAGCCAAAGCAAATAAAAAGCTTAAAAAATGGCAGAAAAGATTACTTGTGTTTGTTTCGGTTATTGCGGTGATTTCTCTGGTGATTACCGTAGCAAACGCTATAATGGTATCTCACCTTATGAAAAAAGGTAGCTCCTACGGTAAGGTTGAGATAGAAAATCAGCTTACACCACAGAAGGATGAAAACGGATATTGGTATTTTACGACCGATGGTGATTTTAAGGTGATGCACCTTACGGATATACATATCGGTGGCGGCTTTATGACTAAGGACGTTGACGAAAAGGCACTTAATTCCGTTGCAGCCATGGTAACCCGCGAAAAGCCCGACCTCGTTGTTATAACGGGCGATATAGCATTCCCGGTGCCCTATAGAGCAGGTACGTTTAACAATAAGAGCGGTGCCAAGATTTTTGCAAATCTTATGGAGAGTCTGGGCGTTTATTGGACTGTCACCTTTGGTAACCACGATGCAGAGGCATATTCTTATTTCGACCGAGAAGCTATGGCGGAGTTTTACTCGAGCGAGGAATTTAAGTATTGCCTTTTTCAACCGGGTCCCGAGGACGTTGACGGCTACGGCAATCACGTTATCGAGGTAAAAAATTCCGCGGGTCTTATTACTCAGGCATTGATTATGATAGATTCTCAGGCTTACGTTGAGGATAATATTATTGAGAGTATAAAGGGCAACTACGATAATATTCATCCCAATCAGGTTCAATGGTATGAAGATGAAATTATTCGAATGGATGCAGAAAACAAAGCAATCAATTCTGAGGCGGAGAAGGTAAAAACCCTCGCTTTCTTCCATATTCCTCTTGTTGAGATGGATACAGCGTGGACAGAATTCCGCGAAAATGATTATACAGATACCGAGGATTTTGAATACATCGACGGTATAATCGGTGAAGAGGGCAGACAGGTGTGCTGTGGCTACGGTGAGGACGACCTCTTCGAAAAGATGATTGAGCTCGGCTCTACAAAGGCTATGTTCAACGGTCACGATCACGTTAACAATACAACCTTTGAATATAAAGGTATCGTGTTTAGCTATGGATACAGTATAGACTATTTCGCCTATTCCGGAATAGATGAGCTTGGCTCTCAGCGTGGATGTACTATAATAACCTGCAAGTCCGATTCGACGTTTACCATAGAAAAATTCAACTATTATTCAGATAGATATGATATAGACGGCTTTGAACGAGAGGACGTTACAATGCAGCACGAGGACGTAGAGTATCAGGTTAACGTTAAATAAAATCAATGAAAAAGGAAATTGAAGGTATGGCTAAACAAAAGCTTAGCAAGAAAAATTGGTTTATAATAATTGTTTTCTGCTTTATGGGTGGTATAGCGTGGAATACGGAAAATATGTATTTCAATACCTTTATCACAAACGAAATATATTCTGACGTATCTCAGGCGGCTATATTGGGATCTATGGAGGCAACCACCGCCGTGGCCCGTATGGTAGCGCTTTCCGCAGTTGCGGCGGTTGTTACCACCTTTATTATGGGTGCGTTAAGCGACCGACTTAAAAACCGCAGATTATTTATATCCGTCGGCTATATCCTTTGGGGTATAGTAACGGGAATGTTTGGCTTCATCAGCAAGGAAAACGTAGCAAATCTGTTTAACCTTACAGACGAGGCGAAGATTCTCGGTGCTACGGTATGGTTTGTCATATTGATGGATATCGTTATGACCTTTATGGGTTCTACAAGTAACGATGCGGCTTTTCAGGCGTGGATAACCGACTCTACCGTACCGAGACAAAGACCTATGGTTGAAACTGTGTTGTCCGTTGTCGGAACAATATCCTCCTTTGCGGTAACGGGTGTGGGCAGCTTCGCTCAAGCGGGAACTATTACATATAAGGTTTTCTTTATCGGTCTTGGTGTTATAGTAACCTTGTGTGGCGTATTAGGACTTTTCCTTATTAAGGATCCGCCACGCACAAAGGAAATACAGGTTTCTTCAAATTATTGGGCAGACCTTTTCTACGGCTTCAGACCCTCGATAATAAAGGAAAACTCCAGGCTTTATCTTGCTCTTGCATCCTTCTGCTTTGCTATTATCGCTTTCCAGGTTTTTTACCCCTATCTCCTTACGTACGTTCAGTACGTCGTTATTCCCGACAACGGGGGTGTAGCCAATCTTCTTAAGCCCAAGGTAATAATCGTTGCGGTGATTGTTGCTGTAGTTCTTCTTACTTGCATTGTAACTATTCTCAAGATTGCACCAAGAAAAAAGGGCGTTTGTCTTGTAGCAAGTGTTGTTTTATTGACGTTCGGCTTCCTTGTTCTTTCTACAAGCACAAGTATATATGTTATTCTCGTAAGCCTTGTACCGGTTGTTCTTGGTAATGCTATAGTAAATATTATGTTTAGCGCAGTAATTAAGGACTTCATTCCCGAGGGTAAGGCGGGTATGTTCCAGGGCATCAGAATGATATTTGCGGTGCTTCTTCCTATGGTTATCGGTCCCGTAATTGGTGATATGGCTTGTCAGAAGGCGGCGCGTACAATTATAAATGAAGTCAACGCAGAGGTGATCGTGCCCGATAAGGCTATGTTCTTATGGGCAGGTGTAGTCAGTATTTTTGCAATCATTCCCTTATATTTCCTTCTTAGAAAAGGTTTCAAAACTGAAGAGGAGGTATAATTAACGTATGAAAAAATGGGATTTTTATACTTCAAAGGAGCTTAAGCCTCAGGGATGGCTTCGCCGTCAGCTGGAGATCCAGGCAGAGGGCTTGAGCGGAAATCTTCATAAGATCTGGCCCGACATCCGCAACAGCGCATGGATAGGCGGGGACCGTGAGGGTTGGGAGAGAGTGCCCTATTGGCTCGACGGTTTTATTCCGCTCGCTTATCTTCTCGAAAATGAAGAGTTGATAGGGGTCGTTAAGAAATATATGGACGCTATCATCTCGGCGCAGGAAGAGGACGGCTGGATATGTCCCTGCAAAAAGGAAGAAAGAGCAAAGTATGACACGTGGGCGATTCAGCTTATCGGCAAGACTCTCGTTGTTTACTACAACTGTTCGGGCGACGAAAGAGTACCCGACGTTATATATAAAGCGTTCAAGAATTACTACGAGCTTCTTAAAAACGGTGAAATAGTTCTCTTTAAATGGGCGAAGGCAAGATGGTTCGAGTCTTTTATAGCTCTCAATTTCTTGTATGAGAGATATAAGGAGGCTTGGATAAAGGACCTTGCCAAGATCATTAAGGAACAGGGCTTCGACTATAATACGGCAATTGATTCCTGGAAAAAGCCAAGTCACATGTGGTTGAGAAAGACCCATATAGTAAATATTGCTATGATGCTTAAAAGCGAGGCGGTTTCCTACGCCTTGCTCGGTGATGAATATACCGACAATGCGGAAAAGCTCCGCGAAATTCTCGATAAGTACAACGGCACCGCATTTGAAGGCTTTACGGGTGACGAGGTGCTTTCGGGTCTCGACCCCACGAGAGGTACAGAATGCTGTGCGGTAGTGGAGCAGATGTATTCTTATGAGGAGATTTTTGCTCATACGGGCGATAACAAATGGGCAGAGCGTCTGGAGGTTTTGGGCTTTAACGCTCTTCCTGCAACTCTCAGCGAGGATATGTGGACTCATCAGTACGTGCAGATGGTCAATCAGGTTGCCTGTCAGAAAACTATGATCATGGCGCCCTTCAGTACAAACGGCCCTTACGCTCATACCTTCGGTCTTGAACCGAATTTCGGCTGCTGTACGGCAAACTTTAATCAAGGATGGCCCAAATTCGCCCTCTCGTGCTTTATGCATAAGGGTGACAAGGTGATTAACTCCATAATGCTTCCTTGTAAGCTTGAGGATAAGGGAATTAATATAGAGCTGGAGACAAACTATCCTTTTGAAAATAAAATGCGCTATACAATCAACTCTGATAAGGAATTTGATTTTGTTATACGTATTCCGTCATTTGCCAAGAATCTTAAGGTGAATGGTGAATTTGCAGATATAGCGGATATAGAGCTACACGTGTCAGAAGGCAACACTCAAATCACGGTTGAATTTGATACAGCACCGTATCTCAAAAAAAGACCGCGTGATCTTTATGTATTGCAGAAGGGCTCGCTTCTTTTCTCGGTGCCCATAAATTACGAAAAGAAAATGAGAGAATACGTGAAAAAGGGTGTTGAGAGAAAATATCCATACTGTGATTATCAATTTATACCCGTATCTCCGTGGAATTACGGATATTCCTCAGAGCATTTTGACGTTAGTTTTAACGGAATAGGAGATTTTCCGTTCTCGCAGAGTCAACCGCCTGTGACTGTAAAGGCGAAGATGCAGAAGATTAATTGGGGTCTTAAATTCCCGTATAAATCTGTTTGCAGAAAAACTCCGAAGTCAACAACACCTGTTTCCGACAAGGAGGAGATAGAGCTTATTCCTTACGGTTGTGCGAGACTTCGTATGACGGAAATGCCAATTTTAAGTAAGTAAAGGTGACCTTATGAAATACAAAATTATAAACATTATAAAACCGATTGTTGTACTTTTTTCACTTGCTTTAATAATAGTGGGATTGTACTTTTATCATCAGCAGTATTTATGCTTTGAATATACTCCCTTGCAGTTTATTCTCGGTGCTTTAGTCGCCATTGTCGGGGCGGTTATTTCTGCAATGTTATTTACCCAAAAGAAGTTGGGTAAAAAGAAAACAGTGCTTTTTTCCGTCTTAACAGCGGTGATCATTGCATTTCTTCTCATGGGTCTTATGTTTATTATAAATGCAATAACCGGAAACGGCGAGCTTAATATGATAGGTCTTTTGCTCCCGGTATGTGTCTCATTTTTGGGTATTCTTCTGTTGACGGAGTATTATTTTCTTTCTCTTTTCAAAAATAAAGCAATCAAAATTATCGTTTCTGTCATTCTTATATGTGGATTTTTAATCGGAAGCTATTTTTATCTTTATCCTCCTATAGTTGACTGGGTGTATAGGGATTATAAAGCTCCCAACCCAATTCTTGCTACATACAATGAAGAGGTGCGTGATGAAGTGACAGTCGGAGATTTCTATGTAAGCACTACCGGTAATGATACAAATGCCGGTACTAAAGAAGCCCCCTTCCTTACTATTGAAAGAGCTGTGGAGGCTGTCAGAAATACGGATAAAAGTGGTCGTAACGGAATAACCGTATGTATAGAGGGTGGCGAGTACAGATTATCCTCACTAAAGCTTCTTAAAGAGGATTCGGGTACTGCGGAATGTCCCATTACATACCGAGCATATAACGGTGAGGTCGTCCTCAACGGCGGCGTTACATTATCTGCTTCGGATTTTGTTAGTGTAGAAGACTATCCCGAATATTCTGCAAGACTTACCGACGAAGCAAAATCTAACGTTGTTGTACTCGATTTGACAAAAGCACCCTATTCACTCATCTCAGAGGATTGGGGTAAAATGTATGCAATCGGTTCTTACCACACGGCAGAAAGCTATGATGGTGATTATGCAGGACCTCTCTATTGCGAGCTTTTCGTTAATGATACAAGACAGACTGTAGCAAGATATCCCGACGGAGAATATCTCTATACCGAAGAGGTTGTAAAAACAGGTCTCGGCAAGGAATCTGACGGTGCACTTACAGAAGTACCCGATTGGGAGAATATTCGCAATCCCGAGACTGATGTTTACAGAGTAAATGAGGAGCTTGCGGGAAGAATTGCAGGTTGGAAATCTCTGGACGACGTATGGATGTTCGGTTATTGGAAATACGATTGGGCAGATGCGTCATCTCCCATTGGTAGCTTTAACAAGGAGACGAGAGAGCTTGCACCAAAATTCGTAAGCCTTTACGGCACAAAGACCGAAGCACCTTATTACTTCTACAACATATTCGAGGAACTGACTACTGCGGGAGAGTGGTATCTTGACCGCAACACAGGTCTTCTTTTCCTCTGGAAGCCTGATGATATGGCTAATACACAGATTGATTTGTCCTTGTCTTTGGAGCCGATTATAAACAGCGAAGCGGATTACGTAACCTTTGACGGTCTTACTGTTAAGGGTACGAGAGCAGACGCAATGATGATAAACGGCAACAACAATACCGTACAGTATTGCCTCATTAAAAACGTCGCAGGTAATGCGCTATATATGAACGGCAGCAATAACCTTGCGTATAATAATGAAATCACCCATACAGGTATGGGCGGTATCATAATTGAAGGTGGCGATACTGAGACGCTCACTCCCGGTAACAGCAAGGCGGATAACAACTATATCCACCATTGGTCGGAGATCTATCAGACCTATCAGCCTGCCGTTACTCTTCTCGGCGTAGGAAACGTTTGCTCACACAATGAGATGACAAACTCACCTCACGAGGCAATTACATACAAGGGTAATAATCATATAATTGAGTATAACGATATTCACGACGTATGCTTGTTGTCAGATGACGCGGGTGCTATTTACTCCGGCAGAAGCTGGGTGTGGTATGGCAATATTATAAGATATAATTGCATTTACAATCTTGGCTCGGGAGAGCACAAGCCCGACGGTATTTATCTTGATGATGCACTTTCCGGTCAGACGGTTTACGGAAATATTCTTATAAATATCCCGAGAAATTCAATACATATCGGCGGCGGAAGAGACAATGTGGTGGAGAATAACATCATAGTGAATTCGGGCGACAATGCATTTTACTTTGACGAGAGAGCGAGAGAAGGTGCCGTTTACAACGGATGGTTTACTCACGCTCATATCGGTAGCGGAGATATGTGGGATGCACTCTATAATTCCCCGTGGGAAGGCGATATCTGGAGAGAAGCATTCCCTCAGTATGAAAACCTTACAGACGACATCAATATGTCTGATTCACCCAACTACATTCCCAACCCCGCTTGTACAATAAAGGGTAACCTTATATTCAACAGATATGGTAAAATGGGTGATATTTATTCCTCGTCAAAAAAATTCAGTGATATATCTGAAAACGGAATATATACTCTTTCCGGAATAGAGGAAATATTTGTTGATTATAACGCAGGAAACTATACCATTAAGGATATAGAAGAAATAAGGGAAGATGCTCCCAATTTTGAAAATATTCCTCTTAAAGAAATCGGCAGAGTGAATAAATAAAAATTGAAGAACCCAAGGATTTTAATCCTTGGGTTCTTTTATTTGACAAAACATACAGTTGCAAGTTATACTGAGATTATCAAGATAATTAGCTCAAAGGAGATTGATTATGAAATATAATGGCTATAAATGGTACGCGGGTGTGCCCCATTGCCATACGGTTGCTTCTGACGGCGGTCTGACTTTGGAACAGGTTATAGAAAAGGCGAAGAAAAGTAAGCTGGATTTCCTTATGATTACCGACCATAACGTAAACTGCGGTGAGCTTCCCGTGGTTGATGGTTTGACTCTCATTTACGGCGCAGAGCTTACAAAGCACGGCGGTCATTGTAATATGTGGGGTGTCAAGGACGTTATAGATCAGGTGGATTACGATACCTGCGAAACTTATGAGGATTTCCTCAGAGTAAAGGATGAAGCAAAGCGTCGCGGTGCGGTTATATGTATGAATCATCCCCATTGTAAGCAGTGTCCTTGGAGATGGGAGAAGAATGCCGCCGACGTAGATGTTCTTGAGGTGTGGAATGCACCTACTCATTTTGATAATCTTGAATGTACCGAGTGGTGGCATGAGCAGTTAAGAAATGGTCACAAGCTTCCCGTAGTAGGCGGTAGTGACTATCACAAGGATTACGTTGTAACCAATCTTCTTACGTGGCCCGTTACTTACGTTTATGCAAAGTCAAACTCCCCCGAAGACATACTTGACGCTATCCTTAAAGGTCATACAACTATATGCTTCGACGTAGGAACGACCTTTGTCGATATGGTATGTGGTGACGCTGTTCTTGGCGATACCGTAAAGCTTACGGATAATACAAAAGTTACCGTAAACGTTAAGAAGCTTCGCAAGAATCATAAGCTGATAGTTTTCGATAAGGATGGTGAATGCTTCTCCTATACCGCAAAAAAGACGGGTCCTTACTCTTTTACTCTTCCGGTTAAAAAAGAGGGCTTTATGTGTGCTCATGTGGTTTTCGAGCCGGGCTTTTTGTATAGTAAAATTCACGATATTGCTATTGCATCAAGAATACCGGAGCAGAAGGGAATGGATTTACCGCCGTTGATTTTTGCTCAGAGTGGCGCGATCTATTTTGAAAAGTAAGCGGTGATTTTATGAGAAAAAAGAAAAAAGTTATAATTATAGTAAGCATTATTCTTGCAGTTGTGCTCGCAATCGGTGGATCCATTGCTTTGTGGGCTACCCGCTTTGCGAAGGACGATAAGGACACAGAAAAGCTTTTCAGAGAGAATGTTGCCGGGATAGGGTATGCTAATACTATCGAAACCGCCGTACCTCAGACAGAGCTTTATAATATTATTTCAGACCATTTTAATTCTGAGTTACCTGAGGGTAAGACAGTAAAAAAAGCTATTATTATTGGTTACGACGGTTGCAGAGCAGATATTCTTACCGAGATTCAAGATGAAAACAGTGCTATCGGCTTGTTAGTGGATGACGGCTCCGAGCTTTATCTGTCATATTGCGGCGGTGTTCCTTACCCCGAGAAAAATACTCAGGATACCTCAACCGCACCGGGATGGTGCTCTATCCTTACGGGTAAATGGGCAGATGAGACCGGTGTTACTGCTAACGGCATAACAAAGGAAGTAGAGCCTAAAACATTGCTTACCTCTCTCGTAGAGGATGGTTCTGCAGGCAGCTCTATGTTTATAACTCGTTGGAAAGGTCATTTCGACAGAGATGGTGCTACCTATAACGACGAAATGCAATATTGCGAGGACGAGGGCTTGGACGTTACGTTTAACAGGTGCAAGAATGACGAGGCTTCTTTTGATGCCACTATTGCAGAGATCAATAAAGCAGATTGCTCTGACTTTATTTTCGTAATATATGAGCCGACAGACTCAACGGGACATAATAGGGGCTTTACTCATAATAGCCCATATTATAAGGACGCTTTTGTAGAGGTGGACGGCTACGGCTACGATACAATAGATGCTATCAGAAGCCGTGAAACATACGAAGAAGAGGATTGGCTTATAATAATTACTGCCGACCACGGCGGCATAGGCACGGACCACGGCGGCGACAGTATCCAGGAAAGAATGACCTTCTATATAGTAGGTAAATAAAAACAATAATACCAAAAGCACCGTAAGGCTTATGCCTTACGGTGCTTTTTCGTGAAGGTATCAACAGAAAGCAAGGGGTTAAAACCTGATAGCTCCCTTTTTACGCTGCCTCCGGAGAGATTTTGTTATATATTACTTGCGTATTTTTCGTAGCTTTCGCGTCGAGCAAGACATTTTTTAGCGTCGTTGACGGGTTTGTTTACCCTGTTATGAAGTATGCATTTTTTTCTCGCAACCTTGATTTTTCTGTCGTTCAGCTGTTGCTCCTTGCGAAGGGCAGAAAGCGTTGCTTTAAACTGACGGGTATCGCTCTTCGTCTCCTTAGCCCGCTTTAACTCCTTTTGAATTTCTGCAATTTTAAGAGTAAGGTTATCGGATATTCCGAAGAGCATAGTAAGGATGGTCTCGTCATAGCTACGCGTAGCGTTATATTTTGCGCTTGATTTTGTTTTTTCTGAGATGATTAGACTCTTGACCGCGGAGATCATTTTGCTGCGGAATTCTCTTTCCTCTGCGGTGGCCTTCGGGAGCGCCTTCATCTGTGCAAGAGTTGATTTTACGTCAATTTCTTCACCATTAAGAATTCGATGAGAGTATTGAAGCTCAACCTCACCCGAGGGAGTGCTGAAGTAGTTTAATTCGTTAAGAATTATTTTTGATATTTCTATCTGCTCGTTGTCTTGACGTATCCTCTTCTTTTCGGATCTCGTCATTTCCTTGGTAATCTTTATTGCAGTATTATCTGCGTATTCCTTAGCGGTATTGATTATCTCAAAAACCTCTTTTTCCTGTTCTGTGGTTGAGATATTGTTCATCTTATCTTCGAAAAAGGCGCGTATTCTGAGGACGTTTACCATCGCCTTCTGCTTCGTTTCGGTAAGGTCATAGAAGAAGTATGGTATTACATTGAGTGCGGCGCCGATTATAGATGCCGTAATAAGCACCGAGCATATTGATTGGAAAAGCTCCGTGTTATAAAGTACGTCATAAACGTTATCTGCACTATAACCAAGTGATACGGCGGTAGCCTTGTTGAGACCTGCTTTCTCGTAAATGGCGGGTAATACGGAGGATGTGGCGAGAGTGATGATGCTACCCACTAAACCGATAGCAGAAAACATACCGTCGATACGCTCACCGCTTATGTATTGCTGATAGTCGCGTATATCCGCATTGAGACTGGGATTCATAAAGTGTCCACAAGACGTGAGAAGCTGATTTATGAATATAAATGCGAGCAATATCCATATAACACCGCCGCCTGTCATGCGTACCACGGGAAGCATAAGGGCGATAAAAATAACGTTAAGCACGTTACTGAGTATGAGCACCTTTTTCTTGCCGAAGCGTCTTATAAGGAAGGGTGCGAATAGGTTGGGCCAAAGAGATGCGTTACCTACGATAGCGGTGATTACCGCATACTGTGCCGCAGAACAAGCAGCCTGATAGTTATACATCCAACCGAGAATGGTGTTAAAGGAACCCTCTAAGAATCCAATCCAGCCTGCAAGAGAGATTATCCAAAAATACTTGTTTCTCGCTACCGCGCGGAAGGCATCGAGGAAGTTCATACTGACTGTATGATTCTTGGGTTGTACAATTCTTTCCTCGGTGTTTACGTAGATTATGATTGACACTAAGAATCCTACGATAAGCATCGGCGGATAGAGTACTCTGTAAACGGTCATATCGTAGAGCGTATTGTCGCCTGTGATAGCCTTCGCTACGAGCGGAAGGAATATACTCGCGATAGAGGGAGAGATGTTCTCTATAACCGATTTTACTGCGTAAACGTCTGTACGCTCTATGGAGTTGGGCGAAAGTACGTTTATGATGCTGTCGTTTGCGTCGAGTAGGAAATTGTAGAAGAATTGGAAGCCTATATTAAAGAGCAATACCACGAGACATTTTACAAAAGGACTCATTATCTCGTAAGGTGCCCATATAAAGCCGATGCCGAGAAGGACGGTGGGAAGACCCATTGTAAGAATGTAAGGACGATATTTTCCTTTCATGCTTCGGGCACTGTCAATCATCCTTGCTCTCAGACCCGTAAGAGGGAAGCTTGCAATAACGCTAAGAACGTAGATGAAGTACATAGGCTTGGGCTCGATACCGATTGTATTACCCAGGAGCGTGTTTCCTACGCTTATTATCATGGTGCTTACACAGTAAACGATGAATTTGACACCGATACCGCCCACAGCTAATGATGCAATTTCTCTAAAGGGGATAAATCTGCCGTCGGGAGCGGTTTTCCAATATTTCTTCAGAGACGTAAGAATATTCAATATTTTGCTTTTCATTTTATCACCACAGTCGTCACAGATTTAGGGCTGAGACAAATTTCGGGAGAAGAAGCAGAGCTTTCTTTCAGGTCGTTGTCTTTGTCTGTTACAGCTATAATATATTCCTTGCCCTTGGGGAGAGAAAGAGGCTTCTCTTCTTCGGATTTGTTGGTGAATATAAGAACTGTTTCAGAATCGTTCTTAAAGGCGGTGACGAGTACGTCTTTATCGTCGGTTACCGCTTCAATACGCTTAGAGCCAATCTTTACATACTTGGAATAGTTACCCGTAACGTAATATCTTTTAGTCATCTCAAATGTTTTATCGTGGAGATTTATGTAGATAAGACCGTCACAATAATCTACCTCGGATACAGCAATCCAATGCTGCCAGGATACCGCATTAAGAAGAGTGAAATCCTCGTACATTGTAGTAGCCGTAACGATAGCGGAATCTATACCGTAGTCTCGACCACCCTGCATATGAGTCCATTCACTCATAATAATCGGCACCTCGGGATAGTGCTTATCCATCCACTTTCTGAAACGCTTTACGAAGCCTAATCTGTCGTTGAGGAATGGTATCGTAATGGGTAAGGGGAGGGGCAGACAATATGAGTGCACATCTACTCCGTCAAGATGTGCTCTTACGTTTTTGTCCTTAAGAAGCTGACGGGTGTATGATTTGTTAAACCATCTGAGGTCGCCCGATTCTGCGCCCGATAAACGGACATCGGCAAGGGCGGGGCGCTTGTCTATCTCGCAGGCAAATACCTTAAATACATTTTTTACGCTTCGTGGACGATAGAAGCAACCCTCCTGGCCGCCGTTCCAAACCCATATAGGCTCGTTTACGGGGGAAAGATATTTAACGGGAATACCCGCGTTAATAAAATGCTCCGTTACGTCGAGACAATATTTCGCAAAGTGGGGATAATTCTTCTTGGCAATGTTTTCGTGGAAAAGCTGATGCTTTTTATTGTGAGCAAGCCCATTCTTTGTGAGTCTCTCAATAGGAGAGTTCACGAAGAAGATAACTTCAAATGCACCGTTTTCTACACACTTTTTCATCATATATACGGCAGCGGCATCTCTGTCCCAATCGTATTTGTCGGGAGACACTTCAAAGCATTCCGTAGCACGTGCAGGCTGACTGTATTCACCCTTGCCCGAGTGCTTGGAACCGCCACCGATATTGTATCGGTAAATGCTCATACCAATACCCGTCTCCTTGTTATATAGGAGCTCGGCAATTCTGTCGCGGACGGGCTTTCCTGAAATAGGGTCAATGTGATCCCAAGCGCCCACAATCTGTGCCCACCAGGCACCGCTGGCACCGATACCCTTAAAGGTCTGATATTCTTTTTCGGGGGAGACAATCAACCTCATAATATCACCTCTTACACGGCTATTGTACAGTAAAGAAAAGGGTTTTTCAAGATGTATAGAAAACACAGAGGAAAGGTGATTGAAAAAACAATGTTTATATGATAATATTGTGGAGGTAAGAGGTGTATTAATGAAGCTCTATAAGAAGATCATAATTGTAATAACGGGAATAATTATATTAATAACCGGCATATTGACCCATCAGCATCCCCTTCTGATGGTGCCGTTGTTTATATCCCTTTTCGTTATGGGATTTCAGTCTGAGGCAAACAGAATCGGTGTGCTTATAGGCTCTGTAAACTCCCTCGTTTATACGGGTGCGTACATCTATATGGGCGTATATGCCTCGGCGGCATCTGCCTTGTTATTCAGTTTTCCCATACAGCTAATGACATTCTTCCGATGGAAGAAAAAAGCGTATAAGAAAACCGTTGTGTTTAAGAAGATGTCTAATAAGGCGAGAATACTTTTCTCCCTCGGTGTTCTGGCATTATGGGCAATTACTGCGTATATCTTTATGCTTAAAGATTATCAATACGCTATATGGGATAGTTATCTTTTTATTATGGGCTTTATCGTACCCATACTTACTATGCTCGCATACATAGAATATACCTATCTCTGGATAGTAAACTGCGTTATTGGTCTTTTCCTTAACGTGCAGATGTTTTTGGTGGATTATACTACCGCTACTTATTTTATTTACGGTGTTTACGCTCTTTACAGCGTTGTGGGTGCGTATATGTCCGTGCAGAAGTTTTACAAGGAGCAGCAGAAACTATGAGTAACATGGAAAAAGATGTTCTTGAAATATTATTTATTCGTCATGCTGAGACTAATTATGATGATTGGGCGGGCAGAGACCCAAGCGACGGACAATTGACCCCCAAGGGCGAAGAACAATGCAGAATTCTCGGCGAACTCTTGAAGGATACTCCCATAGACGGATATATTTCCAGTTCTCTTCTTCGCGCATTTAAGACGGCAAGGGGAGTGTGCGAGGCGAAGGGCGATAGCCCGCTTTTAAAGGTATGTCCTGAGATTATAGAGTGCGGATGCACACCGGGATATTACGGATGCAGTCTTGACAGCCTCAAGGAGCTTTATAAGAATGTGGAAATGTGCCCAAAGCTCTTCGGTACTGAAGAATACGAATTTGGTTGCGAAGCTGTAGAAGACAACAACCAAAGAGCGCAGAAGCTTGTTGATTACGTTATAAATACATACGGCTTCGGAAAAAGAGTTGCAGTATTCAGCCACCACGGAATGCTTGAGTATCTCATTCCTACAGCTTTAGGAGTTAAGACTCGCGATTTTTTCTTTGCGCTTGACAATATATCCGTTACAGCAGTAGATATATGTAAAGACGGCAGAAGAATCCTTAGATACGTAAATAAAAACGCTTGAGGTGTAAATATGTTTGCGAAGATATATAATACTGAAATAAAGCCCAATTATAACAATAAAGAGGAGTTCAACAGATATCTCAACGATATAATTGCAGAGTATAATCAGTCTATGGAGGAGGGCCTTGATTTAGAAAGTCAGAAGGCTTTTTTCGAAGAGGTTGCCGCTATGGAAAATAGCGCAGAAAAGGAAGCTCTCTGTAATAAGATTTTCGAAACTGTTATAAATGCGGATATAAGACCCGATTATAAGTACGAAGAGCCCAATGACCTTGACGGTATAAGGGCATCAAGAATAGCTTACCCTATTAAAGGCGAAGCACCCGTCGGGGATGCTCTCAGAAATAAGCTTCTCGGCGCATGGACGGGAAGAGCCGTAGGCTGTCTTTTAGGTAAGCCCGTAGAGGGGGCCAGAAGTAACGAGTTAATTCCGCTTCTTAAGAAAACGGATAATTATCCGATGCACAGATATTTTCTCAGCACGGATGCTTCCGAGGAGGAAAGGGCAGGGTTTAAGTTCTATTTCAATACCGATGCTTGTGCCGATAAGGTTGACGGTATGCCCGTAGATGACGATACGAACTACGTTGTCCTCGGTCAGAAGATAATAGAACAGTACGGCAGAGACTTTAAGTCAAACGACGTAGCATCTGCGTGGCTTAAATATCAGTCGGTCAACTCGTACTTTACCGCCGAAAGAGTTGCTTACGTAAACTTTATTAAATGTATCGAGCCACCGGCATCTGCCATGTATAAAAACGTGTGCCGTGAATGGATAGGCGCACAGATCCGCGGTGACTATTTCGGCTATATCTGTCCCGGTGACCCTGAAACGGCGGCGGAGATGGCATTTAACGATGCGAGAATCTCCCACGTTAAAAACGGTATATACGGAGAAATGTTTGTCAGCGCTATGATTGCCTGCGCGGCAGTTACCGACAAAATCGAGGATATTATCAAATGCGGTCTTGCTCAGATTCCATCTAAGTCCAGATTGTACGAAGCCGTTACCAAAATAATGGACGATTATAAAAAGGGCGTAAGTCTCGAGGAATGCTACGATTACATTCATTCCGCTTACGATGAATATACCGACCACGGCTGGTGCCACGTAATATCAAACGCTATGATAGTAGTTGCCGCTCTCCTCTACGGCGAGGGCGACTTCGGAAGATCTATCTGTATGGCGGTGCAGACCGCATTTGATACGGACTGCAACGGCGCAACCGTAGGTTCTATACTCGGTATGAGAGGCGGCATAGATTGTATCGACGAATATTGGAAGAAGCCCGTAAACGGTAAGATACACACGTCCATTTTCGGTGTGGGTACTGTGGATATTGAAGAAGCAGTTGATAAAACTATGGAGCATATAGCAGGTTAATAGCAAAGCCCCCGACGAGAAATCGTCAGGGGCTTTCCTGTAAGGATTATTTATGATTCTGAACGTAGTATTTATAGAACTTAACGCAGTCGGCAACTTCCTTTACACCGATGCTTTCGTTAGCGGCGTGCATAGCGGCTAACTGAGCGTTACTCATTTTAATGGGGCAGAAGCGAAGACAATTGTCTGCTACTTCCTCGTAGTGACGGCAGTCTGTACCGCCTGTCATAAGGTAGGGGATAACGCCTGCGTCGGGATAGCACTCGTTAAGACATTTCTTAAGGAATGAGAATTCCTCGCCCTTGTAGTCAACTGTATTTGAAGCGTTGCGAGCGTGGATGATTTCGAATTCAAGGTCGTACTTGTCAGCGTACTTCTGTAATACCGCCATAGTAGCATCTACGTTCTGGTGGGGAGATGTACGGAGATTACATACGATATATGCTTCTGAGGGGATAACGTTGGGTGTGTGTGAGCCCTCTGCCATTGTACAGCAGAAGGTTGTTCTTACGAAAGCATTACACATGGGAGATACAATGGGAAGCACCTTGGTAAGAAGTCCCTTGAAGAGCCACATATTACCGAGAACCATACGAAGGGGGAATCCGAGATAAGGCGCCGCTTCTTTAAGCATGGCGTAAACCGCACCGGAAATTTCTGCCTTAAAGGGCTTGTCCTTCTCGATGTCGGCAACGAACTTTGAAAGCCTTGCCATAGGTGTATTGCTTCGGGGTGTTGAGGAGTGACCGCCCTTGCCCTTGGCGATAACCTTAAGGTCTATGTAACCCTTTTCAAGAAGACCGATAGCGGCACACCAACCATTCATCGTGGGGAGCTGATCCTTGAGGATTGCACCGCCCTCGTCCATAGCAACGTCAAGATGAACACCTTTTGACTTAAGGTAGCTTACAAGCTTCGGTGCACCGTCACCTGAGATTTCCTCGTCAACTGCGGTAGCAAGATAGATATCGCAGGGGGGCTCGTAGCCTTCTGCCAGAAGCTCCTCGATAGCCTGGAATTCGGAGAAGAAGGTTGATTTGCAGTCCATAGCGCCTCTGCCGTGGATATTGCCGTCTGCGATTTCACCTGAGAAGGGGTCGCGCTCCCAGTTGGGCTCGTCGGCGGTAACTACGTCCTGATGTCCCATAAGGAGAATACCGTTTCTCTTGGGGTCTTTACCTGCCCATTTGAAGAGAAGGTTTCCTTCGATTTCTGTTTTCTCAAGCTTTGAAAATACGAGGGGGAAGTTTTTCTCCATTACCTCGTGGAGCTTATAAAACTGTGTAAGGTCCGTATTACCTCTTAAAGATATTGTGGGTACCTTTACCATTTCAGAGAGCTTACGAGCGTAGTCGTTTGCTTCGTCCTCTGTGGGATTTATGGCGGGCTTATTCGTATTAGGCTTCGCCTTTATGGTGATTGCTCTGATAGCGGCAATTACAAGAAGAACTATGAACAAACCTAATATTGCAAGTAAGCCAAAGCCGATATACTTAAACATATTATCAGTTCCTTTCGGATATTTGATTTTGAAATATTATACTCTTTTTGTTTTTATAAGTAAAGCATTACTGACCGAGAATCTGTTTCATTTTCTCTATCTGTTCCTCAGTAGGAGAATAGTCTGTTTTAGAGCAACAGGGGATAGAGGGCTTCGTGCCGTCGGAATATACGAATGGAGAAAGTGTGTCATTTTCGTATTCCTTGCGACATTCTTCGTTGCGGAAATCGGGAATGTCGTAGGTAGCACCGTTGTTGAGTATAGAGCGGTGTGCGAGAATTGCCACGTTTGCCATAGTGACTGCGGAATATATATCATAAGGATGCTCCGGTTCTCCGCCCTCGCGGATAAGGTCCAGGAACATTCTTGATACTATGAAGTCTCCGCCGCCGTGACCCGCTCTCAGGATAAGCTCCTCGTCATCATCGTTCCATTGAGCGTCATAAACGTTGACCTCTTCCATTCCCTCGGGGATATCCCAGGAGTTATAACGGAGCATAATTTTTTCACCGTAACCGCGCAGATTTTCTATCTGTCCGTTTTCTCCGCAGATGCGGTAGGAGTTACTGTGAGCGCCGAAACCCGCACAACCCGTTACTTTGAATACAGAGCCGTCGTCATTAAGTGTGGTGATAATAGCCGCTCTGTCACCGACACGGCGGGCGGTAGCTTCTTCCTTTATAGGTAAGAAAACGGGCATAGCGTGTACCTTTTGGGGAGTAGCACCCGTTGACCACATAATGGGAGCGAGAGAATGAGTTATGTAGTATGAGCGGGGAAGGTAATTTCTCCAATGGTCTGTGAAGTGAATATAACCTTTTACAAATTCATAGTCATCGGGACAAGGGGGATGGTTATATTCTCCCTCTGCATATATCAGCTTGCCGAGAGTACCGCCGTCGCAGATTCTTTTCATCTCTCTGTTAAAGCTCATCTGCGGATAATTCTCTGCGAGCATAAATATGGAGCTGCTCTTTTCGTAAGCTCTGATAAGCTCAACACCCTCTGCCAACGTACTGTTTGGGATACATTCGCAAAGAACGTGAATCCCTTTTTCGAAGCATTTTATCATATAGGGTGTGTGCTCGTGGAAGAAGTTTGCGATAATAACTGCATCCATTTCTTGCTCTATAAATTCATCGAAGCTTTTAAAAACGGGTAAATCAAGCCCTGCATCTGCAAGACCTTTTTGGGCGCGTTCACTGTCGCACTCGCACAGAGCCACCAATTCACAGTCCATATGCTTGAAATTCTCGGCAATGTTACAGCCTCGTCCTGCGCCGAATACACCGATTTTAATTTTACTCATAATAAGCGCCTCCCGTTACTCTTGTCACCCTAAGTTTATCAAATAATATTATAATAAACAATAGAAATCCTTGTTTTTCTTGACAGTGTAATATATTTGTTGTACGATTTATTTTAGATGATCCTTTGAAAGGGGTTTATGGATTTATGAAGAAATTAATATCAGCTTTGTTAATTGTGGTAATGGTTTTTTCACTTATGATGCCGTCAGTTTCTGCGGCGGTTGAGGCGGAAAAGGTTACACCCGTTATTATCGTCAGAGGTATCGACTTCGCAGGTCTTACTTATTCCGACGGCACGAAGGCGCTCCAAGTAAATGCGGGAGATATTATGGGTCTCCTGTTCAAGGGCTTCTGGGGTAGTCTTACTCTAAACGGCAAGGAAACCGTTGCAGACGGTCTTTTTGAGGTTGCGAAGGGTGTATTTCTCCCTATTGCCTGTGACAAGGAAGGAAATTCGCTCGACCCAAACGTATCTATGGTACAGTACAAGGGCTCTATGGCAGAGAATATGGATAAGGTTTATGCTCTCGGTGACGGCGGTGAAGAGGGTATCGTAAAGACTGCCGTTGAAAAATACGGCGCAGAAAACGTTTATTTCTTCACCTACGACTGGCGCAAGGCCCCCGTACAGCTGGCAGACGAGCTTAGCGAGTACGTGGAAACCGCCAAGAGAAACAACGGCGTTGATAAGGTTAACATTATCTGCGCTTCTATGGGCGGTATGGTTACAACCGCATATATGTATTACTACGGCTACGACAGTATCAATTCTGCGGTATATCTTTCGGGCGCGCAGAATGGTACGTACGTTTGCGGCGATGCACTTAACGGAAGAATAGTGTTTGAATCCGACACGCTCGTTTCTCTTGTGAATAGCGTAGCTGCTGACAATCTTTTGCTCAGAGTTTTTATGACTATTTTCAATTCACTCGGTGTGCTTGATTTTATCACCTTTGTTGCAAATGATACTGTTTCTAACAGCTTCGACAGAGCAAATGACGTGATGCTTCGCGATTGTCTCGGTACAATGTGTGGCTTCTGGGCTCTTTGCCCCGATGGGGATTTTGACTCCGCACGTGAGACTATCTTCGGCGGTCACGAGGATGAATATCCCGTGCTTATGGAGAAATTGGACGGTGTGAGAAGCTTCGTAATGAGCACCGAGGACACTCTTAAGGGTGCTATGGAAAGCGGCGTGAAGCTCTCATTCGTATCTAACTACAATATCGGTCTCGTGCCGGTATATGAGAGAGCACACTTAAACGGCGATATGGTTCTCGAGACAGAGCTTACCTCTAACTTCGCTACTGTTGCTCCTCTAGGTGAGACACTTCCTAAGGAATATCTCGATACCGTTGACAGAAAATTCGTTTCAGACGACAGAGTAATTGACTCATCTACCGCGGTATTTAGAGACAATACTTGGTTTGTTAAGGATGCTCCCCACGTTGCGGCAGATTACGAGACGGGCTTCAGTGAGTTTACCTTTACTCTTCTTGAGAGCGAGGTTCAACCTACTATTTATGCATTCCCCCGGTATCCTCAGTTCTTGATTGCTGACGAGAATCTTAATATAAGCGAACTTTGATAAACAAATAAAGCACCGCATCTTTGCGGTGCTTTAGTAAAATATATTGGTAATAATATGATTAAGGTTACTATTGACGGAAAAGTATATAATGCTGAAAAAGGCTCCTTGCTTTCGTCACTTCTTATAAGTGATGGGGGTAGGGTTGATCACCCTTGCGGCGGTAAGGGTATCTGCAGAAAATGTACGGTTCTTGTAGATGGTAAAGAGGAGCTTTCCTGTCAGTACGTAATAGAGCGTGATATTACCGTCAGTTTTTTTGAAAAAGGAGTAATTGAATTCTCTGCCGGGATAGAAACGACCGAAAAGAAACGGGAGAAAGCTATTTTTGCTCTCGATATCGGCACTACTACACTTGCCCTTGCGGTTGTTTCCGAGGACGGTACCGTTTCCGAGATAGTTACGCGGAATAATCCCCAAAGCATATACGGTGCCGACGTAATATCCCGTGTAGAATACTGTACGAAAAACGGTGCGGCTCAGTTACAAAGGATACTCATAGATGAAATAAACCGTATGATATCTTCCTCGGGGGCGAAGGCAGATAAAATGTATATCTCCGGAAATACTACTATGCTCCACACCTTTTGGGGAGAGGATTGCTCAACTCTCGGTACGTACCCATATACCCCCGTATTCCTTGAGGGAAGAAAAGGCGATGCCCACAAGCTTAATATAGACGGAATAAAAGAAATCGAAACTCTTCCCTGCATATCCTCTTTTGTAGGAGCAGATATTGTTGCGGGTATAAGCTGTTTGAATAAGCCGTCGGAGGGTAAATATAATCTTCTTGTGGATTTAGGAACAAACGCCGAAATTGCCCTCGTTGGAAATGGAGAAATTATCTGTACCTCAGCGGCTGCAGGTCCTTGTTTCGAGGGTGTAGGGATATCGTGCGGTATGACTGCAACAGAGGGAGCAATTTACGAATATTCCGAAAACGGATATAAGACGATAGGTGATAAGTCACCCAAGGGTATATGTGCTACGGGTCTTATTGATGTTATTGCATTTCTTCTGAAAAAAGGTATAATTGATGGGACGGGGTATATGGACAAGCCCTTTGCCGTTTCGGACAATGTAACTCTTGCCGAGGGGGATATCCGACAGTATCAGTTATCAAAGTCTGCAATATATTCCGGAATCGCAACTCTTATGAAGAGTAATAAAATAACCTTTGACAAAATAGAAAAGCTTTACATTTCAGGTGGTTTTTCACATAAAATAAATATAACAAGTGCCGTTTTGACGGGTCTTCTGCCCGAGGGATTAACGGACAAATACGAGTGCATAAACAACAGCAGCTTAAAAGGAACCGTAAGCTACGCTCTCGGTAAAAATGATTTGAGTTGGATTAAATATGCGAGATATGAGGATATGTCACAAAGCACCCTCTTCTCAGAGCTTTTTATAGAAAATATGAGTTTTAATAAGGAGTAAAAAATGAAAGTCGCTTTTTTCGATACTAAGCCTTATGATAAGGTTGCCTTCGATAAATTCGGAGCGCAAAAGGATATTAAATTCAAGTATTACGAAACAAAATTAAACGAAGACACCGTGGGTCTTGCAAGGGGCTACGACTGTATATGTGCCTTTGTAAACGATACTATAAACGATGCGGTTATTGACCGTATGGTTGAGATGGGAATCAAGATTCTCGCCCTCAGATGCGCGGGCTTCAACAACGTGGATATGAAATATGCAAAGGGCAAGATTCACGTATTGAGAGTACCTGCATATTCACCATACGCAGTTGCGGAGCATACAATCGCTCTTCTTCTCACCTCTATCCGCCGTATTCACAAGGCGTATATCCGCTCTAAGGATTTTAATTTCTCTCTTTCGGGTCTTACAGGCTTTGACCTTCACGGGAAGACTGTAGGTGTTATCGGTACGGGTCGTATCGGCAGAGTGTTTATTGATATCTGCCGAGGCTTCGGAATGAAGGTCTTGGCATACGATAAATTCCCTGCATCGGGACTCGATAACGGCGACACAATAAGATACGTTGAAATGGATGAGCTCCTTTCACAGAGTGATATTATTTCTCTTCATTGTCCTCTTATGGAGGATACTTATCATATTATTGATGATAAGGCTATTGAGAAATGTAAAAAAGGCGTTGTGATTCTCAATACCTCAAGAGGTGCGCTTATAGATGCAGAAAGCCTTCTTAACGGTATTAAATCCCGTAAGGTGGGCGCCGCTTGTCTTGACGTTTACGAGGAGGAATCAGACCTCTTCTTTGAGGATAACTCGGGTCATATTTTAGAGGATGACACACTCGCCCGACTTATCTCGATGCCAAACGTAATAGTAACCTCTCATCAGGCTTTCTTAACGGAAGAAGCCCTCGAAAACATCGCGGAGACAACGGTGAACAATATAATTGATATTGTTGAAACGGGAAAATGCGAGAATGAAGTAAATTAATTAACAATACGGGATATTCTGCGGAATATTCCGTTTATTTTATTGTGCTTTTATTCGGTGTGTGATATAATCTCATAGTAATTCTCGTTGGTAGGTGTGATATATGGAAAGATTTATGGCGATATTGCCGTACATATTCAGTACGTTAGGTCTTATATCTATGATTGCCGCTTCTCTCGTAAAGGGTAAGAGTATGAAGCTTATCCTTCTTCTCGTATTTGGCGGCAACCTTTTCTGCGCTCTCAGTTATTTCGTGGGCAGCGGTATTAACGGTGCGGCTTCCTGCTTTATCGGTGCGGCGCAGGCTATTATCAACTACTTCTTCGACTCCAAGGGCAAGCCTCTTCCCAAGTGGCTTGTGGCTATATATGCCTTTGCCTTTATTGGTGTAAATCTCTTGGTTACCGACCTCGGGTCAAAGGATTTCAAGATAATAGGCCTTTGCGTTCTCGCTATAATAGCATCACTTTCATTTATTATGTGTATCGGTCAGAAGAGTGGCGCGAAGTACCGCTTTTGGACTATCGTAAACAATCTTCTCTGGTGTACCTACGACATTTGCTCGGGTGCGTTCAGCGTTCTCTTCTTCACTCATATCCCGCTTCTCGTTTTCACCGTTGCGGGTATGGTGATTCACGATAGGAAGAAAGAAAGTCAAAATGCATAATTAAAAAATATATCATAATCGATTGGAATGATTTATATGATGGACAAATTTGCAAGATTCAGATATCAGCCTTGTCTTCCTTTAGGTGAGGATGGCAGACGCGTTACCGCATCAGAGAAGCATATCGCATTCTCCCGTAAGGCGGCTACCGAGGGTATGGTACTCCTTAAAAATACAGATAATGCTCTCCCTCTTTGCAAGAGCGAAAAGATTGCTCTTTTCGGTAAAGCTACCATTGAGTATATCAAGGGTGGCGGCGGTAGCGGTGACGTTCACGTGCCTTATATTCGTAATATCTACGACGGCTTCAAGATGAAGGGCGTAAAGATTTACGAGCCCCTTATAGATTTCTATAAGAAGCACGTAGAGGATGGGCAGGTTAACGTTCCTTCGCAGAAGGAAATTGATGCGATTTGGAACGTCGTTAACGCTAACGATTTCTTCACTGTTATCGAGGAGCTTGGCAATAAGGACAGAGACCAGGTTACGTACGAGACCTTCCAGAGTATGCACGTTAAGGAAGCTCTTGTACCCGATGAATTAGTTAAGTCTGCATCTGAGTGGGCAGATACGGCGGTTATTACCGTGAGCCGTTTCTCTGCAGAGGGTGTTGACCGCAGACCCTCGGGCGGTGACTACTACCTCTCCGACCTTGAAAAGGATCTTATCGACAAGGCTTGTGACCTCTTTAAAAAGGTTATTGTCGTTATTAACTCCGGCGGTATAGTTGACTGCGAATATCTTGAAAATAACGAAAAGGTAAAGGCTATCCTCTTCTCCTGGCAGGGTGGTATAGAGGGCGGTGCCGCTATTGCGGATATCCTCTACGGTGACGTGAACCCCTCGGGTAAATTGGTTGATACCTTTGCAAAATCTTACGATTGCTATCCTTGTGTAGAGGATTTCCATAAGGATTTCAGATATCTTGATTATACTGACGATATATACGTTGGCTACAGATATTTTGAGACCATTCCCGGCGCAAAGGAAATGGTAAGATATCCCTTCGGATACGGTCTCTCATATACAACCTTTGCTCTTTCCGGTAAGGTATGTACCGAAAGCGACGGAAAGATAGTTGCGGTGGTTACCGTTGAAAACACAGGTGACGTAGCAGGTAAAGAGGTCGTACAGCTTTACTACTCCGCACCTCAGGGTAAACTGGGCAAGCCCGCAAGAGTTCTCGGTGCATTTAAGAAAACAAAGCTTCTCGCTCCCGGTGAAAAGGAAACCCTTGCAATGTCCTTTGATGTAAAGGATATGGCAAGCTTCGACGATTTGGGTAAAATTAAGGCATCCGCATACGTGCTTGAAGCGGGTGAGTATAGCTTCTATCTCGGCACCTCCGTAAGAGATGCCGAAAAGGTAGCCTTTACATATACAGTGGCGGAAGATACAGTTACAGAGCAGTTAAAGCCTTGGTGTAAACCCTTTAAGCTTTCTAAGAGAATGCTCTCAGACGGCTCTTACGAGACTCTTCCTATGGGTGAAGAGGAGTATTTCTACGGTGAGCCCGAAAAGTCGGGCGCTTCCGCTCCTGCGGAAACCGTAATGTTTGACGATGTCGGAGTAAAATGCACTCTCGACGAGTTTATTAAGCAGTTTACTCTCGAGGAGCTTATGGATTTCGTCGGCGGTAAGGAGCCTACGGGCGTTGCCAATACAGGTTGCTTCGGCGGTATGAAGCGCCTTAATATTCCGCCCATTCCCACAGCTGACGGTCCTGCAGGTCTCCGTCTCGATCCCGAAACGGGTATTCCTACAACCGCTTGGCCCTGCGCCACACTTCTCGCTTGTGCGTGGGATGAAGACCTGGCTTACGAGGTAGGTAAGTGCGGCGGCGCGGAAATCAGAGAGAACAATATCGGCATCTGGCTCGCTCCCGCTCTTAATATTCACAGAAATCCCCTCTGCGGCAGAAACTTCGAGTATTTCTCCGAAGACCCCCTTATTTCGGGTAAGATATGCGCTTCTCAGATGAGAGGTATCCAGTCTCAGAAAGTAGCCGTTTCTATGAAGCACTTTGCTTGTAACAACAAGGAAGCAAACAGAATGGGTTGCGACTCCCGTCTTTCGATGCGCGCACTCAGAGAGATTTATCTCAGGGGCTTTGAAATCTGCGTTAAAGAAGCAGACCCGTGGACGGTTATGTCATCATACAATCTCATAAACGGTCAGCACACCTCCGAAAGCTACGAGCTTCTCACGGGTATTCTCCGTGAGGAATGGGGCTTCAAGAATATGGTTACTACCGACTGGGGTGTGAAAAATGACCCCGTAAAAGAGGTTATGGCGGGTAACGATATGAAGATGCACGTAGGTTATCCCGAGGACCTTATGGAAGGCTACAAAAAGGGAATACTTACAGAAGACCATCTTCGCGTATGCGTAAAGAGAATCCTTGAAATGACTCTTAAAATGGCAGAATAATAAAAAATAATCCCGATGAGTATCACTCATCGGGATTATTTTATATAAACATTTTCTTTGCGAGCCAGGCTCTTACCTTTTTACTCTTGTTAACGTATAACCAGAAGAAAACGAGAGCAAGGCAGGAAAGAGCGCATACGGCGGTGATAGTAGCACCGAAAACGTAACCATTAAGTATTAAGCACACAACTAAAATACTCAGGATTATGGTGACGTCGACAAATCCGTGAAGCACCTTTGAGGACCAATGACGCTTTCTCTGCCTGTACCAGTGGATGTAGTAGAATGCACAAGCAGAGGTAATGGCGATAGCTGGTATAGCTATTGAGAAATACCAACCCTCATCCTTGGAATTAAGCGCGTAGAACACGAATATATAAAGTGCCGTCGCCAAGGAATCGAAGCCCCACATAAGATACGGCTTGCGTTTTTCGGTGATAAAGGGAAAAACGAAAACCACCCATACGAGGAAGCTGGTTGCGGCTACGTAAGGAAACCAAAGGTTATCGGAATTCAAAAGGAAGTTCAACAATACGCAGACGATGTTCGGAATCAGAATTACAAACGAGATAATTATGGCAGTAAATTTCACCTTTACCGACGAGCGTATCTCGATAGGCGTTTGCGAAAACGGGGTGGGGGCGTCTGCGGGAATATTTTCGTTGGGATTATATACGGGAGTGTCACATAGCACGCATTTTTTTGCGCTCTTGTCAAGCTCTACTCCGCAATTTACACAGTACGACATATTTTCTCCTTGATTTACGTTTTGGGTTATTCTCTGTTGCTTTCTATCTTAACGTGAACACCCATCTTGACTAAGGTGGTGAAGAAATCACGTTCAATATCGGCTTCCTTTATGATACTTGCAAAGGCAAATACGAGATTGTCACCGATGCTTGCTACACCGCATCTTGCGGCGGTATGCATTCCGGGACCGGGTACGAAATAAACCTTCTCGATAAGCGAAACCATTTCGTCGGGAAGCTTTACGGGACCGAGATTCGAGAGGTATGACGAGGTTGTCCTCTCTGCGGCTACCAATGTAGCAACGCTGAGAGCCACGTCCTTTACACACAAGGGCAATATCCTTAAGATAGGATTTTTCTCGAATGCAAGATTGTGAGTGATAGTTGAATTTATCTTCTTTTCATCTCTCTGAAGACGAAGCTGAAGGGATACTTCTCGTAGGATTTCATCAAAGGTGTATTCGCCCAAATTGGGGTCGATAGTGACCTTTAAGCATATTGAGAAGTTTCTGAGTGTGTCGGTGGGATATATGTTTCGAAGATTGATGGGAACTTGAACCGCAACAAGCTTTTGCTTAGTTCTCTCGCGCAACTGCCTCTTAATATGGATATCCATAAGAATAGCGGCGAAAAGCTCCGTTACCGTAACGCCCTTTTCCTTGGCAATGGCGTGTATCTGTTTGAAGGACATAGTTCCCATGGTGAGGTTTACGCTATGTTTCGATACTCTCGTGCCGCCCGGGATATAAGTGTGCTTGTCCAAAACGGATGCCTTTGCCTTTGAAGTAGCAAATTTCGGGAAAGCATCCTCTATCTCGGTTTTTCTTGCTTTTTCTGAAATATCCTTGACCACTCCCGTTACGGGAATATGGTGACCCTTGAGCCTTAAATACTCTGCGACGAGGGTGAAAAGAAAGGTGGAGTTTCCATATCCGTCAGTGAGGGCGTGGAAAAAGTCAACTGATATATTTTTATTATGATAGTAAACGCGGAAGAGATATCTGTCCGCTTCCTTATACTTTACCCTATAACAGGGATTTTGTATATCGGGCTTTGCAGTAGGTGAGGCAATGGGATTCTTCTCGAGATAATACCAGAAGAGACCGCGTCTCATTCTTACAGCGTACATAGGAAAGCGAGGCATAATATTGTCGAGTGCCTTTTGCAAAAGCTCGGGATCAATTTCTTCCTTAAGCTCTACTGAGGCTCTGAAGATATTCGACCATTTGTTGCTGTTCTGCCCGGGGAAAAGAATACCGGCATTATCAAGCTTAAACCAATCGGGAGCACGGAAGTTTTTCTTTTCTGCCACGGGAGAACACCTCGCTTTCGTGAATTTAATCCATAATTATTTTAATTATACACATTAGCAGACTCATTTGCAATAGGAAATAAATCGGAGAAAAACTCGTCGCTTTTTATTCCGTGTGGTCGGTTAAATCTACCGATTTCGGTGAGAGAGCTGCCGACAGAAAGCTTGTTTATTCGCTCACCTGATGTGAGTATTACTTTATATCCTGATTCCTCAAGTATGCGGGGGAGAATATCATTTTTAATCCCGTAGGGATATGCAAAAACGGATAGCTTATCTCCCGTTATTTCATAGAACAAATCGTCGAATTTTTTAATATCCTCTTTAATAAAATTAATGTACTCATCCTCTGATTCGCCTTGCAGCTTCGCCATACCGCGTCTTCCTGACAAATTGTGAAGGTCGTAGGTGTGACATCCGATTTCAACAAGGGGATGACGGGACAATTCTTTTATATCGCTTTCATTAAGGTATGCGTACGCGTCGTTGGTGTCACCGTTTTCGGTATATAGCCTTGTGAGAGAGCCGATTATGTTTACATTTGCAGGATAACCGTATTTTTCTAAGAGTGGTACTACCTTAGTGAGAAAGCTGCGACAACCGTCGTCGAAGGTTATTAACAGCGGCTTTTCGGGGAGCGTAGTGCCATTTTGAGTAAATTCTCTTAATTGACTGAAGGATATTGGTGTAATACCGTTATCTTTGAGGTATTGAAAATCCTCTTCCAGATCCTCAAGCGAAAGCACGTAATCACCGCAATTTTTATTGCATATCTGATGATACATTACGACGGGTACATTTGCGGTTGTGGTAGCAGAGACCTCTGAAAGAGGCTTCGTTACGTTTAGTGCGCTGACCAATATAAGAGCAATGCAGATCAGAAAAGATATAATACATAATTGCTTGAAGCGGAAAACTCTGAACATATACTCACCTTCAAAAAAGAATTTCTCATAAATATATGAAAATTTTTTCTGCTTTTTGCAAACAAATGTTTGCTTTTTTCGAGAATATGTGTTATTATACCCTTGGAATACAGAAAATTTGTTCGGAAAGGTGATTTTTGTGGAACCTATCAACGATACACAAAAAAGAATATATGAATTTCTCGTGGAGCGTTCTCAGGAGGGTGTACCCCCGTCAGTAAGAGAGATCGGTGCGGCGGTCGGTCTTAAATCTACCTCGTCTGTTCAGGCAAATCTTGATGCTCTCGAGAATGCAGGCTATATTATGAGAGACCCTCTTCTCAAGAGGTCAATTCGAATTCTCGGTCAGGCGGAGAATATTACTCACGTACCCCTCTTAGGTACTGTTACCGCAGGTATGCCCATTCTTGCCGTTGAGCAGATCGAGGGTTATATTCCTTATACGGGCAGAGTATCAAGGGACAAGCCCCTTTTCGCTCTTAAGGTCAAGGGCGAGAGTATGCTCTGGGCAGGTATTCTCAATGGCGATATAGTTATCGCAGAGAAAACTCCCTATGCCGCTAATGGTGAAATCGTAGTTGCTATGATTGAAGACGAGGCTACCGTTAAGCGTTTCTATAAGGAAAACGGACATTTCCGTCTCCAGCCCGAGAACGATGAGTTTGAGCCTATTATTACAAATGAGGTTATTATTCTCGGTAAGGTAGTAGCACTTATGAGATACTATTAAAAGTAAATAGAAAAAACGCCCTCCTATGGTAGAATAAACTATCATAGGAGGAATTTTTATGCCAAAAAATTATAAGAATACGAAAAAGAGATATTGAAACTGAAAGAAAAAGGCTTATCATTCAGTTTGTCGCCTGAGATTTAATATTATAGGTGTGTTTTTTGTTCTGTCTGCAGAATTTTGTGCGGTTTATATCTGCTACGCTTCTTTTGGTTTAACTATATTATTTTCATCATATATATTGCCTACACATTTACTGACAATTTCGTAAGGCTTGTCGAAAACGTTGTCGGTGATTTCTGCTTCCTTAAGGGCTTCTAAGTAAATGCGGTGCTTTTCTTCCTTGGGGAGAGAGAAGGTGTTACCCGTAAGGATCAGCTTTCCGTGGACGTATTTCGTTGATTTCTCGTCCATAACCTTAGGGGAGTATCGGATAACAGGGGAGCCTTCCCACATGGAAGCGTATTCGCAATTTGTAACAGTATTGTTGCGGAAGATTATTTCTCTCGTGTAGCCCGATTCAAACCAGAAATTGCAATCGTCCTCAATAAGAAGAGCGGGACCCCACAGATTACGAAAGCGGTTGTTTTCGATAATAACCTCACCGCGTGTAGTGACGAGGATACCTCTGCCCTCGGTGGGCCCGAAGTCGCAGTTTCGTACATAGAGGTTAGGAGTCCACGTAGCGTTTTCAACTACGTCTCTTCCTTTTTCCAACGGCGGGAGCGGTCTGTCGAGAGTGAGACGGATATCCGTATCGTTTAGCTTCTCGTATGCTACCACCTTTGTTTCTGCGTAGGGCTTAAGGGTGTCCCATTTTATAAATTCCAACTCGTCGCCCTCTTCAAAAGCCTGAAAGCCCCAGCTTTCGGGGTGCATAAAGCGGACTGTTATAGTTTTCTTTCTCTCGTTTTTCTTTATGATTCGAAGATGTGTACCGTGAACATTGATGTAGTCGTCCTGAGCGCCCCAAGCCTTGCAAGAATCCACAATCAGATTACCTTTGCAACCGGAGAATTGGAAGAAATCGGCGGTGCTTGTAATGGTGCGACCACCTTTCGGGGTAAGGTCACAATTTATAAAGGATACGTTTTCGCAGAATTGGGAAACCATACCGAGGCCGTGCATAAACATAACGCGGAGATTTTCGAATCTGAGGTTTTTACATCTGTTGAAAAGGCTACCCGTTTGGTCTCGTACAATATTGCGTGTCTGAATAATATGACCTTTGGGCAAATAAATATTCTTATCTCTTAAGGTAACGCGGAGAGTATGGGGCGCGATTTCCTCTATTGATTTAAAATCCAGGTCTTTTTTGCTGAAATCAACAGCCGTCTCGGTTGCGAGGTCGAAGAGCTTTATATATCTTCCGGGACCGATATAGTTGCTTTCCCAATAAGGCTTACCGTTTTTATCAGCTTCGCCCATCCATATAAGATTGCCTTTTTCAATTCTGTAGCGACAGTCGTCGTTGATTTTTATAAGGCAGTTGCCATCCTTGTTTTCGAGAATTGTAAATTCCGTCATAGTAGGACAGGCATAGTCTATTGTAAGATTTTTTACAGTAATATTTCTGCATTTGTCAAATAACAAGGGCGTCATCTTGCCGTGAATGAGAATGGTAGCACCGTTGCCGTCTATGGTAATATCCGATTTTTTTCGAAGGTATATGGCAGAAAACTTTCTGCCCTTTGGATTTTCGTGGCGCTTCGACGTATTAGAGCAGAAATACCCCTCGTGACAAAACGCATCATCTTGATATACATCATATATCTTGTTTTTCTCAAGAGTAACGGTATCACCGTTTTTTATGTTTAGAAAAATATTACTTAGTTCGTTCATAATATCACCGCGCAATTGACTGATTGGGTTTATTATAGAATATTACTTTTACAAATGCAATTGCTTTATCGTAAAGTTGTTTTGTTTATATTGTTAAATCCAATTCGCTGTGTTAGAATGAATTTATCAATATTTTGTCAGGTTGTGATACTTTGGAAAAGAAGTTTTTTGATTACATAATCCACGGCGGAGACTATAATCCCGATCAATGGTTTAAGATACCCGAAATATGGGATGAGGATATGCGCCTTATGAAGCTCGCTAACGTAAACAGCGCAACTATCAATATCTTCTCCTGGTCTCTTATCGAGCCCGAGGAGGGAGTATATAATTTCGAGTGGCTCGATACTATGATGGATAAGCTCTATGAGAATGGTATCGACGTTATTCTCGCCACGCCCTCGGGTGCGAGACCCCCGTGGCTTGCACAGAAATATCCCGAGGTGCTCCGTGTTGAGGAAAGCGGAATCAGAAACGAATTCGGTGTTCGCCATAATCATTGCCTTACCTCTCCCATCTACAGAAAAAAGGTGCAGGAGATAAACAGAATCATCGCCGAGAGATACAAGGATCATCCCGCTCTCAAGATGTGGCACATATCAAATGAATATTGCGGTGAGTGTCATTGCGACCTTTGTCAGAATGCATTCAGAGATTGGCTTAAGAATTACTATCACAACGATATCGAGGAGCTTAACGATAAATGGTGGAACGGCTTCTGGAGCCACAGAGTAAATGACTGGTCACAGATAAATTCACCTAAGTTCAGGGGCGAAAATCACGTTCCCGCAATGAAGCTTTGCTGGAACAGATTCGTTTCCGAGAGCCATATCTCGTTCTATGAAAATGAGATCGCGCCTTTGAGAGAGATTACTCCCAATATTCCTATTACTACTAACTTTATGAAGCTCTACGATGGCATTGACTATCAGAAATTCGCATCTCATCTTGATCTCATTTCCTGGGACAACTATCCCGCATGGGATAAGGGAGAGAACGAATACGTTGCCCTCGAGACTGCGTTCGTACACGATGCTTTCCGCTCTATGAAGGACGGACAGCCATTCTTTATGATGGAGAGCAGTCCCTCAAACGTAAACTGGCATGACGTTAATAAACTCCCCGCACCCGGCAGACAGGAGCTTTCCGCTATTCAGGCGGTAGCCCACGGCGCAGACAGTGTACAATACTTCCAATGGCGCAAGTCAAAGGCGGGTCACGAGAAGTATCACGGCGCAGTAGTTGACCATTGCGGTCACGAGAATACGAGGGTATTCAGAGACGTTTCCCGTCTCGGCGGTAATCTTAAGAAGATGTCATCTGTTGTAGGTAAATATTCCGACAGTAAGGTTGCGGTTATTTACGATTGGGAAAACGGTTGGGCGATCAAGCATTTCTGCGGCTATAATAACCTGAACAGAAATTATGCTCAGGAATGTATGAAATGGTACGAGCCTTTTATGAATAAGGGTGTTTCCGTGGACGTTATTTCTATGGACAAGGATTTCTCGAAATATGACCTTGTAATCGCGCCCCTCCTTTATATGCTTAAGGACGGCACGATCGAGAAAATTGAAGAATACGTTAAAAACGGCGGTAACTTCGTTACAACATATCTCTCGGGCGTAGTTGATACCAACGATATGTGCTACCTCGGTGGTTTTCCTGCAGGTAAGCTTAAAGAAGTTTTCGGTATCTGGGCAGAGGAGACCGACGCTCTTCCCGAGGGAATGAAAAACAGCGTTATATATAAGGATAAGCATTACGATGTTGTTCACGTTTGCGACCTTATCCACGCTCAGGGTGCAGAAACTCTCGCAACCTACGAGATGGATTTCTACAAGGGTATGGCATCGCTTACGGAAAACACCTACGGCAACGGCAAGGCTTACTATGCCGCTTTCCGCAACGATGACGATTTCACAAAGGATTTCTGCAACGACCTTATGGAAAAATTCGGCATCACGCCCGACGAGCCCATTACACTCCCAAAGGGTGTAACCATGAGAAAGAGGGGAGATACAATCTTCCTTATGAATTTCTCTGACGAGGAGAGAATCGTTACACTTCCTAAAGAATACAAGAACGTTGTAAGCGGCGAGGCGGTATCGGGCGATATTACTCTCCACGTTTGCGGATATATGGTGATTGAATAAAATTAAAAATTCACAATTCAAAATTAAAAATTTCGGAACGCTACGCGTTAATTATAAGCTTCGCGAAGCCTGACCTCTCTAGTGTAGAGAGGGGGACCGCGACGAAACGGAGTGGAGTCGTGGTGGAGAGTTATAGCGCGTCAGCGCGTATAATAAAATCCTTTACTTCTTTCATAATTATACAACAAACCAAATGTATCGCGAAGCCGTAGTGAACTTGATTTTGCGTTCAACATTGAGAGATAATACCTTGAAAGGAGTTTGTTATGACTTCTGTTGAAAAGATTTCGAAGAAAGAGGCGAGAGAGCTTTCTCGTCTGAAGAAAACCGAGAGCAGGGGCAACTCTCATATATATTTCTTTATATTACTTGCCCTTATTGCTCTCGTTAATATAATCGACGAGGTGACGAGTAACCTGACGGTTACGGTGCAATCCTCCTTTGTTACGGAGTTTTTCGTAAACAATCCCTTTATGGGAAAGAAATATACCTACGAGGAAGGTCTCGCTCTCCATTCTACCGTCGGTGTAGTTTCCTACGTATTCGGAATTATTACACCGTTTTACAAGGCACTTGCGGATAAATGGGGAAGAAAACCGCTTTTTGTTCTTTCTACTCTCGGTATGGCGGTAGGACTTCTTATAATCCACTTCTGTACAAATTACATAGTTTTCCTTATAGGCTTTGCAATTATCGGCTTCTTTATGGGTCACGATATTCAGATAGTTTACGTTTTAGAGGAAGCTCCCTCGAAGCATCGAGCAAAGATATACAGCTTTCTTAAGGCTTTCGGTATTCTGGGCGTAATCTTTATTCCCGTGCTCAGAGATATGCTTATGGGCGATGATCCCACAAAGTGGCGCGAGATATTCCTCGTACCGTCCCTTCTCGGACTCTTCGCGGTGGCTATGGTAATTATCTTTGCTAAGGATACGCGAGTATTTATTTCGGACCGTATTGCATACCTCTCTAAGCCCTATGAGGAGCGTCAGGCGGAGAAAAAGGCAGCCAAGGAAAATAAAGCGGCAGAGAGAAATAAATCCGGTGTTTTCAATGCGGTAAAATACATCTTTGCCAATAAAGATACAAAGACACTCATTATCTCTCATATCATATTTGATATAGCAATAGCTGCCGTAGGTCTCTATTTTGAATCTGCTATGCATATCGCTGGTATGTCAACCGCAGAGATTACAAAGGCTTTGTTTATGATTCCTATCGTTTATGCTTCCATAACGTTCCTTTCGGGTTTCATTGCAGATAAATTGGGAAGAAAGAAAACCATTACGGGCTTTTCATTTCTTTGTATTACGGGATTTATCCTCTTCTGCATCGGTATAAATACGGGTTGGAATCCTTATTTCATAGGTGCTCTCGGCGGTCTTTATCAGGGCTCATATTGGATAGGCAGAGACTATATGAACGTTATGATGACCGAAAAAGTACCCACGGATATCCGCGCATCGGTAGTAGGTGCAGAGGGTCTTCTGGTTACCGTGGGTATGGCAGTCGGCTATATCCTTATGATAGTTGGTATGATATTTATCCCCGTGTGGGCATCCTGCCTCGTGGTAATTGTACCCGCAGTCGGCACCGCTGCTATAATCTTCGGCCTTAAGGTAAAGGAAACCAAAGGCGTAGTGCTGGATGAGATTGAATAAAATTAAAAATTCACAATTCCTAATAAAAAAGCAACTCCCCGTGGGGAGTTGCTTTTATTTCAATTCTTCAATAGTTTTAACCTCTATGATCTCTATACCTTTTTCCTCTAAGAAATCGGTGTGCTTTGAGAAATCGTCGGCGGAGAGCATCGTTGCGTTGTAGAGGTCTAAAATGGCGCCGCTTTCGGTGACTATCGCTACGTAGGGAGAGCGTATGAATTTATCACCTTGATAATACCCTTCAACGATAGCGACGGAATCCACGGATTCGTATTTGCATTCCGCGTGGGAGAAGGGGAAGTCGGAGACGGGGTATGCTACTCTGTCTTCGTAAAATACGGCGGTGGAATATATACTCGAAATACAACCGATAAGAGCGAGAGTTTCGCCGACTATGGTCACGTATTTTAAAAGAGTATTTACTGCCTTGGGTGTCTTAACGTCTTGGACAGTTTTGTCACCGTTTTTGTTTTTCTTTCTGCGATTCTTAGTGATGTGAATTGCGATACACATAGAAACGAGACTGCCGAAGAAGGGCATCATAAACACGTTTTCGAAGAAACCCATATACAATACCGCGTTATGGAAAAGAATCTTGCTTACAATAAAGAAAATGGCGATCAATACGGTAGAGACGGGAACATCGATAAGAAGTCCGAGGAAGAAAATCTTTATAGCACCAAGCCACGTTTCGCCGTGACGACGGGCACCTTTTTCGGGAGAGGCTTTTTCCAGGGTCTCGGTAGGCTTGCTCGCCTTACCGCCGCCCTTTATGAAATTGAGCATATTTTCCTGATACTGAGAGCGACATTTTGAGCGGGAAAGCTTTTTGAGTGCTTTCTCCTCTTTTCCGTTGTAGAAGTAGCTTTGTGCACCAACCACCGCGGACTCGATTTGTGAGTCGTAGAAATTGCGCATCATCATATTGAGAATGTTGTCTGCCTTACCGCCGAGCATTTGTGTCTGCTCCATTACAGCGTCGCCGAAGTATTTGTTTATACATTCCTTCTGGCTTTGTATGAGCTTGTTTTTTTCTATGCCGTTTGTGAGAATTGCGTTGAGATGGGGAACGATTCGCCCCAGCACCTCGTTTATCTCCCCGAAGCATTCTCTCATAAGCTCTACCGAATCAACGTAAGTGTAAGTATAGCACTTGAAGTTTTCGGGCTCACAGAACGCAAGAATATCGTATATGGAAAAGGGCATGGTCTCGTCGCTGTCGAGAGTAAAGGACAACCACAAGGTCTGTTGAGCGTAAGCTGCCCTGCCACTTTCTATAAATGTAATATCTACTTTGAAGCCGTCAAAGGAAAGCGTAGCGACCGTGCCGATGCGCTCCTGTTTTTTCCCCTTGACCATTGATTTGACGGTAGGGCTATGGGTTTTCAACAATACAGAGGTTGCTCTGCATTGGGTCGTAAAATAACTATGTAAATTCATTATATATCCTATATACTCTTTTCTTAAGAATAGGGGTATTGTACTAAATTATTTTTCTTTCGTCAACTGAATTATTTTTCCTTTCATATTGCGAAAAGAAGACTTTTGAAGTATCATAAAGACATAATGTCTGCGAGGTGGATTATGGAAACAGAAGTAAAGGTAATAGATTACGGTTTTTTCAAGCACGACGGACTTGATTTTGAATATCACGTAAGCGGTAATCCCGACGGAGAGCCACTTCTTATGCTTAACGGTAACGGCGGAGATTATCGTTGCTTTGAGGGTGACTTATATAAGCCCCTTTCTCGCGATTTTAAAATAATCAGATTTTCAACAAGAGGTACGGGTAACACACCCTTAGGCGATAAGAAGCTTACCTTCGAGCTTTTCTCCGATGACGTGAAGGCACTTCTCGATTATCTCGGTGTAGAGAAAACTAATATCTGCGGTTTTTCCGATGGCGGTAATCTTGGTATGGTATTTGCCGTTACATATCCTCAGTACGTTTTAAGACTTGCCGTATTTGGTTCTAACCTTAATACCCGCGGTACCAAGACGGGCGACCAGCTTGGTATTATAAAAGACCACAGAATATATGCTATAAAGGCGGCTATTACAAAGGACCCCGAATGGAAGCGCAGAGCATGGATAGAAGGTATGATGGTAGGTCAACCTCATCTGAATTATAAGAAATTATCCGCCCTTAAAGTGCCTTTCCTTAACTGTTTCGGCGAGTTCGATATGATAAAGCGCCGTCACTCAAGAAAAATCACTAAAGCCGTAGAGGGTGCGGAGGAGATAATCGTTTTAAACGGCGGTCACAGCACCGCCTTCAGAAAAACAGACTTCCTCATTCTCCCCGTTGTGGAGAGATTCTTGAAAAAAGAAATAGAGTAAACAAAAAGAGCCTTGCGTCGCAAGGCTCTTTCTTTTTTATCAGTATGCCAACTCAAACATTGTGAGCATTATTTCGAAACGCTCTTCGTATGAGTTTTCATAAGTTGTGGGGTAGGAATATCTGATTTCGATGCTTCCTTCTGCTAAATCATCTACACAGTAAACGACCGTTTTGTAGCCGTCTGCCTCGGAAGAATAGCAGCAGGAGATTTCAACCTCGGGAAGAGTTTTGTCACCTACTAAGGTACCGCTCTTTGCCGTAGTTTCCTTAAGAGTCTCGTAAGGAACGCTTGGCATGGGAGTAATGACCATAGTAGCGGAAATATCCTCTTTTGCCATAATGGTAGTAACACCCGCATCACGAACGTAGTTGCAAGATACCGTATTTACAACGATCTTGTAGTTGGTGAGGGTGTCAACCACGGGGTCAGTAGATTCGGGCCAGTAGTACTTATCAAGAGAGGGAGAATAATACAGTCCGAAGCGTATTTCCGTTTCGGAGGTTGTATCAACCGGAGCTTCCGTAGTTGTATGTGCGTCGGGAGTCGGCTTCGCTTCCTCTTTCTTGAATATCTTATCGCCGATAGGAGATAAGAGTACGGTAGCCACCAAGGAGACTACTGCGATCACCGCAAATATTATATTAAGAACACGCAAAACCTTTGGGTTTACGCGCAGCTTTTTATCTTTCTTTGTGGTTTTCTTTTTGTCAGACATTTTCTACTCCTAAAATAGCCGTACGCCGATTGGGTGTACGGCTTCGGATTTAGTGATAAATAAGACGATTAAGCCTTATCCTTTGAGCCGAAGAGTTCGATCTTCTCGCGAACTGTCTCCTTGATTGCTTCGCAACCGGGAGCGAGAAGCTTTCTGGGGTCAAAGCCCTTACCCTGAAGATCCTTGCCGGCTTCGATGTACTTTCTTGTAGCTTCCTGGAATGCAAGCTGGCACTCTGTGTTAACGTTGATCTTGGAAACGCCGAGAGTGATAGCCTTCTTAACCATTTCTGCGGGGATACCTGTACCGCCGTGAAGAACGAGAGGCATTGTGCCTGTCTTCTCCTGAACTGCAGCGAGAGTCTCGAAAGAAAGACCTGCCCAGTTTTCGGGATACTTACCGTGGATGTTACCGATACCTGCAGCGAGCATTGTAACGCCGAGGTCAGCAATCATCTTGCACTCGTCGGGATCTGCACATTCGCCTGCACCAACAACGCCGTCTTCCTCGCCGCCGATAGAGCCAACCTCTGCCTCGATGGAGAGACCCTTCTCTTCACAGATAGCAACGAGCTCCTTTGTCTTTGCGATGTTTTCGTCGATGGGGTAGTGAGAACCGTCGAACATAATTGAAGAGAAGCCTGCTTCAATACAAGCCTTTGCACCTTCGTATGAACCGTGGTCGAGGTGAAGAGCAACGGGAACTGTGATACCGAGATCGTCGATCATAGCAGAAACCATGTTTGCAACAGTCTTGAAGCCGCACATATACTTACCTGCACCCTCACATACACCGAGGATAACGGGAGAATTCATCTCCTGAGCGGTAAGAAGAATAGACTTTGTCCATTCAAGGTTGTTGATGTTGAACTGACCAACTGCATAGTGGCCTGCCTTTGCCTTTGTAAGCATTTCTTTTGCATTTACTAAAGCCATTTTGAACACTCCTATGTAAAAAATATTTTATAAACAAATTTTATAAGACTAAGTTAGATGTTCTCTTCTCTGAGGTCGAGAACGAGCTCCTTGCTTGCGGGAACCAAATGTGTGTATTTAACACCTGCCGCATCAAACATACGCTTAGACGCTCTTACGGAAGATGTCTCTGCATACTTGTCGGAAAGATAGATGACCTCCGAGATACCGCTTTGAATGATCGCCTTTGCACATTCGTTACAGGGGAAGAGAGCAACGTAAATTCTACTGCCGGAGAGGTTGCCTCCGCGATAGTTGAGAATTGCATTAAGCTCCGCGTGACATACGTAAGGATACTTGGTGTCGTATGAATCCTCTGCACTTCTGTCCCAGGGGAATATATCGTCGTCACATCCTGCGGGAAGACCGTTGTAGCCTACGGAGAGAATACGGTTTTCGTCGTTGACGATACAAGCGCCAACCTGAGTGCTGGGATCCTTGCTGCGCTTAGCACAAAGTACAGCCGCACCCATGAAAAACTCATCCCATGAAATGTAGTCGCTTCTTTTTGCCATATTTTCACATCCTTACCCATTCTAATCTTAACTATTATACAGTTATTCTTGCTCTTTTTCAATATTTATTTACGAAAATAATACAATTAAAATAAAAAGAACGGGGATTTAGATTTGCAGAGTAAGATTTCACAGTGATAGGGTTAACATTTTGTACAAAACAGTAGGATGCGAATTGGGCAGAAATGCCAAAAACACCACGTCGTTGAAATTATTATTGATTATTGACGAAAAAGGATATATAATCAATGTGTATAATTATAAGGAGGCTTTCCTATGTCTAAAAAGGTATTGGCAGTTATTCTGTCACTTATCATGACTTTCTCGGTTATAGCTGTCCCCGCAGGTGCGGCAGATATTTCTCTCCCCGAGACAAGTTTTGAAAACGTTATTAATATGGTTATCGACAGACTCATCCATTTCGTCCTTTCATATCTTAACCAGTTCTGGCCCGGATATGAAGAAAGCTGGGATACTGAAGATGAATATGCTCCTCAGTATTTCTACGAAGGCGACAAGAACTTCGATGAGACTGTTACTGCAGACTCTCAGTGGAAGGTAGGTTACGCAGGCGTATCTCTTCTTGACGGCGTGGACGTTATGAACGGTAAGTTCTTCCTCGCAGGTTCTCTTGAGGTTGCAGCGGGCCGTGTTCCTTCTCAGGTTCTTGACGATCAGAGAGTTCGCGTTTACGCTATCAACGACGGTACAGGCGGTACTGTTGTTCATGCAGTTATCGACGGCTTCGGTCTTCCCCGTGGTGATGTTAACATCATCCGTGAGAGATTGGCTGACTTCGCAGCTGCTCACAACATCGTATCTCTTAATATCTCCGTTCTTCATCAGCACTCTGCTATTGATACTCTCGGTATGAACGTTCCGCTTCTTCAGGCTCTCATTACCAATACAGGTAACGCAGCTGCAGGCGGCATCATCGAAAACCTTAAGTATCAGAAGAATCAGGATTTCATGGAGAATCTCTATACTAAGACTGTATTCGCAGTTAAGAAAGCCGTTATCAATATGAAGGAAGGCGACCTTTACTTCGGTTCAGTTGACGTATCGGACTATATCCGTGATAAGCGTGATCCTCAGCAGATCAACCCCAACATCAACAGACTTCGTTTCGTTCCTGCAGACGGCTCTGCAGAAACATGGATTCTTGAGGGTGCTATCCACTGTACAGGTAACGGCGCAGGCGGCGACGTTCTTACAGCAGACTATCCCTACTACATCGAGAAGGCTATCCGCGAGGAGACAGGTGCAAACGTAGTATATATTCTCGGTGCACAGTTGGCTATCAGCAGCCGTACAGTTCGTCTTTGCCTTGAGTGTCAGGAAGTAGCAGTTATTACTCATCCCGAGGATCATGCTGACGGTATCTACGAGATCAGCTGTCCCGAATGCGGTAAGAAAACAACTCCCGATGATGATACAGAGTTCACAACAGAGGACGCTCTTGATTACGTTGCAGTTGTTGACGAGTGGTACAGAATGAACACTCCCGAAATCACAACTTACGATTTCGATCTTAAGGATTACGGTTATACACTCGCAGCAAAGATCATGTCTATTGATCCCGCTGATGAGATTGCTCTTGATCCTATTCTCAACATCGCTCACCAGGAAGTAACTCTCGACGTTGACAACGAGATCCTTACTCTTGCAGCTCGTGAGGATATCCTCAATTCTGTTATCGTTAAGTCCGGTAAGGATTACAAGCTTATCTCCGAGATCGGTTATATGGAGCTCGGCGGTCAGGTCGCTGTATTCCTTTGCCCCGGTGAGTTTGATCCTCTCCTTGTTTACGGCGGTCCCGAATCAGGTGACGCAGCATGGTCCGGTGAAGAGTGGACTCTCCCCGCACTTGCAGATCTTACAGATTGTGAGTATATTATGGTTTACGGACTTGCAAACGACCACTCCGGTTACGTTCTCAGAGATAACGAATATCATTCACTTATCGGTGAAAACGAAGAAGTAAATATCATCAGCAGAACAGCAGGTTCAACATACGTTAACGCTTTCATTCAGCTTCTTGCTGCTATTGAGGAAGAAACAGTTTAATTCAGTTAACAAATAGGGTATCCGTCCGAGTTAATCGGGCGGATATTTTTTGTGCAGTTGTTTTTGGCTTTTGCACATAAATAGAACTGTTTTTTTATGGAAAATGATGATTGAAAATAGCGTGTCTAAGTATTAAAATATAATGTACAGTAGTATAACTTTCTTTTGAAAGGTGGATTTTATGAAAAAGACATTAAAGCTTGTTGCAATCATTTGCACAGTTGCAATGCTTGCAGGCGTATTTTCAACAGTCGGTCTTGCTGTAGAGCAGGAGATCAACTACGTCATTACCAGTCCTTATGAAGACGTTGACTGGTCTTGGAAGCAGTACAAGGCTGATCTTCACTCTCACACCACTGCATCTGACGGTGACGATACTCTCAAATCAATGATTGAGACAAACTATGATTATGGCTTTGACATTTATGCGGTATCAGACCATGGTTTAGTAAACTATAGCTGGACAGAACAGCCCGTTATTCCCGAGCTCAAGTTCTTCCTTGATATGAGAAACCCCGGTACAGAAATCGTCCCTCTTGAAGAAACAGGTCTTACATTTGACGGTCTTACATACAACGTTGTAACTGAAAACGGCGATGATTATTATTACCAGGTTATGGAGGATGGCACCGAGGGTCACAGAATGCTTCGTGTACCTTATGCAAACGAGCAGAACCCCACATCTCTCAATAATGCCCACGTAAATACTTGGTTCGTTGACTACGGTCACGGTGAAGTAGGCGGTACAAGTGACTACGAGACACCTATCAAAGCGGTAGATGAGCTTGGCGGTCTTTCTGTTATTAACCATCCCGGTGAGTACACAAATGCTCGTGACGAGGAATATACAGAGGATGCTTATGATGATAGCTACAGCTACTACATCAATAAGTTTGAAAATCTTCTTGTAGAGTATCCCTCATGTATCGGTATTGATATGAACTCTAAGGGCGACTCCAGAACTCGTCACGACAGAAAACTCTGGGATATTATGCTTATGGATCTCACTCCCTCAGGTAGAAACGTTTACGGTATCGCAACAAGTGACGCTCACAGAATAAGTGCAGCGTACACCGGCTATACAAGAGTCCTTATGCCCGAGCTTACTTCTGCTGCATTACAGAATGCACTGGCAAACGGACAGTTCTTTGCGGCAAGCCGTTGTCTCGGTAACCACAATGAGTTGGAAGAGTATGCAGAATATCTCCTTGCAAACGGTAGTGATGAAGCTAAGGTATGGGCTCAGGATATTCTCGACAAACAGGCTGAGGATTACAATGCAAAGTTCGAAGCTCCCTACGACGTAGATGCTCCTATGGTTAATTCCGTAATTGTTGACGATGATAACGATATGATCGTTCTTGACGTTGAAGACGAGTATTGTGTACGTTGGATTGCTAACGGCAAGACAATCGCTTGGGGCGATACTATCGACCTTGACGATTACAGCGACGAGCTCGGCACATACGTAAGAGCAGAAATTCTCGGTGCAGGCGGTATCGTTTATACTCAGGCTATTATGTTTGATTATGAGGGTGCTCCTGAGACAGAGAACAAGACTCAGCAGTATGATTTCTGGTGGATCGTTAGTATCCTTCCCGATACTATCGTAAGATTCCTTAAGGAAATCAAGATTTTCGGTTACCTCTGGGAAGAGCTTAACTAATTGATTTTTAAATGAAATGGCAGAGCTTCGGCTCTGCTATTTTTATTTATTCCAATAATGATATTGTATTATTATTTTTCTTGTGATAAAATGAAACATATATTGATTAAATAAAGAGGTAAGCTTATGAATGCTGTTATTACTGTTGTAGGCAAAGATAAAGTTGGTATTATGGCGGGTGTTTGTATCACTCTTCAAAAGGTGAATGTTAATATCCTCGATATCAGCCAGACTGTTTTACACAACGATATCTTTACAATGAATATGCTTGTAGATATATCCTGCGCAAACGTAGAATATGCGAAGATTGTGGATGCTCTTGACGAAGAGGGCGAGCGTCTTGGTGTAAGCATCCGTATCCAGCGCGAAGAAATATTTGATGCAATGCACAAAATCTGAGGTGTACTATGATTAATCAGCACGAAATATTAGAAACCCTTAATATGATAGATAATCAGCATCTTGATATCCGTACTATTACTATGGGTATATCTCTGAGAGACTGCGCGCATCCCGATGCAAAGATATGTGCACAGAAGATGTATGATAAGATTACCCGCTATGCTCAGAATCTCGTTAAGACAGGCGAGGATTTAGAGAAGGAAATGGGTATTCCGATTATTAATAAGAGAATTTCCGTTACTCCTATTGCTATTGCGGCGGAAAGCTGTGATACAGAGGATTATTCGATTTTTGCAAGAGCTATGGACGATGCGGCTAAGGCTTGCGGAGTAAACTTTATCGGCGGCTTCTCTGCTCTTGTGCAGAAGGGCTTTACAATCGGCGACAGACGTCTTATTGCATCTATCCCCGAAGCTCTCGCAACGACCGATTTCGTATGTTCATCCGTAAACGTAGGTTCTACAAAAGCAGGTATTAATATGGATGCGGTAAAGCTTATGGGCGAGACCATCAAGAAAACTGCCGCTATTACTGCTGACAGAGACGGCTTCGGATGTGCAAAGCTCGTTGTTTTCTGCAACGCAGTAGAGGACAACCCCTTTATGGCGGGTGCTTTCCACGGCGTAGGTGAGCCTGAGTGTGCTATAAACGTTGGTGTTTCGGGTCCCGGAGTTGTTTACAATGCTCTTAAGGGTGTTAAGGGCGAGCCCTTCCACGTAGTAGCGGAGACTATAAAGAAAACAGCGTTTAAGATTACCCGTATGGGTCAGCTTATGGCAAGTCAGGCATCCAAGAGATTAGGTGCTGAGTTTGGTATTGTTGATCTTAGCCTTGCTCCTACTCCCGCAGTAGGTGACTCCGTTGCCCGTATTTTAGAGGAAATGGGTATCGAGGTTTGCGGTACTCACGGTACTACCGCCGCTCTCGCTCTTCTTAACGATGCAGTTAAGAAGGGTGGCGTAATGGCATCATCAAGTGTCGGCGGTCTTTCAGGTGCATTTATTCCAGTATCCGAGGACGAGGGTATGATTGCCGCCGCAGAAAAGGGTGTGCTTACACTCGATAAGTTAGAGGCAATGACCTGCGTATGCTCGGTAGGTCTCGATATGATCGCCGTACCCGGTGATACTTCTGCAGAAACTATTTCTGCTATTATTGCCGACGAAGCGGCTATCGGTATGATCAACAGTAAGACTACTGCGGTAAGAATTATTCCTGCTCCCGGTAAAAAGGTGGGAGATTCTATCGAGATGGGCGGTCTTTTGGGTACAGCCCCCGTTATGCCCGTTCACAACGAGGGTAGCGTGGATTTTATAAACAGAGGTGGCAGAATCCCTGCGCCCCTTAACAGTCTTAGAAATTAAGGAGAGAATAATATGTCATACGTTAACGAACATTTCAGAGAGTTTGAAAATAAATTAGACCTTCCCGCAGAGGCAAGAGTTACTTTTGAAAACGCTATCGGTATAATTGAAGGCAACGAAGAGTTTCTTAAGGAATTTGACGCTATAAAAAATGAGTATATGTACCCCGAGGCTGACGATGTAAACAAGGCTCTTGAGGCTCTTACTGCTCTTGCGGAGAAGATGGGTATTCACGAATATACTCTTCACTTCGTGTTCTTTATGGTATGTAGCGAGATTCTTCTCGAAAGATATAGAGAAGCAGGCATCAGCGAAAGCATTTATTGGGATTCAATGATGGACCTTCGCTATAAGTTCAATGAATGTCTTGATTGTAAGGGTGTTTACGGCTCATTTGTTGCAGGTTGGTTTGATGGCTTCTTCGCAATGAATCGTTTCGCTCTCGGTAGATTCCAGTACGAGTATTCAGAGTTTGATCGCCCCGACTATACCACCGAAAGCGGTATCGTTATTAAGGAGAATGAGTCTGCAATCGGCTTCCATATCCCTTGGTCAGGCGTATCTATGACCGATGATCAGAGAATCGCATCTTATAAAAAAGCGTACGAATTCTTCAAGGATAAGGTAAGACCCGACGGAATCCTCGTTCTTAAGTGTGGCTCATGGCTTCTTTATAAGGGCCATTACGATTTCCTTCCCGAGACCTCAAACGTGCTTAAGTTTATGAACGACTTTATTATTCTCGAAAGCAACGAAAAAGAGGAGTTTAACGATGCATGGCGTCTCTACGGCGGTGCAGGCTATAAGGCACCCGAGGAGTGGCCTGAGACAAACTCCCTTTACAGAGCGTTTAAGCAGAGAGTTCTCAGTGGCGGAAAGACGGGTTCCGGCTTCGGTATCGTGCTTTTCGACGGCGAGAAGGTAGTAAAATAAAATCTCGAATACGTAGTTTAATGACCGTTGATGTTATTGGCATCGACGGTCATTTTTTAGTTAAATTCCGTTGAAAATACATACATACTATGGTATAATAAAACGTAAAATTTAAATTGGGTGATTTTTTGAGTCGAAAGAAGTGGGTCGTTTCCAAGTGCGATAGAGACAGGGCGGCAAATATTGCTGAAAGTTGCGGTATAGAGCCATTTTCAGCCTATCTTCTCTGCGCCAGAGGAATGACAGATGAATTTGAAGTCGAGAGCTTTCTGTACGATACGGATCTCATAGACCCTTTCACCCTGCCCGATATGGAAGAAGCTTGCGCGAGAATAGAGGAAGCCCTTGAAAACGGTGAGCATATTACCGTTTTCGGTGATTACGATGCCGATGGTGTTACGTCAACGGCAATACTCTATTCCTATCTGGTGTCTTGCGGTGCAAACGCAGACTACTATATCCCCGACAGGGCAGAGGAAGGCTATGGTATGAATATTCGTGCCATAAAGTCTCTCAAAGAAAGAGGCACAAGCCTTATCATTACAGTTGATAACGGTATAAGTGCTTTGGAAGAAATTGAATATGCAGGGACCTTGGGTATAGACGTGGTCGTTACCGACCACCACAAGGCGGGTGACGTTTTGCCTCGTGCTATTGCCGTTGTGGACCCTCACAGAAACGATGCCTACTGCGATTTTCGTGAGTGGGCGGGTGTTGGCGTTGCCTTTAAGCTTATATGCGCTCTGAGTAAGTGTGACGGATATGAGCTTCTTGAGGCGTACGGCGATTTAGTAGCCTTAGGTACTGTTGCCGATATCGTACCGCTCGTAAGTGAAAACAGAATAATAGTAAGAAGCGGTCTTGCTTATATCAACGGTGCTATTGCAGAGGGTAATCTGCGTCCGGGTATAAGAGCGCTTCTTGAGGAAACGGGCAATGATGGCAGTATTGACTCTTCCGCTCTCGCATTCCGCCTTTCTCCCCGTATAAATGCGGCGGGTAGAATGGGCTCTGCAGAAAGAGCGTTGAAGCTCCTTCTTGCGGAAAGCATAGAGGAGGCGAAGGAGATTGCCGCAGAGATTGCATCTGCAAATGCGGGCAGACAGTCTATTGAGGCAGATATTACTGCCGAAGCTGTAGAGATAATAGAGAACAATGCAGAGATTAAATACAGTCGTGTTATTGTAGTTAGCGGTAAGGATTGGCATCAGGGTGTTATAGGTATTGTATCATCTCGTCTCGTGGAGAAGTACGGTAAGCCTTGTATTGTCATATCCGAAAGCGGCGACGTTGCAAAGGGTAGCGGCAGAAGTATTGACGGTTTCTCGCTCTATGATGCGCTTACTTATTGTGCACCCGATCTTGTTCAGTACGGCGGACACGTTCTCGCGGCAGGTATGAGCGTAGAAAAAGACAAGATAGACGATTTCAGACGTATGATAAACGAGTATGCCGCCAAGGGCGAGCGTCCCGTACCCGTGCTTAATATTGACTGCAAGCTTAATCCCGCTAACATAAATTGCGAGATTCTCTCAGAGCTTAAGGTTCTCGAACCCTTCGGTGCGGAGAATCCTCAGCCCCTTTTCGGTCTTTACAATATGGAGATCACCGCCCTTCAGCCCGTAAGCAACGGTAAGCATCTTCGTGTCAGCGTCAGAAGAAACGGATATAATGTAACGGGAATACTTTTCTCCGTAAGCGTAGAGACTTTCCCTTATGCAGTGGGCGACGTGGTTGACCTTGCGGTGAAGCTTTCTGAAAATGAATATATGGGCAAGGTTAAGGTTAATATTCAGATAAAGGATATTAAGCTTAGCGGTGCGGATGACGATAAGGTTTTAGCCGCTCATAACCATTACGAGGATTTCCATTTAGGCGACGGCGAGTTGTTTAAGGAAAAGCTTAATATCAGCAGAGATTTCTGCGGTAATATATACAGATTCCTTAAATCAAACAACGGATGGCATTTTTCTGCGGAGATGCTCTGCCACAGAATGAAGTTGGGCGAGGACAATATTCTCAGCAGTAAGATAGCTTTAGATGTTTTAGTTGATTTAGGTTTATTGTGCTATAACGACGGAAACTATACTATGCCGTCAGAAAATAAAAAGGTTTCTCTTGAGGATTCGGAGATATTCAGAAGGGCAGTAGCCCTTTCTTAAGAAGAGTGTGGTGATAAGTGTGGAAAACAATACAAGCGTTGAATTGATGTACAACGAGTTGCGCCATCAGGCGGCAGAACTTTTCGACGTAAAGGATGCTGCGGTTATTGATAAGGCATTTCGTATTGCTTGCGAGCATCATAACGGGCAGATGCGCTCATCGGGTGAGCCTTATATCATTCACCCGGTTGCAGTTGCGAAGATAGTATTGGAATACGGTATGGATTATCAGTCTGTAGCTGCGGCCATGCTTCACGATACCGTTGAAGATACTGACCTTACCTTGGAGGATGTTAAGAAAGAGTTTGGCTCAGATATTGCCGCACTTGTTGACGGACTTACAAAGTTAGGTAAGGTGCCCCTTGATATTAAGGATAAGGAAGAGCAGCAGGCAGAAAACGTTCGTAAGATGCTCTTAGCTATGTCCGAGGATATCAGAGTTATTATCATAAAGCTTGCCGACAGACTTCATAATATAAGAACTCTTAACTTCGTAAAGCCTCAGAAGAGACGAGACAAGGCTCTCGAGACCTTGGAAATTTATGCTCCCATTGCTCACCGATTAGGTATCAGAGCCATCAAAGAGGAGTTGGAGGATAAGGCTATATCATACCTTGATCCTATCGGCTATAAGGAAATTGAGGATGAGCTTTCAAAGCAGGGCAAGTCTCACAAGGAGTTCTTGGAGACTATCAAGAAGCAGATTAGCGAGAGAGTTCATACCGTGGTTCCCGATGCGGCGCTTGAAGCACGTATCAAGAGTGTTCACGGCATATATCGTAAGATGTATATGCAGAACAGAAACTTCGACGAGATATATGATATCTACGCTGTAAGAATTATCGTGAATTCCACTATCGAATGCTACGACTGTCTCGGTGTTATCCACGATATGTTTACTCCTATTCCCGGTAGATTCAAGGACTATATTTCTACACCCAAGCCCAATATGTATCAGTCGCTTCATACTACAGTTATCGGTAAGGCGGGTATTCCCTTTGAGGTGCAGATTCGTACTTGGGATATGCATCATACAGCCGAATACGGTATCGCGGCTCATTGGAAATATAAACTGGGTATCAATGGCAGTCAGAAGCTTGAAGAGAGACTTGCATGGATAAGACAGCTTCTGGAAACTCAGAAGGATGCAGATGACGTAAAGGATATCGTCAGCACCATTAAGACCGACCTTGTTTCCGAAGAGGTGTTCGTATTTACTCCCAAGGGTGACGTTATCAATCTTCCCGCAGGCTCTACGGTTATTGACTTCGCCTACGCTATTCATACGGCGGTCGGAACCAAGATGGTCGGTGCCAAGGTTGGCGGAAGAATAGTACCCCTTGATTATAAGGTGCAGACCGGTGAAATCGTAGAGGTTCTTACTTCCTCTCAGCCGGGCAAAGGCCCCAGCAGAGACTGGCTCAATATCGTTAAGACAAGTAGCGCTCGAACAAAAATCAGAGCGTGGTTTAAGAAAGAGCGCCGTGACGAAAATATCGTTGAGGGTAGAACTGAGCTTGAAAGAGAAATCAAGCGTAACAAGATGCGTTTCACCGACGAAGAGTACGATGCACTTATTGAAACTCTTGCGGAGCGTCAGCATTGCGGTTCTGTAGATGATTTTTATGCGGCTATCGGCTACGGCGGAATATTTGTTTCAAGAATACTTCCCTTCATAAGAGAGGAGTATCAGAGATTATCTGCAAGTCATCAGCCCGAAAAGATAAAGATTCAGCAAAGCTCCAAGAGTAGCAAGAGAGCCGTTGGCGAGGGCGTTACTATTGAGGGCATCGACAACTGTCTCATAAAGCTTTCCAAGTGTTGTGCACCTATTCCCGGTGACGAAATTATCGGCTTTATTACCCGTGGTCACGGTGTATCTATTCATAAGCGCGATTGTACAAACGTGCCTCGTGATTTTAGTACCTGCGAAGAGCCCGAAAGATGGATAAGCGCCCGTTGGCTCAACGGTACTGACAACCGTGAATTTAAGGCGAGCCTTATGATCGAGTGCGAGAGCCGAGTGGCTCTTATGGCGGATGTGGCGACTCTTCTTGCGGATATGAGAGTTATGATCAACGCTATCAACACACGAGAGCTCAAGGACGGCAGATACTATATCTACATTACAATTACGGTCAAGAGCATTGATTTCCTTAACACTATTATATCAAGACTCAAGACCATTAACGGAATTATAAACGTAAGCAGGAGCGGTAACTAATGAAAGCAGTAATTCAGAGAGTCATCGAAAGTTCTGTAGCCGTTGAGGGCAAAATCGTCGGACAGTCGGGCAAGGGATATATGATTCTCCTCGGCGTTATGAAGGGCGATACGGAAAAGCACGCGGATTTGCTCGCTCGTAAGGTATCCGCTCTCAGAGTGTTCGAGGACGAAAACGGTAAGATGAATTTGTCAATTCTGGACGTAGATGGTGAGATTCTTGCCATTTCTCAATTTACTCTCTGTGCCGATTGTAAGAAGGGAAACAGACCTTCTTTTACCCCCTCCGAGGAGCCTGAAAAGGCAAACGCTCTTTACGAGGTGTTCTGCGAAAAGCTTAAGGAATACGGCGTGAAGAAAGTGGATAAAGGCATTTTCGGCGCAGATATGAAGGTTTCTCTTATTAATGACGGCCCCGTTACCATTTGCTTTGATACTGATATCTGGAGTGTTTAATGATGTATATTAAATCTCTGCCTTTAGGTCCCGTGTCGGCTAATTGCTATATTATTGCCGACGAGGTTTCGGGGGAAGGTGCGGTTATTGATCCCGGTGATTATATTCTTACCCTTGAGAGGGAGATTGAAAATGCGGGTATTAAGAAGCTTAAATATATCTTATGCACCCACGGTCACTTCGACCATATAGACGGTGCGGGCAGACTTAAGGAAAGACACCCCGAGGCGCAGATTGCCGTAAGCAAAGATGATGAAGGTGCTCTTTCAAGTCCTCTTGTAAGTCTCGCATCATATTTTGGTGTAGGTTTTCATCCCTGCTACGCAGATGTTACTGTGTCTCACGGAGATGTTATTTCTCTCGGTGAGCTTGATTTCAAGGTGATTTCTTCTCCCGGACATACTCCGGGCGGTGTCCTTTACTATTGCGAAAGTGAAAAAGCACTCTTTACAGGAGATACACTTTTCTGCGGCAGCATCGGAAGGACCGATATGCCCGGCGGTGACTATGGGGTGCTTATGAATACACTTAAGAAATTCAGGAATTTCCCTGAGGATACGAAAATATACAGCGGCCACGGAGAAGCGACGGATATAAAAAGAGAATTGAAATATAATCCTTATTTACGATGAATATATATTGCATTAATCACGATTATTTATATGAGACGGAAAAACTGCTTTTTCTGTTTCTGCCATTTGAAAAGAATAAAAGTCTTAAGGAATGGGATTCTCCTGAAAAGGATTACTTCCGCACGGAAATAATCCGCGGTGACGAGGAGATTACCTTTAAGGCGGATTTTTTATACGGCGGAAAGTCTCTTTCCGACAGTAAGACCATATCCCTTGCCGATTGTAAGGACGAGGAATATGAGCTTCTTTCCCTTGCGTATCCTCTTCTTAAGGATGTGTGCGGTTATGCCCCCGAATGGGGTATGCTGACGGGTGTGCGCCCCTCCAAGCTTATGCTCAATAAGATTGACGAGGCAGGGGAAGAGTACGCAATAGACTACTTCAGAAACAAATTCTTCGCAAGCGAAGAAAAGACAAACCTTGCTTTAAGCGTAGCGAGAGCGGAGAGGGATATTATTAAAAATTCCCCTGAGGATTCCTTTAGCCTGTACGTCAGTATTCCTTTCTGTCCAACTCGTTGCAGCTATTGCTCCTTCGTTTCTCACGCTATTGGTACCGAGAGTGCGAAAAAGCTTGTGCCTCAGTACGTAGATAAATTGTGCGAGGAAATTGAAATTACCGCTCGTTTTGTAAAAGAGCAGGGCTTAAGACTTACTACGGTTTATTGGGGCGGCGGTACACCTACAAGCCTTGAAGCAAATCAGCTTGACAGAGTGCTTACTGCTATTGAAGACAATTTCGATTTATCTGAGTGCTTCGAATATACTGTTGAGGCGGGGCGACCCGATACCGTTACGGAAGAAAAGCTCCGCATCCTTAAAAAGCATAAGGTTGGAAGAATAAGCATAAATCCTCAGACCTTTTCTGACAGCGTGTTGGAGGCTATCGGCAGACGTCATTCCGCCTCTCTTACGGAAGAGAAATATCTTCTTGCGAGAGAAATCGGATTCGACAGTATCAATATGGACTTGATTGCGGGACTTCCTACGGATACATACGAGAATTTTTGCAAGAGTGTGGATAAAGCCATTACTCTCGGTGCAGATAATATAACTGTACATACTCTCGCTCTTAAAAAGTCTTCTACCATTGTTACGGAAAACGAAAAGGATAGTGTATCAAGTGACAATATTGAGCGTATGCTCGATTATGCATCAGAGGCTTTGACTGCCAACGGCTACCATCCCTACTATATGTACCGTCAGAGCAAGGCTCTCGGTAACTTTGAAAACGTAGGTTGGTGCAAATTGGGTAAGGAATGTGCATATAATATCCTTATGATGGAAGAATATCAGCATATTATCTCCGTAGGTGCATCGGCGGTTACGAAGCTGCTTGCACCGCAGATAACGAAGATCGAGAGAATATTCAATTATAAATATCCCTTTGAATATATCTCCCGATTCGATACTCTTATGGAGAAAAAGGCGAGATTATCTTCCTTTTTCGAGGAGTGCAAGTAATATGTCAAATATTAACAATACTATTGAATATATCGTAGAGGCGGCGAAAAATCCCGAGAAGTTTATTGCGGAGTGCGAGGCACGATACGGAAATAGACTTAAGCAGATAGCAAAGGATGTTGCCGAAACGGGCAAAAACGAGATTATAATGATTGCAGGTCCTTCCTCCGCGGGAAAGACCACTACTGCAAAGAAATTAAGAGAATACCTCAAGGAATCGGGAATAGACAGTCACACAATTTCCCTCGACGACTTCTATCTTAATAACTGCGATGCTCCCCGATTTCCCGACGGCACACCCGATTTTGAGACGGTAGATGCTCTCGATATAAAGTTCTTCGCCGAGACTATGAATACACTCGTAAACGAGGGCAAGGCGCTTCTTCCCGAGTTTAATTTTTTGACGGGTAGGAGAAACGACGAGCTTAAGGAGGTCGTTCTCGGAGCAAACGACGTTATTATCGTTGAGGGGCTTCACGCTCTGAATCCCATAATAACAGACGTTTTACCGTCCGACAGACTTCTCAAGATATATATTAACGTTTCCTCGCGAATCTATGACGAGAGAAATAATATTATCCTTAATAAGAGAAATATGAGATTTATCCGCCGTATGGTCAGAGACTATAAATTCCGCGGAAACTCTGTTGAAAAGACCTACGAGATGTGGTTGAGCGTACAATACGGCGAGGATATGTATCTTTTCCCCTATAAGGATAACGCGGACGTGAAGATCAATACCATTCACCTCTACGAGACTTGTGTGCTTAAAAGTATGGCTATGACGCTGCTTAGCGGTATTGATAAAAAATCCGAATTCTATAAGCAATCTCAGAGACTTATGAAGAGTCTCGAGAATTTCCCTGAAATAGACGATTCTAAAGTACCTTGCGATTCTCTTCTCAGAGAGTTTATAGGAGCAAAGGAGATTTGAAATGTCTGAAAAAGCAAGTAAAAAACAAAATGTTTTAGGCGGTGCTATCGTACTTGTAGTTGCTACTGCCCTCGTAAAGGTTATAGGCGCTGTTTATAAGATTCCGCTTACAAGTATTATCGGTACTCTCGGCAGAGGTTACTTTGCCTCCGCGTATAATATCTATACTCCTATTTATGCTATTTCTATGGCGGGTCTTCCCGTTGCGGTGTCCGCAATAGTTTCAAAGAACGTTGCTCTCGGCAAGTACAGAGACGTCCGTCAGGTGCTCAAGGTTACGTTCCCCTTGTTCCTCGGCCTCGGTCTTGTTGGTACGGGCGCACTTTTGATTGCGGCTAAGCCTTACGTTGAGAGCGTAGGTGCTTCTCCCGCTTTATATAGCGTTATTGCCATTGCTCCCTCAATTCTTTTCTGCTGTATTATGAGTACATACCGCGGATACTACGAGGGTCTTAACAATATGTATCCCACGGCAATATCTCAGGTTATCGAGTCTCTCGGCAAGCTTGTATTCGGTCTGGGTCTCTCTTACGGTGTTATAAAGTACGGTATGGCTCAGATAGAAGCTACCGGCAGCGTATTCGGTAAGGTAGTGGAGACTGAGCAGGATAAAGCTATCGTTTATGCCGTAGCGGCGGCAGGGGCTATATTGGGTGTTACCCTCGGTACTGTCATTGCTTGTGCATACACTATTCTCCGTCACAAAATCAAGAAGGACGGAATTACAAAGGAGAACCTCGTAAATTCTCCTCTTGCCGCTTCAAAAAAGATAACGGTTAAAGAGATTGTTGCAATCGCAGTTCCTACCGCTATCAGCTCACTTGTTCTCAATATTACAAACTTCATCGATGCTTGGATGATTCAGAACAGATTGGAAAGCGTAGTGGCAAATCATTTCGATGAGATAATGGGCATATACGGTGATTCAATAAGCGGTGCAGGTATTGCGAAGGATGCTATCCACACCTTCCTTTACGGTGCTTACGATACCACTATGGATTTCAAGAATCTTGTGCCCACCATTATGATGACTCTTGGTGTCAGCGCAATTCCCGTTATTTCCGGTGCTGTGGCAAAGAAGGATCACGCTCTTGTAAAGGATACCGTAAATACCGTATTCAGAACTACGATGCTCATAGCTCTCCCTGCAGGTGTAGGCTTCTTCGTGCTCAGCGGACCTATACTTAATCTTTTGTACTCGGGCTCCGAGGCAGCTTCGGGTATTCCCATTGCAACTCCCGTACTTGCACTCTACGGTCTTATGATGCCCATTCTTACACTTTCCGCCCCCCTTACGAATATTCTTCAGGCGGTAGGCAGAGCAGACGTACCTGCTAAGATGCTTGCCCTCGGTTGCGGTATCAAGATAGGTCTTAACTATATTCTTATAGGTATCCCTTCTATAAACGTTCAGGGTGCTGTTTTCGGCACAGCCGCATTCTATCTTTTCTGTATATTCGGCAACTATTGGGTACTTAAGAAAGAAACAGGAATGAAGCTTGACCTCAAAACTGTTATTATAAAGCCCCTTATAGCATCGCTTCTTTGCGGTGCGGGTGCCTTCGGAGCATATAAACTTTTGACCTCTGTTCTCGGTCTCGGAAACACCCTCGGATGCATCGGTTCTATCGGTGTTGCGGTTATAATTTACGCGATTTCTGTGCTTTTGTTGAAAACTTTGGTAAAAAATGACATTTTAATGCTTCCTAAGGGAGAAAAATTGGCAGAAATACTTGAAAAGTTTAAGCTTATCGTATAAAATATAGGAGTATAGAAGATAACTATGGCTGTTGATTTTACTATGAAAGACAGATATGACTTCTCCGATTTAGTGGAGATAGTCAGAATTCTCAGAGCTCCCGGCGGATGCCCCTGGGATGCGGAGCAGACCCATACCTCTATCCGCGAGAATTTTCTCGAGGAGACCTACGAGGTTATCGAGGCGATTGATACTCTCAACCCCGAGCTTATGAGGGAGGAGTTGGGTGACGTACTCCTTCAGGTGGTTATGCATTCTGATATGGCGACTGAGGATGGTTGGTTTACTATAGACGACGTTGCCAATGATATTTGTCAGAAGCTTATAATCCGTCATCCTCATGTCTTCGGTGACGTGGTTGTCAATTCTACGGGCGACGTGCTTAAGAATTGGGACGATATTAAGAGACAGACTAAGAATCAAAAAACTCAGAGCGAGGCTATGGCTTCTATCCCTGCTACCTATCCCGCTCTTATGAAAGCGCAGAAGGTACAGAGCAAGGCTCGTAAGGCGGGCTTTGACTGGGATAATGCAGACGGAGCCTTTGACAAGATATACGAGGAGACCTCGGAGCTTAAGGAAGCTCTTGCAGGGGGCGACAAGGATCGTATAGCGGATGAATTGGGCGACCTTCTCTTCTCCGCGGTAAACGTTGCCAGATTTTGCCATTGTGATGCAGAGACCGCCCTCGAAAAGGCTACTCGCAAATTTATGGCAAGATATACCGTTACAGAGCGTCTCGCAAGAGAAAAAGGAATAGATATGAAGGAATCTTCTATCGAAGTCCTCGATATGCTCTGGGATGAAGCTAAAAAAGAGTTATCAAAATAAATTAGTCCATATTAAATCGGAAACGATTTGGAAAATAAAAAAACAAAAAATTATTTGGAGGATTTTCAAATGAACAAGACAGATCTCGTAAATGCAGTAGCAGCTGCAGGTTTCACAAAGAAGGACGCAGACAAGGCAGTAGCAGCAGTTTTCGGTGCTATTGAAGGCGCTCTTGCAAAGGGTGAGAAGGTTCAGCTTATCGGCTTCGGTACATTCGAGGTTCGTGAGAGAGCAGCTAAGGAAGGCCGTAACCCCCAGACAGGCGAGACAATCAAGATCGCTGCAACAAAGGTTCCCGCTTTCAAGGCAGGCGCAGCTCTTAAGGACGCTGTTAAATAATTAAATTTAACTAATAAAAGACCTCGGTTCTCAGAACCGAGGTCTTTTACTTTGATTCAATTTTTACATATCCACTATATTATTTAACCATACTTTTTTAATAACGAGGGTCATACCGACGATAACCTTGATTATATCGATAGCCTGCACGATTATAAAGGTTGCGTATATGGGTAAGTGGAATACGTGATATAGAGCGAATGCGATTGGTACGCTTATACACATAATGAATACGCTATCCATTAAGAAAGTAATGAGGGTTTTGCCGCCGCTTCGCACCGTAAAATATGCAGCATTTGCGAAAGCGTGTACGGGAATGAAGCAGGAGCAGGTACGTATAAAGAACGTAGCTAATTCCTTTGACTCCTCCGAGGTATTGTATAAGAGCGGGATTTTATCGCCTATAATGAACACCACAATACCAATAACAACGCTCATAAACACGGAGAAGGCGATGAGTTTGCGGTCTGTGTCGTAAGCCTTTTCAAACTCGTTTGCGCCTAACTGCTTACCTATAATGATACCGATACTGCCGCCGAGAGATATGAAGGCAATATTAGCAAGATTCATAACCGTTGTAGATATACTGTAGCCCGCAACTACGGAAATGCCGTAGAGACTGTAAGCAACGCTTAAAAGCGACATACCAAGAGACCAGAAAAACTCGTTGAAAAGAAGGGGCATACCTTTTACCGTAATATCCTTTACGATTCTCTTGGGAATATAGAAACTTCGGAATGCGCCCTTGAAATAGGCGAATCGGGAGCGTTTCTTTATAGTATAGATTACGAGAAAAATACATTCTACGTATCGGGAAACGTTGGTGGCGATAGCCGCACCAACAACACCGAGGGCGGGAGCACCAAGCTTGCCGAAAATAAGGACCCAGTTAAGAGAACAGTTGACAAGTACCGCAATAAAGCCCGCTACCATGGGAGCGACCGTTTCACCCGTTTCTCTGAGAGAGCTTGAGAATATCTGAGTGATGCAGAAGGGGAGGAAGCCCCACATGATCACCTTGAGATAACTCTGTGCATATCCGAGAGTGAGAGCAAGGTCTCCGTTGTCATCCCCCTCGTGAAGGAACATATTTATGAGCGGTTCATCCATAAAGGTGAATATGAGAATACCCGCCAAGAAAATAACTGCGGTTATGATCACCTTGAATCGCACCGTGAAGCGTATGCCGTCGTTGTCCTTTTTGCCGTAGTACTGAGCGGTAAAGATACCCGCACCGCTGAGCGCACCGAATATGGCAAGGTTAAAGACGAAAATAAGCTGATTTACTATAGAGACACCTGATATCTGCTCTGTACCCAGATTCCCGACCATCAGGTTGTCAAGCATAGTAACGAAGTTGGTTATGAAGTTCTGAACCATTATGGGTAAGGCTACCGTAAAGGTCATTTTATAGAAAGCCTTATCGCCAATTAGATTTCTTATTTTCATTTGATGAGATCGTGTGCCTTGATGTAATCTACAACATCGTCAACTGTTGTAAATGCAAGACCTACAACTGTGTCTGCTCCGCCGTAGTAAATTGCAATCTTGCCTGTCTCTGCGTCTGCAAGAGCTGCGCAGGGGAAGCAAACGTTGGGAACGTCGCCAACAAACTCGTAATCCTCGCGGGGAGAGAGGAGATATCTGTCTACTCTGTGGAGAACCTTCCATGGCTCGTCCTTATCAACGATCATAGCACCCATGCTGTATGTGAAGCCGTTGCAGGAGGTGATAACGCCGTGGTAGAAGCAGAGCCAACCCTCGTCAAGTTCGATGGGTGTGGGGCCTGCGCCAACCTTTGTCATTTCCCAGTTCATTTCAGGTCCGATTACGAATCTGTGCTTGCCCCAGTAAGTGAGGTCAGGGCTATGGCTGAGGAAAATATCGCCGTAGGGAGTGTGACCCTTGTCACAAGGTCTTGAGAAGAGCACGTACTCACCGTTTATCTTACGGGGGAAGAGTACGCCGTTTCTTGAAACGGGAAGAACGGCATTTTCGTATCTCTCCCAGCTTTCGAAATCCTCTGTTGCGGCAATGCCGATAGATGTACCGCGCTCTGTGTGGCAAACCCATGAAAGATAGAATTTTCCGTCGATATTGCAAAGGCGGGGATCGTAGCCTGCGAAGATCTTCTCGTCGTTGAGCTTCCAATGGATACCGTCGTCGCTGAAGCCTGTTACGAGATACTGCTCACGTGTAACGTCATCCATTCTGAAAACACCTGCAAAGCCGTCCTTGTAGGGAACAACCGCTGAGTTGAAGATGCTGTTTGCATCCTTAACGAAGGTGCGGTCAATAATAGGATTTTCCGTATATCTCCACACGGGGTCTGTGCATCCTGCAGGTTTATCCTGCCAGGGGATATTTTTTACTGTTGAATTAATGATTTTTGCCATAATAACACCTCAGTTATCATAATGATTGTAGTTTGTTGAAACGTAGTGGCGTTTCGCAAAAGCCGATTTTATCGGCTTTTAGCAAAATTGTTTTTCAAAAATACAATTTTGCATAACATTCATTGAAAGGATTATAGTCGAATTTTCAAAGAAAATTCGCTACCAAATCATATATTTGGTAGCGAAACAGTGTGATTTTACACTGTTTCGACTAACTATAATCGTTATAATAATTTAAAGTTTCTAAGAGCAAAGCGCCGACATTTTTGACAGTGTCGCGGCGGACAGCCGAAGGTACATCGGAGTTGTGAGAAACGGTCTTTGCAATATATTTCTTAGGTGTCCCTATTGAACAAGCCCTGAAATTATTTTGTGTAAATGGTGTAAATGAAGAGGATCCCATAAGGGGAGACTCCTTGGTAATAGTAAGACTTAAGTTTTCTACTGCCTGTGCTACGATAGAAGCATCCTTTTGAGAACCGCTTACACCGCTGCCGTCTCGGAAGAAAACGGAGAGGTGGTCGGCACGTGTAATCTCCTCAAGAGATATAAATACCGTAGGAACATCCGTAAAGAGACGTCTGTGCTTTCGTGCAAAAGCATAGCTTCCCGCTCTGCCGGAGTATTCAGAGCCCGTAAACAGGAAGCAGACCTCGGTGCTGCCGAAGCGCACACCTTCCTCGGAAAGCTGCTTCATAACTCCCGCTACGATGGAGCAGGGCACGAGACTTGAACTAATGCCTGAAGCAGTTCGGCGGGGATCTACTATAAATATGGAAAATATGTAAACGGGGATAAAGATTATAGCGACAATGTTCAGAATATCAAAGAGCGTGCTGTTTATGGGTGCTCCCGAAAAGAGGAAGAATAATTGAAAGCAGAACAGAAGAGTGTTTCCTGCAAGGGAAAGCAGAAAAAGAAGATTCAATATCATCTGTCCGAAGGATGATGACCTGAGACAGAGCGGTGAATCTATATGAGCAGTTATAACTACTCGGTTTTCAGCTACGCCACGGCAAAAACGTCTGCCAAAGATATTTGAAGAAGTCTTTTTCGGCTTTATAAAATCCAGAAAAGTTCCGTCGAAGAGGAATTTATGAGAATATGCGCCGAAAATGATCAGATTTAAAATAAGAGAAACAATGGCGGGAAAAGCAGAGCCCTTGCTCACGGAAACGGAAAAAAGCACAACGCATAAAACGAGCAACGCACCCAGAGTCTTTTGAAGCGCGGTGCCTGCCCCCGGGTGTGTTGTGAATGACTGCTCCGAGGTCTCGTCGCAGTATTTTTCCATTTCTGTCAGAAGCATCTCCTTTGCCGCCTGCTCACCTACGCTGCCTGCACGTCTGTCATCGGTGCTTTCTGCTATCGATTTGAGTGTCCAAAGAGCGTAATCGGTGTTTCTGTCGTTAAGGGACGGTAAAGTAGTCATTTTATTTATCCGATAATTTCTTTATATTTTTCGTATGCAGTTTCCCAAGCGTCTCTGTCGCAGGGCTCGTAGAGCTTAAGATTCTCGCCCTTAGCGATTATCTTACGAGCCTCCTTGATGTCTGCGATGGCACCGACTGACATAAGCTGAATTGCAATATTGCCGAGCGCGGTTGCCTCGATGGGTCCACCATATACGGGCACGTTACAGCTCTGAGCGGTCATATTAAGAAGGAGCTTGTCCTTGGTACCGCCACCCATAACGTGGATTCTGTCGTAATTCTTGCCGGTACACTCCATAATTCCGTCGAAGGTAAGTCTGTACTTGAGAGCAAGGCTTTCATAGATACAACGCATAATTTCGCCAACGGTTTCGGGTACGTACTGACCTGTCTTTCTGCAGTATTCTCTTACTCTTTCGGGAAGGTTGCCCATTACACCAAACTCGGGAGCATCGGGGTCAATGAAGCACTTGAAGGGCTCACATTCGAGAGCCATCTTTTCAAGCTCTGCGTATGAGTATTCCTTACCCTCGCGGATCCATTGACGACGGCTCTCCTGAATGAGCCAAAGTCCGCAAATATTTTTAAGGAAGGCGATACTGTAACCATAACCGCCCTCGTTGGTAACGTTAAGCTTCTTAGAAGCCTCGTTGAGCACGGGCTCCTTAACCTCGGTGCCGAAGAGAGACCATGTACCGCAGCTGATGAAAGCAAAGTCCTCGTATTCGCAGGGTGCGGCAGTAATAGCGCTCTGTGTATCGTGAGAAGCAACGCTTACGATATCAGCCTTCGGTACGCCTAACTCCTCACAAATCTCGTCGCTTAATTGACCGATAACGGTACCCGTAGCAACGATAGGAGTAAGAATATCTTTCTTAAGACCTAAATCGTTTATAATCTTATCGGACCAGTCGTGTGTCTTGAGGTCAACCATCTGAGATGTGGTCGCGATAGAGTATTCTGTTGATTTTACACCTGAAAGCATATATGAGAGAAGGTCGGGCATAAAGAGAAGAGTGTCTGCCTCTTCTAAAATATAAGGTCTGTTTTCTTTAAGGGAGAGGAGCTGGAATACGGTGTTGAAATCCATAAACTGAATACCCGTAATATCATACATTTCCTCGTGTGACATATACTTCTTGGAGAATTCTGCCATGCCGTCATTTCTCTTGTCACGGTAGTGGATAGGATTCTCTATAAGAGTGCCGTCCTTTCTGAGGAGACCAAAGTCAACACCCCACGTATCGATACCGATGGAGTCGAAGCCGCCGTCCTCCTTTGCCTTGAGGATGCCCTGCTTGATTTCAAAGAAAAGTCTCTGTACGTCCCAATATACGGTGCCGTTAATTGTAACAGGGTCGTTTGAGAAACGGTGAACCTCGCGAAGCTCAATCTTCTCACCGTCGAAAACACCTACTATTGCTCGACCGCTTGATGCGCCGAAGTCAAATGCAAGAACTCTTTTTGCCAAAATTATCACTCCAACAAATTATTTAAGGAAACAGTTGATTATAATTTCTTCAGCCTCTTCTTCTGTCTTACCGAGAGTCTGAAGCTTGAGAAGCTGATCGTTGTTGATTCTGCCGATAGCCGCCTCGTGAATGATGTTGGCATCCCAATGGTTCGCGGCAATTTCGGGGATAGAACGGATCTTTGCGGTATCCATTATGATCGAGTCACACTGTACGTGGGCTTTACAAGATGCGTTACCTACTGCGCGGGGATAGAATACCTGCTCGGATTCATCCTTTGCAACGCTTCGGGATATGATCTGAGAGGAAGCATCCTTGCCGTTAAGCTCAATAACCATATCGGAGTGAGCAACCTGCTTTCCGTGGGTCATAAGCTTTTCGAGGATCACAAGACGTGCACCCGCCTCAAGCTTTGCAACGGTATCTCTCTTGGTGGAGTCAACGCCTTTGATCTGTACGGATTCCATTTCGCAGAAGGAGTTTTCTTCCATGTAGATCTCCGTTGTGGGGTTGAGGATTCTTTCGCCTGTGCCTTCACCCTCGCCGTAGTGCTTTTCTACATATTTAAGACGTGCATTCTTGCCGATAAAGAAGCGATGAATACCGTCGTGCTCACTTTTCTTGTCACCGGAGTTGTGGATACCGCAGCCCGCTACGATGAGTACATCTGAATCGTCGCCGATGTAGATGTCGTTGTAAACCAAATCCTCAACACCGGCTTCGGTGATGATAACGGGAATATGGACACTCTCGTTTACCGTGCCGGGCTTAACTCTGATTTCGATACCGGGCTTGTCCGTCTTTGATTCGATAGTTATATTTTCGGTGGACTGTCTGCCGTCAAGCTCACCGTTTTTTCTGATATTGTATGCTCCCTGAGGTACCTCGTGGAGGTCTGCCACAGCCTCGAGCATGTGAAGTTCTGTCTTATTCATATTATTATTCCTTTATCTGAAACTGCAAGTATTGTCAAATTCTGCCATAAGCTGAGGGAAGATTTCCTCTGTAGGACCTATCTGCTTTACAACGCCGTCGGCAATGATTGCTATTTCGTCCGCAATCTTCATGATTCGTTCCTGATGGGAGATGATTACCATACTCTCCTTGCGAACCTTTGAAATATTTTTGAAGCTCTCTACGAGCATATTGAAACTCCAAAGGTCGATACCTGCTTCGGGCTCGTCGTAGATTGCTAAAGAGAGGTCTCTTGCCATAAGAGTAGCAATTTCTATTCTCTTTATCTCGCCACCGGAGAGTGAGTTGTCAACCTGACGATTGAGATAATCCTTTGAGCAAAGACCAACCTGAGTAAGGTATGCACAGCACTGAGTTTCGGGGAGAGTAGCGCCGTGAGCAAGACTTAAGAGGTCTCTTACGGAAAGTCCCTTGAAGCGGGGAGGATGCTGGAAGGCATAGCCGATACCAAGCTTCGCTCTCTCGGTAATGGACATATTTGTTATATCGATACCGTTCCAGATTATCTGGCCGCCGGTAGGCTTCTCTATACCCATAATGAGCTTTGCGAGGGTAGATTTACCACCACCGTTGGGGCCGGTAATAACGAGGAATTTACCGTCGTCAAGGGTGAGGGAAACGTCTTTTATGATCTCTTTCTCGCCCTTGTCATCTTTTACAATAAATGAAATGTGTTTTAATTCGAGCATAAGTTATCTCCAAATATAATATATATTTAACTTACATAGTTATTCATTATGAATTATATACAAATTAATACGTTTATTCAAGTCTTTTTGAAAAATCCTTGTTAATGATATTTTTTTGTGATATAGTAAAAATCGGTAGATAATGTTCCAATATTTTTATCGGGAGGATTATTATGAGAAGAATTGGCGGAGGTTATGAAAAAGATTTATCAAGAGAAGACCTTGAGACTATATTAAGCGATGCCGTTATGGGTATTTGCATAGTTTCTCCCCGCGTGGACGGTATTCAGCTGGACTATACCAACGACGGCTTCTTCAAGATATTCGGCTACACCAGAGAGGAGTACGAGGAGTTAAGCGAGGACGTAAGACTCAACCTTTTCAATCAGGCTGATTTTATCGACATCGTCAAGAAGATAAATACCGAATACGACCCCGGTGAAATAATAGAATTTGAAACTAAAATTAATAAAAAGGGCGGAGAAAAGGCATGGGTGCTTATTTCCACGAGGAAGCCCCGTACCGCCGCAAAAGACGAGCAGGTGTTTATTTGTAATATCACCGATATTACCTACACCAAAAAACTGCAGATGCAGTTGAGAGAGGAAAAGGAAAGATACGAAATAGTTGAAGAGATATCCGACGATATTATGTTTAATTATGACGTGGTTTCCGACGTTTTCGAATGCTCGTCGAAGATTCTTAAGAGCATAGGTACAAGAACAAAGATAGATAATGCCATAGAGTCAATAACCTACGGCGATATGCTTGACCACAGAGACGTTCCCGCTTTTATTATGGCTCTCAGCAACGCTCTTTCGGGCAAAAAGCTTAACGTTTTCGATGCTCGTGTTATTAATAATCACGGCGATGGCGTTTGGCATCGAATTAAGTTTGCTGCACTTTACGGTGACGATGGAAATGCAGTAAGATTTATCGGTACAATGACCGATATTGATAAGGAAAAGAAGGAGAAATCACGTCTTATTTCAAAGGCGGAGACAGACCAGCTTACGGGCTTCCTTAACAAAATATCCACAAGCATGAAGATAAACGAAACGATGCGAGAGTACCCTGAGGATACCGGTGCTCTTCTCCTTCTCGACCTGGATGACTTCAAAGCGCTTAACGATACGTATGGACATCAGGCGGGCGATGACTTCCTCAGAGAGTTTACAAGTAAGCTGTTCTTGCAGTCTAAGAGCGGAGATGTTCTCGGCAGAATCGGCGGCGAGGAATTCGTGCTGTTTGTCAGTGTGAAGAAGGATTCCGATAAGTCTGCGGCAGAACTTGCAGATGATATTGCCAAAAAGATTCTTAGTACGTGTCGAGAGGTGCGACTTGACAATCTGCCTGACAAGGAGTTTACCTGCAGTGTAGGCATCGCCCTGTATCCGGACGATGGCACGTCTTATATGGAGCTTTACAAAAAAGCCGATAAGGCAATGTATGAGGTTAAACGTAACGGCAAGAATAACTATGCCTTTGCAGAGCAATCAGAATCCGTTGGAGATGATTTTTAATGTCAGCAATTATTGAATATATAAAGGATAAGAGGATTCTCATTCTCGGCTTCGGCAGAGAGGGAAAATCCACCTATAACTATATAAGAAAGCATTTACCGGATAAGGCACTTGCAATCGGTGATATGAAAAAGCCCGAGATAGAGGACGACAAAGTTTCTCTCGTTTACGGTGATGACTATCTTAAGTGCCTTGGGGATTACGATATCGTATTCAAAAGCCCCGGCATAGCATTTTTAGAGGATGATATGTATCCCGATACTACGGAGATTACTTGTCAGACCGATATGTTTCTCAGATTCTGTAAGCCTACCGTTGTAGGTATTACGGGCTCGAAGGGTAAGACCACCACCTCTACTCTCATATACGAAATGTTGAAGTCGGGCGGTCTTAACACCTGTCTCATCGGAAATATCGGTGTGCCTGTTTTTGAAAAGGCAGACGAGGGCGATGACCTTGTTGCAGTTATAGAAATGTCTTCTCATCAGTTGGAGTTTACTACTGCTTCTCCTCACGTGGCGGTGCTTGTAAATATATATCAAGAGCATCTTGACCACTATAAAACGGGCTTTGCGGGCTACGTGGGTGCAAAGCTTAATATAGCACTTCACCAAAAGCCTGAGGACTACTTCATTCATAATCCGGGGCAGGATCTTACGGGTATAGTCGAATGGAATAAGGTAATAAAAGGACAGGGTGTGCCCGTTACCTTTGCCGATGCGGAGAATGACGCCTTTGTAAATGAATTGTGGAAATCCACGGAGCATCTTAAGGGAGAGCATAACAGACAGGATATTGCCTATGCTCTCGCCGTAGCACGAATTTTCGGTGTTTCCGACGACGCCGTGCGATATGCTATAAAGAACTTCGGCGGTATAGAGCATCGAATGGAATACGTAGGAGTGTACAATGATGTTACCTACTACAACGATAGTATTGCTACTATTCCTACGGCGGTTATGGGTGCCGTAAAGGCAATCGGAAACGTAGATACGCTTCTTTTCGGTGGTCTCGACAGAGGTATAGATTATTCTGATTTTATTGATTTTCTCGAAGAATGTGACGTCAAAAATCTCGTGGGTCTTCCCGAGACGGGACACACCATAATAGATGAGCTCAAGAAGAGGAATTGCGATAAAAATATGCTCGTAGCTGAGGATATGGCAGACGCGGTTAAAAAATGTCGCGACTGTACCGAAAAGGGAAAATCCTGCTTGTTTTCACCTGCGGCGGCAAGCTATAATTACTATAAGAACTTCGAGGAAAAGGGCAAGCATTACAAGTCACTTATTGAGGAGTTTTGTTCTTAAAATTAATTTTATTGACAAAATTTTACTTTGGAATTATAATAAAATGTAACATTTATATTAAGGAGAGACCAATATGAAGAAATTTATGTCAGTGCTCTTAGCGCTTATCTTAGTTTTTTCTCTCACTTCAGTAAGCTTTGCGGGCTTCAAGGAAGAGGCTAAGCTTCAGTTCGATGAGAACGGCAAGTTCAAGATTCTTGTTCTTGCAGACGTTCAGACTGATTATCCCGTTCCCGAGGATATGAAGAACTTTATCAGAGAGTCTATCAGATTTTCCGAGCCCGATCTCGTAGTTTTTACGGGTGACAATATCAACAACGAGGACGTAAGATCTTACGATGACGTTTTCGGTATCGTTGAGAAGCTCGGTGTTCCCTTTACGGCGGTTCTTGGTAACCACGATCAGGAAAGCTCCGGCGGTCTTACAAGAGAAGAGATCATCGAAAAGTACCAGGAATATGACGGATGCCTTGCATACGATGCAGACCCCGCTCTCCACGGTGCAGGTACTCACAATCTTCCCATTCTTTCCAGCGACGGCTCTAAGGTAGCTTTCAATCTCTGGATGTTTGACTGCGGCGACTATGTTCGTACATCAAGCGGCGAATGGTTAGGCTACGACTGGGTTCGCGAGGATCAGATCGAATGGTACAACACAACTCGTGACGCTATGACTGCGGAAAACGGCGGCGAGGTAGTTCCCTCTCTCGTATTCCAGCACATTATTCCTCAGGAGCCTACAGAGATGGTATTCCCCGAGACTGCTCTTAATCTCGGTGAGCTTACTATCAACTTCCAGGATGGCACAAGCCGCATTATCTTCCCCGACGTTTCCAAGTTCAAGGATGGCTACGGCTTTGAAATGAGCTGTCCCAGCTACGGTAACGACGGTCAGTGGGATGCTATGGTACAGGGCGGCGACGTTATCGGTGTGGTAGTTGGACATGACCACGTTAACAACTTCATCGTTGATTGTAACGGCATCGACCTTATTATGACTCCCGGTTGTACCTTCTCTTCATATTACAACAATATGATTCAGGGCGCTCGTGTAATTGAGCTTGATGAGAATAACCCCACAGAGTATTCTTCATACACTCTTACAGCTACTCAGCTTGCAAAGGAAGAGGACTCCTTACTCGGTTACGACAGATCTGAGTTTGATTACACCTTCTCATATTACTTCGAGAAGATTTTCGCAATCATTCATAAGATTCTTCAGAACATCTTAGGCGGCAACGTTGTAATGTAATTGTAAATAATGGCGGTATCATGCGAGTGATACCGCCATTTTTTCGGCGCGTGAAGGCACCTTAAACTGATTTTGGGGTGTTTTTTACTTGCTTTATACATAAAAATGCATAAAACTTGCATATATGCAGAAAATATACAACATAAAAAGATTGCCCAATATAATGTTTTAATATGGATTTGCTGAAAAGTACACAAAAAAACATCTTGAAAACCGCCGTTTTATTGCAAAATAGCGATTTTGACGAAAAAAATCATTATTTCTTAAAAAGGCTTGACATATTTTTGCAAAAGTTGTATAACTATGCATACAGAATGAATATTTTTTCACGGACATAAAATTCCGTGTACGGAGGAATAAAAAATGGATAAGGCAAACATCAAAAAGGTAGTTCTCGCTTACTCAGGCGGTCTCGACACATCAATCATCATTCCTTGGCTCAAGGAGAATTATAACAACTGTGAGGTTATCGCAGTTTCCGGTAACGTTGGTCAGGCAAGCGAGCTTGAGGGTCTCGAGGAGAAGGCTATCAAGACAGGCGCTTCCAAGATTTATATCGAGGACCTTACAAAGGAATTCCTTGAGGATTACGTTTTCCCCTGTGTTCAGGCAGGTGCGATTTACGAAGAGTACCTTCTCGGTACAGCTTTCGCTCGTCCTCCCATTGCTAAGAGAATCGCAGAGATTGCTATTGCAGAGGGTGCAGACGCTATCTGCCACGGTTGTACAGGTAAGGGTAATGACCAGGTAAGATTCGAGCTTGCTATTAAGGCATACGCTCCCGATATGCCCATTATCGCTCCCTGGAGAGAGTGGGATATCAAATCTCGTGAAGAAGAAATCGAATACGCAGAGGCTCACAACGTACCACATAAGATAAACAGAGAAACAAACTACTCAAAGGATAAGAACATCTGGCATCTTTCTCATGAAGGTCTCGACCTCGAAGATCCTATGAACGAGCCCCTTTACAATAAGGAAGGTTTCCTTGAAATGGGCGTTTCTCCCGAAATGGCTCCCGATAAGCCCACATACGTTACAATTCACTTTGAAAAGGGTGTTCCCACCGCTATCGACGGTGTTGAAATGGGCGCAGTTGAGCTCGTTACAAAGCTTAACGAATTAGGTGGCGCAAACGGTATCGGTCTTCTTGACATCGTTGAGAACAGACTTGTTGGTATGAAGTGTCGTGGCGTTTACGAGACACCCGGCGGAGCAATCCTCTACAAGGCTCACAACGTTCTTGAGACAATCTGCCTTGACAAGGAAACAGCTCACTATAAGGCACTCGTTGCACAGAAGCTTGCAGAGCTCGTTTACAACGCACAGTGGTACACACCTCTCGTAAAGGCTATCCTTGCTTTCGTTAAGGAAACTCAGGAGACAGTTACAGGTGACGTTAAGCTTAAGCTCTACAAGGGTAATATGATCAACGCAGGCGTATGTTCACCCTACTCACTCTATGATGCTGATATTGCGACATTTGATGAGGACGAGGTTTACGATCAGAAGGATTCAGCAGGCTTTATCAATCTCTACGGTCTTCCCATCAAGGTTATGGCAAAGATGAGAGAGAAGAACGGCTTAGAGAAGCTTTAATTTACATTTTTGTTTTACGTGCACATCCGACGTCCGACGATGTCGGATGTGCAAAATGGCTTTTGAAAGGGTAATTTTGTTATGGATAAAATGTGGGCAGGCAGATTTTCCAAGGCTCTCGACAAGGAAGCGGACGATTTCAATTCTTCTCTTCATTTCGATTGCAAGATGTATCGCCAGGACGTTACGGGCTCCATTGCTCATGCTCAGATGCTTGCAAAGCAGGGCATTATCACAGAAAATGATTGCGAGGAAATAATCGACGGTCTTACGGGTATTCTTGCAGATATCGAAGAGGGTAAGCTTACCTTCGACAGCGATGCCGAGGATATTCATATGTTCATCGAAAGCGAGCTTACCGCTCGTAAGGGTGACGTAGGTAAGCGCCTTCATACCGCTCGAAGCAGAAATGACCAGGTTGCGGTTGACATCAGATTGTATCTCCGTGACGAGGCGGGTAAGGTTAATGAGCTTCTCTACAATCTTATCGAGGCTATCCGTGACAAGGCAGAAGAGAATCAGGATGCTATTCTCCCCGGATATACACATCTTCAGAGAGCGCAGCCTATTACATTCGCTCATCATCTTCTCGCTTATGCTCAGATGTTTATGCGTGATGCGGGCAGACTTAAGGATGCTGTAAGAAGAATGAATTATTCTCCTCTCGGCTCATGTGCCCTTTCAGGTACAACTTACAATACAGACAGATATTTCGAGGCAGAGAAGCTTGGCTTCTACGGTATCATGGATAATAGTATCGACGGTGTTTCCGACAGAGACTTCTGTCTCGAGCTTATGAGTGCTTTCGCTACAATTATGATGCACCTCTCAAGATTTTCCGAGGAGATTATTCTCTGGAGCTCGTGGGAGTTTAAGTTTGTAGAGCTTGACGATTCATATACTACAGGCTCATCTATTATGCCTCAGAAGAAGAATCCCGATATGGCAGAGCTTGTAAGAGGAAAGACCGGCAGAGTTTACGGTGACCTCTTCGCGCTCCTTACAAGCCTTAAGGGTATCCCCCTTGCATACAACAAGGATATGCAGGAGGACAAGGAAGCAATCTTCGACAGTATTGAAACTGTTGAGAAGTGTTTGAGTATTTTCGCTCCCATGATTGCTACAATGACAGTTCTTAAAGACAATATGTACAAGGCGGCTCAGAAGGGCTTTATCAATGCTACTGACCTTGCAGATTACCTCGTAAAGAAGGGTATGCCTTTCAGAACGGCGTATAAGATAGTCGGTCAGACGGTTGCGGAATGTATTGAGAAGAACAAGGTTCTTGACGAGCTTTCTCTCGAGGAATACAGAGCACATAGTGATTTGTTCGACGAAGACCTTTATCACGATATATCTCTCGAAACCTGTATCGCTACAAGAATTTCCGCAGGTTCAACAGGCTACGAGTCAGTTAAGAAACAGATAGAATACGTTACGGAGTTTATCAATGGCAAAGAAGAAAGTATTTATTGACGGTAAGGCCGGTACGACAGGCCTTAGAATATATGAGAGATTAGGTTCTTTCGATGGTATAGAGCTTATTACTCTCGATGACGAGAAGAGAAAAGACCCCGCTTGCCGTAAGGAGGCACTTAATTCTGCAGACGTTGCATTCCTTTGCCTTCCCGACGATGCGGCAAGAGAGTCTGTATCTCTTATCGAAAACGATAACACGGTAGTTATAGATACATCTACGGCTCACCGTACACTTGATGATTGGGCATATGGCTTCCCCGAGCTTTCTCCCGCGCACAGAGAGAAGCTCAAAAGCTCCAAGCGTATTGCAGTTCCCGGTTGTCACGCAAGCGGATTTATTTCACTTATATATCCTCTCGTGGAGGCGGGTGCTCTCGACGGAAGCGAGAATCTTTCCTGCTTCTCTCTTACGGGTTACTCGGGCGGCGGTAAGAAGATGATTGCCGATTACGAGGAAGAGCCCGGTGCTCTTTTAGGTGCACCGAGACAGTACGCTCTTACTCAGAGTCATAAGCACCTTAAAGAAATGGTAAAGATTACGGGTATTAATAATGCTCCCATTTTCTGCCCCGTAGTAGGTGACTTCTATTCGGGTATGGAGGTAACCGTTCCTATTTTTAAAAGTGATTTAAAGAACGGCTTCGATATAGAAAAAATAAAAGAATTTTACAGAAAAAAATTCACAGGACCTCTTGTTAAATACTGCGAGGAGAGTGAAGAGGGATTTATCTCAGCAGGTATTCTCTCGGGCAAGGATTCAATGATTGTTTCTGTTTACGGCAATGAGGACAGAATCATCCTCGTGGCAAGATACGATAATTTGGGCAAGGGCGCCAGTGGTGCTGCGGTTGAATGTCTGAATATAGTTTTAGGTAACGACGACACAGAAGGACTGGAGATTTAATATGGAATTTATTAATGGCGGAATCTGTGCCGCAAAGGGATTCACAGCAGGCGGTATCCATTGCGGAATCAGAAAGAATAAGTTAAAAAGAGACCTTGCTCTCATCCTCAGCGAGAAGAAGGCGAGTGCAGCGGCGGTTTATACCACCAACCTTGTTAAGGGTGCACCTCTTGCTGTTACAAAGATGCATCTTATGAACGGTGTAGCTCAGGCGGTCATTTGCAATAGCGGTAATGCGAATACTTGTAATGCAAACGGTATTGAGATTGCTACTAAGATGGCTTCTCTTACTGCAGAAACTCTCGGTATAGATGAGGACGACGTAATCGTTGCATCTACGGGTGTTATCGGTCAGCCTCTCGATATCGAGCCTATCGAAAGCCATATGGAAGAGCTTAAGGCTTCTCTCGGTGACAACAGTAAAGAGGCGGCAGAGGGTATTATGACTACCGATACTGTACTTAAGGAAGTTGCAGTATCCTTTGAAATCGGCGGTGTAGAGTGCAAAATTGGCGGTATTGCCAAGGGCTCGGGTATGATTCATCCCAATATGGCAACTATGCTCGTGTTCATTACTACTGACTGCGCTATTTCACCTGCTATGCTTCAGAAGGCACTTTCTTCCGATATTCAGAATACCTTCAATATGGTTAGTGTTGACGGTGATACATCTACAAATGATATGGTTTCCGTTCTTGCAAACGGTATGGCAGGTAACGAGGAAATCACCGAGGAAGGCGAGAGCTTTAATGAGTTTATGAAGGCTCTCAATTCCGTTACTGTTTACCTTTGCAGGATGATCGCAGGTGACGGTGAGGGTGCTACAAAGCTCCTTGAATGTAAGGTTACGGGTGCCAAGGACGAAAAGACTGCAAAAACAGTAGCAAAGAGTATCATTTGCTCATCTCTTACAAAGGCGGCTATGTTCGGTGCGGATGCCAACTGGGGCAGAGTACTTTGTGCTATCGGCTACAGCGGTGCAGATGTTGACGTTAATAAGGTTGACGTTTCATTCATTTCAGCTAAGGGCGAAATTCCCGTATGTAAGGATGGCGCAGGTATAGAATTTTCCGAAGAAAAGGCAAAGGAAATTCTTTTAGAAAAGGAAATTATCATTTCAGTAGGTCTTAATTCGGGCGATGCTGACGCTACCGCATGGGGTTGCGACCTTACTTATGAATATGTAAAAATTAACGGAGATTACAGAACGTGATGGATATGGATATGAATATTAATAATCATCAGCGCGCAGAAGTTATTACTCAGGCGCTTCCCTACATTCAGAAATATCACGATAAGATTATCGTTGTTAAATACGGCGGAAACGCTATGATAAGCGAAGACCTTAAGATGCAGGTTATGGAGGATATCGTTCTTCTTTGGCTTATCGGTGTTAAGCCCGTGCTTGTACACGGCGGCGGTCCCGAAATCTCTGATATGCTTAAGCGTGTCGGTAAGCAGAGCGAGTTTGTGGATGGTCTTCGAGTTACAGACAAGGAAACTGCAGAAATCGTACAGATGGTTCTCGCAGGTAAGATCAACAAGCAGTTAGTAAACCTTCTCGGTGAGCATGGCGGTAACGCTGTGGGTATCTCGGGTATCGACGGTCATCTTATTGAAGCAGAGGTTAAGGACGAGAGATTAGGCTTCGTTGGTGAGATTACCAACGTAAACGTTCAGCCTATTCTCGATCTTCTTGAAAAAGGCTATATTCCCGTTGTGTCAACCGTAGGTTGTGATAACGAGGGTAATGTTTATAATATCAACGCAGATACTGCGGCATCATATATTGCAGGTGCTATGAAGGCAGAGCGTCTTATTACAATGACCGATATTCCCGGTATATTAAGAGATATAAACGACCCCGACTCTATTATCAAGAGAGTTAATATCCGGGAAGCTCGTCAGCTTTTCGCAGACGGCATCGTAACCGGCGGTATGATTCCTAAGGTTGAGTGTTGTATCGAGGCAGTTGAGAGAGGTGTACGTCGTGTTACTATCCTTGACGGACGTGTACCTCACGCGGTGCTTCTCGAGCTCCTCACCGACGAGGGTGCCGGTACAATGGTTAAGGGGATGGACTAATGAGCATAATAGAAATTGATAACAAATACGTTGCGAATACTTACGCTCGTTTCCCTATGGAGCTTGTAAGCGGTAAGGGAAGCAAGCTTTATGACGCAGACGGCAAAGAATATATAGATATGGGTACCGGTATCGGTGTTAGTATCTTCGGTGTAGGTGACGAGGAGTGGATCAAGGCGGTCACAGATCAGCTTACCACTCTTCAGCATACATCTAACCTTTACTATACTTCTCCATGCGCTCGTCTTGCAGAGGCGCTCTGCAACAGAACCGGTGCAAAGAAGGTTTTCTTCTCCAATTCAGGTGCAGAGGCAAATGAATGTGCAATAAAAGCCGCAAGAAAGTATGCGGCAGAGAAAAAAGGCGCAGAATATTATAATATCATCACTCTTAACAACAGCTTCCACGGCAGAACGATCACAACTCTTGCCGCAACGGGTCAGGAGACCTTCCACAAGGATTTCCTTCCCCTTACAGAGGGCTTTCTCTATGCGGATGCAGGTGACCTTGAGGGTATCGCCACTCTCGTTAACGAGAACAAGGTTGCCGCTATTATGATCGAGACTGTACAGGGTGAGGGTGGTGTAGTACCCCTCGATGCTGCTTTTATTAAGGGTATCGAAAAGCTTTGTAAGGATGAGGATATTCTCCTTATCGTTGACGAGGTTCAGACCGGAAACGGCAGAACAGGTGCTCTCTACGGATATATGAAGTTCGGCGTTGAGCCCGACATCGTATCTACCGCAAAGGGTATCGGCGGAGGTCTTCCTTTAGGTGCTACCATGTTCTTTGAGAAAACAGAGAACGTATATACTCCCGGTACTCACGGTTCAACCTTCGGCGGAAATCCCGTGTCATGTGCAGGTGCTCTCAATATTATTGAGCGTCTTACAGACGACTTTTTAGCAGAGGTTGAAAAGAAGCACGATTACATTATCGAAGAACTTTCAAAGTGCGAGGGTGTAGTCAGCGTTACGGGTCTCGGACTTATGCTCGGTATCGAGACCAAGAAGGATGTAAACGAGGTTCTTAAGATTTGTCAGGAAAACGGCGTCCTTCCCATAAAGGCAAAGACAAAGCTCAGACTTCTTCCTCCCTTGAATATTTCCTTTGAGGAATTGGAAAAGGCGATTACAGTTATTAAAAATGCTTGTGTTTGAGGTGCATTATGAATCTTAAAGGTAGAGATTTTTTAAAGTTATTAGATTTCAAGAGTGAGGAAATTGATTTTCTCATTAATCTTGCGGCAGATTTAAAGAAAAAGAAAAAGAACAATATTCCCCACGATACACTCAAGGGTAAGAATATTGCTCTTATATTCGAGAAAACAAGTACCCGTACTCGTTGCAGCTTCGAGGTTGCGGCAAGAGACCTTGGTATGGGTGTAACTTATCTTGACCCCACCGCTTCTCAGATCGGTAGAAAAGAGAGTATTGCAGATACTGCGAGAGTTCTCAGCTCCATGTATGACGGTATCGAGTATCGCGGTCACGGTCAGGAGATCGTTGAGGAGCTCGCAAAGTACTCCTCAGTTCCCGTATGGAATGGTCTTACAAACGAATTCCACCCCACACAGATTCTTGCCGACTTCCTTACTATCAAGGAGCATTTCGGATATCTTAAGGGCATCAACTTCGTTTATATGGGCGATGCAAGATATAATATGGGTAACTCTCTTATGGTAGGTTGCGCTAAGATGGGTCTTAACTTTACCGCTTGCGCACCTAAGAAATATTTCCCCGATTCTGCTCTCGTTGACGAATGTAAGGCTATCGCTGCCGAGACAGGTGCTACACTTTCATTCATTGAAGATCCCATGGAAGCAACAAAGAACGCAGACGTTATCTATACAGATATCTGGGTATCTATGGGTGAGCCTGAGCTCGTATGGGCAGAGAGAATCAACGACCTTTCCGCTTATCAGGTAAACGAGAAGCTTATGGCAAATGCAGGAGAGAAAGCAATATTTATGCATTGCCTTCCCTCATACCACGATAAGAAGACAGAGATTGGTAAGCGTATGTGCGAGAAGTTCAATCGAGATGCTATGGAGGTTACAGACGGTGTGTTCGAAAGTGAACAGTCCGTTGTATTCCGCGAGGCAGAGAACAGAATGCACACCATCAAAGCTGTTATGAGTGCTACTCTTTGATTATAATCTCCTTGTATTCGGAGTAGCAATCCTTTAAATTTTCACAATAATCTTGAGATGCACCGTGGTTTTCAATAACTATGGTGCACTTCTTTTTTATATGGGAAAAATCCAGAAGAGAGCGGATGCGATTTACTCTTTCGTGGATATTTTCGTCATTACCGTATAAAGGGATTACTATTGTCAGTTCCTCCGTAAGCAGAGCATTTATACGGAAAATAACGGAGTAGAAAACTGCGACTATACCTATAACGGAAAAGAAAAAAGCAACAATATCACAAAGCATAAAAATACCTCCCGCATTATTCTATGCGGGAGGCTCGTATTGTGTAAAAAAACAAGCGGTTGTGAAAAACACAACCGCTTGAGGTTCATTTAATTAAACGAGAGGGAATACAGCAACTGTTTCGGAGAAATCGTCAGTTGTAAGGTATCTGCCCTGAGCGAAGTCTCTTGCGTAGAAGATTACCTCGTCGGGAGTAACCTCAACGTAAAGACCTGTGCCGGGGTTGTTGTAAGTGCCGTCCTTGTTGTCGATACCGAGAGAAGGAACGTTGATACCCTGAACGTTGTTAGCTGCGTCGATTGTCTGATAAGTGTTCTTGCCGAAGCCTGTGTGAAGGTGGCCTGTGATGAAGAATACGTTCTTATACTTGGAGATAATATCGTAAATCTCGTTGGACTGCGCACCGATAGAACCTGTGAAATCGTAGTCGTCCTTACGCTCGTAGTCGGGAAGTCTGCCTGTTTCTCCGGGGCTGTTAGCGGAACCCCATGTACCGGGAAGACCGTGACCCTCTGCAAGAGGCTGGTGAGCGATAACAAATACGGGCTTGCCTTCTGCTGTTGCAGATTTAAGCTCAAGGTTGAGCCACTGAAGCTGCTCGTCGCTGATAAATGATTCTTCAAATTCGTGCTTGTCAGAAGACAATACGATGAACTTGTAGCCGTTTACTTCGTATGTGTAGCGGAGAGAATCAATAGCATTCTGCTCTATGTTGAGAGAGTTTGTGAAGTTTACGAAGCGCTCTGTTGACTGCTCGTAATCACGAAGACGAATATCATGGTTACCGGAAGCCATGATGAAGTTTGCAGCATTAATTCCGTTGATATCATCATATACTCTGTCGTACTCATCCTGGAAACCGTTTTCTACAACGTCACCTGCGATGATGAATGCATCAAGAGTAACTGAAGCGTTTGTTAAATCCTCTGCCGCAGCGATAACGTTTGTTTCACGGGAGGGGTTGTAGTTACAAACCTGAGAGTCGCCTGTGATAACAAAATTAATAACCGTATCCTCTTCGATTATGTCGATTGTCTCAGCGGTAGAGGGAGTAGCAATAGCGCCGATAGACATAAGGAATGACATAATAAGAGAAACGAGCTGATAAATAGCGTCACTGAAGTGTGCCATTATTTCACAACCTTTTCATAATATTTTTCCTCATTATACCACTACAGCTAAAATTCGTCAATCATTATTTTAAATAAGAAGCATAAGTTATTTTAATATTGAAATTGATTGGTGTCTATGGTATCATTAAAATGATATATTTTTTGAAAAGAGGAGCCGAGAATATGGAAAGATTATTGACAAGATGGGGCAGAGAGCTTGACAAAGACCTTCCCCTTAATGATTATCCCAGACCTCAACTCAAGCGTGATAGCTTCATTAACCTTAACGGTGAATGGAATTACGCCATATATGACGAGTACAAGAAATTCGGAGGATACCAGGGAAAGATTACAGTACCCTTCAGCCCTGAGTGCATTCTCAGCGGTGTAGAGAAGATGGTTATGCCTACGGATATTTTATATTATCAGAAGCTTTTCGAGTTTAAGAGAACTAATCACAGAGTTCTTCTTCACTTCGGTGCAGTTGACTACGAGTGTACGGTTACTCTTAATAATAGCGTTGTAGGTGAGCACAAGGGCGGCTATCTTCCCTTTACCTTTGACGTTACCGCATATATTCTCGATGGTGAGAATGACCTGAGAGTACAGGTTAAGGACCCCACAGACACCAGCTACCACGCAAAAGGTAAGCAGACCTTTAAGCGTGGCGGTATTTGGTACACACCTCAGTCAGGCATCTGGCAGACGGTGTGGCTTGAAGAGGTTTGTGAGGGCTATATCGAATCTATCAAACTCACTCCCGACATTGACGAGGACGAGCTCCGTATCGAAATCAAACGCAACGGTTCAGCAGGTGACGAGTGCGCCGCAATCGCTCTTGACAACGGCGAGGTGATCGGCGGTTGTAAGCTGGAGAACGGAAAGGGTACTATCAAGCTTAAGGATTATGAGTGTTGGTCTCCTGAAAATCCCAAGCTTTACGATCTTAAGATAGTTGCAGGCAGAGATCAGATAGAGAGCTACTTCGGTATGCGTAAGTTCAGCGTAGGTGAGGACGAGCATGGTACACCCCGACTTATGCTCAATAACAAGCTTTATTTCTACAATGGTCTTCTTGACCAGGGTTATTGGAGCGACGGTATGTACACCGCTCCCCATGATGATGCTCTCATTTACGATATCCAGACAATGAAGGACCTCGGCTTCAACACCTTGAGAAAGCATATCAAGATCGAACCTCTTCGCTGGTACTATCATTGCGACAGACTCGGTATGATCTGCTGGCAGGATATGATAAACGGCGGCGGAAAGTACAATTTCGTAGCTATCGGTACTGCTCCCTTCTTATCAATGGCTTTCAATAATAAGCACGTAGGTAAGGTTAGCGACGGAGAAAACCACTACGGCTACTTCGCTCGTAAGGATGCCGAAGGCAGAGAGGAGTTCTACAAGGAATCCGAAGAGATGATAGACCTCCTCTACAACGTTGTATCTCTCGCTCTCTGGACTCCTATGAATGAGGGTTGGGGACAGTTCGATAGTGAAAAGGCTTACGAGTTCTACAAGGAAAAGGATCCCACAAGACTCGTTGACCACGCCAGCGGTTGGGTTGACCACGGCTCAGGTGACGTAAACAGCTTCCATATTTATTTCACACCCTTCCTCTTCCCCAAGTACAGCAAGGACGACAGACGACCTATTGCCCTTACGGAATTTGGCGGATATTCAATGAGATTGCCCGGACATTCATTTAATATGGATAAATTCTTTGGCTACAGAAAGTACTATAATCAGCAGAGCTTTGATAATGCCATCGCACACCTTTACGAGGACAGAATCTATAACTGTATGAAGAATAAGGGTCTTTCCGCCATTATTTATACAGAGGTAAGCGACGTTGAGGATGAGTGCAACGGACTTCTTACCTACGACAGAGAGGTTGTTAAGGTAACTCCCGAGGTTATGAAGGCTGCAAACGCTAAGCTTAAATATTAAGGTGACGTTATGGATGTTTTAAAGACGGGCGAGTACGCTCAGCGAATGACCGAGCGTTTCCCGATGGATTGTGAAATATATTCTGTTGCGGTAAGCGGACAGGGTATATACCTCTGTACAGATGAGGGTCTCGTGCGATTTGAAAACGATAAGCTTTTTAATCTTTCGCAGGATATTATTTTTACGGTTATTCACGTTTGTAAGGATCACAGAGTTTTCGCGGGAAGCGAAAATAAGCTTTACAAAATCGGCGAAAGAGGTGCGGAGCTTGTTGCAGAATTCAACGACCCCATAACCGATATCAAGGATAACGACGAGCTTTACGTGCTTACTCGCAAAGTACTTTACGTTGAGAGAAACAAGGGCTTTTATCATCTTTCCGAATGTGAGCAGGATGCAGAGTGTCTCGCTCTTTTCGGTGACAGAGTTTGTACGGCTAACAGCCGTTGTATTCAGCGAATGGAGGGTAAGCGTCGCACATGGCGTTGCATTTTCCCGTACCATTCAACGATGCCTGAAATTACCATAAACGCTATTGCTTTTGATAAAATCGGCAATCTTCTTGTAGGTGCTGATGAAGGTCTCTATATCTACGACTACAAGAGCGGTTGGTATTCTCACAAGGAGATTTCCGCTCTTCCGCAGGAAAGGATCTATTCAATCGACGTTGCGGAGGATGGTAGCATCCTCGTAGGTACCGATGCAGGTGCAGTTCTTGTTAAAAACGGACTTTCCAAGTATTTGCCTGCCAGAAGATACGCTTATTCTCCCGACGTCAAGAGAGTTGCATTCAAGGGCAACGATATTTACACAGTTTCCGAGGGCGGTATCGTAAGAATTTACGATAAGATTATGACCCTCTATGACAAAGCGGTATATTTCTTCGAGCAGACGGAGAAATATTTCCCCCGCAAAGACGGTTTCGTTACAAGCATTATTGCTCCCGAAGAGGGTAGCTTTTCGGGTATCAGCGACAACGACGGTCTCTGGACGCAAACGTATCTTGCGGCTCTTTGTCTTTGGTATGACAAGACAAAGGATGAGAAGATTCTCAAGGCTGCTCGCAGATACAAGGATGCTATGCTCGTGCTTACACGTGCGCCCGAAATTGACGGCTTTACCGCCCGTGCCGTAAGATATCCCGACGAAGCTTCTTGGGGAGAGGGCCTCGAGACTCAGGATATCGGTAACGAGTGGCACCGTTCGTCCGATGGTACTTACGAGTGGTTGGGTGAGACCTCAAGCGACGAAATGACAGGTCACTTCGTCGGCTTCTCTCTCTACTACGACCTTTGTGCAGACGAAGATGAAAAGGCGGAGATTCGCGAGGCGGTATGTAAGATTACCGATCATATTATGGAACATGACGGCTATCTCTTTGACTGTGACGGTAAGCCTACGACGTGGGCTTGTTGGAACGAAGACGCTCTCAATAACGACAGTATGTGGACTTGGGAAAAGGGTGTAAATTCTCTTGAGATGCTCAATTTCCTTAAAATTTCCTATCATATGTCAGGAGACGAGAAGTATCAGAAGAAGTATGAGTCGCTTATTAACGATCACCACTTCCTCATTAATGCTGCGTATCATAAGAGAGCGGACGGACATACCTGCCACATAGACGATAATCTCGCTATGTTTAATACCTTCTCATACTTAAGACTTGAAAAGGACCCCGCTATAAGACAGTATATCCTTCTCGGTCTTGCATCTCATTATGATTATGAGAAGATAGAGGGTAATCCGTACTTTGCATTTATCTATAAGGGCTTTACGGATGCGCCCTGCGACGTGGATACTATGGTAAAAACGCTTAAGGATCATCCATGCGATACGGCACTTTATACTATGTACAACAGTATGCGCCGCGGACTCGAATACGATGACGAGCCCGTATATTGGGGCGAAAAGCCACGAATCAAGAAACCCTTTGCATGGGATGAGAGACCCTATTCCCGTCTCGGTCTTCGTGCATTTACTGTTGATGGCGGAAGAGAAAACCACGAAAGCGGTATGACATATCTTCTCCTCTATTGGCTCGGCAGATATTTTGATATAATCGAGTAATAAAAGATTCAATTATACCGATTTATTGAAAATAATCAGTAAAACTTAAGGAGTAAACACAATGTGGGTTTTATCTTGGAAAAAATATTCCTTATCTAAGCTTGCTACCTTTGTAAGCGTTATAGGTGCGCTGACCCGTTATGCGGGTGTAATGTGCTTGTTTTCAAGTTTTATACCGGCAGGCCTGATTTGTATCGCCGTCGGAATTGGAATTCATTTTGGTGCAGAAGCCATTAATAAGGGCAAGGCAAAAAAACTTGCAGGGAAAACGAATGCAGGAAAGTCGGTTGCTCCTAAGACTACTGCAACGAGTACGGCTACTGCTCAGCCTGCACCTAATCCCGTGCACACAAATCCGGAGCCCGTATATACCGATCCTAATCCTATATATATCGATCCCGCTTCAGTGCAGAAAGCTTCGACACCGACACCCGTTCCGCAAGCACCTGCGGTAACGCCTAAACCCGTTAACGACGTCACACAAACAAGCAATCTGAGACGTCCTTGCCGTAATTGCGGTAATTTTGTGCTTCCTACAAGTAATTTCTGTGATAAATGCGGAACCAAGATGACAAAAGAAAAGAAGTGCTTAAGGTGCGGCTACGTTTTGGGAGAAAACGACAAATTCTGTAGTCAGTGCGGTTATCATTCAAATTGAAAAAAGCTACAAAAAAGCAGTCTCATCATATGAGACTGCTTTTTTATAGCTTCAACAGCTTTTCTGCATTGAGGTGGTATATTTTCTCTTTGTCGCTCTCGGATATATCGAGTGTTTCTATCATTCTTATATCCCACGAGGGGGAGTGCCACGGACAGTCAGAGCCGAAGAGTATCCAATCTGCCCCTTTTTTATCGAGAATTTCCTGCGCTCTGCATTTTGGCATAGTGGCATATCCGAATCCCGTATCAAAATACACGGGGATATCGCAGAGATATTTTAAAACGTCCTCACCCATATTTGCAGAGCCCCAATGGGCACATATCATCGGCGAATCGATCCATTTTGCGGCGGTGCGAAGTCTTTCGGGGGTAGCGTGGTACGGTGCCGGATAGCCCATATCCTCACCGGCATGGAAGGTTATTATAAGACCTAATTCAGAAGCCTTTCTGTAGAGGGGCTTCATTTTTTCGTCGTCAACGAAGAAGTGCTGATATTCCGGATGAAATTTAATGCCCTTAAGCCCCATTGACTTGATTCTCTCAAGCTCCTCAAGAGCGTTGTCTGCCCAGGGATATACGGAGCCGAAGGGGATAAGTGCATCGCCTTCAAGGGATTTTATAAAGTCATTTACAGCGGTCTGTTGTTTTTCGTTAGTAGCTATGGCAAGAACTACGCTTTTGTCTATACCGTCGCGCTCCATAATCCTTTTGAGACCTTCGGCGGTTCCGTTTGTCTGCGGGATAAGTCCCCCTGAAAAACAACTTAGTTTTTCCATAGTCTTTTCGGCTATCTTATCAGGAAAGGCGTGGGTGTGAAAATCTATGATCATAAAACTATTCTTCCTTCTTTTTTATGGACATTATGTATAATAATACTATTTCCCGAAAAAAACAAGTAATACGTCTTTCTGAAAATACAAGTAATACGTCTTTTTGTCCGAGAATATACTGTAAAAAAGGACAAAGGGGAGAGGTAAGTATGAGCGGTATTACATCCGTAACGTTTACCGCCGTAATTCTCGTCTCGTCGGTGATATTCGTAAACGGTCTCACGGATGCACCTAACGCTATAGCTACCTGCGTTACCACTCGCAGTCTCTCTGTAAGACAAGCGGTATTTATGTCTGCGGTATTAAATTTCTTCGGGGTATTTATTTCAGGTAAATACAGCGCCGCTGTTACCGATACGGTGATGAATATGGTGGATTTCGGAGGAAACGAGAAAGCATCGTCAGTTGCTCTTTGCGGAGCGATGTTTTCAATCGTATTGTGGGCGGTGTCTGCCTGGTATTTCGGCATTCCCACAAGCGAAAGTCACGCTCTTGTAGCGGGTTTGACGGGAAGCGCTCTTAGTGTAAACGGAAGCCTTGCAGGAATAAACGGAAACCAATGGATAAAGGCGATTTACGGACTTGTTTTTTCATGCCTTTTAGGTTTAGTCGGCGGTTACATAATATGTAGAATTATCATTGCAATCTTCAGAAATATAAAGCGCAGCAAAAGTAAAACTTTTTTTAGATGGGGGCAGATTTTTGCCGCCGCAGCAATGAGCTTTATGCATGGCGCCCAGGATGGACAGAAGTTTGTGGCGGTGCTTCTTATGTGTATATCTGCCGACGGAATTTTTGGGAAATTCAATAGTATCTACGCAATACTTTTCTGCTCTTTTCTTATGGCGGCAGGCACTCTGTCGGGAGGTAAGAAAATAATAAAATCCGTAGGAATGGATATGGTGAGGTTAGAGAAGTACCAAGGCTTCTCGGCGGATATAGCGGGAGCAATTTCTTTGCTTTTGAGCACATTGAAGGGCTTTCCGGTTTCCACCACCCACGCTAAAACAATGGCTATGGTAGGCTCCGCTTTGGCAGGAGGGAAAAACCGTATCAATCCGCAGGTGATCAAGGATATGATATTGGCGTGGATATTCACTTTTCCGGGTTGCGGACTTTTAAGCTTTATTGTTACAAAAATATTTTTAAGAATCTTCTGAATAAAAATCACCTCTTGGAGACTTGCTCCGAGAGGTGATTGATTTTATTTAACCGTGATCTCGTAAACTACAACCTCGTGTGCTTTGAGATTTATGTTGAGAGTAATGGTAGAGTTTGTTACCTTCTGTGTTTTTTCGGTGGGAACAAGCTTTGAACACTCCGTGTACTTGTCGTAAAGCTCGTCGAAGTAGATTTCACGGGCATCCTCATCTCTGAGGGTTATGGGATTATCAATTTCGGGGTCGTCGGGAGACCATGCGAAGCAATCATCTGTGATACCGTAGGTCTCTCTGTCCTTAACCCAATCGTCAAAGTAGTTACAATCGTCGCCGATAACGTACTGGGTAACGGTTACTTCCTTGCCGTCAAACTGAGGAGCGTTAATATCCATTGTTATATCAACGTCCTTGTTGTAGTTTAATTTGTTTTTAAAGTTGTAGGACATTATTCTCAGAGTTTCCGTATCCTCGTTGTAGCCCGCAACAACGTTGACGTCTGTGCCGGGCATAACTCCGCTCTTCGTTTTATCTACTGAAACGAGTTTGCTTCCGCTGAATTGGGCGGCAAGTTTTGCTACGTGGTAGCTGACGGTAGGATTACCGCTGAAAAATCCGTTGGAAAGATATGACCAGGCGGAGAAGTAATTAATGTCGTTTTCAAGCATTTGAGCGATAAGCCTTGCATCGTATGCTGCCTGATATGTATAACCTACGGTTCTTGTAAGAAGCTCGTCGGTATCTGCACCGGCATTTTTACCTACGAGGATTCTGCCCTCGTCGATACCGTAGATAAGGTTTGTAAGACCTACGCTTTCGGCTGTGTCTCTGAGGTAATTAATTGTTCCTACAAGGTCATAGCCGTCTGTGTAGTGGTCGGGGTCGCTGTCATAAAAGCTTGCGGAAAGGTAACAGATGCGAGAACCCTTTTCACCGGTTTTGTAGTTGATGCCGTTTGCACAATGCTTTATAAACTCTGCTTCATCCCAAAGACCCTCTGTAACGGTCATAGAGTGAGCACCTACGAAAACCTCATCGCATATAGCATCCTGAAGGGCGGTTACGGTGTAGTCATAGAGCATACAGTAAGCCTTTGCAGTTTCTGCGGGGTCGTCACCCTTTGCGTGGAACCAATCCCAGTTTTCGTATTCGGTCATAACGCCAAAGCGCCACGTGCTTACTTCCTCTACGCCGAATTCCTTCACGAGAGAATCTGCAAGAGCATAGATGTAGCTGTAATAAACGTCGTAATCATCCGGGGGATAGGGGTTGAGACCAAAGCCATCCTCGGTGGAAGCATCCTTTGAATATTTCAAAGGCACGTTTCCGAGCTTCAAAAAGGGCTTTGCACCTAAGTTTACAACACCGCGACAGTTGTTGATAAGAGGTGTAAAATCGTAGTCGTCAAGGACGGTCTTGTCTGTAGGGTCAACGAATAGATCTCGTCCCTCCGTACCGCCGGAGCACTGCATAAACTGAACGTATTCTACGAATTCAAATATGTTATAATCTCCGGTTACCTGAGCATTTGCAAAGGGGTCACCCTCGATAGACCAGATGTTTATGTTATTCACAACGTTAGGGAGTGATCTGCCGAGGCTTGACATATCTACCGTAAATTCATATTTGTTAAAAAGTCCGCTGAAGATAAGCGCCGTAGTAGAGCCTGCAACGATTGCAATTGTCAGCACTATACTGAGAACTACGCGAAGCTTCTTTTTATTGATCGGGCGTTTCTCCTTTTTCTCTTTCTTTTCTCTTTTTTCTTTTTTCATAAAAAACGCAACCTCCTCAAAGGATGTATATACTCTATCACCGTAGGGTCGGTTTGTCAAATATCTGTTGAGAAAAAGAGTAGAATATGATATTATATGAGTCTAACGAAAGGAAGCGGAAAAATGGTTGGAGTTATAGACGTGGGCGGCGGTATGAGAGATATTTACGGCGCAGGTGTTTTTGATAGATTTTTAGATGACGGAGTGTGGTTTGATTACTGCGTAGGTGTATCAGCGGGCAGTGCAAATCTATCATCATATCTTGCCAAGCAAAGAGGGCGAACCTATAGATTTTACACGGATTATTCGTTCCGTAAAGAGTATATGAGTGTGCATAATTTCAGAAAATCGGGCTCGTATATTGATTTCAACTACGTGTATGATAATCTCGCTTCGTCAAGTGGAGAAGACCCCTTGGATTACGATGTGATGACTTCCTTTTCGGGTAAGTATGAAATAGTGTTAACCGATGCGGTAACCGGCGAAGCTGTCTATGAAGACGGCGGGAAAATGATTCGGGACAAGTACGATTTTATTAAGGCATCATGCTCTATTCCTATCGTGTGTAAACCCCGTGACATAGAAGGCGTAAAGTATTACGACGGCGGAGTGGCAGACCCTGTACCTCTCGAAAAAGCAATAGAGGAAGGGTGCAAAAAGATAGTTCTTATTCTTACCCGACCGAAAAGCTACAGAATGGACGTTGGCAAGGAAAACCTTGCCGCTGCGATTTTAAAAAGAAAATATCCCAAAACCGCCGAAGCACTCAAACTTCGTGCAGTAAGATACAACAGTGCTGTAGATAAGGCGATAGAGTTGGAAAAAGAGGGAAGATGTATCGTTGTTGCCCCTGACGATTGCTGCGGGATAGATACACTTACAAAGGATAAAGAAAAATTAGGTTCCTTGTATCAAATGGGTTACGAGGATGGCGGAAAAGTAAAAGTATTCTTGAAAAAATAAAATCGGTGACTGTTAAGTAACGGTTTTATTATAAATTGAACAAACAATTAATTGTATAAATTTACTTTGACAAAAGAGCTGTTATGAGTTATACTCAAGAAAATGCTATGGAGGTGTTTTTATGCTTTGTCCATTTTGCGGTACAGATATAGACGACGGCAGCACGTTTTGCCCCGAGTGCAGTACTACACTTGACTTGCCTGAGGATGCAAACGAAAATATGCCGTCTCAGATGATATATAACGATGATAAAAACCATTTTCCCGAGGATAGACTTCTTGATGAAAGCGTAGGAAACAAGAAGGGAACGAGAATCGCAAGTATTGTTATAACCGTCGCTGTTGTTGCGGCTGTGGTTCTTGCTATCGGTTTTCTCAGTAAGAAGATCGTTGAGCGCGTAATTAAGGCGAAGCCCGAAAACGAGGTTTCAGCCGCTATCAGAAAGACGATGTTTGAAGCATCAAGCTTTACTCTCGATATCGAAGTTAAGAATCCCGAAACTGAAGAGACCGAAACTGTTCATATGATGGTTAGCTTGGGTGAATCGTCAGAGGATACCGATTTCTATTTTGAAAACGGAAACGTGAAGTTTGCTATCTACGACGGAATATGCTACAAGGATGGTAAGACCATCGAAGCATATAAATTCTTCGAGACCTTGGATTCACTTGTGTATCAGGAAGCGCAGAAGACACAGAATTACGATTTCATATCAAATGCTCAGAGCTTTAACAGTAAGGAAAGCTTTGATAAGATCATTGCAGGTACAATGTCCGAAGAGGAGTTCGAGATTTTCTTTGATTTGTACGGCTCCTTGATTTTCTCGTACTTTATGGGTACGGAAGACGTTTATGAGCTTCCCGCCTACGACGAGATACAGATAGTTTGTCAGCAATTCTTGGTAAATAAAGCCTCTGACGAAGCTTTTTCGATGACGCAAAAGGATGGAAAGTACGAATTTACCGTAGGTACGGAAGCCTTCCTTACAGAGTTCGTTCAGTATGCTAAGGATAGCGATACTCTTTCAACTCACAGTGAAAATTGGCAGTTGGAAGAAAAGGCAGAGCAGATAAACGGCGGTATAGCATACTGTGGGGAGGAAATTCCTCAGATTACAGGCGCTTTATCCGTTGATGACAACGGCTTCTTCACCGGTGCAGAGGTGAAGGTTGGAGAGCTTTACGAGGTAACCGTTACCTTCTCCGACATTAACGGAACAACTATCGACAAGGCTCTTTGTGAAGCGTTGTTGGTTCCCGTAACCGATGCTGCTGCCGATGCGGTAACCAATGATGTAACTGAATAAGTTTTATTATCAATGATCTGCTGTACCGATAGCGGGTCATTGATTTTTTTGATTAAGTGAAGTATAATAAACACATAGGGTGACAAGAGTAATCCGAATCTGCCTCAAAACGGCATATTTCGGTGCTTTTCACCCAATTTATTCTTGCAAGGCGACAGCCTTGCTGCACCTAAATTGAGCAAAAATCCCTCGAAATCTCCTCGCCTTGAGGTCGGAGATTTTAAAAAGTGCGGATTTTTGGTCAATCAAGGCACAAAACGCAGT
>JAZUSK010000015.1:0-47462 GCA_045606645.1 Acutalibacteraceae bacterium | reverse complement strand
TTATCCTGAAACTTGTTCTTAATGTTCTGCTTTACGATTTCAGGATTCTCTCTTAAAAACTTAATATCAATCATTTTTCATACCCATCCTTATTTATTCATTGTCAAAAATTTTAATAAACTTTTTCAAATCATCGTCATCGAAAAACTCGATTTCGATAGAGCCCTTCTTGGTTGACTTCGTAACCTTTACCTTACGCTTAAGCACATCCGAAAGTGCAAGCTCAACCTCGTCGTAGTAGGGATTCCTCTTCTTTGCCTTTTTGCCCGATGAAGACGTACCGACTGCCTTTCTTGCGAGACGCTCCGTCTCTCTTACGGAAAGACCTTCCTTAACCACGAGCTTTGCAAGCTCTGTCTGATAGTCCTTGTCTTCGGAATAAAGAATCGCCTTCGCGTGACCTGCGGAAAGCTCACCCTTATTGAGAAGGTCTAACACGCCGTCTGCAAGTCCGAGAAGTCTCAAGGAGTTAGCGACCGCCGAGCGGGATTTGCCGACGATATTAGCAACCTCTTCCTGAGTATATCCGTACTTATCGGAAAGCTCCTTGTAGCCCATAGCTTCTTCAAGAGGATTAAGGTTTTCTCTCTGTAGATTTTCTACGAGAGCAATCTCTGCCACCTGTGAATCAGAAAGCTCCTTTATTACTACGGGCACTTCTGTAAGCCCCGCCATACGGGAGGCACGCCAACGTCTCTCACCGGCTACCAGCTGATAACCGCCGTCCATCATCGGTCTTACGAGGAGCGGCTGAAGCACGCCGTGCTGAGCAATACTGTCTGCCAACTCAGAGAGTGCCTTTTCGTCAAACACCTTTCGGGGCTGCTCTCTGTTGGGCTCTATATCAATTAATTTGACCTTCACGGAGCCGGAGGAAGCGGCAAATTCATCTACGGAGTTATCCGTAAAGATAGCGCTTACACCTCTTCCGAGTCCTGATTTCTTTACTGCCATTTATTTCACCTTATTTCTTTGTTCGTATCTTCGTTTATACGTTACCCACACCGTTAAGAAGCTCGTCCGCGAGAGCCATATAGCTTTCGCTGCCTCTTGATGCTCTGTCGTAATATATTACGGGCTCACCGAAGGAGGGCGCCTCCGAAAGCCTTACGTTTCTCGGGATTACAGTTGAGTAAACCTTCTTAGGGAAGAAATTCTTAACCTCCGCTACAACCTGCTGAGTAAGATTAAGTCTGCCGTCGTACATAGTAAGAAGCACACCCTCAAGCTCTATGTAGGGGTTGTAAAGTCTCTTTATAGTTCTTACAGTCGCCATCAGCTGTGATAGACCCTCGAGAGCGTAATACTCACATTGAATCGGAACAATAAAACTATCCGATGCCGTTAGCGCGTTGAGTGTTATGAGACCGAGGGCGGGAGGACAGTCAAAGAAAATAAAATCGTAATTGTCCTGGATAATAGCAAGAGCGTTTTTGAGGATCGCCTCACGCTTGTCCATAACCGCAAGCTCAAGCTCCGCACCCGCAAGATTTATATTAGAGGGAATAATATCAACACCCTCAAACTTAGTAGTAATTATAGCCTCACGAGCGGTACATGAGCCGATAAGAAGCTCGTAGGAAGTATTGGTGAGATTTTTTCTCATTATACCGTAACCGCTTGTGGTATTACCTTGAGGGTCGATATCTACAAGAAGCACCCTCTTGCCCTTGGCACCGAGAGCCGCCGCAAGGTTAACCGCGCTGGTGGTCTTACCTACGCCACCCTTCTGATTAACAACTGAAATAATTTTCGCCATTTATATTTCCTTCTTCAAATAATGAGTCCCTATCCCGAAAAAATCAGAACATAAGTACCCAATATGCCTATTTTAATATATTTATTAGAGTATATCATATATATAGAAAAAAGTGAATAGTTGAAAGATAAAAAATCGAGCTAAAATATCGTGAAAATTGACTCAAAATTCGACAAAAACCACCCTCGGTTTACGAGAGTGGTTTCGCAATTATTTATTTTAATCTCAGACCCTTGGGATAGTGGTTTTTTCCTCTGCCGTTTACGACCTTTACTCCGCCGACGGAGCATCCGTCAACAGTCACAACCGCCCACCCGTTGGGACAATGGGCATCTATCTCCTCACCGCGTAGATATTTAAGAAGCTCGGGGTCATCGGGCTTGAAATTCACCTTTCTTTTAAAGGCGTCACCCATAGCCATGAAGAATTGATGATGGGGTAAAATGTAGCCCTTTCTTACCTCGCCCACAGTCACTCCGCAGGAGAAAACAGTAGCACCCGCAACGGAGAAATCGGGAGTAAAATACACGGGTGTTTCTTTGTTGAGAATAACGTTGTTTTTATCGTATTCCACAAGAGTATCATCGAGAAAATCTATGATAGTTTTATCAATTCTCGGGGGCTTTGATAAAGGATTTCTGCGACCCTCATAGGACAAATTTGTATTATGAAGCACCGCCATAAACTGTCCCTCTCCCCTGCTTTTATGGGGATAAAATCGTCTCGCAAAATGAATGTTTTCACATCGGCAGCCGTCAAATTTTATACCGTCAGAAGTGCTTTCCTCTACCGATTTTTTAACCCTGACAAGCTCAAAATCAGGGTGATTTCCGAGAAAATTATCTATAACCATTTCGTTCTCTTCAAGAGAAAACGTACACGTTGCATATATGATAAAACCGCCGTTTTTCAAGGCTTTTACGGCATTTTCGAGGATTTCCGTCTGTCTCTCGGCACAAAGTCTTACGTTGTCCTCGCTCCATTCGGAAACTGCGATTTCTTCCTTTCGGAACATACCCTCGCCCGAGCAAGGAGCATCTACCATAATAAGATCGAAGGTCTCAGGAAAGGTCTTTGCGATTCTGGACGAATCCATGCAAGTGGTTACAGTATTTTTAAGACCTAAGCGCTCAATATTCCCCGTAAGAATCTTGCATCTCGAGGGTATTATTTCATTGGAAACAAGCACACCGTCGGAGCCTAATTTATTTCTTAACTGACTGCTCTTTCCCCCGGGGGCAGAGCACATATCAAGCACGCACCAGGAAGGGTCTATCTCCAAACATTCCGCCGGTGCCATTGCGCCAGGCTCTTGCACGTAGATCATCCCCGCATGGTGGTAAGGGTGGTTTCCTATCTTCTCATCGGTAAAGTAAAAGCCGTTTTCTACATACGGGATTTTTTCCGTAGAAAAGGGGTTGATTTTCTCAAAATCAGAGAGAGAAATCTTATCCGTATTTACTCTGAATGCTCTTACGGGAGGTTTCTCGAGAGCTGATAAATAATCATTAAATTCTTCGCCTAAGAGAATCTCCATTCTCTTTTGAAAGGCTTCGGGTAGCTGTATCATAATGTCTCTCCGTCAATGTTAAGCTCGGTGTAAAGCATACACATACTAAGGGATGTAATAGCCGCGGTTTCTGTGCGAAGTATTCTCTTACCAAGCGAAATAATTTGTCCACCAAACTCCTCAGCAGCCGCTATTTCATTATGGTCAAAGCCACCCTCGGGGCCTATAAAAATACCGACAGACATACCCTTTTCAATCTTAGAGAGGGCTCTTCTTGTGGATTCCATACCGTCCTTACTCTCGTATGGGACAAGGATTAAATCCATTTCCTCTGCCATCTTAAGTGCATTTTTGTATGAGGTAACGTCATATACTTGAGGGATAGAATTTCTCTTGCTCTGCTTTGCGGCACTCTCGGAAATCGACTGCCATCTGTCGCGCTTGCTTTTCTTTTTCTTCTCTTCAATTTTAACTACGCAACGGCTCATTTCCACGGGGATAATACCCTCCGCGCCAAGCTCTACCGCCTTTTGAATGATAAGCTCCATTTTATCGCTTTTGGGAAGCCCTTGAAAAAGATAAAATTTTACAGGAAGAGAGGTATCACGGCAATTTTCTTCTATTATCTCGCAGATAGCCGTATCCTCCGTAAACTCCGACAGCTTGCAGAGATTGCTCTCACCGCCGCAGCTTACGAGGAAGGTGTCACCCTCTCTCATTCTCAAAACGTTCTTTATATGATTATAGTCAGAGTCGGTAATGTAATAAAAATCGCCCTGCCTCTTATCATCTGTTACGAAAAAATTATGCATATTCTGTCTCCTCTCGTAAGGATAAAAAGATTATACCACGAGGGGTTATGTATGTCAAAAATTATTCATTATTCATTAGCGCAAGCGTCTTCATTATTCATTATTCATTATTCATTTGTATTTCTTTTGATGAATAATGAAATACAAGCAGGCACAGTAACAACTATCCTTTCGCAAATTTTTTCTTTATACAAGCGGCAGCATACCTCTCTGGCTTAAGAGAGGGGGACCGCCATTCCGTCAGTTTGTTGTTACAGCAAGGTTTCAAGCGATTAAAGAATTGATTTTTACAAAGCACTTTATTGGAGCGGTGGAGAGTTCCCGACACAACAAAAGAGTGTCGTTGAACCGCTAGATTCAATTGACGGAAACTCTCCTTTACAATACAATCACCTTTTGTTTCATATTAAAGATATCGAATCTGATAACTTGTTTATAATGGAAGCGTTGCTTCCACGATGCTCTGCGGAGCATCGGGAACTCTCCACCATTCGCCCCGACAATATTGTTATTTCGACATATTGCCCGGAATTTAGTTTATCAAAACAACATCAAACTCGCAATGGTCCCCCTCTCTTAAGCCAGAGAGGTATGCTTCGCGGCGCCGCAAATATATCATATATTTTGGGCACAAAATAACATTTACCACTGCAGACACAACTTTTAATGAAATTTACTGTTGATTTCCCTTTGTAGAATATGATAGAATAATGTCATCATATTAATAGGAGGTCATATTTATGGTATGTCCCAAATGTAATAGCCAGTACGCAGACAATTTACCCGCTTGCCCCTTCTGCAGTGCAGCAGCGCAGGCTCCTCAGCAGGCTCCCTTCCAGGTTCCTCAGGGTGCAGCAGAGTTCGCTCCCCCACCCGCTCCCGTAAAGAAGAAGAGCAAGGCAGGTATCATCATCCCCATAGTAGTCGCTGTTATCTTCGTAGTTTTAGGTATTGCTTCTACAATAATGAACAATAAGGAAGCAACTCACACTATGATACTCGAAGAGAAATCAGAAGATCTTGTTATGGTCGATGAGTTCACCTTCTTCTGTAAGGGTGACCGCGTGTACAAAATCGAGGAAACTATATCTTTTGAATACGATGAGCTGTACGCAGATTATATCGTAGATTTTGCCGACAGTATCGAAGCTGATTGCGAGGATATGTACGGCAAGTACGAATGCGTAGATATTACATACGAAACAGAAGGCACCACTATTGTAGTAAAGCTTGTATTTAACGATATCGAAGAAAATATAGACGACTATATTGAAATGGAGATTGTCGAGGAAGATACAGACGTCCTTTCATATTCAAAGTCCGTTGAGAATATGGAAGAAGAGGGCTACAAATTAGTAGAGGAATAATATCTGATAACTTAACTAAAAACAAGCAATCCCGAGGGATTGCTTGTTTTTCCTTATTCAAATTCTTCTCAAACTCTTGACATTCACTCCTTATATGAGTATAATATGTCTTGCTTTCGAAAACAGCTTGCTGATATGGCTCAGGAGGTAGAGCGCATCCTTGGTAAGGATGAGGTCACCGGTTCGACTCCGGTTATCAGCTCCAAAAGCGGCAATCCTGTGATTGCCCAAGATAAGAGATAATGGATAATAGTGAATAGATAATAGATACGATCATGTTCATGACGCTTTTGTTCTATTCTTTATTATCTGTTATCTCTTATCTATTATCTGAAGGTGGTATAGTTATGGCTCACGACAGCATCTTATTGGAAAAGTCATTGAATTTCGCAGCAAGAATAATGAAGCTTCATAAATATTTAATAAAAGAGAAAAAGGAACATATTATCTCGAAGCAAATTATAAGAAGTGCCACGTCAATCGGTGCCAATGCCAATGAAGCAATTTATGGTTCCAGCAAAGCTGATTTTATCGCTAAACTTCAGATATCTCTCAAAGAAACTGCAGAAACAGAATATTGGTTACGACTTTTGGTTTTGTCCGATTACATAACCGAAAAAGAGGGCGAATCGTTGCTTAACGATTGTTTAGAGATAAAGCGTATACTTATATCATCTCTTAACACCGCAAAAGAAAATAAATAGCGGCAACGGTTTGTTGCCTAAAAGAATAAAGAATAGAGAATAAATAAGAAATAATAAAGAGCTTCGCTAACCGCCGCTTTTGTATTATTCTTTATTCTCTATTCTTTATTATTTATTCTTTAAATAGGTGGATTTGCGTCATCGAAATATAAAATTACTGTAAGGTATGCGTATATGTTTATTACTTTTCCGAAAAACTGTTAAATATTTACAAAATATTTTTTTGTGCTATAATTACAGATATATATTACATTTTAGAAAGGAACGATAGTATGAAAACCTCAAAGAAAGCGCTTTCTTTGGTTTTGTCACTTGTAATGTTTATTGGTTGTTTTTCTTCAACTTCTTTTGCAATCGATGATGCCTATATCCCCTCTATCATAATCCCGGGTGTTTTCCAAAGTGAAACAAAATACTACGAAAATAACGTGGCGACCGATGCCCAACCCCCATTTTTTATGGATTCGACAATTGAAATTGTCGGTATGGCACTTACCGATGCCCTCATCCCCATTTCCAAACTTCTTATAACTCAGGAGGATAAAGACAATCAAGCCGCTCAGGCAGTTGCCGATATTCTTAGTGAGGCTCTTGTTGAAAAAAATCGTTGCGATGAAAACGGTCAATTCATTCATGATGTCCGTGCAACAAAATATAATGACAGTTTCGCGGATCTTAGTGATTATGACCGCGAGTATATTCTTGATCAGGTTCCCCTGCAGAATTATATTGATATCGCGGGTGAAGAAAACCTCTATTTTTTCTCCTATGCTTCTTTCGGAAATATGATCGGCACAGCTCAGGAACTTTATGATTTTATACAGTTTGTTAAAGAAGACTCCGGTTCTGATAAGGTTAATATTGTTCCCATCAGCCAGGGTGGTTCAGTTGCCAATGCCCTTATGCAGATTTATGCAGACAATAACCGTTCCGTAGCAGAAGATATCAACAGAATTGTATATGTTGTTCCTGCTCTCGATGGTTCAACCCTTATAGGTGAAATCTACCAATATGGTCTTATTGACGATGCAGAGCTTTACACTACAATGCTTCCCTCTCTTATGGGTGAAGAGGATATGATCGGATATCTTATTAACATCGTCCTTCGTATTATGCCTAATGCAAATGTAAACAGTATTCTTGATACGGTAGTTCAAACACTTATGTATGACTATATGAGATATTCCACACTTATGTGGGGACTTTGCCCTTCCGGTAATTACCCTGCTTGCCGTGAAATGTATCTTATGGACGATGGTCTTGAGGAAATCCGCAGACAAACCGATTGGTTCTATGATGCACAATGCAATCGTTATAAGAATATCCAAAATGCCATAAATGATGGTGTTACGGTGTTTGATATTGTTGACTACAATGTACCGCTTTACCAACTTGTTGATTCCTGGGACGATGTAAATGCCGATGGTATAATTCAGCTTGATTCTGCATCAATGGGCGCTTTCAGCTACGGTGTTGATATTCAACTCGGCTCGGATTATGTTCCTACTCACTCGAACTGCACTGACCCTGAAAATCACGACCACTCCGACCCTAATGGTATTGTTGATGCCTGCACGGGTCTGCTTCCGGAAACCACCTTTTACTTCTATAACCAGAACCACGAAAAAACCGCGTCGAACGATGTTATTATGAAGCTTGCTTGTGCACTTCTTACCGATAACAATTTCACAAGCGTTCATTCTTACCCCGATAAATTCCCGCAGTTCAATGCTTGCAGAAACTCAAAGGGGCTTTTGAATGATATTAAAAAAATGAAGGAAATGGATAAAAGTGACCTTACAGCGGATGAGCTCGCGCTTATTGATGACGCAATCGCGCAAGTTGAAGTTGTGCTTGAAAACACAAATGTTGACAGTGAAGCTTATACTGAAGCAGAGAATAATTTCTATGCGGTTCGCGAGCAAATCCTCAACAAAGATGCGGTGGCGGAAGAAAATACTGCATATTTGGATTTCAGTGTTCTTCTTACACAGTTATTCCAAATATTATCCAATTTCCTTTACAAATACTTCGGCGGCTTAGGATTTAGTGAAATGTAATAAATGGCATACCCCGTAAGACTAAATGTCAATAAATTTTAAAAGATTATAACACGTAATTTAAGAGGCGGTTTTTCCTGCCTCTTATTTATTTGTTCTGAGCAAGTGTGCTTTTACTTGCTCCTGTCATACTTTCCACTTTTTCTTGGTAAGGATGAGGTCACCGGTTCGACTCCGGTTATCAGCTCCAAAAATCTCGTACGCTAACGTGTACGGGATTTTTACTTTTTTCTTCATTCTTTATTATTCATTCATCAAAATGATTTTTGATGAATAATGAATAATCCCCGACCACCTTGACACCCCACTTATATATTGTATAATTTATATAGATAATATATAAGGAGATTTTCGTATGAACATATCCGAAAAGATAAAAAGAAAGCTGTTCAACTCTATCGGTTCCGTTATAAACGGTCTTTCTCAGAATGAGTCAAAGAACAACGATGGTCTTGACAAGACTGTTACCGACGGTGCTCCCCAGCTTTTAAGAAAGGTTGCTTGTGAGGGTACCGTGCTTCTCAGAAACGATGGCGTGCTTCCCTTACAGGAGGGCGAGAGCGTTGCCGTATTCGGAAGAACTCAGTTCGACTATATGTACGTCGGCTACGGCTCCGGCGGTGACGTTATTAAGCCATACACCGTAAACGTAATCGAGGGACTTGAAAATAACAATATTAATTATGATAAAAATCTCGCCGCTATCTACAAGGAATGGTGCGAGAAGAATCCTCCCGATCACGGCTTCTGGGGACATTGGCCCCATTATTACATTGAGATGCCCATTGATGACACACTCATCAAATCATCTGCCGAGAAGTCCGATTGCGGTATCGTTATAATCAGCCGTTCCGCAGGTGAGGACAGAGAAAACTCACTTTCCGAGGGTAGCTATCTTCTTACTCCCGATGAGAAGAGTCTTATCTCCCGCGTATCCTCTGCTTTTAAAAAGACTGTTGTTATTCTCAACGTAGGCAGTACCATTGATATGAAATGGGAAAGCGAAGCCTTAAAGGGCGATTCCGCTATTCTTCTCTCTTGGCAAGGTGGTATGGAGAGTGGTAATGCTATCGCTGAAATGCTTTACGGTAAGAGCGAGCCTTCGGGCAGACTTCCCGATACAATCGCGCGAGACTACTCCGACTATCCTTCAGCAGATAACTTCGCAAACAAGGATTTCACCACATACACCGAGGACATCTACGTTGGCTACAGATATTTCGAGACATTTAATAAAGATGCGGTTATTTATCCCTTCGGCTTCGGTCTCGGCTACGCCACATTCGAGAGAGCGTTTGTTGGCGGCACTATTTCAAATAACGAAATCACTCTCACAAGCAAGACAAAGAATGTTCACCCCACAAATAGTGGTAAGGATGTTATTCAGATTTTTGCAGAGTGTCCTCAGGGCAAGTTAGGTAAACCGGCAAGAGTTTTGTGCGCTTACGCTAAAACGTCTCAGTTATCTCCTAATAGCGAAGAAACAGTTTCCGTTACCTTCCCTGTAAGCATTTTTGCATCATACGATGATGCAGGCAAGACAGCGTTCCCCTCATCTTACGTTTTGGAGAAGGGCGAATATAAATTTTATATTGGCGCTAACGTACGTGACGCCGTTTACTGCTGGTCAACGGAAGTAACAGAGGATACTCTCGTGGAAAAGCTTCGTCAGGTTTCTGCACCTCTTCACAGCTTCAGAAGACTTATTCCCACAGCTACTGAAAGCGGTTACAAAAAATCTTACGAGGATGTTACTGTTTCATCCGAGGATATGAAGAAGATAATTACAGATAATCTACCTCGCGACTTCGGTTATACAGGCGACAAGGGTATCAAGCTTTCTGACGTCAAGGAAGGTAAAGCATCTATAGAGGACTTCATCGCTCAGCTTTCCACTACCGAATTAGAAGCAATCAGCCGTGGCGACTACGTTATGAACAGTCCTCTCGGAAATAAGGGTAACGCGGGTTGTATGGGCGGTGTGCTCCCCTCTCTCAGAGAGAAAGGTATTGTTCCCCTTACTACTACCGACGGCCCCTCAGGTATCAGAATCGGCGCTTGCTGCTCTCTTCTCCCCATAGGAAGTCTCGTTTCCTCTATGTGGAATGATGACCTTGCAACAGAAGCCTACGCTCTCATAAGCAAGGAAATGAAGGTCAAGGGTTCCGATATTCTTTTAGCTCCCGGACTTAATATCCACAGAAATCCCCTTTGCGGAAGAAACTTCGAATATTATTCCGAGGATCCCGTGCTTACAGGTAAAACCGCCGCCGCGGTAGTACGCGGTATTCAGTCCTCGGGCGGTGCTGCTTGTCCCAAGCACTTCGCTTGTAACAACCAGGAAACAAGCAGAAACAAATCCGATTCCCGACTTTCGGAGAGAGCGCTTCGAGAGATCTATCTTAAGGGCTTCGAGATATGTGTTAAGGAAGCGGAGCCCCTTACCATTATGACCTCATATAACAAAATTAACGGCGTATGGGGACACTACAACTACAATCTCTGTACACGAATCCTCCGTCAAGAATGGGGCTTCAAGGGTCTCGTAATGACTGACTGGTGGATGCAATCCTCCAAGAGTCCCGAATTCCCCAAACTCTGCGACAACGCATACAGAGTAAGGGCGGGTGTTGATGTGCTTATGCCCGGTGGAAACCGTGCCGGCAAGAGAAAACCCGACGGCACACTTCTCAAAACCTACGGTAAGCCCGACGGCATTACTCTCGGCGAAATGCAAGACACCGCCAAGCACGTTATAGAGCTTGTAATGAAGCTAAAATAACTATAAAAGTACATTCCCTTTTCCGGGGATAGGAAAAAAAGATGCAGAACGGACAAACTGAGCAAAAATAAGGCTTTAGCCTTGTTTTTGTTTGCCCGAAGGCGAACAAAAGTACGTCGAGTTGCGAGGTTTGTTCGTAGCATAAAACACGAAATTTTTAATATTTTATTCTTTTTCATAAGTTAAGGGGTTCTTACAGATTTTTGTTCTGCAAGAACCCCTTGATTTATATGTTTTATGCGGTCTGCGCTTTTTTAACATCCCCTTCATCAAAAAATCCCGACTGCCTAACACAGTCGGGATCTACTAATTTAATTAGTACACAATACCTGCAGCGATCTTAAGGATATCGAGAACGTCGTCTGTTTCAAACTGACCGTTTTCATTGATATCACCAAGAAGGAACTGCTCATCGTTGGGCTCTTCCGTACCTGTTGCAAACTTGAGAGCAAGTCTTGCGTCATCAAGGCTTACAGCTGTAGAAAGAGTAACGTCACCAAGCACACCGCCTACGGGCATGGGCTTTGTTGTCTTCTTGTATGTGTTGTAAAGCATAAACTGAGGGAAGCTCTCAACATCAGTTGTAACATCTACCTGCTCCTCGGAATCAAGAAGCCACATAACTACGTCAAGAGTGCCGTTGTCTCTGCTAAAGGAGTTGTGCTGCATATTCTTAACAAACCATGTGTACTCGGGGAACATTGCTGTAGAAGCATCTACCTTGGAATCCCAAGAAACGTGGTTGTGACCGTCTTTGATTTCCTGAGTATAGATCTCATCCCAATCATCATAAGCCTGGAGATACTTAGCACAGTTTGCGCCACCGCTCATAAGCTCTGTATCGATGATTGTATCGGATGACTCGTACTCTGTGCTGAGGGGAATCATCTGGCAGTTGTAACCGCAAACGATACCGAAGTGCATGCCGTCTGCCATTGCATCTTCAATAACCTGCTTTGCATTACCCTGGATTTCGTGGTAAGCGTCAAGCTTTGCCTTTACTTCGGGATCGATCTCAATACCGTGAGATTCATAAATGAACTCGAGACCTGCCTCGTAGTCAGCCTGAGGAACGAGACCCCAGATACCGGGCATACCTGCGAAATAGGGAATAAATGCGTCTGTATATACTCGAGGATTGATGTTCTGGAAAATAGCATTGATATCGCCGAAGTACTCGTGGGAAAGACCCTCTTCACTTGCGATATAGGAAATGATAAATGCTGCGATATGAGTTGTTGCGCTAACGTTAGCAAGCTGAACAAGATAGTTTTCAACAGCAAAGATATCAATTTCAAGGTTGTCTGTAACAACGTTACCTACAAGGCTTGTACCCTGCCATGCGGGAGCAGCGAAAACGCAATTCTTAACCTTAGCACCACCGAACTGTGCAAGATATGCAAGTACGATGTTGGAGCCCATGCTCATACCAACAATATTAACCTTGCCGGAAGGAGCAACCTTGTTAATAAATGCATCAAGCTCTTTTGCGATAGTAACGGGATCCTCACGCCAGTCATAGCTGAAGTTGTAAACGAAGTCCTCGCCATACTGCTCTGCGTAAGCGTATGTAAACTCGCTGAGAACTGCCTTTTCTTCCTCAGTGTACTGAGACATAGGCTTCTCGTTCTGATAGAAGCCGATTGTATCATTAATTGACTTACCGTCAAGACCGTAACCGATATCTGAAAGAAGCGGCTTTAATGAGGGGAAGAAGCTATCTGCAAAAGCATCGTAGCTCTTTTTGTTTACGCCGTAGCTGATAAGACCGCTGACAAATGCAGATCCGATATCAGTAACGAGACCCTCCACGTATGCATCGTCGCCTGAGAAAACGAGCTGTTCATCCTCAGTGCCGAAGTTCTTATAAAGGGGTGTTGAACCGATACCATTTACCATAATGAGCGGAGCTGTACCTGATGCACTAGCGGGCATACAGAAAACAAGCGCTGCCATTATGAGAGCAAGGGTAAGGGAAAGTATTCTTCTGGTTGCTTTCATAACCAATCCTCCTAAATTAGATACCAAGAGCATTTTATACTACTCTATATACAAATCGTATTTTATCACATTTTTTCGCCAAATGCAATAGCATACAGAAAATTTAATAGATCACATTGACGATTTTGTTACTATATTTATTGTATATAACATACATATATCACTCTGCAACGCGAATTGATATTTCTCCCGAGGAAATAACTACCTTTTCGCCGTCCGAAAGCTCCACCACGAGACCGCAATTATCGTCAACGGAAATCGCCTTCGCCCTCTTCAATGTCTCACCATTAATAATATTTATTTCCTTACCAAGAACAAAGCATCTGTCCGAGTATTCCTTTACATGGCGACGAGATTCAATATTTTCATAATACGCATAAAAAGAGTTAAGAAAATATGCAATAAATTTATTTCTTGCATCTTCCTTTCTCTCGCTCCATACGGCACCCGCAATATCCTTGATATCATCCGGGAACCCATTCTCAGGCTCATACATATTTAGACCGATACCCAAAACCGCAAAGCTCAACTGATTATTCTCAATATCAAACCCCGCCTCTGTGAGGATACCGCAAATCTTTCTGCCGTTTAAAAAGATGTCGTTTACCCACTTAATACCTGTATCTCTTATTCCCATTTTTTCAAGTGCCTCGCAGACACTTACCGCCGCGGCAGTTGTAATGAGGGTTGCGTCCTGCGGCTTAATGGCAGGTCTTAAAAGAAGACTCATATAAACACCCGTATCCGAGGGAGAATAAAAGCTTCTGCCCAAACGCCCTCTGCCCTCAGTTTGATGCCCTGATGCAAGAAGGTAGCCTTCTTTTTCACCTTCTGTTGCTTTTTCCTTAACCAATCGGTTTGTGGATGTTGTGGAAGGTATAGTTGATATATTAATCTTTTCGTGGAGATTTTCGTCGAGATAGCTATCGATTCCTTCTCTACTTATAATATCCTCGCAGGAAACAAGTCTGTAACCCTTATTTGTAACCGCCTCAATATGAAACCCCTCGCTTCTAAGACCCCTTATGCACTTCCACACAGCAGCACGTGAAACCGCTGCCTTTTCCGCAATTTCCTCGCCCGATATAAAATCACCCTTATTTTCACGAAGAATTGACGACACTCTTCCTTTAACATCCATAAAAGCACTCCTTTTTTGTAAACCTGTTTTTCTTTTACGGTTTACAATCACGGTAAAGAAAACGCCGTCCGAGGACGGCGTTTTGATTATATGTATTAGTAAGAGATTGTGAACTCAGAAATAACCTGAATACCTACGCAAGCATCATCAATGCTTCCGAGAAGCGGAACCTTTGCATCAAGGTTAAGATAGCAAGGTGAGCTTGTAGTAAGAGCAACCATATAACCGGTTGTCTTATCAATTGTAGCGATAGCTGTTACTTCCTCATAGTCAATGCTGATGTTATTAAGCTCAAGACCGGGAACTGAACCGATAGCACCTGTAATCTGGCTCTCTTCGATAACGCTGGAGATTGAACCAACACCATCCTGACCTGCAGTAGGATTGGTTGCATTGTTAGCAACGATTGTTACGATAAAGTAGTTGCCCTCTTCAACGATCTCAGCAGACTTAACACCTGCAGCCGTAAGATTTGACTGAGCACCTGCGGGAGGAAGATCCTCTGCTGTCCACTCAACGTTTGTTTCCTCAATAGAATCAGCATCAGGAACCATGAACATACCCATAAGAGTCTCTGCAATGCTTGAGAGGCCACCTGCTCTTACAACGCCCTTGTAGTTGATAGCGCCGTCCTTAACACGAACAACCTTCTTACCGTTAGCCTTAGCATTATTAAGAGCCTTTACATAATATTCGACGATAGCTTCGGTACCTTCGGGCATTGTAACAACAACGTTACCCTCTTCGTCAACCTCAACGTCACCGGATTCGATCAAATCATTAATTACGTCGTCACTGATATCGCCCTTGTTTTCGCCGGCACCAATGTCCGCAACCTCTCCGCCCTTGTCGGAAGTATCCTGTGTAGCACCGTTAGCAGCATTGCCTGCAAGGTAGTTACCAACGTTCATGCTTGCCTTAGCAATCACGAGAGACTCGAGACTGTTAGCAGTCATAATTGTTATAGCAACACAGAGAGCAGCAAAACCAAGTACTAATTTTTTAACTGGTGATAATTGCATACTGCACACCTCATTCTTTCGCATTTAGTCTTTTACATTATAGAACAAGATAATAGAATTGTCAATGGGTTTAATCTGCAGAAATGAACAATATTTTAAAAATTAAAGTTTGTATTGTTTATTTTATGTAAATAATGTAAAATAGAATTTACTATTAATTTTTGGAAGGTAAATATGAGTAAAACAAACGACAACAATCAAACCAGATTATTGAATAAGGTTGGCTACGGGCTATCCGCGGTCGCTCTTATGGGTGCCTATTCTCTTTGTGCATCTGCGGCACTCGGTCGCGGAGCAGTTTTCGTGCTTGTATGCATAATATTCTGTGCCCTTTTCTCTCTGAAAAGCAAATCTCAGATATTTGCCCCCGCTGCACTCCTAATGCTCCCGCTCTTTGCATTTTCACAGACAATGCCCCTCTTCTATTGCGGCTTCGCAATACTGGGTGGCGGAATAATATGTCTTGTGCTTAACTCTATATTTAAAAATAAGGATATCCCCGATTGCATTATCGCAGGTGGTGCATTAGGTCTTGCAATCGGCGTAACGGTTATGCTTACAAACGTATATTTCGGAATCGGCTCATTCGGTAGTACGGTTTTAGAAATGCTCAAAAACTACCGTTATCTCGGTTTTCATCCCGATTTCCGCGGACTGCTTTACGGCACCATAACCCTCTTTACGATGATAACGTATCCCTTCAAATTCCGAAAACTCAATAAATATCTTCCCGCAGAATTTATAACGATTCTCGTTCCCTTTATAATTAACCTTTTACTTAATCCCAACGGCAAAACTACCACAACTAACGAATACGTATTCGCTACACTTATTCGCTCCGACCCGTCCGAAGTACCCGGGATTATTGAAGTTATGGGTATAGCACTTGCTTACGGTCTTATTTTCTACGGATTCTCGAAGGCAAAGGATAAACTTTTCCCTGCCGCAAACATTGCCACGGGTATTATAGGGGGAACCGCGGTTGCTCCCTATCCTGCAAGAGGATATACGGGAATTTCTGCCGCCGTTGTCATTATGATCAGCTCTATCATTGTACTTGCATTCCCCGGTGCTCTCGCTCGTTTCCCGCTACCCTGCGCCGGCTCTATGCTTATAGTCTCCGCTTGGCAGCACATACCTTTCAAAAAGCTTTCAAGCACAGTAAAAGAAAAGAGCATCTTGAAGATCCTCGTTATGCTTATATGCGCCGCATCGTTTGTAGTATTCAATACACCTATCGCGGCTACTGTATGCGCGATTCTCGCCGTAATCGTTTCTAAGTTCTCCCCTAAAAGCAGAAAGGAGGAGACTGTATGAAAAAAACAATGGACAAGAAAAAGCTTGCACGAGTAATAGCCACCTGGCTTGTTACCGGAATTATGGTAAGCGTATTTCTTTTAGATATACTCACTGTTGTTCTCGCAAATAACTACGTCTCAGCCGTAACCCTCACGTCGGGCAAGTCGGAAAAATCCGACTCTGCAGACAGAATCCATTTTCTGAACACAGCAAATTCCGATTGCATTATATTGGAAAGCAACGGGCACTTCGCAATGATAGATTCGGGCGAGGGCGACACCAACCCCCGAAAGAAAACAGAATATGAGGGTTTCACCGAGGAGGTAATGGCATATCTTGAAGAACATGCCGCATCATCTGACGGCAAAATCCACCTGGATTTCATTCTTGCAACTCATATGCATTATGACCACGCCGGAAATTTTGAAACCATAATCCGTTCCGAAAAAGTCGTAATCGATAAAGCTTATATCAAGGAATACACCGACGACGACTTCTCCGAGACAGAGAAGATAGGTTGGGGAAACCAAGAATTATACACCGCCATAATAACCGCTCTCAATGAAAAGGAAGTTCCCATCACCCACGATTTACCTACTGAGGAATTTACCTTTGGCGATTTTACACTTCGTCTTTTAAACACCGTTACTCCCGACGAAATAAAAGTGGGCGGAGACAACGACAACAGTATCGGTGTTATTGTGAAAAAGGGCGATGACTCGGCTTTCCTTGCAGCAGACTTCACAAACAGTAACGGCGTAGAGGAATACTATGCAGATGAAATAGGTGACATCGACCTTCTTAAGATGGGGCACCACGGATATTTCGGTTCGTCATCCGCTGATTTTCTCAGAACCTTAAAACCCGAAATCGTTATCTGCACAAACTATATCGGAAAGATATATCCTAACGTAAAGTGGAATATTACGATGGTAGCAAAAGCCCCCATTTTCTCTACTGCACACAGAAACGGAATTATCGCTACCTTTACCGGTAACGGAATAACGCTCACTGAAAATATAATGTAATTAATAAAAGAGCATTCTCTTTCAAACAAAGAGAATGCTCTTTTTATGGTTACTTTTCAGTTTATACAGCTTCACCGAAAATCACGTGCAATAATCGGAACGTATAGCCAAACAAATACGGAAAGCCGATACTAAAGCCGATTGCCAAAAGAAGAGTGATTCCAAATTTCTCGAGGAATGACATCACGTAAAACACCGCAAAAAACGGAGATGCGGCTATCTTACGAACAACACCGTCACCCTTATAAAGATTATCCTTGAGAGTAAGGACGTCTTCGTACGACGGAGCACAGTTTGCAAGAAGAGACATTCCCAACCAAAGAGTCACGTAATTGAAGATAGCATCCGTATGACCTATGTATATAAGCTTATACGCACCCGAAAGAAGCAATAAGCAGCCAAGTACAAAGTTCATAGTGAAGGGAAACCAGCAAATAAGGAAGCTATGAGACGCCGTCTTTACAACCTCGTGCTCAACGTGACCGCACATCTCGCCGCTTTTAAAGGCTCTGATATCCTCTACGCCAACCTTACAAAGTCTGCAGGCAACGTGCTCCCAGAAGGTTCTGAGGTACGCACCGAAAAAAGTGATTATTCTCGTAGCTACGTAAATCACGCTCATTATACGTCACCCGTTCCTTCCGTAAATACTTCTTTTGCAGTCATCTTTCCATCGAGACAAGACTGTACTCTCTCGGGGATTTCTACTTCTGCACTCTCGTAAACCCCTTTAAGGGTTTCGACGTTTTCTTCATTACCCAATTCATTTTCGATAACAAGAGAAACCGCATAAACGAGGTCATTGTTACCTATGTTGATCGCTTCACTTATAACCTTGGATGCGGTATCTAAGTCTCCCTTACAAGCGTAAGCCATTGCCTTATGTCTCATCAGCTCCGTATCCTCGGGATGTATTGCGAGACCCTTATCCGCCCACTGGATGGCCGCATCATAATTTCCTCTGAGTCTCTCCACAACGGAATATATACAATACGCGGTACTGTCCTCTACGTTATTTTTATAAAGGGCATCTGCCGCATCAAGAGCCGTCTTGAAATCTCGCGTCTGGGCACTTACCATACCGAGGTCATAGCCGTACATACACAGATAGTGCGGTGCAAGCTTGTAAACCTCGTAAACGTAATAATACACGTCATCTGAATTGCCCATAATGTACGCATACGTATATTGACAATATCTGACGGCAGCCTCGTTGCCCTTATATATTCTTGACTCGCCGTCAAGAGAGGGAACAACTATCTCCAGATCAATAAGCGAACCGATGGCAGTCATAGCCTCACTGTACACCGCTTCGTCCTCACCTGCCTTAGCGTAAGCATCATCGTTATAGATGTCCATCATCTTTTCCATGGTTACGCTAAGAACATACAATTCATCGTACTGCTTTACTCTGTCGTCGAAAAACGGTAGCTTTGCTTCACCTTGATCCAAAGCACCCTCGAGAGTTTCCAGTATATCATCCGACGCCATCATAACGTCGTACATAATGTCCACTTTTTCGAACTTCAGCGCCTTTGCATTAATACCGTATTGAGAGAATATATTTATAGACTCATCATACTGCTCTATAGCGGTGTACATTTTTCTGTCTGCCATAGCAAGCTTCGCCTTGCGGGCAGCATAATATCCGTCAAAGCACTTTGAAAAGTCGATAACGGAAAATACCGCAAATACAATTACCACAACAGCCGCAAGCATCATAGGAATACTGAACGGGTATTTTCGCATAGCCTCCTGACAAGGCTTGCAGTAGTCGGAGTTTTTCGCCTTTCGACGCTCACCGCAACACTCACAGACCTCATCCTCATAGATAATGCCTTGTGAATCTCTTAAAACCTCTTCTTCCAATTCGCCTTGGTTTTTAAGTTCTTCACGGAATATTTCCGCAAGACGCTCAAGCTCCGAATTTAAGTCATTCTTATTAAAGCCGTCAACAACGTCTTTGTTTTTAGCAGGCTTCCTGAGTTTTTTTGTTTCCTCTACGGAAGTCTCTTTCGTATCTTTTAAATCTTTATCTTTTTTCAAGGAAAAACCTCCTTAGAAAGATTATCTAATTTATTCTACCACTTCCACAAGGAAATTTCAAATAAAATCGACACTATCCAAAGAGGTTTTTGAGTATTTTTATACTTAATATATATTTTTATTTGTTTTTTCGAGTTTTGGCCTTGATTTGAGGAGACCTGATATCGAAAATACCACCGATAACTGCGCAACCGATTACAGTTATTATGAGCTCGGGTAACATATAGCTTCCGTTATACGTAAATGAATACCATACCGCACCCATGGAGCCGTTGGAGTAATCACCCCAAATAGTAACACCGCTTATAAAGTGGCAGATGAATCTTATAAGACTAACTACACCGCCGCCAATAGCCATGGCAACCGCGTCATTCTTAATGCGATTTCTGAACATACCGCCCAAACCCAATACACCAAAGGCGATAATATAGTCTGCAAAGATAAGAATAAGATATGCTGCTATACCGCTTACGTACGAGAAATTTCCCATACCGAAAAACATCTGTATCGCACCCATTACAAGTCCGGAAAACGCACCCCACTTAATGCCGTAGCGATAAGATATTACTATCATAGGCACCTGACTGAAAAATGTAACACTACCGCCGAATGGTAATTTTACAACTGCAAGTTCAGACAAAATGGTCGCGAGTGCAAGCATTATTGCGGTTTCTGCTATTTTTCTGATTTTTTGATTTTTTGTTGATTTGTTCATAAATTTTCCTCCGAATTAAAATCTCCCTACGGCGGTCACACTGCCATAGGGAGACATACTTCTCGGGAAGATTATTTTTCCTACGGCGGCATTACCCGCATCAGGTTATTAGGGTCAGAAGAGGAATTTCTTCTTTCTCAGCCGACATCCGTCAGCTCCCCTGTTTTATTCGCGAAGACGTAGCTACTATTCTTCGAACATTTTTATTATACGCTTAAAAATCAATTTGTCAAGCACTTATAATTTATTGGCTCTGAATGGCACGTTTTCTCCTTGGATACGGCGGGATATTCTCAAAAATGCTTGATTACCCTTGCTGTCGTAGGGGATCTTGCCCCCGTTAACCGTGCCGTAGATCTCGTCGCTCTCGGGGATAATACCGAGAAGCCTTGCGGTTATCGTATCAATAAGATTGTCCACGTCTATTTTCTTGTGTATCTTCTTATTGAATCTGTTGATTACGAGTCTGATATCCTTGACGCCGTACTGTCTCATATTTTGAGAGGCATACGTAGCGGCACGGATGCTTATATTATCGGGTGTAGAAATTATAACACAGCTATCCGCCGCAGAAACCGCCAATTTAAATCCGCTCTCAAGCCCCGCGGGAGCATCAAGGATAATATAATCAAAGTCCTTAGAAAAGGTTTCAATCATATTTTTGAACGCTTCCTCGGTGTACGCTCCGTTAAAATCAATAGGTGCAGGAAGGAGATAAAGCTCCTTTGAGGTTTCGATTACGGCTTTTCTGTAATCGCAATTACCCTTTATGATATCGCCCCAGTTATAGACAGTCTTTTCTGCCACGTCAAGTAGAATATCAAGACTTCTTACACCTATATCCATATCCACAAGAAGAGTTCTCTTGTTATGAACGGAAAGCATTTTACCTATACCGCAGCAAAAAGTGGACTTACCAACGCCACCCTTTGCAGAAGCAACAGTAATTATTTTCATCATATCACCCTATAAGAGTATTGGGAGGTACTACCTCGTCAACGTTTGTTCTCTGACCGAAATAATAGTTATATACGTCTGCCGCCGCCTGAGAGGTTCTGCTACCCGTAAGGGCATTTTCTGCAACGACCGCAACAGCAATCTGAGGATCATCGTATGGAGCAAAGGAAATAAAGAAGCCGTTGTTGCATTTCATCGTGACACCGCTCTCAGTAGTTCTCATAACCTGAGAAGTACCGGTCTTACCTGCTACCTCTACTATACAATCATCGAAGTAAATAGAGCTTCCTTCAAGCATAACCTGTCTCATACCCTGCTTTACGATGTCAAGATTTTCTTGACTTACGTTAAGAGTATTGAGAATTGTAGGCTCTGTCTCATATATGATCTCCGACATATCCGCAGATAAGACGGACTTTATAACGTATGGTTGATATCTGGTACCGCCGTTAGCAATAGTAGCCGCGTAATTTGCAAGCTGTATAGGAGTAAAGAGGTTATCAGACTGACCGATTGCCGCCTGAACGGTATCACCGGGATTCCACACCTGACCGTTTGCTTCTTTATTTGCAATACTTGCAAGCATACCCTCTGCCTCGGGGAGCTCTATGCCCGTCTTCTGACCGAGACCGAGAAGGCTGCAATACTTATTCATCTTATCGATACCAAGCTCTCTGCCCATCTCGAAGAAAAATATGTTGCAGGACTTCTGAATACCCGTTATAACGTTTATGGTGCCGTGATTAGCAAGACAGCTGAAGCTTTGATCGGATATCTGAAGACTACCGTTACAGGTACGGCAGCTTGTAATATCGATTATGCCTTCCTCCAGCGCCGCAAGCGCAATAGCAGGCTTCATAGTCGAGCCGGGAGCGTATGCACTCTGAAGAGATCTATCCCACAAGGGGCTTGTTTTATCGGATACAAGGTCATCGTAATCCGTAAAATATGTGGTTATATCGTAGGTTGGTAACGATACACTCGCAAGAACCGCGCCCGTGTTACAGTCGAGAACCACTATTGCTCCCGCACTTTCAAAATGATACGAATTCTTGTTATCCGCCAGCATATCCTCGAGAGCCTTAAGACAAACCTTCTGAAGACCGGGGTCTATTGTTGTTACAACCGTATTGCCCTGCTCCGGCATTATGATATATTCCTCGGTAATTGAGCCGTCGGATTCTGCAACTACGGATTTTATACCGTTTCTGCCCCTAAGATAATGCTCCATCGCCGCTTCGATACCGCTCTTACCGTATTCGTCATCGAGAGCATAAGCATTGTTCTTAATATCTGTTATTTCGGTTGCTGTGAGGGAGTCATCTTTGAGAAGTTCTTCAAGAATCGCCGCTTCCTTACTATATTCCTCGGAGCTTATAGAACCTACAACACCCAGAAGATGAGAGAAGCTCATTGTATCGCTGTATTCGCGGTAGCTGACACTTTCCGTATCAACACCCGGATAGCTTGCGCTCTGCTCCTTTATCATAGAAACAATCTCCGTGGGTACATCTTCTGCAAAGGTGTAGGCATTAGCCGTAGAGAATGATAAATACTTCATACCAAAGCAAACCGACGCAATCTTCCTTGCGTTTTCTTTGCTGTAAGAAGAAAGCCCGTATCTCTCTATGAGAGCATTGAGACATTCCTCTGCAGTAGAATTTTCGCCCTGCTCAAGCTCAAGCATATTTTCGCCGACCATATACTCAAACTCGAGACTTTTATCTTCATCTATTACAAGTATGCCGTCTTCATACACAACAGGCAATCTATCGATCCACGGAATATCATACTCCTCAAACAAGCATATAAGAGCAAATATAATGGTGTTTCTTTCTTGCTGCTTGTCGGCAGAAGGGAATTCAGAATATTTGAACACGAGAGAATTACCCTGCCTGTTCGTAACGAGGGGTTCACCGTTACAACCAAGAATCTCTCCTCGAGATGCTTTTACGATAACGGTTGACTCCGATAACGAATTAGCCAGAGTTTTATACTTTTCACCATCAATAAGCTGAGTTTTAACCAATACTCCCGCAAGGGATAAAAAACACATAGCAATTACGACGGTGCCTGCAATTATTCTTCTTTTTCGTAATTCTTTAGACATTTTACAACCTACTCATCTGCAGTTTTATGAGAAATATAAATCCTTTTAACTATCACGTAGAACAGCGGCACGAAGATCACTGTATATACTATGGAGGGCAAATAGAAACCGCCCAGCACTCTTGTGGTAAGGGGAGCTCCTGTAAAAAGGAGATTTATCACCACGTATAACAAGAAATATATTATTGTTGCACCCACGTTAAGCACCAATGCGGTAACAATGTTATTCTGCATTATACGACTTATAAACAAGCTGCATACTACCCCAATAGCCATGAGCACAAGTGTGTTAAAACCGTCATTTACAGAGGATACGTCAAGAAGCACACCGGCAAGAGCACCAAACACCGCCGCCGCAACCTCTCTCTCATGCATAGCCAAGGAAACGACAAACGGAAGCGCGAGCATTGCCCTTCCGCCCATTATTTCGGGCAAAGCACCGCGAGAATTCTGCAAAAGAACAACTATAGCGATAGAAACTACGTATATGGCGTATCTTATATACTTCGGTTTGTTATTACCGTAATGCAAAATTCTCACTTCCTTTTTGGGAGAATAATCTCCTTATTTTATCTCGCCCTCACCCTGACCCTCGAAGGATGTAATAACGAAAACATCCGTCAATCGATCAAGCTCTGCAAAGGGCTTCACCTCCGCATAATAGCCTGCGGAAATGTCGTCACTCTTAACCGAAGCAATCTCACCTACTATAAGACCGCTCGGGAAAACGCCGCCTGCACCCGAAGTGCATACAATACCACCGCTCACGACGGAGGTGGATGAATCAAGACCGTTAAGCTTACACAAGCCTCTGTCAAAAAGTGCGTCGTCACCGCACATATAACCGTACTCGCCTGTACCCGCTTCATATACACCCACATTCAATCTGGGGTCAATAACGGAATACACAACGCAAGTAGAATAATTAACCTTTTGAACCGTACCAACAACGTATTCGCCACTGATTACGGGGTCGCCGACCTGCACCCCATCACCCAAGCCCACGTTAAGCACAAATGATTTGTACGGGTCTGCAGAATCACGAGAAATGATACCTGCATAACAAAGTTCGAAATCCTCGTTTTTCTGTTGAACGCCGTATATCTCCTCGTAAGCCTCTACCTTTTGCTTCATCTCACCGTAATCTGCAAGCTGCTTTCTATACTCCTCCAGCTCAGCCTTCAACTGCTCGTTTTCATCTCTGTAGGAGGATGATGATCTGAAGGAAAACTCTGCCTCTCCAAGAGCATCCGCAATATTGGCAGATAACTTTTGCAAAGGAGAGAATATCGTACCTATGGCAGTAGTTATAGGAGACGATGCATTGTGACTTATTACGGCACACAACACACCCGCAAGAATAACGGCAACCATTACCATCAGCGTTTTAAAGCTACCGCTGCGAAAAAACCTTTTCATTATCTCACCTTATTTATTAAAACCAAGCAAGTCTTTTTCAAGACATATACCTGTTCCGTTTACAACACAATCGAGAGGATTCTCTGCTACCTTAACAGGCATACCCGTCTCTGCGGAAATAAGCTTATCTAAACCGCGAAGAAGAGCACCGCCACCGGTAAGAGTAATACCTCTTTCTATAATATCCGCCGCAAGCTCCGGAGGAGTTCTGTCGAGAGTATATCTTATGGAGTCGAGAATTTCGTCAACGGGAACTGCAAGAGCCTGACGAACTTGCTCACTTGTTATTTCAACTGACTTAGGAAGACCGTCGATAAGATTTCTACCCTTTATTTCCATAGCCGCCTCGCCCTCGTAAGGATATGCAGAGCCTAACTTAAGCTTGATATCCTCGGCGGAACGCTCACCGATAAGAAGATTAAAGGTTCTCTTAACGTATGAGATGATTGCCTCGTCGAAGTTGTCTCCGGCAACTCTCACAGACTTTGAAGTAACAATATCTCCGAGAGATATAACTGCAACCTCGGATGTACCGCCACCGATATCTACTATCATACTGCCGGTTGCCTCGAGAACGGGAAGACCCGCACCGATAGCCGCCGCCATGGGCTCTTCAATAAGGCTTACGTATCTCGCACCCGCACTCTTTGCCGCGTCGTGAACCGCTCTACGTTCAACCTCTGTAACACCTGAGGGAATACAGATCATAACTCTTGCTCTATTGAAGGGTGAACCGCTGATAGCACGCTTAATAAAAGCCTTAAGCATATCTGCAGTCATATCGAAGTCTGCAATAACACCGTCTTTAATAGGTCTTACTGCGGTAATCGAACCGGGAGTTCTGCCGATCATTCTCTTAGCATCTGCGCCAACGGCAACTACTGTTTTGGGATTTGTTCTTTCGTCAACAGCCACAACGGAGGGCTCTCTGATTACGATACCCTTACCTTTAACAAAAACAAGCGTATTGGCTGTACCTAAATCAACGCCTATATCCTGTGAAAATAACATTTATATACAGTCCTTTCGGATTATTTTTTTCTTGAGAAAACGAAAGTGATGAAGAATATTGCCGCCGAAACGGTAACTATCGTAGCACCTGCAGAGGTACCCGCGTAGAAGGATATTATTAATCCCGCTACAGCGCAGATGGTGGAGATAACCACAGACCCTGCAAGATACTGACGTGAATTCTTCGCGATATTTCTTGCGGATGCCGCAGGAAGTATCAAAAGAGAATTTATAAGGAGTATGCCTACCCACTTTATGGAGAGCATTACTACAACCGCCACCATGATTACAAAGATGTTTTCGTAAAGTGCGGTTTTTATTCCTCTCGATGCCGCCAGCTCGCGATTGACGGAAATAACGAGAAGCTTGTTATATATAAGCGCCCAGATAACACAAACCGCTACGAGGGTTATAAGAAGAGAGATAATCTCTCCTGCAGTAACGCTTAATATATCACCTACAAGATACGAATTATATTTCGTGAAGCTGCCGCCGTAGGAAAGCACAAGAAGTCCGAGAGCAACGCTTGACGAGGAGAACACGCTTATTACAGTATCAGAAGAAGCGTTCCCCTTGTTTTTCACCCTCGTTATAAGAAGGGCGATAAAAACACCGAAGGCGATAAGTGAAATAAGCTCGTTTTCTATTCCCAAAAGCACTCCAAGAGCAATACCCGTAAAAGCACTGTGTCCGAGCGCATCGGAGAAGAAAGCCATTTTGTTATTTACCGCCATAGTACCCAAGATACCCATAAGAGGTGCTATGAGCACAACCGCCAAAAGGGCGTTTATCATAAATTTGTAGTCTGCCCACAAAAACGGTACAACATCTGAGAAGAAGGAATATATCACGTTCATTTCTCCACCCACCTTTCAGGTACGTTGAAGAAATTGCTTTTAAACTCCTCGGAGCGGAAAACGTCTTTAGCAGAGCCGCTCTTGAGCACCGTTTTATTAATAAGAACAACCTCATCGGCAAATTCCTCCACAATACCAAGATCGTGGGTAACCATTGCGATTGCCATATGGTAATTCTTCTTAAGATTCATTATTGCCTTGTAGAATTGTTCACTGCCAAGGACGTCCACACCCGAAACAGGCTCGTCAAGAATAAGAAACTCGGGAAGCGGATGGAGAGCGTTTACAAGCATAACTCTCTGAAGCTCACCGCCCGAAAGTTCACCTAATCTTCTCTTCTTAAGCTCGAGACAACCTACCGCCTCGAGAGCCTCGTCAATTTCCTTGGAAATCTTCTTTTTCTTCATAAAGCACACCGGAGAAGAGGTTCTTCCAACCAAGAGGAAATCCTCTACACTAATGGGAGCTGACTTGTCGAAATCAAGATGCTGAGGAACGTAACCGATAGTAACGTCCTTAAGCTTGTCCCCGTGGTGGGATTCAAATGAAACCTTTCCTTCGTGGTGAATCTCACCGAGTATAGATTTAACGAGGGTGGTTTTACCCGCGCCGTTGACACCGATAATGGCAGTCAACTGACCGCATCTGAGCTGAAATGAAACATCGGACAAGAGAACCTCGCCGCCCTTTTTCACACCGATATTATCAATAAAAACCTTACAAAGACCGCAACCGTTCTCTGATGCCATTTACTTCACCGCCTCTACTATGCTTTCTATGTTTTTTCTCATAATGTCTTCGTATGCGGTCTTAACCGCATCGCCTTTAATTACGGGGTTAAGGGTATAAACACTAACACCCGTTTCGCGGGAGAGTATCTCTGCCGCGCTACCTGAATAATCAGGCTCTATAAATAATGCCTTGACGCCGTGCTCGTTTATTTCGTCTGATAGACAAGCCAACTCCATAGCAGAAGGCTCTCCTCCCTCACCGCTCTCTACGGTGCTCACTACGTGAAAGCCCATATCCTCCGCCAAATACGCATAAGCGTCATGGAAAGTCATAACCGGCTTATCATTCACGTATTGAGAGATTTCGTCAATATCCTCAGCCAAAGCATCTAGACGCATCATATAATCATCATAATTGCTCTCTATCTTTTCTTTAAACTGAGGGAATTTTTCAATAAGACCGTTTTTGATGTTGGTCACCTGAATTTTTGCATTACCTACAGACATCCATATGTGTGAATTATATTCGTGGGAATGACCCTCGTGGTCGTGATGGTCGTGCCCTTCGTGGGAGTCTCCGCAGAGAAGCTTAACTCCCTCGGAGGAATCTATTACAGTGAGGTTTTCCGCCGAGTTGTATATATCCTCAACGAAAAGCTCCATTCCCGCGCCGTTTATGACCAAAACGTCCGCATCTTCTATAATCCTCGCATCCTTAGCGGTAATCGTATAATCGTGCAGACAACCTACACTCTGCTCCGCCATACACATAACCGTAACACCATCTATCCCGTCAACAAGATTAAGTGTAAAGATGTAAACGGGATAAAATGAAGTTGCGATTACGCTATCCCCTGCGGGAGCGGTCACCAAAGAGCAGCCTGACAAAGCTACAATACATACCGCAAGAATGACAACTACTGTTTTACGAAACATTTCGTCACCTTTTGATTCTGAACTGATAGGGTATCTCTGATCCGTACATACCCGTCTCTATCTTAACGTAATACGTACCCTCGGAAACGCTTATGATCTTGGAAATTACAATATTTTGATTAAGTGCGGAGTAAACTGTTGTGAGCGTGTTGCCCTCTGCGTCCAAAATACTTACGTTCCAGCATACGCTGCTACCCTTAAGCTTTTCGTGACTGAACTCAACGCATATATTGGCATTTCCGTCAACGGTAAATTTATAGTAATCCTCGTCGTAGGATACGTCGGAAGAAATAATCGCGCCGTTGTAATACTCACCGATATTTACGTTGTCCGCCGATTCAAGACCGCCGTTAAACTCTGACTCGAAGCTGTCGCTTTCATTGAATTCCCACTTCACACAATATGATGCGGAATTATAGTACATTGAGTCGCCGTCGATACACACGTAGTACGTACCGGGTGCAAGTCCGAGGTTTTCAACCGTGAGGATCTCCTGATTCCACTTGCTTACCTTTCTTACGAGCTCCTGCATCGAACCGTCCTCGAGAGGCTTAAAGATTCTGATATTCCAACCGCTCTTATCCTCTTCGATAAGCTCATGGCTGAAGGTGAGGTCGATATATCCGTCGCCTTCTACAGTGAACTCATAATAGTCCTTATCAAGGCTGAGCATCTTATCTGCAAGGCTACCGTTTATTCCCACGTTCATGGGAAGAGGTATCGCCGTCTCGGGAGTGTCGTTAAGCTCAAACTCATGGTTCACAGCTCTGTCAGAGGCTATGACGAGAGTATATGTTTCACAAAATTCTGTAGATGGCTCTATGCAGATATAATATCTGTCCGCCTTAAGACCAATCGTACCCGTAGTAATTACACTATCACGAAGTCGCGAGGTAAACTGGGTGATCTTTTCGTTGTTTTCGTTGAAAAGAGTTATAGTCCACCCTACCTGAGGAAGGTTACCCGCAGGATGATTGAAGCTAAGGTTTATGCAGCTATCCTCGGTAATATCAAAAGCATACCAGTCGGTATCCATACCGCTCTCGCGATGTGATGACGAGCCATACTTACCGTATCCTACATCGATATAGCTAAAGGTATCCTTCGTATCGTTGGGCTCACACTCATACACTACTGTAGGCTCAAAGCTCGTGGTGAGGGTGAAATCGCTCTCTATTAAGTAGATACCGGGATTAACCATAAGGAGATACGTACCGGCAGTAATGCCCACCGCATCCCAGTCGGATGTAACTTGATTCCAGAAGGATTCGTAATAGCAAATCTCCTTGTACTCGTTTTCTTCACCGGGAATAATCTTATAGAGGGTGGTCTTCCAACCGGATTTAGCAGGGTCGATGTAATTGTCGTGCTCGAGGCAGAGATTAAGTGTACCGTCCTCTTCTATCTCAAACATATATGCCTCGTAATCTGTATCGGAAGTAATACTTCCGACAACGGGAGTACCCAGCTTAATATACGTGGGAGTATTCTTTTTGAAGGTGCTGTCGCTTACTGCAAGCGTTGCCGCAATAGTTCCTACCGCGGTAATCATAAATGCTATAAGCGTTACAAGCGACGTAAGTCTGAATTTGTACTTATTCATCAAATAAACTCCTTCTTAATTCTTCGAGAGCCTTTTCATAATCGGGCTCAGTATCCGTATGTGCACATAATACCGCGCTTCTCATTTTCATATTGAGAATGGTAAACGCACACTCTAACTGCGATTTCATATACAGGGTGGCTTCCTCGCCCTTCTGCCCTGCGGCGGTTATAAGAACCGCTTCTCTGTGCTTTTTTATCTGTTGTACTTTTCCTTTAGCGTAGAAGTTGGTGTAATAAACCTGGAATCTGTCGATGAGACTCTTTATAGGCGAAGAAAAGCAACCGTTGAAAATCGGACTTGCAAAAACAATGATATCGGCACTTTCAAAGCTACTAAAAAAGCCGTCAAGGTCTCTGTAAACACATTTTCCGTTTTTCTCACAAAAATTACATCCCGTACAAGGCTTAAATTCCTCCTTGTAGGTGTCGAAATACTCCACTTCACAATCCTTGCAGATTACAGGTATCTCGTTACAAAGGCGATTTGTAAATCCGTCTTTTCTTGCAGAGCCGCGTATTACAAGTATCTTTTTACTCATCTTCTTTTATCAATTCCTGACCGCAATATTTACATATCATTCTGCCGTCCGTAGTTTCATAAAACAAGGAGGGCAAATAAGTTTCTTGGCTCGTTATACAGTTAGCCTTGCCGCAGACTTCGTCGTGGGTATCCTCCTCGAAATCGGGCTCAACGTTTCTCGTTGACTTGTTTGATATAGTCTTGGTGTACGCAGCAACGCACACGTCATTGAAAATATTTATACTGTTGAAGTAAATTGCTCTATCGTCATCATCAACCTCGGGGCTTATCTCCTCACCTCTCGGCATCGGATGAAGAATCACAAGGTCGGGCTTGGCAACCAGGAGCATTCTCTCGTCTAAAATGAAATTACTCTTCTTCGTCTCGTACTCAACCTCGCCGTTGAAGTTATCCTCAGTAACCTTCGTAACGTACAAAACGTCAAGCTGAGGAAGGACGTCGAAAAGGTCGTTTACTACAACGAACGGCTTTTCTCTCTTGTCCATAAGAGCAACGTAGTCGTGATTAAGAGGTTTGCCGTTTACGGATATGAAATAAAACTCGTTACCCTTATAGAGGTTAAGACACTGAAGAAGACCTTTAACGAAAGCGTTGTCAGAGAAGTCTCCCAAAAAGCCTACCTTCATATTTGACACGTGGTGCTTATACTGCCATACCGTAGCAATATCAGTAAGTGTCCTTACAGGATACGCTCTGCCACCGTCACCTGCATTGATAACGGGAATAGAAGCATAAAGCGACATCGCCCTCGCCGCACCTCTGAGAGAATGGCGCACTACAATAGCATCGCCGTTAGCGGAGAGCATCTTCGCCTCTTCTCTCAAGGGCATACCCTTTATGCCCCTGTACGGTACAACAGTACCGCCCATTCTTGCAGCGGACACGTTAAAGGAAATCTCCGTCATTGGGTCATCCTCGTAAAATGCGGTGATAATCGTCTTGCCGGAAAGCTCCTTTGAATAAACGCTTCGGTTATCTCTTATGTAAGAAATCTTATTGAGAGTTTCACGTAATTCCTCTCGAGAGAAATCTGTAATATCAATAAATCTTTTCATTGCCATTATGCTCACCTCGTCAATATACCTTGAAATCGGGGGACACGTATCCATAATCGCTTTATTATACCATACATTTATTCAAAAACAAATACTTTATAATAAATTTACTTATTATTTACAAAATATTTTATAAAAACGTTTCACAGTTACAGCCACGAAAAAACCGCCACCCTAATGGGTAGCGGTTAATTCAAAACTTATGTAGTTTTAGCTATGAAGATTAGTCTTCAACAGGAGCACCTACAGGGCAAGAACCTGCACAAGCACCACAATCGATGCACTTATCAGCGTCGATTACATAGATGCCATCACCCTCAGAAATTGCTTCTACGGGGCAATCTGCCTCACAAGCGCCGCAAGAAATACAAGCGTCAGTAATTTTGTATGCCATTTGAGTTTACCTCCTTGTTTTTTGTTTTATTGTAACACATATTTCCTATAAATCAATAGAAAAAACCTCTAATTTTTAATAGAAAAATATGTTTATTCCACCAAATTATCGTCTTTTGAGTTATCCTCCACGTACTTTGCTCTCTTTACGAGCTTAACCTCTCTGCGATTATACTCCGCAGGAAGTGCCTCCGGACGGCGATCAAGACAAACCTTAAGCTTACCGGTAAGGAGATTGCTTTCGGTTACTGTGCCCGTACCCTCTTTGGTATCTACTACGGAGCCCACTCGGGGAGTAATCTTGTTAAGATACTCGTAAGACTCCTGCTCATACTTAAGACAGCAGAGAAGTCTGCCGCAGGTACCGCTTATCTTGGTAGGATTAAGGGAAAGCCCCTGCTCCTTTGCCATCTTTATTGAAACGGGATGAAAATCATCCAAAAACTGAGAGCAACAGAAGGGTCTGCCGCAGATACCAAGACCACCGAGCATCTTAGATACGTCACGTACGCCTATCTGACGCATTTCAATTCTTGTCTTGTATTGAGATGCAAGAACCTTTACAAGCTCTCTGAAATCCACTCTGTCATCTGCGGTAAAGTAAAAGAGCATCTTGCTTCCGTCAAAGGTGCACTCCACCTCTACAAGCTTCATATCAAGACCTAACCGAGCTACCTTTTCCTCGCAGAAGGAGAATGCCTCCTTTTCTTTTTTTCGGTTATTCTCAACTGTCTTGATATCCTCCTTAGACGCGCTTCTGATAACCTTTTTAAGAGGATGCACTATATCTTCATCGCTGATTTTATGATTAGGGGTTGCCGTCTCACCGCACTCGATACCGCGCACGGTTTCTACTATAACCTTTTCACCCTTTGCGTAGGATTTTGAATCCGGATCGAAGTAATAAATCTTTCCGTTTTCTTTAAATCTTATTCCAACTACTTCTGCCATTTTATTTCTCCTAAATCCTTGCACACAGCAATGCGCAAAGCAACGTATAATTGGGGTTATTTTCTATAGTGCGGTATAATCCGCAAACTGCATCGTACATATCGAGTAACTTTTTCAACGAATTTCTTTGAGAGAGATTTTCGCTTGTGCTCGATATATCTGTGAGCAATATCCGCCCCGAAGACTTAACAGATATTGCATCTCTGAGAACTGCCGTTAAGAGCTCCAAGACCTCGACAGTCAACGCCTTGTTACCTTCTAAAGGCGCAACTGCTTTTATCTTATCGTACTCATACGGGGAATTAATCGCCTCGGCAAGATTACTCACAATATTCATTGCCTTCTCACTGTATTCAGTTTTACCCGTCTCACCTAATCTCACTCGCGAAACTCGAGAAAGTACCGTACCGATAACGGCATTGGAACTGTATGCGGTAAGCACAAATGCAGTATATGACGGCGGTTCCTCCAAAATCTTAAGAAGAAGATTTTGGCTTTCCTCTGTCATATTCTGAAGCTCCGAGATTATATATACCTTTCTTGCGGAATCGTTCGGGGTAAGGTGAGCGTCAGCCACCATCTTCTTAACGTCTGCCTTAAGGAAGGTCTTTCTGTCATCGGGCTTTGTAATAGTGATAATATCGGGATGAATATTCTCGTCTGCCTTGCGACAGCTCTCACAAGCACCGCAAGGAGTGCGCTCACTATTGTTGCACACTATCATCTTCGCCGCAAGTCGGGAAAGAGACTCTCTCTGCAGCTCTCCACCGCCGTCGATAAGTATGGCGTGAGGGCATCTTCCATCGGCAAAGAAGCTATCTAAAACCGAAAGTATATTTTCGGGGAAATTCATTTCTTTATTCATATTCTGTAAACCGCTCTGCTTTCCGTGGAAAAGAACAGCTCCTTTAAATATCTTTAGCAATAATATTATAGATTATTTCTGTGATTTTTACAACAGAATTATATCATTTTACTTAATGCAACCATTACCGGTATCGTAAGCACCGATAAAACAGAGTTAAAGGTGACGACCTTAGATGCAACACCCGTATCATTTCCGTATTTCGCAGAGAACATTACGGTATTGTTTGCGCTTGGCACTGCCGCAGAAATCATACAAGCGGTAATCATAGTTCCCGCAAGACCTAAAATCTTGAAGGCGCCTAGCATAATAGCAGGAACCGCAATCAATTTAAGTACGGCAACAATATAATTTTCCTTTACCTTAAACATTGTTTTCAGATCGGTGTTTGCTATATAGGTACCGAAGAAAATCATTGCAAGAGGCGTATTGAGACTTGCAACGTAGCCTACGGCTGAATCAACAACATCAGGTAAATCAACACCCGTTATAAATAACGGTAATCCGATAATTACAGAAATCACACCGGGATTAAAAAGCAGCTTTTTAAAATCAAAGGATGCCTTACCCTTATCTCTGGTCATAACCCATATACCGTGGGTGAATGAAAAAATATTAAATGCGACCACACCTGCAGAGCAATAGAAAACACCTTCGCTGCCAAGCATAGACTCGCACAAGGGCAAAGCCATATAGCCCATATTTCCATAGCCTACGGCATACTTGAATATAGCACGGTCGTCCTTGTTTTTGTTAAAAAAAGGTATTGCAAGAAGATTTGCCACCACAATAGTAGCCGTCATTATAAGGAAAGCCTTCAAGAAGGCACCCGCGGTGCTCTTGTCAAACTCCATATTCATAAACGACTGTATTATAACCATAGGGGTTACGATGTAGAAAAGCAAATCGTTTGAGCGCTTAGCAGTATCTTGACCGAATACATGCAAACGGTCGGCTACAAAGCCGACCGCCACAATCAAATACAGTATCAAAACCTGCTGGGCGGCTGTGGTCATATTTGAAAGAAACATTCTGATTTCTCCTGCCCATTTTGGTGTTCAGAGTATTTTATTACTCCTTATTCTTTCTGAGGTCTGCCAATGATACAGGCTTAATAACCTCAGGTTCGAGCTCTTCCTTCTTACCAAAGGGGAAGGCTTTTTTCTTTTTAGTCTCTACGGAAGCTGAAGCAACCGCAGGTGCATCAATTACCTTGGACTCTTCAACTGCAATATCCTCGATAACTACATTCTCAAATACGGGCTCTTCATCCGCAATTTCCTCGATGATATCGTCCTCGATTACGGGCTCTGCAACCACGATTTCTTCAATGATTTCGTCCTCAATTACGGGCTCTTCAACCACGATTTCTTCGACAATTTCGTCCTCGATTACGGGCTCTTCAACCACGATTTCTTCGACGATCTCGTCCTCGATTACGGGCTCTTCAACCACAATTTCTTCGACGATCTCGTCCTCGATTACGGGCTCTTCAACCACGATGTCCTCGATGATATCGTCCTCAAGTACGGGCTCTAAATCGGGGATTTCATTATCATCCCACATATCAATATTATCAATATCTGTTGCATCCTTCTTAATAACAACCTCATCGTCATCGGGAAGAGCAACCTGACTGATAGTCTTTAACTTTGCGAGACCATCCTTAAAGCCAATGCCAAGAGAGGCAAGAACGTATGAGAAAATAAACACAAAAATTGCAAAGTGGGCAAAATTAAACTCATAACCGGGAACTAAGGGCTTACCTGCAATAAGTGTTGCAAGACGGGGAATTGTTACAAGTCCTGCAAAGAGACAAGCAGAAAGACCGTATCCGTAGATTCCCCACATACTGTCAACAGTAAATACACCCGAAGAAATACGAGCAAAGGTGAGGAAGAAGAGCATTGCAAATACGAGCATAAATATCTCGAAAAGAAGCTCAGAAACGGAAATGAAGCTAATAGCCTTCATAAGATTACCGATAAGGGACACCATGCACCAGCAAAGTGGTGAAAGAGCCAATAACTTAAACTCTTTGTACGAGCCTTTGCCGTTAAGGTGACTTATAGCAAACACAATAAAGTAGAATACTGCAAGAACTGCAAAAGCAAACTGCAACACAAGAAGCATTCCACCGTTATCCGCAACGTTATTCTTGAGAGTTTCCATAAATCTCTCCATAACGAATTCTTCACCTGCGGCGGGAACAACCTTCTTCTCGATAGCAAACAAATCCCACACGAGACCTGCTGTCATTATAGCAGACGTAATACCCAAAACAGGGTTCTTGCCTGTGGGGAGCTTGGGAGAAGGCACTTCCTTACTAAGGAAGCTCATAACCATAAACAGCATTACAAAAAGGAATACAACCACGTAAAGCACCGCGATAGTTATGTCGCTCTTCATAAAGAAACCGTTTTCGGTATCAATAATAGCGAGAAGCTGATAAACTCGGGTAGGTAATGCTACAAATAATACGGTTGCGAAAACGAAAAGAAGATATTTCATTTTGATTGCGGCAACCGAGCCTTTAAGTTTACTCATAATTAAAATCCTTTCAGGAAAAGAAATAAATTATCTTTCTTCGATGGGTACGTATTCGTAGGTGTTCTTAAAGCCTGAAATACGCTCGTCTATGGGAGCATACTCTTTAGGAACGGAAATATTCTTGTAAGCGGGTCTTATTACTCTGTTACCGGAGATAAGCTCCTCCATTCGGTGAGCAGACCAACCTGCCACACGAGCAACCGCAAAGAGAGGTGTAAATAAATCCTCGGGAATACCCAACATCTGATAAATGAGACCTGAGTATAGGTCAACGTTTGCACAGATCTTCTTGGTATTGTGCTTCTCTTTAGCAAAAATCTCGGGGGTAAGAGTTTCTATTAGCTCGAGAGCCTTGAACTCATCGGCATAGCCCTTCTTATCCGCAAGCTTGATTGCTTCACGCTTAAGGATTATCTGACGGGGGTCGCTGAGTGTATAAACAGCGTGACCCATACCGTAAACGAGACCGCTTCTGTCGCCCGCTTCCTTATTGATAACTTTCTTAAGGAAGTCTGCAACCTGACCCTCGTTTGTAATATCCTTTACGTCTTCCTTCATATAATTCAGCATTTCGGTAACCTTGATGTTAGCGCCACCGTGACGGGGACCCTTAAGTGCGCCGATACCCGCTGAAATTGCAGAATACGTATCAGTACCGCTTGAAGAGAGCACTCTCGTAGCAAAAGCAGAGTTATTACCGCCGCCGTGCTCAGCATGGAGCATAAGGCAGATATCAAGAAGCTTCGCTTCCTCATCGGTGTACTGTCTGCTTGAGCGTGTATTGTAGAGAATTGTCTCTGCAGTAGATAACTCAGGATTAATGGGATGAATATACATACTCTTCTTGAGATAGTATCTTCTCTTAACCTGATAAGCATACGTCATTATCATGGGAAGCTGAGCAATAAGCTGTACACACTGACGAAGAACGTTATCTATTGAGAGATCGTCGGGATTACTGTCATAGGAATAAAGAGAAAGAACAGAACGCTCCAGCTTGTTCATAATATTGGGAGAGGGAGCCTTCATAATCATATCCTCGATAAAATCCTCGGGAAGCTCTCTATACTCGCCTAAAACCTTGCGGAACTTAACAAGCTGTTCTCTTGTGGGAAGATGACCGAAAAGAAGGAGCCATATAGTCTCCTCAAAACCAAAACGATCCTCTTTAACACATCCATCAACGATATCATTAATGTCAATGCCACGATATTTAAGCTTACCATCAATGGGCTTGCGCTCACCATCTTCGATATAATAGCCTTCAACTGCGCAAACCTTTGTAAGACCTGCCATAACACCGCTGCCGTCGCGGTTTCTTAAGCCTCGCTTAACTTCAAATCTGTCAAAATAACCTGCAGGCACGGAACTGTACTGAGTCAATTCCTCACAAAGTGCGGAAAACTCATTGCCATCTATGGGCTTTATGTATGAATGCATCGTATCACTCCTTCTGCATTTTCGCGTAATACTTCAAAATAATAATTCATATTATTTTATAACATATTGATTGTATTGTCAATAAATCTATATCAAAATAAAGGATGGCGGTATTTATGAAAAATTATCTCCTTCTCATTCTATTTTCAGCAATTATTATGATAGCCGTACCCGCTTCTATGACAAAAGCATCCTCTGTCAGCTCCGCAGAAACCACCGTTACAAATAACACGACCGTCGGACAAATCACAGAAGCACCTCCATCTACAGAGGCGGAAACCATATCCGTTTTCCTAACCGCACAGCAAGAAACGGTTGATATGACGCTTTTTGAATACGTCTGCGGCAGCGTTGCCGCGGAGATGCCTCTGGCCTATGATACAGAAGCCATAAAAGCACAGGCAGTCGCTTGTTACACTAACGCAATAAGATTAAAAAACCTCGGAAACGAAGATCAGGGAGATATTTCCGACAATACCGCCGTGCACCAAGGCTACATCGATGAAAACGAGCGAAAAGAAAAATGGGGCGCCGACTTTGAAACGTACGAGAAAAAACTTCAAGATGCAGTAAAATCCATAGAAGGCACAGTCATAACCTACGACGGAAAATTATGTGTTGCCGCCTTTTACGCCATATCCTCGGGGCAAACGGAAACGGCTAAAAATATATGGGGTACAGCCGTCCCCTATCTTGTATCGGTAGAAAGCGCAGGAGACCATCTTTCAAGCGGTTATGCCTCATCTCTGACTGTAAACATTGATGATTTTTACACCTGTCTTAAGAAGCTTGATTCCGCCGCCACCAAGCCCACCACACTCTCTGATATTATAAAAATAACGTCAACGTCAGATTCGGGCACGGTGCTCAAAGCTACCATAAACGGAAAAGAATATACGGGTGAGCAAATACGCTCCGCCTTCGGCTTGAGAAGTCCCGTTTTCACAGTAAAAAGCGACGAAGACACTCTCACCTTCTCCGTAAGCGGCTACGGTCACGGCGTGGGTATGAGTCAGTACGGCGCGGACTACTACGCAAAACAAGGCTACACCTACGACCAAATATTGAAGCATTACTATACGGGAGTAGAAATAAGCAAATTTGATACATAATATTCCCAAGGGAACCGGTATATCTTCTCATTTTTTTAGTAATGAGAAACAAATTTACCGAAATTTTAAAAAAACACTTGCAAATCGGAAACCATTGTGATATTATATCCCTCGGTTATCCGGGTATGGCGCAGTTGGTAGCGCGCTTGACTGGGGGTCAATAGGCCGTGAGTTCAAGTCTCGCTACTCGGACCAAAAACAGAGAAATCACTTTTGTGGTTTCTCTGTTTTTCTTTTTATTTCAAAAGGAGCGAGACTTGAAAAGGAGGGAGCAAACGTAGTTTGCGGAAGAAAACAGTCCGGTGTGACTGTTTTCGCCGACGTGTGCGTGTCGACGACGGCAGTCGTCGAGCAAGTCTCGCTACTCGGACCAAAAACACCGAACAGCATTCGCTGTTCGGTGTTTTTTCTTTTCTATCTAAGTTTATAGCGAGACTTGAACGATATTCGTCTATCTCTCTTCGGTTCGCCTTGGCGGAGACGCGAGGATATTTTTCTTTCACAAAACGGGTATCGTTTCTTTATTGCCGTTAATATTGACAAACCTGCCCTTTAAATGTTACCATCAAACCAAGAAAGGAATGATTCTTATGTTTAAAAAGTATTTATCCCTTGTTCTTGTACTACTTATCACATTAGGATTGTTTAGCGCTTGTGGTAGTAAATCTCCTGCTGAGGCGGATAAAAATGGTGCCGGTATATCAGAAGATACAGATTCTGCTGAGAATGCGACCGAGGAACTCCTTTCCGAAGCAGAAATCATCGCAAACTCTGTTGTAGAAGCAACTATGCATTATGACCTTGCTATCATAAAAGAACACAGCGTTCTTGACTCCGAAGATTGCGAGAAGATTCTCTACAATATACTTGCAGAGGTTATCAACGAAGACGGCGAATATGAGTGGGACGGCATTTATTGCGGTCCTGCCTATGACGATTTCGTAAAGGTTTATGATGAATATAATGCCAGGGAATACGAAAAGTTGGAAATAACGCTTACAGATTCCGCACTCTATAGCGACACTGATGTTCTCACAGATGCTGACGAACGCGAGCTTCTCTACAGAGACGAGGATGGTATTACCGCGTACTATGAAGCCGTAAGCAACCTTGATATTGAAAATGTTGCGGTATTCAATTACAAAATAGTATTCAAGGACGAAAACACTACGGATCCTATGACGGGTGAACCGGTGGTTTACGAGGAAAAGACCGTTACAATGACGGTATATATGGTTCTCATTAACGGCCAATGGAAAAGCTATTCTCCGACCATCGCAGGCACATTCCCTCCTCTGAGCCATTTCCCCAGATATACGGTTGAGGTGTAAAATATCGTTAACTTGTTCAACGCATAAAGCGTCCGCTACCTCTTCACTCTTCACTCTTACCTCTTCACTAAATAAAAAAGTCCCCTCACGGGGACTTTTTTAATTTAATTCAACTACTTGCGTAGAGTTTACCGATGTAGATGCTCTGTGGGAGATTATGATGACGGTGCTATCCTTAGATAATTCTCTGAGGGCTTCGGTTATCTTCTGCTCTGCGCGGACGTCAACCGAGGCTGTTGCTTCGTCGAAGATTATAAACTCCTTTTTCTGAAGGAATGCACGGGCTAAGAGTATGAGCTGTATCTGACCCTCGGAGAAGTTTCTCTTTTTACTGTCATATACGGCGTTATAGCCCTTTTCCATTTCCATAATGAACTCGTGAGCACCGCTGAGCTTAGCGGCTTCGAGAATCATATCACGGTTAACGTTCTTACTGCCGTAAGCGATATTTTCCGCAACAGTTCCGTCAAACAACTCTGCACCCTGCACGATAACATTAAAGCGCGAGAGATAATCTTTTCTGTCTAATTTACCGATGTTGTTACCATAGCACTTTATTTCGCCGGACTTGGGCTCATAGAAGCCTAAAAGAAGCTTAATAAGTGTAGTCTTACCGATACCCGTTACACCGGAAATGGTTGTAATGGCATTTTCGTTAATCTTGAATGACACGTTTTCAATAACGTTCTTCTTGCCTTTTTCGTAACCAAAAGTAACGTTTTTAAACTCAACGGCAGAAGCGCCCTTTTTCTTTTCAAACTTCTCTCCACCACTACGCACCTCGTCGGCAACGTCAGCAAAGGCAAAAATTCTCTCGCCCGAAGTAAGGGCAGTTCGCAAAAGACCCGAAACTGATGAAAATACACCGAATGAACTGAAGAGCTTTCTTGCATAGATAAGCTGTCTCTGAAGCATACCGAGGGAGAACGCTCTCTTTATCATAAAACCGATACAAGTAACCGCAACCGCAACGTAGCCCGTCTCTCCCGCAACCTGAGAAAGATTCTTCTGCAGGGTTCCTGCAACGGATATTTTACCGTGCTTACGGAAGTAGCTTTGGTTTTCCTCTGTAAGCTCATGCGCCTTCTCGTCAACCTTTCCGGAGAACTGAAGAACGGCAAGACCGCGATAGAATTCAGCCGCCTTAGAATTGAGCTTTCCCGTATCTGTCTGCATTTTATGGGATCTCTTAAGAGAAATCTTACTGTAAATGAAGTCAAACAACAGACCGATAACACAAATGAGAAGACATATACTTCCTACAACCTCATCGAGAACAAACTGAGTGATTATAACAGAAATCACGAGAAGAATCGAGGGAACTACGTTTGCCAAAAGCAAATTGAGGCTCTGGTTGAGAGCGTCAATATCGGCAGTAAGACAAGCGAGAAGATCGTCGTGATTCGACGAGTCAATATACTTCTCCGACAATCTGTTGAATTTACTGAACATCGCATTTCTCAAGGAAAGGGAATATGACGTAACAATCTCACTTATGATAAAGCCCTGCAAAATATTTGCCGCCGCCATAATCACGAAGATTACAACCGCCTTTATTACCTGCGGAATTACCTGAGATATTATATTTTCCTCACCCAAACCTAAGAGGTTAAGCATCAGAGAGTTTGCGAAGCCGTCGATAATTTCTCCCAACACCTGCGGGAATAGTACATAAGTCACACAATATATTAAAATTACGGGGAAGAGAAGTAAAAACCTCACCTTATGGGGTCTGAGACTGCGAAGCAATCGTACTGCAGTCTCCTTCTGCTTCTCAGCGGAGACGGTAGTCTCGTGAGAATCGTCGAATCGGAATTTAAAAACTCCGCTCTTTTCATTACTCATCTTCGCTCACCTCCCCCTTCTGAAGGGTAGCAAGCTCTCTGTAAAACTCAGAGCATTTCATAAGCTCCTCGTGATTACCCTGAGACACTACTCCGTTTTCGTCGATAACAATCGTCTTGTCAGCAAGCATAAGCGTCTTGATTCTCTGAGAAACAAGAATAACGGTAGCCTTCTTCGCCAATACGCGAAGATTGTTTATAGCCGTTTCCTCTGTTTTCTTATCAAGAGACCTGAGGCAGTCGTCGATTATATAAATCTCTGCATCCTTACCCAGCACGCCCGCAAGAGCGATTCTCGCTCTCTGACCGCCGCTAAGTCTGCCGCCTGCATTATCGAGATCGCTGTTTACGTCGTCTATAAAATCGACACAAGCCATCTTGAGCGCAATATCCATATTCTCTTCTTCTACGCCGTACATAGCTAAGTTTTCATATACCGATGACGTAAAGAGAACGGGATCGCTGAAGCCGTAGGATACGGCTCTGCGGATGGATGTCTGCTTGATTTTTTCAATGGGATGGGAATCGAGAAGAATTTCTCCCGATTCCTTCTTACCGTTACCGATAAGTGTTTGAAGAAGGCACGTCTTACCACAGCCCGTAGGACCCGTTATAGCGGTAATTGAACCTGCTTCAAAGGTAATGTTGATGTTTTCGAGCTTCTTTGCATTGCCGCTCTCGAGAGCAACGTCGCAAAATTCTATTTTATGTGCTTTTATATCCAAATCCACCGAATCCTCCGCATCGGTCTCCTCGGGGATTTCCATTATCGTCTTAAAATTATTAAATGAAACCTTTGCTCTGGGAGCAAATATTATAACTGCACCTATTGTGGTAAATGCAGAAACCGTTATAGCAGAATACTGAAGGAACGCAATAAAATCACCCGTTCCGATAGATGATGAAAGAAGCTGATCGCCCATAGGGATCACCGCAATAGCTATAACGATATTTGATATAAGCGATACAACCGCAAGACCTGTAAATACCGCTCTGAGAATAAAGCGCTCGTCCTTACGAACCTTGTCTGCAACGGTGAGGAATTTGTGTCTTTCGACCTCCTCGGTCTGCATTGTTCTTACTGTATAAAGCTGAGAAATATTCTTTCTTAAAACGTTTACGAGCTTGCCGTATGCCAGCTGCATTCTTTCGTAAACGGGAATCGCAAGCTTGGTAAGCACCGCAAGCATAACGATAATAACAATAATAGTGAAGAGCACTATCATACTGAGAGATACACTGATTCTGAATGAGAGAATAAGACTTCCTACGCTAACAATAGGCGCGTAGAGGAAGAAGCAAAACATATATTCAATTATTGTGCTGACGTTTCCGATATCGGCAGCAAATACGTTGTGAAAATCAAGTTCACTTGCGTTTCTGCGCTTAAGCGAAATGCCCGAGGTGTGGATAATATAGTCGCGGCGCATACTCTCCGTAACGCCGTTTGCTATCTTTCGGGCAAGTTTCACGCATATAACGAGAGCGATTATCTGCAAAAGAGCGCAACCTACCATAAGAAGAGATTTTTCTTCAATATAGTCCCTCTGAAGATTCTTGCAGTTTATGCCGATATCTTCGCAGAAATAGGGCGTAATAACCGACGCAAAATATGTCTTTACCGCACCTGACATTTCAGTAGCTTCGGTGTAATATCTTTCTATCTCGCTTTCGGGATATTCGGGCATATCCATAAGCATATCATATATTAAATCTACACTACCCATACTGGCGAAAAACTCAATCTTGTCGCCGGATAATTTACCGTTAGTCCTTTCAAACTCCTCGAGAGCAATACAAACGGCGCTACTGATACCGTTCTGGTAAAGCTCCTTCGCTCTCTCCTCGGAAAGTTCATCAGACTTAAGTATATAGTCACCGGTAGCTTCATTGTACGAATAAAAGCTGAGAAACTCCTCTTCCTCATCTTCCGGAAGGACATAGCACATCAGAGCCATGCCGTCGGAGGAAAATCCCGTCGGAACAAGGCTCTCAATACCCTTCTGCTGAACACCGATATTTATCATATCTCCCGTTATATAAGGCAACGCTAAGCTGAATATCGCCTGTAAAACGAGAAATACGGCACAGAGGAATATTAATTTTTTCTGCTTTTTAACGTATTCAAAAACCACTCTTAATAACTCCAAAAACAGGGTTACTTATAAAAAGCAACCCTGTTCAAATTCAAGGAATAAGTATTCGATTAATAAACGTAAATCTCTACCTCATAGTAGTCGTAAACGTTATCGTAATCGTCAACAAGCTCGATGATCATAGTGTCGTCACAAGCACCGGTTGCAGTAACGTATAAGTAACAGCTATAACCGTCATCTTCCCAATCGCCCCATTCAACCTCAACACCGTCGGGGTACTGTACGTTGAAGGAGAAGCTATCGGGGATATCCTCGCCCCAGCACTCAACAAGAGTATAGTCTGTCTCGCCAACCTCTAAAGAGATGTAGCTGGTATCTGACATGATATATGTGTCTGTGTTGTAGTACGTGGGATCCAATGATGCTAAATAATCATCGTCGTAGTCAACGTAGTCGTCGTAGTCGTCATAATCGTCGTAATCGTCGTAGTCATCATAGTCATCATAATCATCGTAGTACTCGTCTTCATACTCGTAGTAAACCTCATCCTTAACAAGGTCAAGAGTTACGTTAGTATTGTTGAAGTTAGAGAGCTTAACGACGATCTCATCACCATCGATCTTGCATGAGAACTCTACGATATAGCCATCCTTGTTGATTACGATCTCGCCCTTGATCTTGCCGATTTCATCTGTAAGATCCTCTTCTTCAAGCTCCTCGATGAACTCGTCAACATCGTCATATCCTGCCATAAAAGCAACGAAGTTCACCATTTCTTCTGCTCTTTCGTCGTTCTTAGCGTATGCACAGAAATCCTCTGCGAAAAGCTGAGGGTCAAGAGTATAAGCATAAACCGTATTGCCGTCTCTCTTAGACTTCTCGATAGTCAATGCGTCCTCAGAAAGACCGTCCTTAGCAAAGTCACCAAGGAAGCCCTGGATCGTATCCCAATCAGGAAGAGCAACGCTCTCGTCAAAGTTTTCCTCGATATTTGACTCAAGGTTAGAAATATTGTTGTTATAGAGATCCTTAACTGCACTCTCTTCGATCTTGTTGTTAAGAATACCGTTTGCAGTTTCCTTTGTATCAAGGTCGAAACCGCCTTCGTCAGCTATCTCGTTAGTATAATCCCAATACTCGTCGATTTCCTGCTCGCCACTCCAAGGATCGTATGCAACGCCCTCGGCATAACCTGAACCATAGCCTTCATAGTCAGCATAGTAGAAGCCGCTATCGTCCACACTGTCACCGATACTTATAGAACCATGTGCGTACTCTTCACCCTCAATTTCAACAACGAAATCCATACCGGAAGTTTCAAAAACAGTCTTACGAACAGCCTTGCTGATATCTGCTAAGGGTGAGTTGAACATAGGAACAACTACAAAAACAATAACAGCAATTATAGCAACGAGTGCCACACCGCCAATACCCAAAATAAGGGGTAACTTTGATTTCTTCTTAGGCTTCTCAACGGGAGCTCCAAAATCTGCCTGAGGTACGGGAGCAACAAACTCACCCTGAGCAGCGGGAGCTGTAAAGGGTGCTGTTGCAACAGGTGCTGCTACAGGAGCAGCGAAGGGTGCAGCAGGAGCCTCTACGGGAGCTGCGGGTGCTTCATAAACGGGAGCTGCCACAGGAGCCTCAACGGGAGCTGCAGGAGCTTCATAAACGGGAGCTGCTACAGGCGTTGCCTCAACGGGAGCTGCAGGAGCTTCAACAGGAGCTGCAGGAGCAACAGAGCTATTTGCGGCACCGCATACAGGGCAGAAAGCTGCACTGTCGTCAAAATTGTTTCCACAAGTAGAACAAAACATATTTATTCCTCCAAGTATTTTTCTTTCATTTTACACCATTAATTCTTTTTTTTCAACATTTTATTTGTTTTAAAAATAAACAATAATAGCGACCTTTCATTGTGAAGGTCGCTATATTTATTGCAAAATCGGGTTATTTGGCTTTATGCAACAGGAATATCCTCATCCTCGTACAAGCCATACATTTCATTGATGTCAAATAAAACGTCTATATCCTTGATGTCGCTCTCATCAAGCTCAGTCTCGTTAATGCTGTGGAATCTAACGCTAAAATCGACACCGTCAAAGCTACCGTCAACAGTATCAATGTAACCGTCGTCATTAACAAATATTTCACCGTCAAGAACCAAATCGCCGTCGTAATCTTCAATTTCCTCGAAGGGTGTTTCCCACTCCTCATAAACTACATCAAGAATATCTGCCAACTGCGACATAGTCTCTTCCGTTTCCATATAGCTGTGGAAATCCGCCGCAACAGTCTTGAAATCTATTTCGTAGGAATATAAATGTCCCTCGTCGGAATCCTTCTCCTCAATCACAACGTAGGTATAGAGAAAATCTGCAAAGAAAGCGTTAAATGCCCCCATTATGTCAAGATACGGCGGAAACTCAACCTCTTCGCCATACACGGCGTAAATTATTTCCTCAACTATGGGGAAAATTTCCTCATCGTAAATTGCCGCCTGCTCCTCTGGAGTAATATCGTCGGCGGTCAATCTCATATAAATATCTTCAACGTCCGCTTCAACTCCATATTCCTCTTCGAGAGTTTCCTCTACGTCGGACCATTCATTAGAATCCTCGAGATCAAACTCACCGAAGGAAGAATAAAGCTTTCCGTTATAGTAGCCCGCCTCCAACTTCATGTAGTCGTCCATAGCGAAATACAACAGATTTTCCTCGGGTGTTTCTCCCCTTACAAATTCGCCGTCAAACTTCATCTTTTCTCCCTCTACCTTAAGAGTTACGTCAAAGGATAGACTCTGAGAATTCACAAAAGTCTCGTTATACGCTAACGTAAGCACAAACATAGGTTGGGACAAAATTGCCGAAAAAATTGAATAGCCTGCAATAAGAACCGCGAGAACACAGCAAGTAAGTACTATAGGCCATTTCTTCATCTTTTTCTTCATCGGTACGGGCGGATTGAACTCGCCGTTTCCGAGTGGCGCACCATAAATCTGAGGAACTTCGCCTTGTGGGATTTGCCCGTAAGGTACATACCCCATCCCCGGAACAGCTTGCTCAGAATAAGCAAAAGCTCCGCCGTCGGTTACGGAGACTACCTCGCTCTCGGATTCAGATTCTAAAGCGGCACCGCAAATATCACAAGTCTTAAGAGATTCATCAACTTCTTTTCCGCATATAGGACAAATCATCGTCTTTCCTCCTTTGTGATGGTTGGTCTAGGGTGACAAGAATAATCCGAACCTGTTTTTAAAAGGCGGATATTTTGCTCACTCTACGTTAAAATACTCGTTAATCCGAAAGGATTAACTGCGTTTTGTGCCTTGATTGACCAAAAATCCGCACTTTTTAAAATCTCCGACCTCAAGGCGAGGAGATTTCGAGGGATTTTTGCTCAATTTAGGTGCA
>JAZUSK010000014.1:0-15657 GCA_045606645.1 Acutalibacteraceae bacterium | reverse complement strand
CTCTACGTTAAAATACTCGTTAATCCGAAAGGATTAACTGCGTTTTGTGCCTTGATTGACCAAAAATCCGCACTTTTTAAAATCTTCGACCTCAAGGCGAGGAGATTTCGAGGGATTTTTGCTCAATTTAGGTGCAGCAAGGCTACCGCCTTGCAAAAATAAATTGGGTGAAAAGCACCGAAATATGCCGGTTTGAGGCAGGTTCGGATTACTCTTGTCACCTTAACAGCCCCATATATTCACCTAAATATCCCGCTCCGACACCAAGTGCGGCGGATACGATAATGAGAATAATGGGATGAACCTTTTTTTTGAAAAGTAAGAAAATGCCTATAAGGCAAATAACAAGAGAAATTACGATAATATAATAATTGAGATTCGCAAAACCGAATCCATTTGGGAAAAATACAGTCTGCCCGATTGTAAGCACCGCACCTGCAATAAGACCGATAACCGTAGGACGTAAGCCCGTCATACAGCCCTTGACGATTTTGCTTTCCTGGAATTTTTTATAAATTCTCGCTACGATGAGAATAACGCAAAACGAGGGAAGCACAACACCGAGAGTAGCACAAACAGCACCTAAAAAACCGCCCGTTTCCATACCTACGTACGTAGCAATATTAACCGCGAACGGGCCCGGAGAGCTCTCGCTGACTGCAATGAAGTTGACTATTTCACTTTCGGAAAGCCATTGATTTTCAAGAACCGCATTCTGAATAAGCGGAAGCATAGCGTAGCCGCCACCGAAGGTGAAAAGACCAATAGTAAAAAAGGTAATGAATAACTCTAAATATATCATACGTCCTTACCTCTCTTTCTCTGAATTACAGAGTGGATAAGGCCAATAAGCGCGCAAGCAACGATGATATAAATAACGCTTACGTTGATGCCCATAATATCTATAAAGGTAGATACTACGAATGCACTACCCATAATGATATATGAGAAAAGACCCTTGGGACACTTTTTGTACATTGAAATAAAAGCCTTGATAACAAGAGCGAGAACACCTGCTCTGATACCCATAAAGGCATATTGTACACCTTGATACTGACTGAATTCCTTCAGTACAAGGGAAATGATGGATATAACTATAAAGGAAGGAAGCACAACACCCAGCGTGGCGCATGCTGAACCTATGACACCCGCTACTCTGTAGCCTACAAAGGTGGCGGAGTTAATAGCGATAGGTCCGGGAGTGCTTTCGGAAATAGCGAAAATATCAAGAATTTCTTCACCCTTGAGCCACTTGTGTTTGTCGCACATTTCTTTTTCGATGACGGGAATCATAGCATATCCGCCGCCGAAGGTGAACGCACCTATTTTAAAAAATGTTATAAATAAAATCAGAGCGTTTTTGAGCTTTTCTTTCACGATTGAAATCTTAACTCCTTTATATATGATTAAAAAATTAATACCTTTAAAGATTATAAAAAATTGCTATTATTTTGTCAATGTACAATAATGCAGATTAATGGTTAAACACTCGACTTTTTTTGTTTAATATGGTATAATTCAAGAATACAAAACAAGGTGGTGCAATATGGATTTTAAGTCCGCAGAAAAACGAGTAAACGAGCTTACCGAGATACTCAATGAGTGTATCGAAAAATACTATATGGGCAACGAGAGCGACGTGTCAGACTACGATTACGATATGATGATGCGCGAGCTTTCGTCTCTTGAGGAAGAGTATCCACAACTCCTTAAGAGCGATTCGCCTACTCACAGAGTAGGAGGCAGAAGCGACAATACCTTTGAAGAGGTTGTCCATACAGTACGAATGGAGAGTCTTCAGGATGCTTTCAGCGAAGAGGAAATATATGCTTTCGATTCTCGTGTGAAGAAGGTTTTTTCGGAAGCACGATACGTGGTAGAACCTAAGATTGACGGTCTTTCCTGCTCTCTTGAATACAGAGACGGTGTTCTGGTAAGAGCCTCGACAAGAGGCGACGGCAACGTAGGTGAGGACGTAACCGCCAATGTAAAGACTATCCGTTCTGTACCGCTTAAATTGAAAGAGAACGTTCCCTTTATTGAGGTGCGCGGTGAGGTGTATATGTCTCACAGTTCCTTTGATGAGCTTGTGGCTCAGCAGGAATTAAACGAGGAGAAAACCTTTAAAAATCCCCGTAATGCCGCATCGGGCTCTCTTCGTCAGAAAAACCCGAAAATCACCGCTTCAAGAAAGCTTGACATATTTGTGTTTAATATTCAGCAGATGGAGGGTGGCGAGAAGCTTAACTCCCATTGGGATTCTCTCAAGTACCTTGAAAGATTAGGCTTTAAGACTATTCCCGGTTATAAGATTTGTGACTCCGCAGAGGACGTTATGAATAAAATTGCCCATATTGGCGATGACAGAGGTAATCTTGAATTTGATATAGACGGTGCCGTAATCAAGGTTGATGATTTCTCTATGAGAGACGAGCTGGGCAGCACCGCAAAATTCCCCAAATGGGCGGTAGCCTTTAAGTATCCGCCTGAAGAGAAGCCCACAAAGCTGCTTCAGGTTGAAATTCAGGTGGGAAGAACAGGTGTTCTGACTCCTACGGCTATTTTTGAGCCCATTACTCTTGCGGGTACGACAGTATCAAGAGCTACTCTTAATAACGCAGACTTCATAAGCGAAAAGGAAATTGCAATCGGAGATATTATTATTGTCCGCAAGGCGGGAGATATTATCCCTGAGGTGTTGGGTGTCAAGGAGCACAAGGGCGAAAACCCCGTATTTACCTACCCCGACAGATGCCCCGCTTGCGACAGCACAGTTGTAAGAGAAGAGGGCGAGGTTGCAATTCGTTGCCTTAATCCCGACTGTCCCGCTCAGCTTCTCAGAAAGCTTATTCACTTCTGCTCAAGAGATGCTATGGATATTGAGGGTCTCGGCTCTGCGGTGCTGGAGCAATTAGTGAATGAAAAGCTTATTTCTAAGGCATCGGATATATACAGGCTCAGCCCCATAGAGCTTGTTACTCTTGAAAGAATGGGCGAGAAGAGTACGCTTAATCTCCTTGAGGCTATTGAAAAATCAAAAGAAAACGACCTTTATAAATTAATATTCGCTTTAGGTGTGCACCATATCGGACTTAAGGCGGCGAAGCTTCTTGCAAATCACTTCGGTGATATGGATGCTTTGCTTTGTGCTACAAAAGAGGATATTATGGAAATTGACGGTATGGGTGATGTATCTGCTGATACTCTCGTAAAGACACTCACCCTCCCCGAGACAAAAGATATGATAGCGGAATTTAAGTCTATGGGACTTAATATGAAGAATCTCACAGAGATAGAGGATAAGCGTTTCGAGGGTATGACCTTCGTGCTCACGGGTACGCTTGAAAAGTACGGCAGACGTGAGGCTCAGGAGATAATCGAAAAATTCGGAGGCAAGGCTTCCGGCTCTGTTTCGGCAAAGACAAGCATCGTTCTTGCAGGCGAAAATGCAGGCAGTAAGCTCAAAAAAGCCAATGAACTTGGTATTAAAGTCATCACAGAAGACGAATTCCAAGAAATGATTAAATGATTTTTACAAAAATCGGGTCGTGGATTTAGAGACATTGTTAATTGTAATTGCTTTTTGTTTATTGTAAAATAAAATAAAAGCCCAGAAAGGGGAATACAAATGCCCACAAGTGATATCCATAAGATTAAAGTAAAACGTAAAAACTTATATTTGAGAGTTGCTAACGGACATTTTGCATCCAACCACTCTCATACTAACTACTATATCGACGTTACCGCGCAGAAATCACGTCTCTCCGAGGCTAAAGCGGTAGCTCAGGAGCTTTGCTCATATTATAATTATTCTACAACAATTATCGATACGATTCTTTGTCTTGACGGCACGGAGGTTATAGGTACTTGTCTTGCGACAGAGCTTACCAAAAACTCTATTGCTAATATTAACACTCACCACTCAGTATATGTTGTTACTCCCGAGATGACAAACGGCGCACAGCTTATGTTCCGCGATAACATCGTTCCTATGATTAGAAATAAGCATGTGCTTATCCTTGCTGTTTCCGTAGCATCGGGTGTAACCGCAAACTCCGCTATCGAGGCTGTAAATTACTACGGCGGCAACGTAGTAGGTATTTCTTCCATATTTGCGACTACCGATAAGTGCGGAGACTATGAGGTTAAGTCAGTATTTGATCCTCACGACCTTGATGGCTACTTTAACTGTTCTGCACACGAGTGTCCCCTCTGTAAGGACAAGAAGAAAATTGATGCTCTCATTAATTGCCACGGTTTCTCAAAAATTTAAGTTTTATTATTTCAAAGCTTCCGAAAAAATCTTCGGAAGCTTTATTTTTTTATCAAAGATTATTGAAGCAGATATTTTTATGTGATAATATTAATGATGGATTAGATTGCAGATGATTATTTGTGGTAGAAATACATTCCTTTTGAGGAGGCTTTTATATGGCATATGTAGGTATAATCATCAAGCTTTGCGCAGGACTCGTATTCTTTCTTTTTGGTATGAGTACTATGTCTGATTCCCTTGAAAAGATGGCGGGAAGTAAGCTTGAAGTGGTTCTTAAAAAGATGACGGACAAGCCTATATTGGGTGTCGTGATGGGTATAGCAATTACCGCTATTATTCAGTCTTCCTCCGCCACTACCGTTATTCTTGTTGGTCTCGTAAACTCGGGACTTATGAAGCTTGTCAGCGCAATATCGGTGCTTTTGGGTGCTAATATCGGTACGACGATTACGTCGTGGCTTTTGTCCCTCTCGGGCTTATCGGGTGAAAGTATCGTTGTGCAGATATTTAAACCACAAAACTTTGCACCTATATTTGCGGTAATAGGTACGGCTTTTGTGATGACCTCAAAAAACGAGAAGAAGAAAACTCTCGGACTTATGTTTATCGGATTTACCGTACTCATTTACGGTATGGATATTATGTCAGATTCCGTAGAGGGTCTTGCTGATATGCCGTGGTTCGGTGATCTTCTTATTAAGTTCAATAACCCCATTCTCGGTGTATTAATGGGTGCGCTTATTACTGCCGTTATTCAGTCATCATCTGCCTCTGTCGGTATTTTGCAGGCGCTTTCTCTTACGGGTGCCATTACCCTGGACATGGCGGTTCCTATCGTTATCGGTCAAAATATCGGTACTTGCGTTACCGGAATAATTTCATCAATAGGTGCCGGTGCTAAGGCGAAAAGAGTTGCTTTGAGTCAGCTTCTTATAAACGTTTCCGGAATGATTATAGTTCTTCCTCTCTATCTTATAGGTGTAAATATAATCGGAATCGGTATTGGAGATAAGTTTGTAAATCCCGTATCTATTGCCATAATTCATACCGTTTTCAACGTTGTTACGGTTGTCGTTCTTATGCCTCTCGTTAAATTTATCGCTAAGCTTTCGGAAAAAATCATCAAGGAAAAGAAGGAGGATATTGAGCGTAAGAAGAAGACTGTACGTCTCGACGAAAGACTTATTAATACTCCGTCCATTGCGGTTATGGAGTGCGACAGCTATACTGTTAAGATGGCTCTTCTTGCTAAGGAAACCATTATGGATGCGGTAGAGCTTATGCGCGGTTTCGACGAGCAGAGAGCAAAGACTGTCTTTGATAACGAAGGCATTCTCGATGAGTACGAGGATGGTCTTGGAACGTATCTTGTTAAGATGTCTGCTCAATCACTTTCTACGGAGGATGCTCAAACGGTAACGCGAATGCTTCATTCTATCGGAGACTTTGAGAGACTTGGTGACCATGCTCTCAATCTTTCTAAGGTAGCTGAAGAAATGTACAGAAAGAAAATATCTTTTTCTGAAAAGGCACAGGGTGAAATAGAAGTATTGCTCCGTGCTATTACAGAGATAGTTATTACAACAACCACCGTTTACGAGAAGGATGACATAGCGCTCGCTAAAAAGGTCGAACCTCTCGAACAGGTGGTGGATAGTCTTTGTGCGGATATAAAGAGCCGTCACGTTAAGAGACTTAAAAACGGTGAATGTACAATAGAGCTTGGTTTTATTCTCTCCGATCTTCTTACTAACTGTCAGAGAATATCCGATCATTGCTCTAATATTGCTGTTGCTACAATAGAATCACACACAGACAATTTTGATACACATAAGTATCTTAATAGTGTGAAATACGGCAACGAAGAATTCAAAACAGTATTCGAGGAATATAGTAGTAAATATGAGCTTGCAACAAACAACTGACCTTGTAATTCTTTACGAGGATAAATATATTACCGTTTGTAATAAACCTAAGGGCATTCTCAGCGAGGATGCTCAAGGGGGAGAAAAGGGTGTTATAGGGCTTCTTAGCGACAGAGCAGGGAAGCCCCTGTATCTTCTTCACCGTTTAGACAGAAATGTGGGCGGTGTTATGGTGTTTGCAAACGACAAAAAGAGTGCGTCTGTTCTTTCTGAAGATATAAGAGAAAACAGACTGAAAAAGGAATATATTGCCGTAACCGACGGCATTCCCGTAGCTCTTAAAGGCGAATATAAAGACCTCCTTTTCAAGGATTCTCATAAGAATCGCTCATACGTGGTAAAGCGTATGCGTAAGGGTGTAAAGGACGCATCCCTTGAGTACGAGGTGATAAATAAAACAACGGATAAAGCTATGGTGCGTGTATTGCTCCATACGGGTAGGACTCATCAGATACGAGTACAGTTTTCATCGAGGAAGACACCTCTCACGGGTGATGTAAAGTACGGAAGCAAGGACAGAACTAATTCTGATATTGCTCTTCACTCTTACAGAATCAGTTTTCGCCATCCTATGACGGGGGACGATATGGTGTTTAGCTGTGAGCCTGATTACTCAATATATCCGTGGAGATTGTTCGGAGGTGAAGCAGATGCCTGAATTTTTTAAGAGTTTCGGTGATGTAATCGGCAACTTCAGCGGTGTTCTCGTGAACGTCGGTACTGTTTTGTTGGGTAGTACTGTCGGTCTCGTTCTTAAAAAGCAAATTCCCGAAAAGCTTACCAATGCGGTTATGACCGCTATCGGTCTTTGTACTATTGCTATTGGTGTTTCGGGTGTTATTAAGGGGCAAAATCAACTTGTTATGATTATATCTCTTGTTCTGGGTACTATAGTCGGTACACTTATTGACATAGATGATAAGCTTACCCGATTAGGTGATAGGATGCAGAAGAAGAGAGAGGATAAAAAAGCTTCCGACAATGCAACCTTTTCACAGGGCTTCGTCACCGCTTCGCTTCTGTTCTGCGTTGGCGCAATGACCATAGTAGGTTCTATGAATGCAGGTATATCGGGAGACAATCAGATGTTATATACAAAGTCTCTTCTTGATCTTATATCTTCATCTATGCTTGCGGCGAGTCTCGGCTTCGGTGTTATGGCTTCGGCAATTTTTGTGCTTGTTTTCCAAGGTGGGTTAGTAGCTTTATCAATGGTGTTAGGTGAGTTTTTAAGCGAGTTTGCCGTTAATGAGATGATTTGTGCGGGATCTGTAATGATAATAGCCCTCGGACTTAACCTTATAGGTATAGCTAAAATAAAGGTGGCAAATCTCCTTCCGGCGCTTGTATTTGTGCCTATTGTTTGTCTTATGTTTTAAGAGGTGTTTATATGAAATTTGAAAATATTAAGCCCGAGAGAGTTTTTTATTATTTCGGAAATATATGCGACGTGCCTCACGGCTCGGGCGATACTGACGGAATCGGTCGTTACTGCAAGAATTTTGCGAGAAATCACGGGTTGAAATATGAAATAGACGATTCAAATAACGTTGTAATATATAAGCCGGGTACAGCAGGTTACGAGGATTCGGAGCCCGTTATTCTTCAGGGACACACCGATATGGTTTGTCAGAAGGCAGACGGCTACCACATCAACTTCGTCGAGCGCGGTATAGAAGCATACGTTGACGGCGATTTCGTTAAAGCGAGAGGCACCACACTCGGCGCAGATAATGGTATCGCAGTTGCGATGATTCTGGCTATCCTTGAAGACGATACTATTGCACATCCTCCTATAGAAGCAGTATTTACTACCGATGAAGAGATAGGTATGATAGGCGCAAAGGCACTTGATAAGACGCTTCTCAAAGGAAAAAGAATGGTTAATATTGACTCTGAGGACGGAGATATTATTACCGTTTCGTGCGCGGGTGGCAGTGATGTGGTCGCTGTTATTCCTACAAATAGAGTTGAGGTCAAGGGCGACTCGGTTAAGATCGTTTTAAAGGGTCTTAATGGCGGTCACTCAGGTATAGAAATAAACGGAAATAGAGTTAATGCAGATATTCTTATGGGGCGTGTGCTCAATCATTTGAGAAATGCAATGTCTTTTTCGGTTGTATCCGTATGCGGTGGAGACAAATCTAACGCTATTCCCAAATACAGTGAAGCTTTATTGGTTGCAGATAATGGAGATGCTTTAAAGAGCATCGCAGATGACTACCTCGACATTGTAAAGGAGGAAATTTCAGACCGAGAAAGTGATTTCTCTTATATTGTTGAAGTTGGGGGTAAAGGCGAATACAGAGTTCTTTCTGCCGACTCCGCATATAAGCTCATAAATACGCTCGTAGCCGTGCCCAACGGTGTTATGGATATGAGCGCTAACGTAGAGGGGCTTGTAGAAACCTCTCTTAATCTTGGTATTCTTGCTACAGAGTATGATACGTTAAATATACATATCAGCCTCAGAAGTAATAAAAGCTCTGCTCTTACTGCTCTCGAGGAAAGGGTAGCCGCTTTCTTTAAAATGCAGAGCATTGAATCAACTATATTTGGGAAATATCTTCCTTGGGAGTACAAGGAAAACTCAGTACTCAGAGATACTTACAAAAGAATATACAAGCAGGAAATTGGCGAAGAGCCTAAGGTTGAGGCGATCCACGCAGGACTCGAGTGTGGTGTTTTTGCAGCAGAAATCGAAGATTTCGATTGTATTTCAATAGGACCTTTTCTCTATGACGTTCATACCGTAAATGAGCGCCTCAGTATCTCATCTACAGAGACAGTGTATAAAAATCTTTTGAAATTGTTGGAAGAATTGAGATAATTCTCACATTGTATTTAATGTGGGATTATGCTAAAATAAGTCGAATATAAAATGACGGTATTTTGAACGTCAGATTGGAGAAAGTATGGACAACAAAAACGAATTCAAACCATACATACCTGCAGAGAAGGTAACTGCTGAAATTACGGTTACTTCCATTGTAATGGGTATTATCCTTGCGGTTGTGTTTGGTGCGGCTAACGCTTATCTTGGCCTCAGAGTAGGTATGACCGTATCTGCTTCTATTCCTGCGGCTGTTATTGCAATGGGTGTTATCCGTATTATTATGAAGAGAAATTCAATTCTCGAAAGCAACGTGGTACAGACTATCGGATCTGCGGGTGAGTCTCTCGCCGCAGGTGCTATCTTTACTCTTCCCGCTCTTTTCTTGTGGGCGGCAGAGGGCAAGATGGAAAAGCCTGACCTTGTGGAGATTACCCTTATCGCTCTTATCGGCGGTCTTCTCGGTGTACTCTTTATGATTCCCTTGAGAAATGCCCTCATCGTTAAGGAGCACGGTGTTCTTCCTTATCCCGAGGGAACAGCATGTGCAGAGGTTCTTCTCGCAGGTGAAAAGGGCGGTTCAAGCGCATCTACCGTATTCGCAGGTATGGGCTTTGCGGCACTTTTTAAATTTATCATTGACGGTCTTAAGGTTGTTTCAGGTGAAATCTCCTTTAAGGTAAAGAGCTTTTCAGGTGAGATCGGTACTCAGATATATCCTGCTGTTATGAGCGTTGGTTATATCTGCGGTGCAAGAATATCATCATATATGTTTGCCGGTGGTATTCTCAGCTGGCTTGTGCTTATTCCTATTCTCGTATTCTCAGGCGGTTCTGATGCTTCTCCCGTCGCGGCTGCTTTTGCAGAGGGCGGCGCAAGTGCAGTATGGAGTTCATATATCAGATATATCGGTGCAGGTGCTCTTGCGGCAGGTGGTATCATAAGCCTTGTGAAGTCTCTTCCCACTATTGTTAAGACCTTTACAGGTGCTATGAAGAGCATGAAGGGTACGGGCTCAACCTCCAATGAACGTACAGCGCAGGACATCAATCTTAAGATAGTTGTTATAGGAATCATCGTTCTTACTCTTCTTATCTGGCTCATTCCCGCTATTCCCGTATCTCTCTTAGGTGCCTTTATTATCGTAGTATTCGGCTTCTTCTTTGCTACCGTTTCATCAAGAATGGTAGGTCTCGTTGGTAGCAGTAACAACCCCGTATCGGGTATGGCTATTGCAACACTTCTTATAGCTACGCTTATTCTTAAATTTACAGGTGCAAACGGCGTGAGCGGTATGGCAAGTGCTATTGCAATCGGTTCTATCATTTGTATCGTTTCCGCTATTGCGGGTGATACCTCTCAGGACCTTAAGACCGGTTATATTCTCGGAGCTACTCCCAAGAAGCAGCAGACAGGTGAGCTTATAGGTGTTGTTGCATCTGCTCTTGCAATCGGCGGTACACTTTACCTTCTTGATTCCGCATGGGGCTTCGGCTCTGATGAGTTGGGTGCTCCCCAGGCGACTTTGATGAAGCTTATAGTAGAAGGCGTAATGGGCGGCGAGCTTCCTTGGACACTTGTATTTATCGGTGTATTTATTGCTATTGCTGTTGAGGTAGTTGGTATTCCCGTGCTTCCCTTTGCAATCGGTGTATATCTTCCTGTGCATCTTAATGCTTGTATCATGGTTGGTGGTCTTCTTCGCCTTGCTATGGACAAGATCAAGGGTAAGAAGGCAGCTCACAAGGATGAAATCGTTAACGACGGTATTCTCTTCTGTTCAGGTATGATTGCCGGTGAGGGTCTCGTAGGTATCGTACTTGCTCTTCTTGCGGTATTCGGTGTTGATAAGATGCTTAATCTCTCAGAGAGATTCGGTATTCCTCAGACTGTATCCGACTTAGGCGGTCTTCTTCTCTTCGCACTTATCGTGCTCACAGTACTCAAGTTCACTTACTTCAAAAAGCGTGAGAAAAAGTATGAAGAATAATACGAAGGAAAACTTCCTTGATAAAGTTCCCGTTCGCAAATCGGGGATAGAGTGGTCAACCGATGACGATGGCAAGGTTACTCTTCAGATGGAGAATAAAGGCATTGCCAACAGAATCGCTCAGAAGCTTTTGAAAAAACCGAAAATCAGTTATATTCATCTTGATGAAAACGGCAGTTTTATATGGCCGCTTCTCGATGGAGAAAAGACTGTATATGAAATCGGTCAGCTTGTAGAAGAGCATTTCGGCGAAAAAGCTCATCCTCTGTATGAAAGATTAAGCCAGTATATCAAGACTCTTGAAAAGTACGGCTTTGCGGAAATTAAATAAAATAAAAATTCCTCTCGATTCCATTGGAACCGAGAGGAATAATTTTTTTACTAAGATTAATAAACTTAGATAAGAGCCTTGTAAAGCTCGGCGATTTCTTCTACGCTTGTATCCTTGGGGTTACCGGGACGGCAAGCATCTGCAAATGCGCTTTCTGAAAGGAACTGAATATCCTCTTCCTTAAGGATACCCTTAAGGTCTGCGGGGATACCAACCTTAGCGCTGAGAGCAGCAACAGCGTCAACTGCAGCCTTTCTTGCATCCTCGATGGACATAGCGTCTGTGCCTTCAACACCCATAGCCTTAGCGATATCACGGTATTTGTCGCCCGTGCATTCTGCATTGTAAGCCATTACTGAGGGGAGAAGGATAGCATTTGCTACGCCGTGAGGTGTATCATAAAGAGCACCGAGACCGTGAGCCATACTGTGAACGATACCGAGACCTACGTTGGAGAAGCCCTGACCTGCGATGTACTGTGCGAGAGCCATACCTTCTCTGCCTTCGGGAGTGTTGTCACAAGCACCGGGAAGATGCTTTGCGATAAGCTCGATAGCCTTGAGGTGGAACATATCTGTCATTTCCCAAGCGCCCTTTGTGATGTAGCCTTCGATAGCGTGAGTAAGAGCATCCATACCTGTAGCAGCTGTGAGACCCTTGGGCATTGTGGACATCATATCGGGGCCAACAACTGCAACCTCGGGAATGTCGTGAGTGTCAACACAAACGAACTTGCGCTTCTTTTCAACGTCAGTGATAACGTAGTTGATTGTAACCTCTGCTGCTGTACCTGCAGTAGTGGGAACTGCGATTGTGAATACAGCGTGATTCTTTGTGGGAGCAACGCCTTCGTGGCTTCTTACGTCTGCGAATTCGGGGTTTTCAATGATGATACCAACTGCCTTTGCAGTATCCATAGCGGAGCCGCCGCCGATAGCTACGATGCTGTCTGCGCCGCTTGCTTTGAATGCCTCAACACCTGCGAGAACGTTCTCGATTGTGGGGTTAGCTTTGATTTCGCTGAAGATTACGTAGGGGAAGCCTGCCTTGTCAAGAAGGTCTGTAACCTTTGCTGTAACACCAAACTTGATGAGATCGGGGTCGGAGCATACGAATGCTTTCTTGAAGCCGCGGCTCTGGAGCTCTGTAACGATGTTTTCGATAGCGCCCTTGCCGTGGTATGATACTGTATTTAATACGATACGATTTGCCATTGGAATTACCTCCTAAAATTTCGGACACTTGTCCGTTTGTGTTCTTATTATACATCAAATGATTTGTGAAATCATTAACAATTTGAGAAAAAATTTAAAAAAAATAAAAATTCGGTGACTTTTACAAATTTTCACCATAAAACACTTGCATTATTACCATTGTTTTAAAAAATTGCTCGTGATATACTTACATAAAATGAGAATCGATTTTAATGATTCAAAATTTCAGGAGTAAATTATGGATATACCAAAAATACTTTTGCAGAAGGCGGATGAAATTACCGCAAAGTTAGAAGAGAAGTACCCCAATATAGCACCTCTTTTTAAAGGATGCTTTTTAAGTACCATAGAGACTACGGTTACAAAGTCCGACGACGGAAACTATTTCGTTATTACGGGCGATATTCCCGCTATGTGGCTCAGAGACAGTGCTGCACAGCTTACCCATTATATAAGATATGCTAACGAAGACGAGGAACTTAAGGAGATTATACGTAGCGTTATCGCCCGTCACGCTCAGCAGGTTTGCCTCGATCCTTACGCCAATGCATTCAATATAATTCCCAATCCTCTCAGCCACAAGGATGAGACAGATTTTTATCACGAGCTTATATGGGAAAGAAAGTATGAGGTTGATTCTCTTTGTGCACCTCTTTACCTTGCTCATCAGTATTATAAAGAGACTCTTGACGACTCTATCTTTACGGAAGAGTTCCATGAGATGATGATCAGGATAATAGAAGTATTTAAGAACGAGCAGAATCATTTCGAGCGTTCACCCTACTTCTTTAAGAGAGAGAATTGTCCGCAGATAGATACACTTCCCGGAGAAGACGGAAGAGGTAACGAGGTAGCTTATACGGGTATGACCTGGTCGGGCTTCAGACCATCAGACGACAGATGTCTTTACGGATATCTCGTGCCCTCCAATATGATGGCGGTTTGTGCTCTTAAGAAAGCGGCAGAAATGGCAAACGTAGGCTACGACGATAATAAGCTTGAGAGTGAGTGTCGTTCTCTTGCCTTTGATATAGACGAGGGTATTCGTGCCCACGGTATATACGAGCATCCTAAGTTTGGTAGTATCTACGCATACGAAGTAAACGGTATGGGTGATATGCTCCTTATGGATGACGCTAACTCACCCAGTCTTCTTTCTGCGCCTTATATCGGTTACTGCGATAAGGATGATGAAATCTATCAGAATACGAGAAGATTTATCCTCTCAAATGAAAATCCGTGGTACTTCGATGGCGGAGTTGCAAAGGGTGTAGGCAGTCCTCATACGGGTACAGATAAGATATGGCATATTGCTCTTTGTATGCAGGCGCTTACAAGTAACAATCCTACTGAAATAGAAAAGTGCCTTGATATGATTGCAAACACCCATGCAGGAACGTTCCGTATGCACGAATCATTCCACAAGAATGACGATACGGACTTTACGAGACCATGGTTTGCATGGGCAAACAGTCTCTTTGCAGAGTTGGCAATTAGACTTGTGAAATAAGAAAGTATAAAGGTCTGCGAATTATTCGCAGACTTTTTTATTTTTTTATAAATATCTGCGACACCTTTAGGGCGGTGTATCCTACGAGAAATACCGTAAGTGCTGTCTTAATAGATGAAATTCTCATATACGTCTTAGCAACGTTGCTTAGACTCTCTAATGGTTTTGAATAATCCTTCATAATTTCTTTCCTTTCAACCGTTAGTAATTAATACGCCGTGGGCAATGCCGGGTGTGGATTCCTTTTGTAGCGACGAGGTAGGAGAGAGAAGTGCACCCGTGCCCACGAACAAAACTTTGTTGAGCTCTTTTTTCTCCATTTTTTGTAAGATATAGGAGCATACAACACTCGCGCTGCAGCCACAACCGGAGCCACCCGAATGGACATCCTGGGTCTCGGTGTTGTATATCATATTTCCGCAGTCTCTATGGACGGCGGAGATGTCTATGCCGTGCTCTGTTTTCATAAGCTCCAGAAGAAGCTTACTACCCGTGCTTCCCAAATCTCCCGTTAGAATCATATCGTAATCCTGCGGTTTGGTGTTAGTGTCGGTCAGATAGTCGAAAATGGTCTGGCAAGCGGCGGGAGCCATGGCCGCGCCCATATTATTGGGATCGGTAATACCTAAATCTCTGATAGCACCAAAAATAACGCTTTCAATTACGGGTGTGTTTTTCTTGTGCTTTCCTATTACAGCGCATCCTGCGCCCGTAACCGTCCATTGAGCGGCGGGAGACCTCTGACCGCCGTATTCCAAAGGGAATCTGTACTGTCTCTCGGCTGAGCAGAAATGGGATGAGGCGGCAGCTACAATATTATCTGCGGCGCCTGAGTCTGCGAACACACCTGCTAAAGCCATTGACAGAGCCATGGTCGAGCAAGCACCGTAAAGTCCTGCAAAATTAAACTTAAGCGCACGCATACCGAAGGAAGAGCCGATACATTGATTTAACAAGTCTCCTGCAAAAGCCAACTGAATATTACTTTTACTGACGGGCGATTTTTTTATGGCTTCCTCTATAGCGGTTTTTTGCATATGGGTTTCTGCTTTTTCAAATGTCTCTTGTCCGCAGAATTCATCCATAAATGCAATATCAAAATGCTTGCTTAAGGGTCCTTCTGATTCTTTCTTACCGACTGCGGCGGCGTAGCCGATGATGGACGGCTTTGTGGATAATAAAATTGTGTTTTTACCAATTCTCTGAGGCATATAAAACCTTCTTTCCGATTTTATTATTTGCCTCGGAAATTTCTTTATGCAAAAAGAACGTGTCTGCTAAGATTTTCTTAGCAGACTCGTTTTGTATAGGGTGACAAGAGTAATCCGAACCTGCCTCAAACCGGCATATTTCGGTGCTTTTCACCCAATTTATTTTTGCAAGGCGATAGCCTTCCTGCACCTAAATTGAGCAAAAATCCCTCGAAATCTCCTCGCCTTGAGGTCGAAGATTTTAAAAAGTGCGGATTTTTGGTCAATCAAGGCACAAAACGCAGTTAATCCTTTCGGATTAACGAGTATTTTAACGTAGAGTGAGCGAAAATTCGCCTTTTAAAAACAGGTTCGGATTATTCTTGTC
>JAZUSK010000013.1:0-27760 GCA_045606645.1 Acutalibacteraceae bacterium | reverse complement strand
CGACCTCAAGGCGAGGAGATTTCGAGGGATTTTTGCTCAATTTAGGTGCAGCAAGGCTATCGCCTTGCAAAAATAAATTGGGTGAAAAGCACCGAAATATGCCGGTTTGAGGCAGGTTCGGATTACTCTTGTCACCCTAATAATTGGTGAGAATTATTTTTCTGCAAAGGTTTTCCGTAGGGAAATCCATTATTAAAATACCATATTTTCGAGAGGCTTGGAGAGGGTACTTTCCAAGCTTTTTGTTTACGTATTTTGCGGTGTTTTTAGGTCCCGCCCAAACCTTGTTTGCGGAGAGAAAATTAAGGGCAAAAACGTCTCGTTCAACGTCCGTTTCGAGGGCGGAAAGAACGCCGTTTTTCCATTTTTTTCGAGGGCTTAATTTATACATGTCCTGAAGGTAATATTTCTCTTTTCCGCCGGTTATTCTGTGATGCATAAAAGCGGTCTCAAACCCTGTAAAATCAACCTTTGACTGGTCCGGAAGGTGTGAAAAATCGAGGCCTGTATTATAGTCGGAATAGCCTCTTTTTTTGTCGGAAAAATCTACTGCACAGCGGTTAAAAAGCACGATTTTTCCTCTTGCCTCAGCGAGGGTAGGGATGCGGTTTTCCAAGTACCAGAAGACATCGTTTTTTATGTAATTTTCATGGAATAAATCAAAGGTTTCCTCCGAAGAAACGCCATCGTCTCGCTTGAGGGAAAGAAGTACGGTTTCCGAAGGGTAGAGCGACAAAAATTTTCTGCATTCCGCAATAACTTTGTCTAATGAGAGTTGCTTCTTTTTGTTTTCGTTTTCGTAGCAAGTTAAGAAACCGTGTACGAGAATAAGCTCGTCTTTTTTCTTTTTCACTCTGAGGTCAATAAATCTGATTCCGATTTGGAGCTGCTCCGTAATTGATAACTCCTGACATTTGGCGTTACGGGAAAAGCGTATAAACCGCGCACAGCTGTCGTGTGTGCCGGGAATATTTATCTCAGATATAAGACAACTGTCGGGTATATTCTTCATCCAGTCATTCATAAGTAAAGCCCCCTCTTTATCTTGCGAAGCGTATTTTAATTTTAATATGACAACAAACCTTTGTCAATATGTGGAAATTCATACAAATATTTATATAATATACATTATAATGTAAAAAAATAGTAGATTAATATATTGCTTTTTGACAAATGCTATGGTACAATTCACTATGTATAATTCCCGAGTATCGCCCTTTTTAGGGCACGTAATAAAATTATTGGAAAAAGGTGAATGTTTTGAGTTTGATAATTAAGATGGGAGATTTCACCAAGAAGCATTTCAAAGGTCTTCTTGTAATATTTGATATTCTTGCGGCGGCAATTGCCATGGTAGCTGCTACCGTGCTGAAGTTCGACGCGATTCGGAGACTTCCTAACTGGTTTATAGAATACCTTTGGTTAGTTGCCTTAATCGACGTAGTTCTTACTTTCGGAATATTCGCGTTCAAGAAGATTTACAACAGAATGTGGCAGTATTTCGTTGCCTGGGACTATGCAATACTTATAGGTGCATTTTCTGTTTCTAAGATTATTGTAACTCTTTGTTGTCCCTTCGTTTATCTTAATCACGAATACTCTTTACGCGGCTTCATTACCTGGATTGCTCTCTATGCGATTATTGAGCTTCTTCTTATGGTAGTTTGCCGAGGTGCGATCTTTGCGTTATACCGCTTCTGGTCTGTAAGAGTTATTGGTCAGGAGAATCTTGCGGAGGGTCATAAGAAGAGAGTTATGATTATCGGTGCGGGTCACGCCGCAAGACGACTTATCGAAGAGCTTCGCGGAAGAAAGAACAGTGCACGATACAAGATAGTGGCTCTTATAGATGATAACGAGAAAAAGCATAACGAATACCTTGACGGTATTAAGGTTTACGGCGGAAGAGAGTCTATCATAAACCTTGCCAGTGAGCTTGATATTGACGAGATTTTCTTTGCAGTACCCTCTGCGAGCGAGCAGAATAAGAAGGAAATTCTCGATATCTGTAACAAGACCGGCTGTGTGCTTAAGACTCTTCCCGATATTACTTCTATGGCAAAGGGAGAGGATATTACCTCTAAGCTTCGTAAGGTTGATTATACAGATCTTCTGGGCAGAGAACAGATTAAGCCGGACCTTACAAAGGTTTTCGCTCTTCTTGAGAATCACACTGTTTTCGTTTCCGGAGGCGGTGGTTCTATCGGTAGCGAGCTTGTACGTCAGATAGCCGCAAGCGGTGTTGCTAAGAGAATTATTATTTTTGATATAGCAGAAAACGGCGCATACGATATTCAGCAGGAAATAAGAAGAAAATATCCGAACGTTGACCTTAAGGTGCTTATCGGCTCTGTAAGAGACGAGAAGCGACTTTCGGAGATTTTCGAAGAGTATCGCCCCAGCTTCGTTTATCATGCGGCGGCACATAAGCACGTACCCCTTATGGAGGACAGCCCCAAGGAAGCGGTTAAAAACAACGTGTTTGGTACCTATAACCTTGCTAAGGTTGCGGACAAGTACGGAGTTAAACGTTTTGTTATGATCTCTACGGATAAGGCGGTTAACCCCACCAACGTTATGGGTGCTACAAAGCGTATCTGTGAAATGGTCGTTCAGTCCTTCAATAAGATTTCAAAGACAGATTTCGTTGCCGTTCGTTTCGGTAACGTTCTCGGCTCTAACGGTAGCGTTATTCCGCTCTTCAAGGAGCAGATAGAAAGCGGCGGACCTGTTACAGTTACTCACCCCGACATTATCCGTTATTTTATGCTTATTCCCGAGGCAGTTTCCCTTGTGCTTCAGGCGGGTGCATACGCTCAGGGCGGCGAGATTTTCATTCTCGATATGGGCTCTCCTGTTAAAATCAGAGAATTGGCAGAAAACCTTATCCGTCTTTCGGGTCACGTTCCCGGAGAGGATATTGAGATAAAATATACGGGTCTTCGTGACGGCGAAAAGCTCTACGAGGAGCTTCTTATCAGCGAAGAGGGTATTCAGAAAACCCAGAACGACCTTATTTACGTTGCAAGACCTATGGAATTTGACAGCGAGCATCTTTTTGCTCGTCTTGGTGCTGTGAAAGAAATCATTGAAACGGCTGAGCCTGCGGAAATAGTGGAAGTTATAAAAGAACTCGTTCCTACCTTTGTTCCTAACAATGTAGCTTACAACAAGGATATGCAAAAAAAGAACGAGAGCAATGAAAAAGTGAGTGAAAAAGTAAATGTTTAATATTCCCTTTACAGTGCCGGATATGAGCGAATTGGAAGTTCAGGGTGCTTCAGAAGCAATAAGATCGGGTTGGATAACCACAGGCCCTAAGGTAAAAGAATTTGAAAAGAGAATAGCTGAATATTGTAAATGTGATTATGCCGTGTGTTTAAGCTCGGCTACCGCAGCCCTTGAGATGACCCTCCGTCTTCTCGGTATCGGTAGGGGTGACCAGGTAATTACCTGCGCATATACATATACCGCATCGGCAAGTGTAATAGACCATGTGGGCGCGGATATAGTATTTGTAGATTCCGGTAGGGACAGCTTCGAGATAGATTATGATGCTGTGGCCGATGCCATAACTGAAAAGACCAAGGCAATTATTGCCGTAGATCTGGGCGGAGTAATATGTGATTATGATAAGCTTTTTGAGGCTGTTCGCAATAAGGCACATTTATTTGCTCCCAAGGGAGAAGTGCAGGAGGCTTTAGGCAGAGTGGCGGTTATTGCAGATGCGGCTCACGGCTTCGGTGCCGTAAGAGACGGTAAGCTCTGTGGCGAACACGCAGATTTTACCTCCTTTAGTTTCCATGCTGTTAAAAATCTTACTACCGCAGAGGGCGGTGCCGTTGTATGGAAGAGGATAGACGGAGTAAACAACGATGAACTCTATCGCAGATATCAGCTCTTTTCTCTTCACGGCCAGTCCAAGGACGCCTTTGCAAAAACAAAGGCGGGTGCCTGGGAATACGATATAGAGGTACTTGCATACAAATGCAATATGACTGACATTATGGCGGGAATTGGCATGGCTCAACTTGAAAGGTACGATGATATGCTTGATAAGCGCCATTGCCTGATTCAGCGATATGATGATGCTTTCGCATCATTAAATCTTAAGACTCTTATTCATAACAGTCCCCGTCACAGAAGCAGCGGCCATTTGTATCTTACAAGAATAGACGGAATCACCGTTGAACAGAGAAATAAATTTATTGAAAATATGGCTTTGAAGGGCATTTCCTGTAATGTTCACTACAAGCCTCTTCCCATGATGACAGCTTATAAGAATCTGGGCTTTGATATCAAAGATTATCCCAATGCTTATAAGCAGTATGAAAACGAGATATCTCTTCCTCTTCACAGTAGGCTTACAGATGAAGAGCAGAATTATATTATCAAGTGTTATACAGAATGCTTGAACGAATTAGGATGATTGGATGTACCGTAAGTTTTTTAAACGCCTGATAGATATTTTTGTGTCGTTTTTTATGTGTATCCTTCTGGTGCCTGTTTATATAATTGTTGCCGTGCTTATTAAAAAAGAGGACGGCGGCGCGGTAATATACAAGGCTCAGAGGCTTGGCGTAGATGGAAAGATTTTCAGTATGTATAAATTCCGCTCTATGAAGGAAAATGCACCGGATATTAGAAACGAGGACGGAACAACATATTCCGCGGCGGATGATCCCCGTCTTACTGTTATCGGTAAGAAGTTGAGGGAGACAAGCATTGATGAATTGCCTCAGTTTTTAAATGTGCTTAAGGGCGAGATGAGTATTCTGGGACCCCGTCCCGACCCACCTGAATGGTATGACATAAATAAAGGAGAGCTTCGTAAGAAGTATTCCGTTAAACCCGGTATATCCGGTTATGCTCAGGCTTATTACAGAAACACTCTTCCCCTTCCGGAGAAGAATATGAAGGATGTATATTATGCGGAAAACGTATCTTTTATGCTTGATATGAAGATATTTTTCCGTACCATACTTACCGTAGTATCCCATAAGGATATTTACAGAAATGAAAATTCCGTACAATCGGCGGAGGATCACGAGGTGAACTGATGGAGGGAAAATTCAATATAGTTCCATTGGCGTGGGATACAGATTTCTTTAAAATGAAATGCGCCAAGGCCTCCGTGTACGGTGTTCTTACACCCGAGGATGTATTGGAACTTGTGAAAAAATGCGGCGAATATGAATTTGTAACAATAGAAAATGTTTGTGGAGATTACCGTAATGATTATCTTCTGGGCGAGAAGACAGAAGCTTATATGGTGGATTGCCCCATAAGCCTTCATAAGGAGCCCGTTTTCCGCAGAGCCGAGGAATTTCCCGATGTAAAAGTCAGGGTAGCTACAAGGGACGATATGGATGAACTTCTTAACATCGCCCGCAAGGCTTTTGTACACTCAAGATTTTCCAATGACCCGAACATTTCATCGGAACAGGTAGGCGGTCTTTATTCCTCGTGGCTTAAAAATGCCTTTGATGATGAAAATAAGATAATTTTTACAACAGAGGACAGAAGCGGCTTCCTTATTTATTTCAAGGATGATGAGGAGCCTGCCATAAATCTTCTGGCAACAGATACGGAAAAAAGAAAAAAAGGAACGGGTACCGCGCTTATATATTTCGCGGAAAATTACGCTAAGGAGCAGGGCTGCAGTTCATTTTATGTAGGTACGCAGGTTTCCAATATCCCTGCGGTAAATCTGTATCTGAAATGCGGTTTTAAAATATTCAAGACCTCAAGAACATATCACTTGAGAAATCACGAATGACGGGAGAGAGGAAATGAATATTTTATATATTGCTGCTTCCTTTCCTAAAGAAGGGACAGGCGCTACCATATACACAGACCTGGCGGAGGAGCTTCACCTCAGAGGGCATAATATCACCGTTGCGGTATCCGAGCAGAAGAGAAACCAATCACGTACATCTCTGGGTACAGAGAGAGGATTCAGAGTTCTTCGGGCGGTAGTAGGAGATTATTATGATGTGGGCTTTATAAAAAAGGGTTTAGTTCAGCTTATGTTACCCTTTATTATGAAGCGAGAAATAAAGAAGCATTTAAAAAACGAAAATTTTGACATCGTTCTCTTCGAGTCCCCACCCGTAACAAATGCAGGTGTTGTTAAATGGGCGAAGAAGCAGTTTAATGCCAAAACGTATCTTATGCTTAAGGATATTTTTCCGCAGAACGGCAGAGATATCGGCATATTAGGATCGGGCTTTGTAGGAAATATTCTCTTTGAATATTTCCGCAGAAAAGAAAAGTCCCTTTATGAAATCGCCGATACTATCGGATGTATGTCACCTAAAAACAAGGATTATGTTCTGGCGAAGAATCCTCAGATATCAGCGGATAAGGTGGAGATTTTTCCCAACGCCAAAAGAATAACGGAAGATTATAGCTGTAAAGAGTATGTTCAGAGAAAAAAGCTTAATATACCCCATAACAGTTGTGTGTTCCTTTTCGGCGGAAATATGGGCAGACCCCAGTATATACCCATTCTGTGCAAGGCGGTACAGGCGTTTAAGGGAAGAGAAGATATTTTCTTTATCTTTGTGGGAAGAGGTACCGAAAGGCACCTTCTCAGTGAGGTTATTGAAAAAGAAGATATTAAAAATGCTCTGGTTCTGGAAAATCTTCCCCGTGATGAATATGAACAGTTATCTAAAGAGGCGGATGTAGGGCTTATTACCCTTGACCCGAGATTTACAATTCCGAATTATCCTTCAAGGATACTTTCATATATGGATCTTGCAAAGCCTGTAATTGCCGCTACCGATACGGTTACGGATATAAAAGAGCTTATTGAAGATGCGGGTTGCGGTTTCTGGGTACCCTCTTCGGATGAAAAAGCATTTTTTGAAAAAATAGAAGAAATTTCTTCCCTTACCAACGAAAGAAAGATTATGGGCGAAAAGGGAAGAGAATATATGAAAAAGTATTTCACGGTGCTTAAATGCGCAGAAATACTGGAAAAGCAATAAACGAGGAAAGGAAGATAGTATGAAGATACTTATTATGGGATTTGCAAAAATAAAATATATGCCATATCTCAATATGTATCTTGAAAACTGCGATTCGCAGAAGAATGATATACATCTTCTTTATTGGAACAGAGATCTTCAGGAGGAGGATGTTTCTGCCTTTAAGGATATTACCCTCCACGAATTTAAATTTTATCAGGAGGATGATGTTTCCAAGTCCTCAAAAATAGGCGGATTTATAAAATACAGAAAAGCCGCCAAGAAGCTTATTAAGGAAGAAAAATTTGATTTTATTATAGTGCTTCATTCTCTGCCGGGTGTTGTTACGGCCGATATTCTAAAGAAGCAGTTTAAAAACAGATTTATTTTCGACTACAGAGATTCTACATACGAGGGCTTTGCCCCGTATAAAAAGATAATAGGAAGTCTTGTGGAAAACTCTTATGCCACATTTGTGAGCAGCGATGCTTTCAGAGTATTCCTTCCCGAAAGCTGTTCCCACAAGATATACACATCTCATAATCTTCTTACAGACTCTCTTTCCCATAGAGACGAGAGGGATATAAACGGTATAGAAAGCGAAAAGATAAGAATTGCATTCTGGGGCTTCATCCGTCATGAGGAAGTAAACAGGGAGATAATCAATAGAATAGGCGCAGACGAAAGATTTGAACTGCACTATTATGGCAGAGAACAACAGACTGCCAGAAATCTGAAACATTATGTAACTGAAAAGGGTATCGGAAATGTCTTTTTCCATGGGGAGTACAAGCCTGAGGACAGATACCAATTTGTAAGAGAAACGGATATTATCCATAATATCTACCACGATAGCAATATGATGTTGGCAATGGGAAACAAGTATTACGATGCTATCGTTTTCCGCCTTCCCCAGATATGTATGGAGGGCTCTTATATGGCGGAGCTTGCGGAAAAATATGGAACAGGTATCGGCTGTAATCCTTATAAAGAGGATTTTACCGATAAGATATATTCATATTACAAAGGTATATCTGATTATGACCCATTCAGAACAGCCTGTGACAGAGAGCTCTGCCGAGTTCTGCGGGAGGTTCGCCGAGATGCGGATATTATAAAAAATCTTTAATTGTTGCAAGGAGCAGACGATGAACATTATTTATGTTTCAAGCAGTTGTTCGGATTCAAAATTCGAAGAACTCAGAGAAAATAAAATAACCAATAGTTTGCCCCAGGCGCAGAAATACCATAAATTGCTTATGGAAGGTCTTGCGGAGGATTTGGCTTGTAATGTGTACGCTCTATCTGCTTACCCCGTAAACAGTACATATTCAAAAAAGATCTTCTTTAAAACAGAAAAGGAAACTGTAGGAAAGATAAATTATATTTATGAGAGATTTCTCAACTTGCCTGTTTTAAGACAGCTTACAAGATATCTGGGTGTCAGAAAAAATATAAAAAAATTATATAAGCAGGATAAGGATTGCGTTATTATATGCGATATTCTTAATCAATCCGTATCGGACAGTGCAAGAGATTGCGGTAATAAATACGGTATACCCGTTATAGGAATAGTTACCGATGTTCCGGGTCATTTATCGGGAGCGGATATATCGATGCTTCCGTCGTATCAGCAAAAGATATGCCGTTACCTGGAATCACGCGCTGAGAAAAATATAGTAAAGTATGATTCATATCTTCTTCTTACGGAAGGGATGAATTCTGTTGTAAACAAGGGTAACAAGCCCTATATAGTTATAGAAGGCCATTGCGACAGTAAAATGGCACAAGCGAAAAAAACTGAGCCCGAACAAACCCATAAAAAAATAATGATGTATGCCGGCGGGATACACAAGGAATACGGAATAGATATTCTTACTTATGCATTCTGTGACTGTGGTCTTGAGGATTGGGAATTCCATATTTATGGCGTAGGCAATTTTGAGTCGGAGCTTAAGAGAATATGCGAAGAATACCCTTCCGTAAAATATTTCGGACAGAAAGCCAATTCTTATGTGGTGGACAGGCAGTTAGAAGCAACCTTACTTGTAAATCCCCGTACCACCGAGTCGGAATTTGTAAAATATTCCTTCCCATCCAAGACTATGGAGTATATGGCATCGGGTACGGCAGTGCTTACAACGCGCCTTCCGGGTATGCCTGAGGAATATTTTGATTACGTTTATTTCTTCGATAATGAAACACGTGAAGGAATGGCGGCTACTCTTAAAGACGTTACAGCCAAAACTCAGGCGGAACTGACTGAAATGGGACGAAGAGCCAAGGGTTTTGTTATAACAGAGAAAAATAATATAAAGCAAGCTAAGAAGCTTATGGACTTTATTAGTAATATAAAACGAGGTTAGCACCTTTGAAAGGAACTTTATGAATTTAGTAAGAAACTCGCAGAAAAGGAGTTCGGGGATATTTGTCTGCGTAAGCATCTTCCTCTTTTTCTCCCTTTTTGTAAGGATGTATAGTTATCTGGATAACACATCATTCCAGAATTATAACTTTTGGTTGCTTCTGATAAGTGAGGTTTTGTGTATTGGAGCCATTATACCCCGATTCGGAAAACTCGGGCGTGTTTTTTCCGAGCCGTCTCCCAGAGCAGCCGTGTTGTTATGGATATGGATGTGCTTATCAACAATAATGAACGAAAACGATGTGCTTGTTTGCGTTCAGAATATAGCTACTCAGAGCTTCTGGATAATTACTTTCATTTTCTTTTCAGTGTATTTAGTGTCGGACAACCGTTCGAATGAAATATTTATAAGAAAATTAGGAATAATTTTCCTGGTGATATCGGGATTGTATTATATTTTCTGGGTAATTTCCGGCGGAGATAAATACGCTACGGGTTCTATAAATACGGTTTATTACTGTATTATGCTCACACCGCTTATATTTTCTGCCCGTAGCAAGCTCGTGCGGGTTCTTATTGTGGCGATAGTTATAGTGGCGGTATTCTGTTCGGGTAAGCGAACGGCATTTGTTGCTATAGGTCTCGCAGTTTTGCTTCCCTTGCTTATTTCTGACAGGGGTAAGAAAAAGAAACGCATCGCAAAAATACTTTCACTTGTAGGTGTGGCTCTGTTTGCATGTGTTCTGTATATTCTTATAGACAATGTTTTCGAAATAACCCTTTTTGACAGATTGCGCAGTATCGTTGAAGATGACGGCTCGGGTAGAGGCTATATTTATTCCGAAGTTTACAGATGCTTCAATTTCTCTTCCGTAAGAGATAAGCTTGTGGGCAGTGGTTTCAACGCAGTTGCAAGGGACAAGATAATTATCCTTATTAATGATTGGGATTATACCCTTGAATATACATCTGCTCATAACGATTATCTTGAGGTTCTTTACGATTACGGTATAATCGGTGCAATTCTGTACGCGGTCTTTCTTATCCAGGTAGTAAGAACGGGCTTCAGAATGTATATGAATAAAAGCCGCAATTTTAAATTATATCTGTCGACATTTATTGTTTTTGTAACTATGTCGCTTACAAGCCACCTTATTCTTTACCCCACTTATATTATGTTCCTTATGATATTCTTCTCTATGGGAGTGAAAAGCAAGGGTTACACCGATGATTAAATAATGAAAGGGAGATGAAAGTGAAGATTTTACACATAAACTGTGCGGATTACGGCAGTACGGGTAAAATTATTTCCGACATTTCCCGTGAGGCGTATTCCCGTGGCTACAGTTCATATCTTCTTGTACCTGCGGTGAGGGAATATGCAGACTATATTGATAAAAGAGCCGTTTGTTTTACCCATGAAACAGGTATTTATAAAAGAGCGGCAAAAGTGATGGGCTTAAGATACGGCTTTGCTCCCGTTTCTACTGCCCGAATAATAGGGGAAATAAAAAGAATTTCCCCCGATGTTGTTCATATCCATTCGGCAAACTGCAATATGGTGAATTTATACAGGTTGTTTTCTTTTCTTAAGAAAAAGGATATACCTACCGTTGTAACAAACCACGCGGAGTTTTTCTATACGGGTACTTGTCCTCATTCCGAGGAATGTGACCAATGGGAAAAGGGTTGCGGCAACTGTCCCGATATAAAAAACAGAGCTGAATCAGCTTTTGTTGACAGAACACATACTGCATGGATGAAAATGAAGAAAGCGTTCCGAGATTTCCCCCGTATGACTATGGTGAGCGTTTCTCCCTGGGTAGATCAAAGAGCAAAGAGGTCACCCATTACACAGGGAATAGAAAAAAAGGTCGTTTTAAACGGCTTGGATACAGATGTTTTTTCTTATAAGGAAAGTAATATCTTGAGAGAAGAATACGGTATCAGACCGGAAGAAAAAATAGTATTGTGCGTTACCGCACTTTTCGATCCCGAAAACAATGAAGATATTAAGGGAAGTCCCGCTCTTGTACGTATAGCGCAAAGGCTCAGAAATAAAAATGTCCGTATAGTGGTTGTGGGTCAATGCGCTCCATATAGCTGTTCTCTTCCCGAGAATATGATAATTACAGGCCCCGTGTTTGACAGTGAAAAACTGGCAGGGTATTATTCCGAAGCCGACCTTTCTGTTATAACAAGCAAACGGGAAACCTTTTCAATGATAGTTGCGGAATCCCTTTCCTGCGGAACTCCCGTTGCGGGTTTTGAAGCAGGGGGACCCGAGAGTATCGCTATGAGGAATTACTGCAGATTTTTCCCTCAGGGTGATACAGATGCTCTTATACAGGGTATAGAAAATATGATTTCATTTAAGAAAACATATGACCCCAAGGAGCTTTCCCGAAAAGCACATAAAATATATTCGGGAAAGAAAATGGCGGAAGAATATATAAATATTTATAAGGAGATGATTTGAGTGGCTTTCAGCATAGGTATATTAACATTCCATAATGTACCTAACTACGGTGCATCCTTACAGGCATTTGCTCTGAAGAAGTATCTTGAAAACGCCACCGATTCATCGGTAAATGTTCTTGATTTTCGTTGTCCCGGAAATTCAGATGAATTTCTGCCGAAGAATTATCTTAAAACCACATATACCTCCGATAATATAATTAAAACACTTATAAAAAAATTTCTTGTATATACATTTTACAAAAAGAGCTACGAGAAAAAACACCGAAAATTCACCGCATTTAACAGAGATATGCTCGGTGTTGCGCCCTACGAAGATGTTTATAATAAATACCACATTATCTTCTGCGGAAGCGATCAGATATGGAATCCCCGTATAACCGATGGTTTTAAAGACCCCTATTTCGGACTTGATAAAGGAAAATGCTCCCAAACCGTTATTTCATCATTTTCCGCATCCTGCGGAGATATTACGGAATTTACCCGGGAAGAGCGGAATGAGCTTTTCTCAAGGGTTAAAAACCTTGAGTGTGTCGGTGTAAGAGAGAAAACCCTTGTCGAGGCTCTTCAGGAAGCCGGAATAGAGGCGGTAAATACCGTGGACCCCACTTTTCTTCTTACAAAGGAAGAGTACACCCGTTATTTTTCAACGGTAAATGAGAAGAAGGGTTATGTTCTGGAATACGCTCTTAGGCAGAATCCCGCCCTTGATGAGGCGGCGCAACGCATAGCTGCCCAAAAGGGACTTGCGGTAAAAAAGGTGTGCGGGTATATAGGCATTACTCCTGAGAATGGTATATTCTCCGCAGACCCCAAGGATTTTATAGAACTTGTTTCGGGGGCGGATTATATAGTTACTAATTCATTTCACGGAACAGCCTTCTCCCTTATTTTCAATAAAGATTTCAATGTAGTTCTTCCTGAATCCCGAAGGGGAAGGGTAACGGACCTTCTTTGTTCTCTCGGTCTTGAGGGGAGAATATGTGAGGGTGCCGAGGATTGCGATTTATCCCCCGTGGACTATAATGAACCTAATGAAATAATAAATAAAAAAATAAATGATTCTAAGAGATTCATAGCTTTTGTTCTCTCTCAGAGGGAGGGCAAGAATGAATAAATATAAAAAGCTCTTTTCGAACTCAGCCGCAATGGCTGTGGGTCAGTTTTCCTCCAAGGCGCTTTCCTTTTTGCTTGTGCCTTTATATACGGCGGTGCTTTCCACCGAGGAATACGGTACATACGACCTGATAATTACTACCGTAACTATGCTGACTCCATTCCTTACTCTTGTAATATCTGAGTCGGTTATGCGATTTTGTATGGACAAGGGTCATGATTCGGGGGATGTTTTCTCCATAGGTACGCTTATTACGCTTATAGGAACATTGGTGCTTACGGCGTTTTATCCCTTGCTTTGCAGGATAGAGGCCATAGGTAATCGCTACGCTATCTGGATAATAATATTCTTCCTTGTTATAAACATACACACCGTTTTTACCCAATATCTTAAAGGTATAGAAAAGGTTGTTTTTTATTCAATATGCGGAATAATAAGTACGGCTCTTTCCCTTGTAATGTGTATAGTTTTCCTTTTGGTTTTCAAGTGGAGCATTACAGGTTATTTCCTTGCAACGGTGCTTTCTCACCTTCTTGTAATAATACTGATATTCTTTAAAGAAAAATTATATAAAAGAATCAGAAACCCTTTCAGAATACCCAAAGCCACCTATAAAGCAATGCTCAACTTCTCGGTACCTATGATACCTAATTCCATAAGCTGGTGGATAAGCAATTCTTCAAGTAAATACGTTCTGCTTTATTATGTTACGGCGTCGGCGGTAGGTATTTATTCCGTTGCTTATAAGATACCGTCGGTGTTATCAATAGTAATTACGATTTTTGTTTCTGCTCTTCAGATATCAATATTTGAAAGCTTCGGCGATGAAGATTCCAAAGACTTTTTCAAGGGTATATATTCGGGTTTTTCATCTGTTAACATAGTAGTATCCTCTATTCTTATATTGATATCCGAGTATATTGCGGTTATCCTTTACCAGAAGGAGTTTTATTCCGCCTGGAAGGTGTCTTGCATAATAATATTCGCCTATATATTCCATTCACTTTCGGCTATTATCGGTACGGTATATTCTGCCGCCAAGAAAACGAAATTTTTATTTGTTTCCACTTGTGCCGGTGCCGTAGCCAATGTTATAGTATGTATCCTTCTTGTTCCCTCTATGGGAATAGAGGGCGCGGCAATAGCTCTTGTAGTCAGCTATATTCTTGTATGGATACTCAGATTGGTAGATGCAAGGCGTCGCTTCTCTTACAAATTAAATATTCTGAGCGATGTTGTATCATATATTCTTGTAATCGGTCAGATAGTATTGGTTTATTTTGATGTGAATTACAGTAAATTGATATCCGCGGCGTTGACCGTAGTAATATGTGTTTTAAATCTGCGCCAAATATTGAAAATGGAAATAGTTGCCCGGATTTTAGGCAAAATAAAAAATAAGTTAATTAAAAGAACGTGATTCGTTTTTGGAGGAATAAATATGTCACTCTTTACAGGTAAAACTCTTATGATCACAGGCGGTACAGGTTCATTCGGTAACGCTGTACTCAACAGATTCCTTGAAACTGATATCGGGGAGATCCGTATTCTTTCCCGCGACGAAAAGAAGCAGGACGATATGCGCCATGAGTTTCAGGCAAAGATGCCTGAGGTGGCTGAGAAGATAAAGTTCTTCATCGGCGACGTTCGTGACCTCGCATCTGTTAAGAACGCTATGCACGGAGTAGATTATATCTTCCACGCGGCAGCTCTTAAGCAGGTTCCCTCTTGCGAATTTTTCCCCATCGAGGCTGTTAAGACAAACGTAATCGGTACAGAAAACGTGCTTACCGCCGCTATTGATGCGGGTGTTAAGTCTTGTATCTGCCTTTCAACAGATAAGGCGGCATACCCCGTAAACGCTATGGGCACATCAAAGGCTATGATGGAGAAGGTTATCGTTGCGAAGTCCAGAACAGTTGATCCCGACAAGACAAAGATTTGCTGTACTCGTTACGGCAACGTTATGTGCTCTCGCGGTTCAGTTATTCCTCTCTGGATCGATCAGATCAAGGCAGGTAAGCCTATCACTATCACAGAGCCCTCAATGACACGCTTCATTATGTCTCTTGACGAGGCGGTTGACCTCGTAATTTTCGCATTTGAAAACGGCGTATCAGGTGATATTCTCGTACAGAAGGCTCCCGCTTGCACAATCGAGACACTTGCAAAGGCGGTAACTGAGCTCTTCAACCCCGAAACAGAGATTAAGGTTATCGGTATCCGTCACGGTGAGAAGATGTACGAGACCCTTCTTACAAACGAAGAGTGTGCAAACGCTATTGATATGGGTGACTTCTATCGTGTGCCCAGCGACAAGCGCGGTCTCAACTACGATAAATACTTCAAAGAGGGCGATACAGAGCGCGCAAAGCTCAGCGAGTTCAATTCCAACAACACAGAGCTTCTCAGTGTTGAGCAGGTAAAAGAAAAGCTTCTCTCTCTTCAGTACATAAGAGATGAGCTGGAAGCTTGGGAGAAATAATTATGAAAATTCTCGTTACGGGCGCAAAGGGCTTCGTTGGTAAGAATCTCTGCGCCGCACTTAATAACGTTAAGGACGGCAAGGACAAGACAAGAGGTATCGACGCGGATATAGAAATATTCGAGTACGACATTGATACTGACCCTGCTCTCCTTGATACATATTGCAAGGAAGCTGACTTTATCTTCAACCTTGCGGGTGTAAACAGACCCGAAAACCCCCAGGACTTTATGAAGGGTAACTTCGGTTTTGCATCTACACTTCTTGAGACACTTAAGAAATATAACAATACTTGTCCCATAATGCTTTCAAGCTCTCTTCAAGCTACTCTCGTAGGCAGATATGCCGAGGGTGACTACGGCAAGAGCAAGAAGGCGGGAGAAGACTTATTCTTCTCCTATTCCGAGGAAACGGGCGCAACTGTATATATTTACCGTTTTCCCAATCTCTTCGGTAAGTGGTGCAGACCCAATTATAATAGCGCCGTTGCTACCTTCTGCAACAATATTGCAAACGATTTACCCATTCAGGTAAACGACAGAGCAATAGAGCTTACGCTCCTTTATATTGACGATTTAGTTGACGAAATGTTCAATATTCTTAAGGGTCAGGCCAACAAGTGCAGATATGACGGACTTGATATTGTACCCGAGGACAGCGGTAAATTCTGCTACTGTCCCGTTACTCATAAAGTAACTCTCGGTGAAATAGTAGATTTACTTTATAGCTTCAAGTCTCAGCCGGAGACACTTCTTATGCCCGAGATTCCCTATAACTCATTTGCAAAGAAGTTATATTCAACCTATCTTTCATATTTACCCAAAGAGAAGGCTTCATTCCCTCTTAAAATGAACGTTGACCCTCGCGGTAGCTTTACGGAGCTTCTTAAGACCGAAAAATGCGGGCAGATAAGCGTAAATATCTCAAAGCCCGGAATCACAAAGGGTCAGCATTGGCACAACACAAAGTGGGAATTTTTCATCGTCGTATCGGGCAAGGGTCTTATTCAGCAGAGAAGAGTCGGCTCCGACGAGGTGCTCAATTTCGAGGTAAGCGGAGAGAAGATAGAAGCAATACATATGCTCCCCGGTTACACCCACAACATAATCAATCTCTCCGATACGGAAGACCTTGTTACAGTTATGTGGGCGAATGAACAGTTTGACCCAAACAAGCCGGATACCTATTTCTTGGAGGTAGAATAATGGATATAAAATTAGATTATTCCGATGTTTCATTTAAAAACAACGGTAAATTAAAGTTACTCATAATTGTCGGCACACGTCCCGAGATTATCCGTCTCGGTGCGGTTATCAATAAGTGCCGTAAGTATTTTGACTGTGTACTTGCTCACACGGGACAGAATTACGACTACAACCTTAACGGAGTATTCTTTAAGGATTTGAAGCTTGATGCTCCCGAGGTTTATATGGATGCCGTAGGCGACGATTTGGGCGCTACAGTCGGTAACATTATCAACTGCTCATATAAGCTTATGGCGCAGATTAAGCCCGATGCTCTCCTTATTTTGGGCGATACAAACTCTTGTCTTTCTGCTATTGCGGCAAAGAGACTTCATATCCCCATTTTCCATATGGAAGCGGGTAACCGTTGCAAGGACGAGTGCCTTCCCGAGGAAACAAATCGCCGTATAGTAGATATTATCTCCGACGTGAATCTCGCTTACAGTGAGCACGCTCGTAAATATCTTCACGAATGCGGTCTTCCCAAAGAAAGAGTTTACGTAACAGGCTCCCCTATGGCAGAGGTGCTCCACGAAAACCTTGCAGATATTGAGAAGTCTGACATTCTTAATAAATTGGGCTTAGAGAAGAAGGGCTATATTCTCCTCTCTGCTCACAGAGAAGAGAATATCGATACAGAAAAGAATTTCCTTTCACTCTTCAATGCTATCAACAGAATCGCAGAGAAGTACGATATGCCCATTCTCTATTCTTGTCACCCCCGTTCAAGAAACCGTCTTGAGAAGAGTGGCTTCAAGCTCGACGAGAGAGTTATCCGTCACGAGCCTTTAGGCTTCCACGATTACAATAATCTTCAGATGAATGCCTTTGCGGTTATTTCCGACAGCGGTACTCTCCCCGAGGAATCAAGCTTCTTCACCTCTATAGGTAAGCCCTTCCCCGCAGTTTGTATCAGAACAAGCACAGAGCGTCCCGAGGCTCTCGACAAGGCTTGCTTTATCCTCGCGGGTATTGATGAGAAATCTCTCGTTCAAGCGGTAGAGACAGCTATCTCTATGAATGAGGACGGCGCAATCGGTATTCCCGTGCCCGATTATATCGAAGAAAACGTATCTACCAAGGTGGTTAAGATTATTCAGAGCTACACCGGTGTAGTAGATAAGATGGTTTGGAGAAAATTCTGATTTTCACGACGGATGTGATTTTGTGAGATATGCTCTTATAGGGTGCGGAAGAGTAGCGCCCAGCCATATAAAGGCTGCAAAAGCAAACGGCCTCGAGATAGTAGCCGTTTGCGATATAATTGAAGAAAAGGCGGAGAAATTCCGTCTCGACAGAGATATTCCCGAAGCAAAGGTTTATGCTGATTATAAGGAAATGCTCCGCAAGGAAAAGGTTGACTTCGTGTCAATAGCTACCGTAAGCGGTACTCACGGCGAGATTGCCCTCTACTGTGCAGAGAATAATATCAACTTCCTTGTAGAAAAGCCTATGGCTATGAGTATAGCCGAGGCGGACGCTATAATCGAAGCCGCTGAGAAGAGCGGTGTAGTAGCGGGAGTATGCCACCAGAACAGATTTAATATTGCGGTGCAGGAGTTAAAATATGCCATAGACAAGGGCAGATTCGGTAAGCTCACCCACGGCAGTATTCAGGTGCGTTGGTGCAGAGAAAAGGATTACTACGATTCCGACGACTGGCGCGGTAAATACGCTACCGATGGCGGTGCGCTTATGAATCAATGTATTCACGGTATTGACCTTCTTCGTTGGTGCTTCGGTGACGAGGTTGAATCCGTTTACGGAGTTACAAAAAATCAACTCCACCCATACATAGAGGCAGAGGATATCGGCGTTGCTATCGTCAACTTTAAAAACGGTGCGGTAGCAACTATCGAAGGTACAGTTAATATGTACGAGAATCTTGAAAACGTACTTTCTGTATTCGGTAACGACGGTATGGTAAAGCTGGGCGGTATGAATTCCTCGGCGACAGACGTGTGGAAATTCCGCAACGAAGAGGAAGCGGATAAGGACAGGCTCGAGATAGAGGAGAAGATTGCCAACGTTTACGGTAACGGACATACGAGTCTCTTTACGGATTTCGTGGATTCCGTAAAGAATAACAGAAAGCCCTACGTTGACCTCTACGCAGGTAAAAGAGCGGTAGAAATGATTCTCGCTATCTACAAGAGTCAGAAAACAGGAGAGAAGGTAATTTTCCCTCTCACCGATTTCGCGGCAACAGATATGATATAAAAAAAGACCGCCATCGGCGGTCTTTTTTTAGGTAATAAGCAAGAGTGAATAGTGAAAAAGTAAGGGTCTGCAACGCTAATTGTAAGCTTCGCGTATAGTTGGGGGTTGCGAAGCTACACCCTCCTGCTCCGGAGGAGGGGGGACCACCGCTTGCGGTGGTGGGAGGTCCCTACCACTTTCTGTTATGACAAAGTAAATTATCCGCAAAGCTCAGCTAATAGGGACCCTCCACCGTTCCGTCCAACTTAAATGAATCAGATAATAATGACACGTTTGAAAATATATTGAAAAAACAAATATATTCAAGACGGTCCCCCTCCCTCCGTAGCAGGGAGGTGTAAGCTGGCGCGAATATCAACTCGATTGTTCTATCATAATTTATTGTTAAGGGAACTCTCCTCTTTGTTGAACGCATAAATGCGTTCACTACGGCTTCGCGAAGCTTTATAATCAACGCGTAGCGTTCCTCAATTTTGCATTTTGAACTTTGAATTCTGCATTTTAAAAACCCTCTTCGGATTAAATTCCGAAGAGGGTTTTTGTATTTTCCGTCGCTTGGTCTGTTACAGTCTGCGGGTCGATGTCTTTAATCTCACCGATTTTCTCTGCCACGTATTCTATATAGGCGGAGTAATTTCTTTTACCGCGCATAGGCACGGGCGCCATATAGGGGCAGTCAGTTTCTAAGAGAAGTCTGTCGAGGGGGAGCATTTCTGCTACCTCGACGGGCTTCTTTGCGTTTTTGAAGGTAACGGCACCGCCGAGACCGATATACATACCTAATTTTAATATTTCCTTAGCGGTTTCCACGCTTCCCGAGAAGCAATGCAATACACCTTTCGGCTTATACTTCTTAAGTATAGCGAGAGTGTCCTCGTGAGCCTCTCTGTCGTGGACTATGATGGGCAAACCTAACTCCTTTGCGAGAAGAATCTGCTCTTCAAAAACCTTCTTTTGAAGCTCCTTGTTATCCTGTCGCCAGTAATAGTCGAGACCGATTTCGCCGATGGCAACACATTTTTCAATCTTTGCCATATTACGGAGAATGTCAATATAGTTTTCGGAAAGACCGTCAACCTCTTCGGGATGCACACCGCAAGCGCAGTAAATATAATCGTATTTCTCTGAAAGAGAAATTGATTCTTCGGAGCTTTTCAGGTCTGCGCCGCAGTTTATTACACCGCAAATGCCCGACTCCTTAAGGGAGTCGAGCATATTTTTGCGGTCATCATTGAACGCTTTATCTGTATAGTGCGCGTGTGAATCAAATATATTATTCATGTTATCCTAACATTGTACCTGCGGGAAGACCGTCAACAAATACAACCTTTACGTCCTCTTCGGAAATTTCACCTGCGAGGATCATACCGTGGCTCTCAACACCGCAGAGTGTACGGGGAGCAAGGTTTGCAACAACGATAACGCTCTTGCCGATAAGGTCCTCGGGCTTATACCACTTAGCAATACCCGATGCTACTGTACGGGGAGTCTTAGTGCCGTCATCGAGAGTAAGCTCAAGGAGCTTCTTTGCCTTCTTGATGGGCTGACAGTCTGTAATCTTACAAACTCTCAGTTCAACCTTTGCGAAATCGTCAAACTGAATCTCTGCGAGACCTTCGATCTCGGGCTTCTCTTCTTCTGCTGCGGGAAGAGATGCTTCGATTTCTGCAAGAACCTTTTCTGCATCAAGACGAGAGAAGAGGGGAGTTGCCACGCCTACCTTGTCGCCAGCCTTAACAGCGCCAAATGTAGCGAGAGATTCGAGAGTATTTACGTCTGTACCGATCTGCTCTAAGATCTTGTCGCTTGTTTCGGGCATAAATGCCTTGAGAAGTACAGCAATAAAGCGGATACCTTCAATGAGGTTATAAAGTACAGTGCCGAGACGAGCTTTCTTTTCCTCGTCCTTAGCAAGTGCCCAGGGCATTGTTTCGTCGATATACTTGTTACATCTCTTTGCAAGGTCGAATACTACAGAAAGAGCATCGCTTACTTTGTAGGTATCAAGAAGATTTGCAACCTTGTCGAGAGAAGCGAGAGCCATTTCCTTAAGCTCATTATCAATATCCTCGGTGCAGTCGGGTGACTGAATAACGCCGTCAAAATACTTGTTGCTCATAGCAACTGTACGGTTTACAAGGTTACCGAGAGTATTAGCAAGGTCGGAATTGAAACGCTCGATGATTGTCTCGTAAGTGATCGTGCCGTCCTGAGCGTGGGGCATTTCGGAGAGAAGGTAATATCTTACCGCGTCAACACCGAAACGGTCGCAAAGGTCATCTGCATAGATAACGTTACCGCGAGACTTACTCATCTTGTCGTTGCCTGAGAGAAGCCAGGGGTGACCGAATACCTGCTTAGGAAGAGGCTCACCGAGAGCCATAAGCATAATGGGCCAATAAATGGTATGGAATCTTAAAATATCCTTACCGATAATGTGCACGTTTGCGGGCCAATACTTCTCATACATCTCTGACTTCTTGTCGGGGTCATAGCCGAGACCTGTGATGTAGTTTGAGAGGGCATCTATCCAAACATAGATAACGTGATTCTCATCAAAGGGAACGGGAACGCCCCACTTAAATGATGAACGTGATACGCATAAATCCTGAAGCCCGGGCTTGATGAAGTTGTTGATCATCTCTTTCTTACGGCTTTCGGGATAAATGAAGTTGGGGTTTGCTTCGATATATTCCTCTAACTGCTTCTGATATTTGCTGAGCTTGAAGAAATATGTTTCTTCCTTTTCCTTTTTTACTTCTCTTCCGCAGTCGGGGCACTTGCCGTCAACAAGCTGACTGTCTGTAAAGAAGCTTTCGCAAGGCACACAGTACCAACCCTCGTACTCACTCTTGTAGATATCGCCCTGATCATAGAGCTTCTTGAAGATCTTCTGTACGGATTCCTCGTGATCCTTGTCAGTTGTACGGATAAATTTATCGTAGGTTGTGTTAAGGCAATCGCAAATGTCCTTAATCTCACCGGCAACCTTATCAACGTATTCCTTGGGAGAAATACCTGCCGCAGCAGCATATTCTTCTATCTTCTGACCGTGCTCGTCGGTACCTGTCTGGAAGAATACATCGTAGCCCTGCATACGCTTAAATCTTGCAAGTGCATCGGAAAGCACGATTTCGTATGAGTTTCCGATGTGGGGCTTACGTGATGTGTAAGCGATAGCAGTAGTAATGTAATAAGGTTTATTGTTCATAGTATTATCTCCTTTACAACCTCTCGAATGGGAGAGATTGTTTATAGTATGTGAAAATTATTCTGCTTTGAGCTTGAGTACCTTTTTCTCAATACCCTTAGCATCAATAGTAACTGTGATGTCGCCCTTTGAGCCGTTTGTGCGAATCCAGAATGCTCTGTCGCCACCGATAAGGGGGAATTCTGAAGGTCCGATAATCTCAGCCGCACCCTTAACAGAAACCTTAACGGAGCTGTCTGCGAAGGGAACTCTGTTGCCGTTCTGGTCGAGAGCTATCATCTGAATACGTGTTGCATCGTATGTGTCGCCCTCTTTAAGCACGAGAGAGTCTGCCTTTACGTCGAGAGAGAGGTCGGTAACTGCAGTTCTTGTAACCGTAGCTACGCACTCATCATTAATATAACCCTCAAATTTGTAAGTAATCTGCTCGTTACCCCAACCGCCGATATACTTTGTGACGATATCAAACATTCGGTTAAAGGGAATCTTGCCCACTACCATTGCGGCACCTGCCTTGAGGAACTTTGAAGGGGGAAGCTTCCATTGCTTTGTCTGTGCGGCGATAAGCGTATCTGTAAGAAGTGCTGCCGCCTTGGGGTCAAGACCGTCATCCGTTACGAGTGCATCACCGATAAAGTCGGATGCAATCATGGGAGGATGGGGAAGATTCTTGAATTTCGAAGAATCGGGACGGATAGTGCTTGTGTATTTACCGTTTTTGTAGAGCTTTACATAGTCGCAGTTGGTAAATACCCAAACGTCGCCGATTGTTCCGCCGGGATGCTCACCGATATCCATAGCAGAGGTAACCTCAAGGAAGGGCTTACCCTCCTGCTGAGAGCGGTAAACTGCCGCACCCATCTTGGGTACGCGGAACATATCCGTTACACCGTGGTAGCAGATTCTGTCGCCGCTACCAAAGTCCTTATGAGTGTTGTAGTCAGCCATACACCAGCCGATAGCACCGCTTGTACGCTTATTGCCGTAAGCGGAGTTGAGAACTCTCGTGTGGCGAAGAGCGTGCTCTGCACGAACGCCCTCCTTGTCGAAGCTCTTTGTGGGGAACATATGGCCGTTATGCTCGGTTACGAGATAGGGAGCGTTAAGGCTACCCGATGCAATAGCAGGGGGAAGAAGGTTGATAGCTCCGCCAGAATGAATGAAGTCATTCATTGTATATACGTCCTCGAGGAGGTGGCTGAAGGGCATATTTCTTACGCCGCCCGTCTGACGTGTGTTGTCAAGCTCTCTTGCAAGAGCGTTTGTCTGAGTATAGAATTCGTCACAGTCGAGACCCTCGTTAACACGAACGCCCCAAAGAATAACTGAGGGGTGATTTCTGTCGCGAAGCACCATTCTGCGAACGTTGTCGAGACAGATGTCTCTCCACTCACCCTCGCCGAGATACTGCCAGGAGGGCATTTCTGTAAATACGAGAAGGCCGATCTCGTCGCAACGGTCAAGGAAATGAACGCTGTTGGGATAGTGAGAGGTTCTTACAAGGTTTACACCTAACTCATATTTAAGAAGGTCTGCATCTGCCTTCTGCACGTTTTCGGGCATAGCGTAGCCAACGTAGGGGTAGCTTTGATGTCTGTTAAGACCGCGAATCTTGATCTTTTTGCCGTTGAGGTAGAAGCCGTCCTTTTTGAAGCGGCACTCTCTGAAGCCGAAGCGTACGGAGATCTCGTCCTCGCCGTCCATCTTAATATTAATAGTATAAAGCTTAGGATTATCAATATCCCAAAGCTCAACGTCAGTAATAGCCCACTTTGCATTGATAACAGAGCCCTTGAAGGGAGTCGTCTTTTCTCCGAGAACCTTGTCGCCGTCAAGGAGTGTAAAGATGAGGTTGCCCGAAGCACTCTCGGAGAGAGTAACGTCAATATCGAGAATCTTTCTGTCGTGAAGCACGTTGAGGGTTCTTACGAAAGCATTGTCAATATATACTTCGCTTACTTCCTCGATCCATACCTCGCGGTAGATACCGCCATATACGAGGTAGTCAACAACGTTGCCGAAGGGGGGGATCTCTTTTCTCTCGGTGGAGTCAAGCTCTACCACGAGCATATTTCCCCTGGACTTCATAACGTCGGTAATATCAAAGGAGAAGCCGTTATATGCGCCCTTGTATTCGCCGAGGTAGGTATCGTTAAGGTAAACCTTGGAGTAAACTGCGGCACCTTCAAAATGGAGAATATATCTCTTGCCCTTTGATTTTTTTAAATCAAAAGATTTTCTGTAGCAGCTTACAAACTGGTAGCACTTTTCATCAAAATAATTCAAGGGCAATTCCTTGTTGGTATGAGGAATATCGACAGTCTGGAATTTGCTGTCATCATACTTTGCGGCGGTCATCTCCTCGGAAAATGTGGGAGAGTATTTCCAGCCGAAGTTAATAGGATATCTATTTCTCATTTATAACATCCTTTCGTTTGAGTATGTTATTACACAATATTATATCTATTTTATACTATTATAATATGTATGTCAATAAAGCGGATTTTGTATTGGGGATTTTTTCCTCTATCACCGCATCAAGAAGTGTATCAAGAGCGTTGCCGATTTCTTCTCCCTTGTAGCCCTTTTCCAGAAGGTCGTTGCCGTTTACGGCAAGCTGTGATATGGTGCAACACTCATTGTTTTCCTCAATTTCATTAAGCCACTTAAGTGTAAGGGCGGTGCCCTCACTTATGTCGCGGTAGCTTTCGCTGAGCGCACCGCGGTCACTCTTTTTGATTACTAAGAGTGTGCGAATATCCTCGGGAGTTTTCGTCTTAAGATGTTTTTTAAGCTCAAGCTTGCTCTCGGGTGGCTCGAAATCGTGACAACCTACGAGGAAAGAGACTCTGTTAACAGTCTTCTTGTCAAACTTAAGTCTTGTGAGAATTTCTCTCGCCATTTCTCCGCCAATAAGGGCGTGATTTTTAAAGGTACTGTCCCCCTTGTCGTTTAATTTGTGGGTGAGCACCTTTCCTAAGTCGTGGAGAAGCATAGTCAGACGTAGTATTCTGTCATCGGGAATGGTATCTACAGTATGGCAGATATGCTCCCATACGTCATAAGCGTGCTTCTTGCCGTATTGGGCAAATCCCACGGCGGGTGCTATCTCGGGGATAATTACAGACAATACGTCGGGATATTCCATAAGAATATTAAAAACGTTTTTGCCGCAAAGGAGCTTCGTCAATTCCACATTTATTCTTTCTGCGGAGATATTCTTTAAAAGCTCTCTGTTTCTGTGAATAGCGGCGACGGTTTTCTGCTCTATGGGGAAGCCTAAGACAGATGAGAAGCGTAAGGCTCTCATAATTCTCAGACCATCCTCGTTAAATCTGCGGTCGGGGTCTCCGACGGTTTTTATTATACTATTATATATATCACTCTGTCCGCCGTATGGGTCAACGATACCATCGTCGGGATTATACGCTATGGCGTTTACCGTGAAGTCACGTCTTGCCAGGTCATCTGATATATTGCGGGTAAAGGCTACAGACTCGGGATGGCGGTTGTCACCGTATTCGCCGTCGATACGATAGGTGGTAATCTCGTAGGGCTTGTGGTCTATTATGACGGTAAGGGTGCCGTGCTTGATTCCTGTATCAATAGTCTTAAAATCGGAGAATACCCCCCGGGTCTCTTCGGGGAGGGCAGAGGTTGTGATGTCCCAATCGCCGGGAGCGATGCCCATAATACTGTCGCGCACAGCGCCACCCACACAAAATGCTTCAAAACCCGCCTCCTTAAGACGGGTGAGAATAATATTAACTTCTTGGGGAATAGTAATATTCATAGGAAATCTCCATATACTATATTATATATGTATATCTATTATGGACTTTAACCCTTAAAGTGTCAACAAATAATTACAAAATGATAAAAAATACGGGCAAAAAGGGGCAAAATGTTACAGTTTGTAATTTTTGCACTTTCTACAAAAGACCATAGTGGTCTGTTGTGGGGATTTTTTAAATCGGCACTAAATATAGGGGGTCATAGAGGATATCGTCGAAAACCTTTGTGACTTTTACACAAAAAGTACATTATTTTAAATTTGACTTTTATTTTTTGGTGAGTATAATACATTTTGCCATAGGATAACTGCGGCATTTTTGTTGTCAATATTGTGCCGAATTTCAATAATTCGACCCGCTATTGGTGATAAAACTGCCTACAACGGTAACCTATCGGAGCCCTCTTAAACAAAAATTTTTTACGAAGAGGGAGCTACTTCGGTAAGTTGCTTGTCTAAGGAGAAAATTTATACCATGACACTTATAAAAAAAGGCGAGAGGATCTTGCGTAAGCCTCTTAAGAGAGCATTTCTCTTAATGTTGGCTACTATATTCTTCTTATCTGCAACTGCTTTCGCCGTGCCGCCCGTAATGTTCAACGTAACGATTTACGACGGCAACAATATCGTAACCGTTCTCACAGCTCAGAGAGATCCTGCGCAGATTCTCGTAAATGAGGGCTTCACAGTAAGCGAGGCTTACGGTGACAGCGTAGATTACTCAGGCTTTACCGGAGCAAACGGAAGCGAGATAATCATCACAAGAGGCGTCGAGGTTACAATTAAGGTATTCGACGGATCAAATTACACAGTCCATACTTCAGGTACGGTTGAGTCTGCTCTTGCGACTGCGGAGCTTACCTTCCCCGAGGGTACTGCCCTTAATTACAGTATGGATACCGCTCTTACAGAGGGTATGGTAATCGAGGTTTACGATATCTACTCTATTACGGTTGTTGCGGACGGAATCACTTCCGTTCATACAGTATCCGCAGGTAACGTAATGGACGCGGTCAAGGCTGCGGGCATCAGCGTCGGTGCTGACGACTTTACTCAGCCTGACGGCAGCAGCGTTCCCGTAGATGGTCTCGTGATCACTCTCTACCGAGTAACCTTTACAGAGCGTACAGAAATCGAGGATGCACCCTACGACGTAATCGAGACAGTTATCGAAGATAGATTCGTTGACGAGAGATACGTTACAAAGGAAGGTATCTTAGGTTCAAAATCAGTAGTTTACAGAGATTGCTACATTGACGGCGAATTCGTCGGAAGTGAAGTAATGTCCGAGGAAATCATCACCGAGCCCTCTGCAGAAGAAGTAGAGGTTGGTGCAAAGGAGCGCCCCGTACAGCAGTACCCTACAAGGGTGCCCGTAGGTACTCCTATCAGTGAGCTTTCCGTTCCCGATGACGTTAAGATCGGTGCAGACGGTATTCCGCTTAACTATACTAAGGTTCTTAATTTCAAGGCTACAGCGTATAGCCTTCCCGGAAGACCCACTTCAACGGGTGTTCCCGCACAGAACGGCTATATTGCCGTTGACCCCAAGGAAATCCCTTACGGTACAGAGATGTACATCGTATCTGCCGACGGTAGATACGTATATGGCTACTGTATCGCCGCTGATACAGGCGGATTTATCTACTCCGTTGATAAGACGGTTGACCTTCATATGAGCACAGAGGCTCAGTGCTATGATTGGGGTAGAAGAGATATTATTATCTATATTGTTTAGGGTGACAAGAATAATCCGAACCTGTTTTTAAAAGGCGGATTTTCGCTCACTCTACGTTAAAATACTCGTTAATCCGAAAGGATTAACTGCGTTTTGTGCCTTGATTGACCAAAAATCCGCACTTTTTAAAATCTT
>JAZUSK010000012.1:0-29598 GCA_045606645.1 Acutalibacteraceae bacterium | reverse complement strand
ATGGCAGTAAGATCCGCCGTATTAAAACCTGCCGTCCTCGGTGTCACCGCCTGAAATAGAGAACCAAGCACTCGTTCCTTCATCGGCATATCTGCAAAATCCACGAAGAAAAAGAATACGGCGGGAAGCAGAATCAGCAATACCGACGTAACAAGGATAACCTTGCTCTGCATACGATACCTCTTAAAGTGAAGTTTGTTGGTGCAGATATCTTCCCACGTAAGAAAGCCTATGCCACCGATCACAATAAGCAGCATCACGGTGACGTTGATAACCGGGTTTCCGAGATATGAGGTGATCGAAGCAAACTTCACATCTTCCGTTCCCATAATATCAAAGCCGGCATTACAAAAAGCCGAGATAGAATGAAAGAAGGACATCCAAATACCCTTTACACCAAAGTCACCGATAAACGTCGGCATCATCACTAAGGCACCGAGCAGCTCAATCAGGAAAGTGACCTTCAACACAAAGAACGTCAGTCTTACGATGCCGCCTACCTTTGGTGCAGCAATAGCTTCTTGCATTGTGCTTCGTTGCATCAAAGATATCTTTCTTCCCGAAAGCAAGGCAAAGGATGCTGCAACCGTGATGACACCAAGACCACCGATCTGAATCAGCACCAAAATTATGCTCTGCCCAAAAGCCGACCAATAGGTTGCGGTATCTTGAACGACCAGTCCCGTTACGCATACTGCCGAGGTTGAGGTAAATAATGCTTCGTTAAATGGTGTTACGGTACCGCTTTTAGTTGATATCGGAAGCATCAGCAATAACGCACCCACAAGTATAACTCCCGCAAAACCGAGTATGATGATTTGAAACGAGGTAAGTCCTCTCTTTTTATGTATCAGATCCGCCATAATGCTTCTCCTTATCTCCCTTTTGTTGCCTTAATTATACATTTTTTCAATTTAAGGCAGTGTTAGAGGATTTTTTCTCGCATTAAGATTGCATAAAGAAAAGAAAACCGAACGAGTTTTAATACCCATTCGGCTTTTACTTGTGACAGTTTGAATATTCAATTTTGGCTGCAACAGAGTATGGATTTCTGAGCCATATTTAGAATGTTATTCCGCTCCTTTCTAAAACCGCCCAAAAACCTATTATAACGCATTCCTCTATTCTTCTCACAATCCAGGTTGCTTTCATATGTAGCATTACCTTTATTATTCAAATCTTGATGTTTGTATTTGTGATTAAAGGGAATTTATACTGCACGAATTTACTTTTTGAATGTGCTGTGATATAATGAATCTCAAATTGTTTGCATATTTTAACAAGTATTGTTTTATGGAGATATGATTGATGGATTATTTAGTTACGATAATTGTCACATTTTTTGCCGGAATGGGGGCAGGTCTTGGTACAGGGTTTGCGGGGATGAGTGCCGCCGCTGTAATAACACCAATGCTTATAACTTTTCTTGGTATTGAGCCATATACGGCAGTCGGTATCGCTCTTGCATCCGATGTTTTAGCGAGTGCTGTTTCATCATATACTTATCGCAAAAACAAAAATCTGGACGTGAGAAACGGACTTCTTATGATGGGAATTATATTAATCTTTACCGTAGTTGGAAGTTATGTATCAAGTATGGTTCCCTCACATACTATGGGTGGATTCAGTACATTCGTCACACTAATTCTCGGTATAAAGTTTATTTTAAAACCTGTTATGACAACAAAAGCTGAAATGGAAGCTGTCAGCAAAACAAGAAAAATAGTCGGATCTGTGATATGCGGTATATTTATTGGGTTTATTTGCGGATTTGTAGGTGCCGGCGGTGGTATGATGATGCTTCTTATTCTTACTAGTGTACTTGGGTATGAATTAAAAACTGCAGTTGGTACCAGTGTGTTTATAATGACGTTTACCGCGTTAACAGGTGCTATTTCCCACTTTTCTCTTGGTGATTCACCTGATGTTTGGGTTATGGTTTTGTGTGTTGCATTTACATTTGTTTGGGCACAAATTGCAGCTAAGTTTGCTAACAAAGCAAAACCGGAAACACTTAATAGGGTAGTAGGTATAGTGTTAGTTGTGTTGGGTATAGTTATACTGGGCTTTGAATATTTTATAAAATAAAACAAAAGCGAGGTGATCTTCACCTCGCTTTTGATATGAGTAGAATAAATTAAAAGCTATCGTAAAATACAACCTCATCTATAGGTCTGGTTTTGTAGTGCATTTCAATGGGCTTTGCGTCCTCGGCGGGGTAGCCCATAACGAGAAGCGCTACAGGCTCAATGCTTTCGGGGATATTGAAGCTTTTTCTCATTGCGGCGGGGTCAAAGTGCATAACCCAGCAACAGCCGACACCCTCGTTATGAGCCTCGAGCATCATATGAGTCGTTACTATTGCACCATCCACGGGAGAGGAGAGCGCGCCGTCGTACTTTCTTGTCCAGCTCTCTTCTTTGTTGTGACAAATGAGCATAGCCGTAGGAGCGCCGAAATGACATTTGGTACAATCGCGAAGCTTGTTGATGGCTTCGTCCGTGTTGAGTACCAATATTCTCTGTGGCTGATAGTTGCAGCCTGTAGGTGCAAGGTGACCCGCCTCGAGAATCTTGTTTATAACCTCCTCGGGTAAATGCTCTGTCTTAAAATTTCTAACGGAAAATCTCTCTTTTATCAATTGTTCAAAATCCATATTTATCACTTACGCTTTCTTATGATTGGTTCGGGATGTTTTCATTTTAATCGTTTTATTGAAACAAGTCAACTATTTGGGAAAAGCGAAACGGCTTTTATTTATCATGTTTTTTAATTGCTCTTCTTTACTTTTATTTTTCACTTTGCTATAATAATTAGTATAAAATAAAAAAGTGATAGGAGTCTTATTTATGCCCGAGTTTTTAAAGAATTTTCCTTTTTTAAAAGTGATCTCTATTGCCGTATTGGTGATTGCTTGCTTTGCGGCGGTTAAGCTGTTGCTTGTTCTCTTTGACAAGTTTGTTAAGAAGTCAAAGCTCGATCCCATTATCCGTAAAATTCTCCGTATAGCGGTAAAGGCTTTGTTGCTTTTCGTTGCGGTTGTAATTATTTTAGGTAGTATCGGTATTTCTGTGACTTCGCTTATTGCTGCTTTGTCTGTTGTCGGTGTTGCCTTTTCTCTTGCTATTCAAGGATTTCTGTCAAATGTATTCGGTGGCTTGCAGATAATTTCCAATAAACCCTTCCATATCGGTGACTACGTTGATGCGGGCGGCGAATCGGGTACTGTTCGTGAAGTAGGCTTGTTCTACACTAAGTTATATACTCCTGATAAAAAGCTTGTTCAGATTCCAAATAGTACTATTGCCAATTCCAATATTACCAACTATTCAAGTGCAAAAAATCGTCGCGTTGATATTACGGTTTCCGCATCCTACAATGATGACGTAGAAAAGGTGAAGGCAGTATTACTTAAGATGCTCATAGAGCATCCCTTGATACTTAAGGATGAAGACATTGCACCCGAAGTTCACGTTAACGCTTATAACGCAAACGATATCGCGTACGTAACTCGTGCATGGTGTGCAAATGCCGACTATTGGACAGTTTATTTCGAAATTATGGATAATATAAAGGTTGAGTTCGAAAAGAACGGAATCGCTATGAGTTATCCTCACGTTAACGTACATATGGTGAATTGAAAATAAAAATCCCGTCGAAGTTTTCTTCGACGGGATTAATTGTTTCTTACGGCTTCTTTATTGTGAAATTGAGCCCGAGAGCACCTATCGATAAAGCTAAAAGCAAAATAAACGGTGCGGTGTAGCCGCCGCTTGATATAAGCAAAGCGTTACTTGCATTTGCAATGAATGATGCTACAATCAAGTTGAAATTTGTAAGACTGTAATTTGTAGGGAAATACTTTGCGCCGTAGAACGATGCGGTAAATGCGGAGGTCATTGTGGGACAAGAACCGTAGGATATTCCCGTAAGGCAAAGACCAACGATGCACAAGGGTAGAGAGTGAATTGAAACCGCTGCAAGTGTAAGTCCTGCCGCCAATATTGTAAGAATATTGGATGCTAACATTGTAAGCTTTCTGCCTAGCTTATCGTAAACTGCACCCGTGAGAATTCTGCCGACACCATTGAAGATGGAAAGAACGCCTACGAGAGTCGTTGCGAGAGCGGGAGCAGCATCAACCGACAGAACAAGGTCTCTTGCGAAGCTTATAACTGAATTGCCTACTGCGGTAATAAGCGCCATAAAAGCGAAAGCTCTCCAGAAGGTGAAGCTCTTAAGCATTTCTTTTGTTGTGAAGTCGCGTACCTCGAAAGCTTCTTTGACGGAGGCTTTTTTCACTTTTGTCTCGGGGAAAACTACGTCAGCATCGGGTCTGCGAAGAACAAGTCCTGCAAAAACGAGAACTACACCGATTACCACACCGAGAATAATATAAGCCTTGCTCACACCGATAGAGGGCATTTCAAAGAATCTACTGATAAGGTTACCTAAGAGAAGTGTGCTTACACCGAAGCCCATCATAAGACAACCCGAGCAGAACCCCTTCTTGTCGGGGAACCAGGCATTCACCGTAGATACTACAACGTTGTATGAAATACCGATTCCGCTACCTGCCAACACGGCATATGTAAGATAGAGGAGGGAGGGGGTTGATGATGGTAAAAGTCCCGTTGCAGAAAAGCCGATTCCAACAAGAATACCCGCGAAAATCAACGTAATCTTTGGACCGATTTTTTTACAAATCAGGCTTCCGAAGAATGCACCGAGGCAGAAGAAACACATAGTGAGTGTGAAGTTGAGCGCGAGTACAGAGTCGCTCCAATTATAGTCTGCTTTAAAAGGTGTTTTTAATATTGACCAAGCGTATAATACCCCTGAAAAGAGCATTGTAAATACGCCTACCACGAGATAAATATATCTTTTTTTCAAGTTTTGTGAAGCCACGTTTTAGCCTCCTTTGATTTAATAAAATGCATTATATCACAAGTTAATTGTATATTCAATGCATTTATTTGGAAAAAGCTTGTCTTTTTTGCATTTTTATCCAATTCAAAAAGCCGTAAATATCGTTGATGAAGAAAACCATAAAGCAGACGACCACGGGGATATATTCTTTGTTAATTGCACTTGCCATTATCCACATCACAATGAGAACTATATCATTTATGGCATAAGCGAGACCGAAATAAGTTGTTCTTCTGAAGGTGAGGTATGCGGCAATAAAGCTTGTTGTTATGGATGTTGTGCTTGGTATAATGTTTGCGGTATTGAAATGACGGAGTATAAAGTAAAATGCAACTGTAACGATTGCCGACAGGATAAACATAAATGCCCATTCCTTGCCTTTTATTCTGTTTACTGTTACCTCTGCGCGGTTTCCTTTGTAGGGATTCTTAATCCACGAAATGAGAGAGAATACCGCCATAGGTAACGTCATACCGAGATACGTTATCATCTCGCCGTAATACGCGAAGGAATAGGATATAAAAGCATAAATAATGCTGAATATTATCATTAGAACCTGTCCGACAGGGTTTCCCTTGGCGCAAAAGATAAGTGAAGTAACTCCTATATATGAGGCTATAAGTGTAGTAATATTTTCCTTACTGAATATAATAAACGCAACAGAAATAACAGTCATAGATATACTCCATACGGCAATATCTGTTTTAGTGAAATAATCAGTTAGTTTCTTTTCCAAGTTTTTTCTCCTTTCGGTGTTTAGGGTAGGGGGAGTGTCTGCTTATAAGCTTTGATTTCCCGACTAAAAAAAGCACCCGAATATGCATCTTCTGAGACCTAACGATGCATAAACGAATGCAAAAAGCATTACACCACCCGGTGGCGGTTGAATTATTTTTTATATCAGTATAATCGGTTTAGTGGCTTGTGTCAATAGGAACGGTGGAACAACGTGTATTTTATAACACATAAATAGTTGACAATGCTTTTTTACGGTGATATAATACAAAATATATTGAAACCGTTGATGCGGAGATAACGGCAATGATGCCTTCACAGAGAGCTCGGGTGGCTGGGAACCGGGTAAGAAACAAGTTGTCAAATGGACCGCGGAGGGCGCAGTCAAATGTACCTTGTACAGAGTATTCTGCGACGTATCGGCGCACGTTAGTCGTCGGGGATATGTCAGTATCCTGTAAGCGCACGGACATACCGTGAATCAAGGTGGCACCGCGGATAAGATTTATTCGTCCTTGACAGAATTTTGTTCTGTCGAGGCTTTTGTTTTTTCGGCAGATATTAAGAGGTGACACTCAATGCGAAAATCATTACAAAGAATTGCGATGGCATCGGTGCTGGCTGCCTTGATATGCGTTGCTACAATGATAGTCAAGATTCCTACTCCGCTTAAAGGATATGCAAATTTAGGTGACTGTGTTGTTTTAGTTGCAGGTTGGCTTCTACCGCCGGGATACGGTTTCCTTGCGGCTGGTATCGGCTCCGGCTTAGCGGACATCTTTTCGGGATATGCGATCTATGCACCTGCAACGTTTATAATAAAAGGGCTGATGGCACTTGCTTGCTTCTTTCTGAGAAAATGTATAAAGGGAAAGGGCAAAAAAGAGCTACCTGCGTTAATAATCGGCGGTTTTGTTGCTGAGGTTATAATGGTAGCGGGATATTATGTTTTTGAAGGCTTTATGTATGGTTGGGGCGCATCACTTGTGAATATACCCGCCAATGCAATTCAAGGCATTATCGGTCTCGTCGCAGGCGTTACTATATCTACTCAATTACTGAAAATAAAAGGATTACAAACAGATTAATATATACGGAGGAAATAAAAATGAAATTAAATAACGTGGATTTTGACACATATTTTAATAACTATCCCGATAAAAACGGATTTTTTGGTAAGTACGGCGGATCCTACGTATCTCCCGAGCTTCAGAAGGCTATGGAAGAGATTACAGAGGCTTATTATTCAATCTGCCAGTCAAGAAAGTTTATCGCAGAGCTTAGAAGAATCAGAAAAGAGTTTCAGGGCAGACCTACTCCCGTTACTCATCTTGAGAGACTTTCCGATGCTCTCGGCGGTAAGGTTCAGCTTTACGCAAAGCGCGAGGATTTGAATCATTCGGGTGCTCACAAGCTTAACCATTGTATGGGTGAAGCTCTTCTTGCAAAGTATATGGGCAAGAAGAAGGTTATTGCTGAGACAGGCGCAGGTCAGCACGGTGTTGCTCTCGCTACTGCAGCGGCATATTTCGGTCTCGAATGTGATATTTATATGGGCTCTGTTGATATCAAAAAGCAGGCTCCCAACGTTGCGAGAATGAAGATTCTCGGCGCAAACGTTGTAGAGGTTACCCATGGTCTCCAGACTCTTAAAGAGGCTGTTGACGCCGCTTTCGAGGCATATTGCAATGAGTATAAGGATGCAATCTATTGTATAGGCTCAGTTCTCGGACCTCATCCGTTCCCGATGATGGTACGTGATTTCCAGAGCGTAGTTGGTATTGAGGCAAGAGAACAGTTTATTGAAATGACAGGCCATCTTCCCAATGCAATCGTTGCTTGTGTCGGCGGCGGTTCAAATGCGGCAGGTCTTTTCTCAGGATTCCTTAACGATCCCGTTGATATCTACGGTATTGAGCCTCTCGGCAGAGGTCCGAAGCTTGGCGATCATGCAGCAAGTCTTAAGTATGGTACAGAGGGCATTATGCACGGATTTAACAGCATTATGCTCAAGGATGAAAACGGCGAGCCCGCACCCGTATATTCCGTTGCCAGCGGTCTTGACTATCCTTCATCAGGTCCCGAGCACGCTTTCCTTCAGGAAATTGGTAGGGTTAAGTATGATGTTATAGATGACGAAGAAACGATCGATGCATTCTACAAGCTTTCTCGTCTTGAAGGTATTATTCCTGCTATTGAAAGTTCTCATGCAGTAGCTTACGGTATGAAGCTTGCAAAATCTATGGAACATGGCTCTGTGCTTATCAATCTCTCCGGTCGAGGAGACAAGGATATGGACTACGTTATCGAAAATTACGGTATTAGATAAAAATTTCTCCCGAATCTATGAGGATTCGGGAGTTTTTTGTTGATGAAATATTATCTTTGTGATATACTGAGATATCATCACTAAGGAGTGAGAATATGTCATTTGAACCTATTGCTACTATTCAAAAGAAACTTATTGAGTTGACTGCTCATCTTGAAAAGCCTGTACATAAATTAACAGGCGGAAAACTGGCGGGAAATAGCTTTATTTCTGCTGTTAACGTTCCTTATATCGGTACAAATGTTAAGATTATAAAGGAAAACGACGAGGAAACCTATATCGCGAAGATTAAGCCTAACGGTGAATATGATAAGAGTGATTTCAGAATCCTTTGTAGCACGGACCTTCATATTGATACTGATTATGAACTTAATAATAAAACCTTTGACAGATTGATTACAATGATAAGTGATCTCAAGCCTGACCTTATAGTTTTTACGGGTGATGCTGTATTGTCACAGTTCCAGAGAATTGATGCGGCTCAGTTTGCCGAGCTTTTTGAGAAAATGGGTGTTTATTGGACATACGTTTTCGGTAATCACGAGGCAAGAGCTGAAAAGGAATATTTCAAATACATATTCTATAAATTGATGGTTGATTCCCCGTACTGCTTATCTAAGTTCGGAAACCCTGACCTCTTCGGTTACGGCAACTTCTTCATTAATATAATGGATGGAGAGGATTCAGTAAGACAGAGCCTTGTATTCTTTGATTCGGGTAGAGATATTACCGAAGAACATCGCGCAGAGGACGGTGTACCTGCCGATATTAACGGTTATGATTACATTAAGCCCTCTCAGATCAAGTGGTATTCAGATAAGTTGAGTGATATCAAGGCTAAGTACGGTGACGTTAAGTCTTTGATTTTCCAGCATATTCCCGTCCCCGAATACGAAAGCTTCTTTGTTAAGGTCGGCGACAATAAGTTTGAACCTAAAGAGGGGGCAGAAATTCTTTATGGTACTCAAAGAGAGGGGATAGGCTGTTCTAAGTATAACAGCGGACTTTTCGATGCTATGAAGAAAAACGGCACTCAGGCTATGTTCTGCGGTCATGACCATTGCAATGATTTCTGTGCAAAGCTTGACGGTATTTATCTTGTGTATAATCAGACGGGCGGATACAATACGTATCCTAATTACGAAAAGGATAAATTAGATCCGGATGAGGCTACATGGCCCTTCGGTGTCAACTATATTGACGTCAAGGCAGACGGCTCGATTAATATGGTACAAAGAAAATTCTCTGAATTATTATAAGAAAACCTCGGCAATCCTATGGATTGTCGAGGTTTTTTTATAACGGACATCTGTATCGGGGCTTGCCCTTGCTTTTTTCTCCGTACTCTATCGCTTCGGTCGGGCATATAGTGATACAAGCCATACAATGGGTGCAGTTGCCGTGCCATACGGGTTTGCCGTCGGATAAGGCTACGTTATTAAGTGGACACTCCTTGGTGCATTTGCCACAAGATGTGCATTTTTCTATATCAACAGTAAACTTTTTATCGCTGACACAAAGAGAGTAAAACATAGGGTTAATAACGGAGCTCATTATTTTGCCTGTAAAATTAGTTTTGTAGGCGGGGAGTGTCATGTGTGATTTTATTGCTTCGCCGAGAGTGTTAATATGGTCTTCTCTCTTGGCAATTATCCTTTTAGATTGCTCTGCGTTGGGAACAGAGAACATTGCAAGGTAATTTTCGGGCATAACGATTTCGGCACATCCCATATACTTGAAATCTTTGTTTTTGCAGAGTTTTAATAGGTATTTCTCTGAGTTAGCGATTTCGCCACCGCAATTCATAATAAAATAAACGGAAGTATTGGGTGCAAAATTGCTTTTGTTGATCCAATCTTCAACAATTTTGGGGATTCTCCAAGCATAGGTGGGTACAGAAAATATGATTTTATTGTCTTCGCCATTGAATATAGTGTTTGATTTGATTGCATCGTTAATGGAATATATTGAATCATCGGTGATTTCCGCAATTCTTTTTGCAATGTATTTACTGTTTCCGGTACCGGAAAAATATAATACCATAATCTCACTCCTTGTTATTACAAGTATTATATCATACTTGTGTTATTATTACCACAAAAAATCGGTTGGGTTAAACCCAACCGATTTTTGTATATTAAAGATTGTAGTACTTATCAAATTCAACGGGATGAGGAATCTGAGAAATTTGACTGCACTCAGCGCGCTTTGACTTGATGAAGTTATTAATGAGCTCGATGGGGAATACGCCTCCGGCTGTAAGGTAATCATTATCTGCTTCGAGAGCATCGAGAGCATCTTCGAGACAGGTGGGAAGACCCTGAAGCTTCGCCTTTTCTTCCTCGGGGAGGTGGAAGAGGTTAAAGTCATAGGGGCCCCAACCGTTTTCGTGAGGATCGATCTTGTTCTTGATACCGTCAAGACCTGCCATAAGAATAGCTGCGTAGCAGAAATAGGGGTTGCACATTGCGTCGGGGTTACGGAGCTCGAAACGACGCTTCTCGGGAGCTTTAGCATATGCGGGGATTCTGATAACAGCGCTTCTGTTAGAAGTTGCATAACCAACTGTTACGGGAGCCTCAAATCCGGGGATAAGACGCTTGAAGGAGTTGGTGCTGGGGTTTGTGATAGCACAAAGTGAAGAAATGTGCTTGAGAAGACCACCCATAAAGTAGTGAGCTGTCTCGCTGAGGTTTGAATAACCGTTATCGTCGGAGAATACGGGCTCGCCGTCCTTGAGGAGGAGCATATGAACGTGCATACCGCTACCTGCTTCGCCGTAGATGGGCTTGGGCATAAATGTTGCTGTCTTGCCGTACTTGAGAGCAGTGTTGCGGATGATGTACTTGATCCACATTGTGTTGTCTGCCATCTTAGACATCTGACCAAGCTGAGGCTCTATCTCGAACTGTCCTGAAGCAGCAACCTCGGGGTGGTGGTAGTTGATTTCGATACCTGCATCTGCCATGTGCATAATCATTTCGCTACGGCACTCGTATGTAACGTCGAAAGGTTTAGCGATATGATAGTTCTTCTGCTTGGGAACGATAACACCGTTGCCTGCAACGTCGCTGTTCCAATATGACTGTTCTGCATCAACACCTGCACTGATGTTGTCGGGGGATACGTTCCAGCCTACTTGATCAAAGAGATAAAATTCGAATTCGGGAAGAATAAGCATTGTATCTGCGATACCGCAATCCTTCATATACTGCTCAGCTGCGAGGACAATGTTTCGAGGATACTGAGCAAGGGGTCTGTTGGCAGGAGAGTCAATAATCATTGCGTTACCTGTCATGGATAATGTGGGGATGTCACAGAAGGGATCGATGATAGCTGTGTCGGGATCGGGGATGAATACCATATCGCTTTTCTCAACAACTGCATAGCCATAGTTGGAAGCGTCGAATCCGATACCACTCTTCATGGTGTCTTCGGAGAAGTTCTGTGCGGGGATAGTAACGTGACGATACTGACCGTTAATGTCCACCATCTTGAAGTCAACCATTTTAATATCGTTCTCTTTTATGAGATCGAGGACTTTCTGAATCTTGTCGTTCATTAATAACACTCCTTAACCAATTAGTGTAGGGTGACAAGAATAATCCGAGCCTATTCTAAAAAGGCGGATTTCCGTTCACTCTACGTTAATATACTCGTTGATCCGAGTAAGAATTAATTGGGTGAAAAGCACCGAAACATGCCGTTTTTAGGCAGGTTCGGATTATTCTCGTCACCCCAACAATATAATTTTACATTAATAGACAGATTTGTCAATGTTTTTAACCGTAAAAAATTATGAAAGCTTAAAATATTATATACATATTATATATAGTGCTAATTGAAAAACAAGGACAATAAAAAACTCCCCGTCAATGACGGGGAGTAAATACTATTTATATATAGAGCAGATATTAATAGTAAACGATTTCGTTGCTGAGCGCCTCAAGACCAAACATAAGCTCAGAAGCTACTGTGTTACCAAGAGAGATGAGCTCGTGGTAGTGGTTTGCGGGATCGCCCATTGTGTAGTCGTTATCGGGAACAACGTAACCGATAGCATCGTTCATAAGACCCATACATGTAACGTCGTTACCGAAGAGAGAGCATGCTGTGGGAGCATTGAAGGGACGAGCTGTTACGGAGTTTCCGGGGAGGAGAGAAGCGCCGTTAGGAGCGATAAGGTCCTGACAGATTTCACCGGGAAGCATTACAGTCTTGTATGCGGAACCGATTTCCATATAACCAACCTCTGTGATTGTTGAATATGTACCGTCGTCGTTTACAAGAACAACGTAGTTAGCCATATTGAGCTTACCTACTGCTTCGATAAGAGAGTTGGAGATGTGGATTTCAACCTGAGTGATGTAAAGGTTGAGATAAGGCTCAACTTCTACTTCTTCAACAGGTGTCCAATCCTCGTACCAAACTGTGTAGCCGGGGTTAACGGGGATCTGGTTGTTTTCAAAAATCTTACCTTCGCCGCTCATTAAGAAGGTCTTGTAGTTAGCATTAACGGTAAGGTCTGTAAGATCAAACTCACCGTAGTTTACACCGTCAAGAGTAATTTCAAACTTAGAACCGTCTTCGTTCTTTGCGCTTACAACGTTGGGGTTTGTGATAAATACATCAACAACGTCGCCGTTATCGTTGTAAACCTTGTTGATACCGTTGATGCTATCTAAAACGATAGTATGTGTATCGTCATATACGTGTTCGGATACAACGTATTTACCGCTCTTTACATATAATGTATATGCTTCAAGGTCAGCTTCAACTGTGAATGTTTCGGCTCTGTGGATTGTAACGTCGAATTCGCCGCCTGAAATAACGTATGTTACGTAATCAACGAATGAGAAGCCGAACTGATCGAATTCGGGAATAAGGTTGCCTTCTTCGTCATAGATATCAACAAGCTGAGTGTTTTCTGCGATTTCATCAGCATTGGAGTTGATAACGGGATCTGCAAGGATTTCTTCCTCTGTCTTTGTGAGTGAAAGAGCTATTCTTGCGATTTCAAAACCGTATCTCTGTGACTCTTCTACACGCTGCTGAGTTTCAACGTTGTCACCTGTCTCACCACGAGCCATATAGATACCCGCGATAGCGCCCTGGAAGAACATAAAGTTGTAACCGGCGTCTTCGAGGTATTTACCGAGATAGAATACGTAGTCACCGGAAATCTCTCTACCGGAGTTGGATTCTGTGGGAAGACCTGCTACGTCGGGATGAGCAGCGATGTTGATCATCATTGTGGGATCGTATGCTGTGTCATCGGGAGTGAATAAGAATCTGTGAATCTGAGAAAGAGCAATCTTTCTTTTGCCGTCACTGATTACATTGCCGTTTTCGTCGAAGTCAATGATCTGACCTGATGTAGGTCTGTTTTTGTTCTGGAAGTATTCCTGGTCGAGCTCCTTGACAGCGTATGTAAGAGTACCGGGCTTCATGTCAACGTGAGCAGCGATGAGTGCATCTGCAACCTTGTTCTTGAGGAATTCCATATACTTGGGATTTGTACCTGTCTGAAGCTCTTCGCCTGTACCGAATCCGCTATTAAAGCCGTTAACCGCAAGCTTGCCGAGCATTCTTGTCCAAAGACCCTGAGTATCAATACAGCTATGGCAATGTGTTGAGGAAATGTTGATAGCAACGATATTGTTTGCTGCTGCGTAATCTGCAAGAAGAGCACGGATATCCTTGATATCTGCGTTTGTGATACCGATACAGTCGATAGTAGCAAAGAGAACTGTTGCATCTGCCTTGCCGTCGCCGTCGCGGTCAGCACCGTCGCTGATAGATACGCATCTAACCTTCATATCGTCCTGGCCGATGCCGGGGATTGTAGCAATACCTTCAACAACGTTTGAGAAACCATTTTCGGGAGCGATATAACCACCGATGTAATATGTACCATTGTCATAATCCTCGGGGATAAGGCTTGTGTTTGCGTAACCTAAGTGCCACTGAGCACCGTCTGCAGCGCTTGTAGCGAATCGGTTACCGGTTCCTTCATAGAAGTTTGAAGCAATTAGCTCCTTGGTAGTGTCTTCATCCGGGGCAACGAAACCTGGACCGTCACCGAAAAGACCTGAGAACAAGTCGAGGATGAATCGTAAGAGAGTGTCAATGATATCGGAGAAGATAACGCCGATAGGATCGTCACTGCTAAAGATGGGGTAGATACTTGAAGCACTTGCTGTAACTGCACCGAACGATGACATACAGATCGTCAACGCAAGAACAATAGCAAGAAGCTTTGTGAATCTGCTCTTTTTCATAGTTGTTTTGTCTCCTTCATATTATTGTTAATTAAAACAATATTATTTTATGATATTTTACTACATTAAAATAAAAATTGCAATCATAATTATTGCTAAAATAAAAGTAAATTGTTCGGTCATTTATACAAAAATACATTTATATTTAGAAGAGCGAAGATAATGTTGTATTTTGTATTGACAATTCGAGTGGATTTGTGTAGAATGTTAAGGAAGTAATATGGTATCAAGGGGGATACTTTGATGAAAAAGGCTGAAAATTTGAAAAGCGCAATTTTGTTGCTTGTTGCAACAGGTGTAGCTATCGGTTTGCTTTCGAGCACAGCTGTTAAGCTTGCTTCCGCAACCAACCTTCTCAAGCAGACAGAGTCATTAGGCTTCGTTCAGAATGGCAATGGTGAAGGTGATGAGACTACTACTGAAGAAACAACAGAGGCAACTACCGAAGACGCAGGTGCTACTGACGCAACAACACCTTCAGGTGGCAACGGTGGCAATAACGGCAATAGCGGCAACGGCGGTAATAGCGGTGATAGCGGTGATTCAGGCACAAATGGTGACAATGACGGCGGTTCCGGTGGTTCCGGCGGTTCCGATAGCTCCGGCGGCGGTATATTAGATAGCATAATGGGTATTATCGGTGGTCTTGGTGATATAGACCTCGGTGGTATTATCGGCGGTATCGGTGGCGGTGAGGACGCTCCCGAGGAGACACCTGAAGATGCTCCTGTCGATAACAGCGCTACATTTATGAGCATTATGACAAGCTACAAGGCTGTAACGGAAAAGGCTAAGCTTAGTGCGTTGAATTACACAAAGACAACAGAGAGATCTATCGAATGGAACTTCATCAATGACCTTTTCATTGGTAAGGTTAATAATATTACTGTTAATGACGAACAGTATTTCAACAATGAAGTAACTGTTTCCGGTGTTACTAATAAGGATCCCTCATTTATTATAAACAACAGATTTGCATGTCTCATCGATACATTTGATGAGGGTGCAGTTGACGAAGCAGTAAAGTCTGCAACAAAGACGGCTCTTGAAGATGGCAATTCTAAGCTTGTTATCGTGTTCAACGATGAGACTAACCCCGAAGCTCTCGGATACACAGATACTGATCCCGAAGGCTTCATTAGCTCGGTACTTCCCGTGCTTAGTGCAGACCAGATCAAGGCTCTCTTCAACGAAGGTATTAGTGCAGGTCTTACAGACGTAAACGTTACATATACCGATTGTTCAGTAGAAGTTGTTTACAACCCCGCAACAGGTGATATCATTTCACTTGTTCAGGTTATTAACTACGATGTTGAAGCTTCCGGTACAAAGTCCTTCAGCACAACAATAACAGAGATTAACACATACACATTCTAATTTCCAATGAATATTTATACAGGAAGAACGAGTAAAAACTTGTTCTTCCTGTTTTTTTGCCTTGATAATTATAGATATATATGATATACTTTTTAATTGAAGAAATATGTGTGGATATTATCAATTTATCCGAATATTTATACCGTGAGGAGATTATTATGACAAGAAGTGAAGCAAGAGAACAAGCCTTTATAGTTTTGTTTGAGAAAATATTTGACGATGAATCTACCATTGCTCAGATAGTGGAGAATGCTCGCGAAGCGGATCTTATTAAAATCAACGCTTTTGCAGATACACTTCTCAAGGCTATCGAAGAAAACATAGATACGATCGATGAGATGATTGCAGAAAATTCAAAAGGATGGACAGTCGCAAGATTACCTAAGGTGTCTCTCGCAGTTCTTCGTCTTGCAGTAGGTGAGATGAAGTTTATTGATGAGGTTCCTGCAGGCGTTTCGGTAAACGAAGCTGTTGAGCTTACAAAAAAGTATGGTACGTCAGACGATGCTTCATACATAAACGGTGTTCTCGGAAGCATAGCAAAGTCATTATAATATGGGTAATTTCTTAGGCTTCGATACAAGTAACTATACAACGTCGGTTGCTTTTTTCGATGGTAGTAATTTTATACAGAGAAAGCAGTTGTTACCCATCAAAGAAGGGGAGCGCGGAATTCGCCAGAGCGATGCTGTTTTTCATCACACGATGGCGTATCCCAAACTTTTGGGGGAGCTTTTGCAGAATACGTGCAAGAATATTACTGCAGTAGGTGCGTCGGTTAAGCCGACTACACAGGAAGGCTCGTATATGCCCTGTTTTATTGTCGGTGAAGGAGTTGCTAACGCTGTCTCTTCGGCCTACGGTGTACCTCTTTATAGATTTTCTCATCAGCAGGGGCATATTGCGGCAGCAGTTTATTCATCGGGGCAAACGAGGCTTCTTGAAGAGAGGTTTCTTGCATTCCACGTCTCAGGCGGTACGACGGATTTAGTTATCTGTGAACCTGATGACGATGAAATTATAAAAACAACACCCTATGCCTCCTCGTCAGATCTAAAGGCAGGACAAGCCGTCGATAGAATCGGTGTTAAGATGGGGATACCTTTTCCGGCGGGTAAAGGTATAGAGGCATTGGCATTAAAGTCGGATAAAGTTTTTAAGAACAAAATAAAATTATACGATGGTTGTTGCTCACTGTCAGGACTTGAAAACAAATGTCTCAAAATGATTTCTGACGGAGAGTCAAACGAAGACGTAGCCAAATTCCTGTTATCGTATATAGCTGATACAGTTTCTGCAATGACTGAATCGGCATTGTCTGAATTAGGTGATTTACCTGTCGTTTTCGCAGGTGGTGTTATGTCGAATACAATCATCAGAGGTATTATTGAATCACGCTTCCAAGCGTATTTTGCGGAACCTGAGTTTTCTTGCGATAATGCGGCGGGTATAGCGTATCTTGCAAGCATTAAAGCTTCTAAAAATAAATAATTGAATCAGCCTTTATGAGGTGGAAAAATGGTGAACGCCACGCCCAAGATATATAGTGTAAGTGAATTAAATAATTACGTTAAGGGCATTCTTGATACAAATGAAAATTTAAAATACATCTTCGTTGAGGGCGAGATATCAAACTATAAGGCCCATTATAGCGGTCATTTGTATATGACCGTGAAGGATGATGCTTCTGCTGTTAAAGCTGTTATGTTTGCGGGTAATGCTGCCAAACTTAAATTCAGACCTGAAAACGGAATGAAGATACTTGCTTTTGGAACTGTATCGTTGTTTCCGAGAGACGGATCGTATCAGCTGTATATCAGCGATATGCAGCCTGATGGAGTCGGTGCACTCAGTATTGCTTACGAACAGTTGAAAAAGAAGCTTGAGGCGGAGGGGCTTTTTTCTCCCCAATATAAAAAGCCGATACCGGTATTTCCCAAAAGGGTGGGTGTCATAACCTCATCCACGGGAGCTGCAATACAAGATATATTTAACGTGTTAGCAAGACGATATCCCGTGGCGGAGGTTGTTGTTCGTTCTGCTCAGGTGCAGGGCGAGGGCGCTGCTCGAGATATTGCAAACGCAATTCAAGAGTTTAATGATTTGAATGGTGCTGACGTACTTATTGTTGGTAGGGGCGGCGGCTCGATAGAGGATTTGTGGGCGTTTAATGAAGAAGTGCTCGCTCGCGCGGTGTTTGCGTCCCGTATTCCCGTTATTTCCGCGGTAGGTCACGAGACTGATTTTACTATTTGTGATTTTGTGGCAGATTTAAGAGCACCGACACCGTCTGCGGCAGCAGAATTGGCGGTGCCCGATATAATCGAGCTTAAATCTGACCTTATAGCTAATAAACAGTATCTTTACAATCTTGTAAAAAACAGAATTGATTCGGAAAAAAATAAGCTTCGTGCTATTGAAAAAAGCGGAGCATTAAGAGATCCGTTGTTGAAAATCAACGATAGCAGACGTAATCTGATATATTTGTCGGAGCGCTTGACAGACCTCACGCAGAAGTCTGTGGATAATAATAGAATCACATATTCGCGGTTGGTAGGAAAGCTTGATGCTCTTAGTCCGTTAAAGGTTATTTCAAGAGGGTATGCCCTTGTCTCTTCTGATAACGGTATAGTCAAGAGTAAAGCCAATATCAGGGTCGGTGACAAATTGAAGATTGAATTATCCGACGGTTCGTTTAATGCAATGGTTACGGAGATTAATGGAGAATAATTATGGAACAGAATTATGAGAATTCTTTAAAAAGATTAGAGGAAATAGTGAAAATCCTTGAAGAAGGCGGTCAGCCTTTGGAGAAAACACTTGAATTATTTTCTGAAGGTACTGCGCTTATTTCCTCTTGCGGTAAGTATCTTGATGATGCAGAGCAGAAAATCACAAATCTTATGAACAGTGGTGACTGATATGGAGAATAAGATTCAGACTTATTCTGATTTGATAAATGAGGGATTGTACAAGTATTTTGATGCTTATCTTCCCGAGTATAAAATAATATTTGATTCTATGCGTTACAGCGTAGAAAATGGCGGTAAACGAGTTAGACCGCTTCTTACGCTTCTCTTCTGCGATGCATGTGGTGGCGATGTGAAGAAAGCCGTACCCATGGCGGTTGCGGTTGAGTACATTCACACTTATTCACTCATTCACGACGACCTTCCTTGTATGGATAACGATGATTTTCGTCGTGGTAAACCTTCAAACCATAAGGTTTACGGCGAAGCATACGCTCTTCTTGCCGGTGATGGACTTCTTACTGCTGCCTTTGAACGTATTTCTACATGGTGCAGAGCAGGGCTTTACGATGCAGACGTTGCAGTAAAAGCAATCGAAGAGCTTTCAAGGTGTGCGGGTAGTCGTGGTATGATAGGCGGTCAGGTTATTGATCTTCAGAACGAAGATAACCCTGATGCAACTATTGATTTATTACAGCTTCTCGATTCTCTGAAAACGGGCGCACTTATTGAAGCGGCTTGTGTTATGGGATGTATAGTTGCCGGTGCAGATGAAGAGAAAATTGAAAAAGCTCGTATATTTGCAGATAAATTAGGTCTTGCGTTTCAGATAAAGGACGACATCCTCGATGTTACAAGTACTATGGAAAAGCTGGGCAAACCTATCGGAAGTGATGCTGAAAACGGTAAATCTACCTACGTTGGCATTCTCGGTATTGAAAAGTGTCAGTCTCTTGTTGACGAATTGACCCAAGACGCTATGAATGCTCTTGAAATTTTCCCCAATAATACTGCGTTGAAAGAATACGCTGAATATCTTGCAAAAAGAGATCATTGATATGGAACACCGAATTTTAAAGACAATTAAATCACCGTCAGACGTCAAAAAGCTGACAGAAAGAGAGCTTTCTCTGCTTGCGGAGGAGGTTAGGGATACCATTGTCACAACTGTGTCCGGTACAGGCGGTCACCTCGCATCGAATATGGGTGCGGTGGAGCTTACTATCGCGCTTCACAAGGTGTTTAATTCACCCGATGATAAGATTATCTGGGACGTTGGTCATCAGGTATATACTCATAAATTGCTTACCGGGAGATATGATGATTTCTCGACCCTTCGTCAGGAGGGTGGTATATCAGGCTTCTCTCGACCCAATGAAAGTGAGCATGATATCGTATATAGCGGTCACAGTAGTGTATCTATATCTACCGCTTTAGGTATTGCTGCCGCTAATAAAGTCAGCGGGAACAAAAATTATGCCGTTGCGGTTATAGGTGACGGTGCACTTACGGGCGGACTTGTGTACGAAGCTCTTAATAATACAGGTAGAATGCAGGATGCTCGTCTTATTATTGTTCTTAACGATAACGGAATGTCCATTTCTAAAAACGTGGGACATCTTGCTAAGCGTCTTGCGGTTATGCGTTCTCGATCGGGATATTTCAGATTAAAGAACTTTACAAGCCGTGCTCTTTATAGAATACCGCTTATAGGTAAGCCTATTGCAAACGGTATTTTCAAGATTAAGACCGACGTTAAAAATATGATGTATCAGAGCAACTTCTTTGAAGATATGGGTGTAAGATACATGGGTCCTATCGACGGCCATAATATACAGCAGTTAACGGATGCTCTTGAGGGTGCAAAGCTTATAAAGAGCCCCGTTATTGTACACGTAAACACCACGAAGGGCAAGGGTTACAAGCCTGCCGAGGAGCATCCTACGGAGTTCCATGGCGTTTCTGCCTTCGATTGTGCAAGCGGTAAGCTTCCCGAACCATCTGACAATTTTTCGGAAAAATTCGGTGAGTTTTTATATAATCAGGCGGCAAGGGATAAGCGTATTTGTGCTATTACTGCCGCTATGACTCCCGGTACGGGTCTCAAAAATTTCTCGGAGCAATATCCCGACAGATTCTATGACGTTGGTATTGCCGAGGAGCATGCCGTTCCCTTTGCTTTAGGTATGGCAAAGGGTGGGATGGTACCTGTTTTCGTTGTTTACTCTACGTTCTTACAGCGATGTTATGACCAGTTATTGCACGACTGTGCTCTTCAACAAAGCAAGATGATTATTGCTGTAGACAGAGCAGGTATAGTAGGTGATGACGGCGAAACACACAATGGTATTTACGATACCGCTTTTCTTAACGGTATTCCTAATATAACAGTTTATTCACCCGCGTATTACGATGATCTTAACAGCGCGTTTGTAAATGCACTCTATCACAGAGACGGTCCTTGTGTTATCAGATATCCTCGCGGTAAGGAGTTTTATAAGTCTGCGGATTATAAGTGCTCCGGTGCACCGTTTGATGTTTTTGGAGACGAGGATGCGGAAATTGCTATCGTTACCTATGGCAGAATTTTCGGCGAATGCTTTAAAGTCTACGAGCGACTTAAAGGCGAGGGTAAAAAGGTAAAGCTTGTTAAGTTAAATATTATAATTCCTATTCCAGAAGAGGCGGTTGCTACTGTTTCCGGCGCCGAAAAGGTTTTCTTCTTTGAAGAGGGCGTAAGAAGCGGCGGTATAGGTGAGCGTTTTGCAAGTGATATGCTTTACGTTAAAAATTCATCTGATTTTATTCTTAAAGCCTTTCCTGATAGCTTTATTAAGCAAGGCAAGACTGATAGTATTCTTAAGCAATACGGTCTTGACTGTGACGGAATTTATGATACAGTCAAAAAGGAGATAATATGAGCGATAAAAAGAGACTTGATATAGCTTTGTTTGAGCAGGGTTTTGCAGAAAGCCGTGAAAAAGCAAAGGCTCTTATAATGTCCGGTATTGTTTACGTGAATGACCAAAAGGAAATTAAAGCGGGTCGCGATATAAAGGCGGATGACGTTATTGAAGTAAGGGGTAGTACCCTCAAATACGTAAGCCGAGGCGGTCTCAAGCTTGAAAAAGCGATGGAGAGCTTTCCCATATCCCTTGAAGGTTCCGTTTGTATGGATATCGGTGCTTCAACGGGAGGCTTTACCGATTGTATGTTACAGAACGGAGCCACCAAGGTTTATTCCATAGACGTTGGATACGGGCAGTTAGCTTGGAAGCTTCGTAGCGACGAAAGGGTAGTTAATCTTGAAAGAACTAATTTCAGATACGTTACTCACGAGCAGATTCCCGAGGATATAGATTTTGCATCCGTTGACGTTTCTTTTATATCTCTTAAGCTTATTTTACCTGTAATGTATGAGCTTTTGAAGGACAATGGTGAGGCTGTTTGTCTCATAAAGCCTCAGTTTGAGGCGGGTAGAGAAAACGTCGGTAAAAAGGGTGTTGTGAGAGACCCTGCCATCCATGAAAGCGTCATAACTACAATTACTCAGTTTGCAAATTCTTGTAAATTTAGTGTTTTGGGACTTGAACATTCTCCTGTAAAAGGTCCGGAAGGGAACATTGAGTATCTTATGCACATTAGAAAATGTGACGATATTCAGGATTCAAGTGATGTTATTTCTACCGCGGGAGACCTTGTAAAAAGATCTCACGATGTTCTTGATAAGTAAGGTGATTTTTTGAAGTTTTATATTATTCCTAATATGACGAGAGCTAACACGTATGATGTGACAGTTTCGCTTTTGTCTGAAATTTCAAAATTGAATTGCAATGCGTACATAGACTCTTCTATGAAAGATACCTTTGGAGATAGAGATAGCGTTGTATATGTCGGTGACGACGATATTTGCAAGGGTGTAGATATGTTTATATCCGTCGGCGGCGACGGTACGTTTATAAATGCTGCCAAGAAGGCTAATCTGTATAATAAGCCCCTTATCTGTGTGAATGCGGGTAAATTAGCTTATCTTGCTTGTATCGAAGGGGATGAGATACACCTTCTTGGTGATATAGTGTCGGGAAGGTACGTTTTGGAGAAGCGTATGATGCTTCACGTGTCTATTGAGGATGAAAACGGTGAAACTACGTATGCTGCCGACTGTCTCAATGATGTGGTAGTTTCACGTAGCGGAAGTATCCGTATTATGAAGCTTTCCGTAGGCTGCAATAACGCTCCTCTTATAGAATATATGGCGGATGGTGCTATTGTAAGTACGCCTACCGGCTCTACCGCATATTCAATGTCTGCGGGCGGACCTATAGTTGACCCTTGTGTGGAAAGTATTTTGCTTACACCGGTTTGTCCCCATAGCATTTTTTCTCGGTCAGTTGTGTTATCGGGCGATTCTGAACTTAGTATTTGCCATGACAACAGCGGTGAGACTATTCTTTCTTGTGACGGACAACCGGCGATTAATATACCTGAAAACGCAACTGTTAAGGTAAAACATTCTGAAAAATATGCAACGTTTATTAAAGTGAAAAACGAAACCTTTATTGACGTTTTAAATAAAAAAATATCGGGATAGGTGAATGATATGAAAAAGAGAAGACATAAACTCATACTTGAGCTTATTGAACAGTATGAGGTTGGTACCCAGGAGGAGCTTCTTGCAATGCTCAGAGACAGAGGCTATGACGTTACTCAAGCTACTGTTTCGCGTGATGTTAAGGAGTTGAGATTGCTTAAATCTCTCGGCTCTAACGGTGTGTATAAATATACGGTTGATAAGCCGAAGGATAACGGATATTCCGGTATGTTTGACGCTCTTTTCCAGAGTGCAATGACAAAGGTTGATTACGCGGGTAATATCTGCGTTATTAAGTGTTCACCCGGTCTTGCAAGTGCCGCTTGTGCTACTATCGATGCTATGAACGTAAGCGAGGTAGTGGGTACTATCGCGGGTGATGATACTATATTTATGCTCTGTCGTACTTCCGACGAAGCTCACGGAGTAGCAGAAGCACTTAACAGAATGATTAGTAGATAAGGTGACGGCAATATGCTTTCAGTTTTAAAAATACAAAACATTGCTATAATTGAAAGTGCAGAAATAGAATTTTTTGACGGCTTTAACGTTTTGAGCGGTGAGACCGGCGCCGGTAAATCAATAATTCTTGATTCTATTAACGCGGTATTGGGTTTTCGTACCTCTCGTGAGTTGATTCGAACGGGGGAGACGCAGGCGCAGGTTACCGCGTTGTTTTCCCATATCGGCGAAAACGTTAAAACTAAGCTTATGGAGTTGGATTTACCGCAAACTCCCGATGACACCCTCCTTATATCCCGAGTAATAAGTGCTGACAAAAACGTATGCAGGGTTAATAATTCTCTTGCTACAGTATCTGTTTTAAGAGAATTAGGCGCTGAGCTTATGAGCATACATGGTCAGCAAGACAACAGAGAGCTTCTTAACAGCGAAACTCATATCAGCTATATAGATGCTTTGGCGGACAACGAAAAACTTATTGATGATTTTAGAGCATCTTACAGCGAATATTGCGATTTGAAAGCAAAAATCAAGAAATTATCAACGGATAAAGAGGCAAAGGCTCGTAAGATTGATATTCTTTCTTATCAGATAGATGAAATTGAAAAAGCAGAGATACAACAGGGTGAGTTGGATTCTCTCAGAGAAAGACGTAACGAGTTGCAGAATTTTACCAAGATTCAGAACAGTCTTTCCTCGTCTTATGAGGCGCTTAGCGGTGCGGATGGCTTCAGGGGAGCCGTAGAGCTTGTTTCGGGCGCGTATAGGGAACTTGCTTCTGTTTCATCGTACTCCGCTGATTTGGGCGATATGGCGTCCAAAATGACGGATTTGTATTACGAACTTCAGGATATGGCGGAAACCTTGCGATATTCGTTAAATGAAGATGGCTTCTCTCAAGCGGAGCTTGATAATATAGAAGATAGAATAGCCCTTCTTAACAATCTCTGTAAAAAGTATGGCGAGACGGAGGAAGATGTACTTGCGTTCCTTGAGAATGCAAAGGAGGAATTGGAAAACATATCCTTCTCCGATGAAAAACTTCTTGAGCTTAAAGAGAAATGCATTGGGGCGGAGAAAAAAGCCATGTCGTTAGCGAGAGAACTTTCTGACACGAGAAAGAAAACTGCTGAGGATTTCTCTCGTAAGGTGTGTGACGAGCTTCGTTACCTCGATATGCCGCATATTGAATTCCTTGTTGATTTCAAGGAAGTTGAATTATGCGAGAACGGTATAGATTTTGCAGAGTTTCTTATTTCTGCCAACGTAGGTGAAATTCCTAAGCCTTTGACAAAAATTGCAAGTGGCGGCGAATTATCGAGAGTAATGCTTGCCCTTAAGACCATTATGGCAGATAAGGATAAGATTTCTACTATGATATTTGATGAGATCGATACAGGTGTCAGCGGTCGTGCCGCGACCAAGGTCGCATCAAAGCTCAAGCAGGTTGCTGCAGGTAAGCAGGTTTTATGCGTTACACATCTTGCTCAGCTTATGGCTTACGCAGACAATCATTATCTCATTGAGAAATCCGCGAAGAATGAAAAAACCTATACAGCGGTTACGCTTCTTGATCGTGAGGGTAGAATGCGCGAAATTGCCCGTATTACAGGTGGCGGAATTATAGAGGAGATACAGTTAAAGAACGCAGAGGAAATGCTTCTCTCTGCTATGGGGTGACGTTATGTTATTTGGTGTTTGCAGAGGCTTAGATGATTATGTAGCAATGGAAGGCGCTAAGAAGGCAGGTGTTGATTATTTTGAAACCGGCTTTGGCTGCCTCGCTAATTTCGACGATGAAAAGTTTAATAAAGGTAAGGAAAAACTGGAAAGTCTCGGATTACCTTGTCTTATTGCAAACGGTTTTATTCCCGGTGATATGAAGTTGGTGGGCGACGACGTTGATTATAAAGCCCTTGAGGATTATCTTAAACGCGGATTTAAGAGAGCTGAAGAAATAGGGGTTAAGATAATCGTTTTCGGTAGTGGCGGTGCAAGAAGCTTTCCGGAAGGCTTTTCTCCTGAAAAGGCTAAGGAACAGTTTGTATATTTTCTCAAAGAATATGCCGCACCTATGGCTAAGAATGCAGGATGCATTATCGTTATAGAGCCTCTTCGATTCTGTGAGAGTTCTATGATACATATGGTATCCGACGGAGTTGAGATGTCTCGTCTGAGTGGTGCGGACAATGTGTTCGGTCTTGCGGATCTTTATCACGTTTACGGTAATAACGACGATATTGATGATATGAAGCAGTTTAACGGAATGATAAAGCATTGTCATATTGCCGAGCCGGAAAAGAGAGTGTATCCTTCGTTAGTTAAAGATTCCGACTGTGTGAAGGCTACTTATAAAAAGTTTCTTGACGTTATGAGTGCGGCAGGTTGTGACACTTGCTCAATCGAGGCTCATACGGACGATTTCTGCAACGACATTGCAGATGCTATTGCACTTCTCAGAAATTTATAATAATAAAAAGTCAGTTGGAGTATCTTATGAAAAGAAAAATATCGTTACTCTTGGCGATACTGCTTTTAGTCTTGTCGTGTACCTCTTGTGACTCGGAGGATGAAGCGGTTTCCGTGGAGACCACTCCCGTAGTAGCCGTCGAAGGTTACTATGACACAAAGCTTGCCGCGGAGGCTTATTGCGCTGAAAAAGGGTATGACTTGGTGGAATGCTCTGCTTCGGAGGATGCGGTTGTGTTTGTGGAAAACGGTAAGTACGATTACGTGCTTCTGGATGAGTTTACTACAATAATTCCCGAAGACTACGGACTTCAATTCGTAGAAGCGTGTGAGTATTCGATTCAGTATTGTATGGTATCTTTTTCAGACAATCAACCTTTAATCAACGAACTAAACGAGAGTATATTGGCTTTGAATAGTACCGGTAAGATAGATTCTATTGTTGATAATTGTATTAACGGCGTCGGTAACTCGTTTTCTATGACGGGCGGTAATGAAATTCGTATATTGTGTTACCCCTTTATAGAAGACAGAGTTTACTACGATGATGTCGGAAATGTCTGTGGTATTGATGCCGATATTATGAGAGCTATATGTGAGGATTTGGGCTATACACCCGTGTTTGTTCCTGCAGAATATAACGATCTGTTCGATATGCTTGACGATGGCGAAGGCGATTTGATACTTATGGTTGATAAATCCTCTAATGATCGTCTTAACCAATATTCGTTTAGTGAAGTTTATCTCGAAAAGAACTTTAATGTTTACGAAAGCAATATTAAATAAAAAATTGAACCCTTCGTTCGTAGTGGAGCGAAGGGTTCATTGTTTGTATAAATTCTATTATTTCTTTTCTACTTTCTTCGGATTCATTAAGACAGCGCCAATAACCATAATTACAGCGAATAAGATAAGGTAGAAAAGTACGGGACATGAGAATTCACCGTTTGCGGCAGCTGCCTTGTAAGGAGCGTAGCCGTGAGAATAGATAGCGGCGAATACCATAAAGCCTGAACCGATAATACCAAGTGCAGGAAGAACAAATCTCTTAAGTGCGGGTAAGTCCTTTTCTTTTCTCATAAACTGAATAAAAATCGGGATGTAGAGAGCGTAAATAGTGATGATAGGAAGCTCTGAAGAGTCAAAGCTGAACTTACCGAACCAAGGTGTTTCTACAAGGTTTGCACCGTAGAAGTAAACTAACCATGCAGCAACGATTACAAGACCTACGATGCAGGAGTTTGAAGGCATACCGGAAGCATTGTCCACCTCGCGCATAAGCTTGTTCTTGGGACCCATATCGCGAACAGCAAGAGAATACATACCACGGATACAACCGATAAGAAGACCGTTAAGTGTACCGAGGCAGGAAACCGCAACGAAGAGGTTTAGAACGTTACCTAAAACATTGCCAAATACGTTTACGAATGCAACGGGAGCACCCAGGTTAGGGTCTTTAAGAACATCAACGGGAGCACCGCCTGCAACACCGATATAGTAGAAAAGGTAAATTGCGATGATAATTATACCGCCGACAATAAGTGCTATGGGAAGATTCTTCTTGGAGTTTTTGATTTCTGAGTTGATGGATGTAGCGAGAATCCAGCCTTCATAAGCGAATGCTGTAGCAACAACTGCGCCGAAGAGGGGGGCGATTGTGTTTCCGCTTGTGCCGAAGTTGGAAACAAGCAAGGACGTAGCATCCTGTACGGGTGCACCGGTGATATCGTGGGAAAGACCATATATGATACCGCCGACAGCCATTGCAAGAAGGGGAATAAACTTGATAAATGTAGCACTTATCTGGAGCTTACCTGCCAACTTTGATGAAAGGGTATTGACTGCGAAAACAAGAACAAGAATAAAACCTGCAAATATGAATGTTTCTGAACTTGTTACAGGGTTTCCGTTGATTTTGAAATCAGGATTAACAGAGGTAAGAAAAACTAAGAAATAGCGGGCTGTAAGCCAAGCGAGAACAGAAGTCATAGCGGGAGTGTAGATTGTGGTTGTGAACCAACCAATCATATATGCGTACTTTTTGCCGATTGTTGCTTCTGAGTAGTCAACGAGGCCGTTAACCTTCTCGTAACGCTGTGCCATTACACAGAACGCAAGAATACAGAAGAGCATAACAGCACCGCCGATGATCCATGCAATAATACCGAGAGGCATATCACCGTTTGTCTTGTCGAGGATTGTCTGTGCCTTGAAGAATACACCTGAGCCTACAACGGTACCTACAACCATGCAGATAGCCATAAGAAGACCATATTGTTTCTTTAAGCCTTTTTCCATAAATATCACCTTTTTCTTGTTTGTTTATATTAACACATTTTTATGTGCTTATATACTGAAAAAATGCCTGTCCAGGATTTCTGATGCAGATATTACAAATCTTACACAAGGACGAACTTTGTAGTATTCTGCGGTTCTGTGGTCAGAGACGGGGGAGGTGGACTTACCTAATTCTCCTAAAAGATCACGGCAGATTATGGTGTTGTTCTCTTTTTTGAATTCCTCTGCCAGGTCTTGTATTAATTTGTAGTGGGCATCTTTTTTTTGTTTGTCATCGGTGCTTTCGTAGCCTGCAAGTAAACCTACAACCATAAACATACCGGATACCGCACCGCATACCTCGCGAAGCCTACCCATTCCGCCGCCAAAAGAAGAGGACAACCGCATAGCGGTTTTTTCATCCATACCGCAATCTTCAGCAAAAGCAACAAGCACCGCTTGACTGCAATTACATCCGTTACAAAATAATTCAGCTGCTCTGAGTGAATGGTTTTTCTTCAACATTAAGACCCCTAATTGCTTTTTTATATTTATTAATATTATATCATTTTTGTTGAATTGTAAAGAGCAATTAATAACATTAACGGGATAAAAAGAATTTTTGTTGAAAAATAGCGTTTTATCTGCTAAAATTAAAGAAAAACAGGAAGGGGGAGAAACGTGCTTAACGGTATAAAGCGACTTTATAAAAGAAGTCGAATAGCTATTCTAATGTGTGTTTCAGGAACACTTACTACATTGGCGAATATAGTTACTTTTGTGGTATGTACCGATCTGTTTGGTGATGAGCACTACGTGTTTAATAATGCCGCTGCGTGGTTTGTTTGTATGGTAGTGGCTTTTGTTACCAATAAGCTTTGGGTTTTTAGCTCCAAGAGTTGGAAACTTAATGTGGCCGGTAAGGAGTTTGTTGAGTTTGCCATCGCCCGTCTGCTTAGCTTCTCCTTCGAGGAGATCGGTTTGATTCTTTTTGTTAATTTTTCAAGATTCGGTCAGAGTAGCTTCTCCTTCTTCGGTTATCAGATGACTTCTCAGGTTATTATAAAATTAATTCTCTCTGTCGGAGTCGTAATATCAAATTATTTGGTTAGTAAATATTGGATTTTTAAGGTTAATAACGAAAAAACATAATCGATTTGTAATGCTTGAGGATACTTTTCCCCTTGACAAAAAGTATCAGTTTGATATAATCTCTTTGGTCACAACCACACAATAAAAACCTTCTATCGTATAATTTAATGAATACGCCTCCATAGTTAAATGGATATAAGAACCTGCCGCTATGCGTCAGAACCTTGTTACTCGCTAACGCTCGTAATAATAAACCCCATATTCGAAAAAACAACAAAATACGCCTCCATAGTTAAATGGATATAA
>JAZUSK010000011.1:0-75070 GCA_045606645.1 Acutalibacteraceae bacterium | reverse complement strand
CCTCGGAATCTGTAACCGCTTTTGAGGGGTGGTACGTTCTTACGGGCATATTGATTTCATAAGAATGGGGGTTGAACACAACAACGGGACGGGGGAAGCCGTTGTCCGCACCTGTGTAATGGCGGGTTTCAAGAATAGCATCACTTACACCGTCAATCCAGGTATCAATTCTGCGGGCAATTTTAAGAACTGCATTGTTGTAGCTTTCGGAAGCAATATTCAAAGCATAACCCTCAGATTCCTTAACATCTTCATAAGCTTCCATAATTGAGCAACCGCAAAGTATATCGTGGAACTGGTTAAAGCAGACCTTTTTCCAGGCATTCTCGAATTCTCTTGTCTTTGGTGCAGAGTCTGTAACAATTGAGGAAATTGTGTCCCATTTTTCTGCTGCTGCAAGAGTATTTTCAGCTCTGCGGTTAAGTGCTTTAACAAGGCTTGTTGCACTGTAGCAACCGCTTGCGTGATGCTGAAGCTCGTCGTTCCATACGGGAATCTCAAGGAGCTCATTGAGCATATCCTCGAAGTATTCGTCGGGAGAGGAGAACTCAAGCTCGTTATAGCCCTCTCTCTCGAGATTTTCCTTAAGGTACTCAATATCGCCCTTTGTAGGTCCGCCACCATGATTGCCTACACCGTAGAAGAGCATCATGCCGTGACCTGTCTCCTCCGCTCTCTGCTCGATGATATCAAGCTTTCTGTCGATATCCTCTTTACCGTGAGCAGTATATCCCGTGGGAGTTCTGTAGGTCATTACACGTGAGCCGTCAATACCGTCCCACCAGAAAAGATTTTCGGGAATCTCGCTGTTTTCACTCATATCGGGTCTTTGGAATACGTATGAATACATTCCGCCCTTATTGAGAAGCTGAGGCATATTAGCATTGTGACCGAAGGAGTCAACGTTGTAGCCTGTCTTACAGGTAATGCCGAACTTCTCGTAATAGTAAAGCTGACTGTAAAGAGCCTGACGGGCAAAGCTTTCACCCGAGGGCATATTGCAGTCGGGCTGTACCCACCAACCGTTTACGGGTACCCATCTGCCCTTCTTAACCATTGCACGGATTTCCTCAAACATCTGAGGATCTATCTCCTCTACCCACTTATAATAAGCGGCAGATGAGCAAGTAAACACGAAGTCATTGTACTCCTTAAGTCTGTCGAGAGCGCTACGGAAGGTCTGAAGCACCTCGCCGCAACCCTCTTGCCATCTCCAAAGCCAGATGGGGTCAAGGTGGGCGTTACCGATAAGCTTATTTACTTTATCCATTATTCCTCGCCCTCCTCAATAATCTTAAAATATCTTCCTATCCAATAAGCAAAGGTATAGGGGTAACAGCTTTCAACACAGAAAACGCCGCCGCTATCCTCAGACTTAAATTCGAGAGGATTTCTGTCGTACTTTGCGATAAATCTCTCATCGTTGGGAAGAAGTGCTGAAGTTTCGTGATATCCGCCTCCCATAAGAGTTTTCTTGGGGATATCTCTACGCTTATCTATTGAAACCGAAGCCGCAAGACGGGAAACGTTGAAGCGGTAGAACCACGTTCTGATTCTCTCTGCATCGGGCTTAGCGTTGTCGGGATCGCTTAAGAAATACAAGAAATCATAACCGGGATTAAACTCCGGTGCGAGAGATGAGCGCCATGTTCTGAATGCTTCTCTGAAAAGCTCCTTCTGCTCTGCATCGGGCTCGAGAGTTATAAGACCGAAGAGGGCAAGACAAGCGAGCATATGGTCGCCGTACATCATTTCCTCACGAATATCAACACCACCCTGATGGCTCATATGATAGAATCGGTTGTAGTGCTGAATTGTAAGCTTATCATAACCCATTTCTATAAGCTTATCGTAGGTCTCCTGCCAGATACCGCTCTCGCCGGTAATGTGCATACATACTCTGAGGTACATAAGCATCTGAGCCGCATTGAGACAAGCATCTGCCCAACCCATGGGAGTCTTGAAATATTCCATATTCCACTTTGCCCAGGTGGTATATTTGCCGTCAATCTCACGAAGAGCAAAGTTGTTATCAATAATGTGCTTTGTGGTATTTCTTACGGCTGTCTTGAGAAGCTCGTCATACTCGGGATCTTCTCTGCCCAAGAACTCGTGAGCAACAAGAAGATGGATATAGTGATGTGTAATCTCGTCACTTGAGGTATCGCCCTTGTAGGTGATATCCGTATCCTCAAAGCCTTCGTTCCTATAGAACTTTGCTAATCTATCGGGAACGGGCGCGTCCGCCTTGATTTCCATACCTACCACACCACGCTCTCTCGCATCGGTAGTATTAAGACATACTGCGGTAGCACCGTTTTTCTTATAGAAAAGACCGTCATCCGGAACAGGCTCATTGCTTGTAAGATAAGTTCTTGCTACGAAGCCGTTGCCTCTACCCGAAATAAAGAGAAGAAGGAGGTTTGCTTCACTTGCGCGCATAGCAACCTCTCTCGCTCTGAGAGTTTCCTCTGCATAGTCACCCTTTTCCTTCTTAAAGGTAGCGTAACGGAAGATTTCACCCATCGCATAGCAAGACGAAAAACTACCGTCGTTGTCGCTGTGACCGTAGGGAAGAACTGACTTGAGATTACCTGCTTCTGCAAGATGCTTCTGGCTTACCATGCCGTGACGTTGTACGTAGGTAAGAGTCTCGTCGAGAAGGCGATCTGCCTTTTCCTCCATAGACATACGTATCATCTCAATATGAGTAGCACCATTGTCTGTGAGTACCCATACGTTGTCGCCATCGGCAACGAGAGCGTTTACGTTGTTGTCGAGGAGGTCTCTGTGTGCGCTGAAATACATCACCTTATCAGAAAGTGAATCTGCATTAGGATCGTATCGGGTAACGCCTCCGTTGGAGCCGTACCACATTACACCTCCGTTACCCTCACAGTAGCAGGTATAATCCTTCTTTCTCTGAGGAAGCGGATACGGGAAATCCGAAAGGTCGGGCTTCTTCGCCTTAACCTCAAGAAGTATCTTCGGTACTTCGATATCATACTTCTTAAAGTGGCTTACAACCCTCGTCAATCGGGGAAATAACTTAACCGGTTGAGCCATAGTCTATCTCCTTTACTTGAATATAGTCCAAATTTATACATTATATATTGTATCAAAAACATTTGTAAAGTTCAACATATAATTAACCAATTATAACCAATATTTTTTCACTTTATATATTGGATTTTCCAAAACAAAGTGATATAATAATTTTATCTTTGAGAAAAAATATTTAATAAAGGTTGAGAAGGTCTTGCAAACCGGCAAGACGCTGCTTCTTCCATCTTTATGTTCTGATTGTTTTTCACGGAAAAGAAATTTTTACAACGACAGAGAAGGTTTTGCAAGCCGGCACGACGCTGCTTCTGTCGGAAAGGACAATGACAATGAACACTAATGCTTTTGAAAAATACGAATCCGAGGTGCGCTCCTATTGCCGTAACTTCCCCGCAGTTTTCACCAAGGCGAAGGATTCCATTATTTATGCCGAGGACGGCAAGGAATATATCGACTTCTTCTGCGGCGCAGGTGCTCTAAACTACGGTCACAACAACGACTACATCAAGGAGCAGATCATTTCATATCTCATGAGCGACGGAATTATCCACTCTCTCGATATGTTTACTGCCGCAAAGCGTGATTTCATCGAGTTTTTCGAGGAAAACATTCTTGAGCCCCGCGGATATAACTATAAAATTCAGTTCCCCGGCCCTACGGGTACAAATGCCGTAGAAGCCGCTCTCAAATTAGCACGTAAGGTCAAGAAGAGAAACAACATCTTCGCCTTTATGGGTGCTTTCCACGGTATGACTCTCGGCTCTCTCTCAATGACAACTGACAGAGACTCAAGAGAAGGTGCGGGAGTAGTCCTCACGGACGTTACCCACATCCCCGCTCCCTATATGTTCCCTGATTTCGATGTGCTCCAATATATGCAGACGCTTATTGACGATGACCACTCGGGTATCTCAAAGCCCGCGGCGGTATTTATCGAGCCCGTACAGGCAGACGGCGGTATTCACGTATTCAGCAAGGAATTTTTACAGGGTCTCAGAGATTTCTGTACGAGAAACGATATTCTTCTCGTTTGCGACGATATCCAGGTAGGCTCCGCAAGAACGGGCTACTACTTCTCCTTCGAGAGAGCAGGTATCGTTCCCGATATCGTTACTCTTTCAAAGTCTATCGGCGGCTACGGTATGCCCTTCGCCCTCGTACTCTTCAAGCCCGAGCTTGACGTATGGAAGCCCGGCGAGCATAACGGCACATTCAGAGGAAGTCAGCTTTCAATCGTTGCCGCTAAGGCAGGTCTTGAGATCATGCTCAAGGACAAGGTTGAAGAAAAGGTACAAAGACAAAGCGCAATTATCAAGGAATACCTCGATAAGGTAAAAGAACTTCACGAAGGCTTTGAAATACGCGGTATCGGCTTTATGTGGGGCGTTGACTGTAATAAAGTTAAGCCCGACGTAATTTCAAAAGCGATCGTAAGAGAGAGCTTCAACAACGGTCTTATCGTTGAAAGAGCAGGTAGAAACAACGACGTTGTTAAGCTTATGCCTTGCCTCCTCGCAGACGACGAGACACTCAAAAAGGGTCTCCAGATCTTAGTTGATGCAGCAAAGAAAGTAATTGAAGAAATGTAAAAAAAGCACTCCTCTCGGAGTGCTTTTTAATTAGAAATTAGGAGTTAGGAACGAGGAATTAAGGGTATGCATTATTCTTCAATCTCAACTCGCTGATATACAATTCCTTTTCTCTGGTGAGTATATGTAATATGAAGAATATTGCCCTTAACAACCATTGCGGGATAGCTGAATTCGTGGTCGCCCTCGGTGGCTTCGCACTTGAAGATTTCGGTGAAATTATCCCCGCCGTCCTCGGATGCGATAAGCACGAGAGGTGCTCTGTCGCCCCAGTTTTCGAAAATGGGATTCATAACCATTATGAGATTGCCCTTATCTGTCTTAACCACGTCAATACCGCTGTTGGGGTTACCCATAGGTGTCTCGTATGCCTTGCACCATGTCATACCGCCATCCTTACTGTCGCTACGGTAAATATGACCCATATTGGTACGCACAAACATATGAATCCCCTTCTCATCCTCCCAGAGAGTGGGCTGAATCATATTTACTGTTTTAAGATTTTTCTTGGGTCTTAAAACAAACTTTGAATGAGTAAAGGTAAGTCCGTCATCCTCGGAAATATCAACAAAGCATTTCCAGCTCTTGCGAAGGGTTTCTCTTGATGCAGGAGCCATTACTCTGCCATCAGAAAGGCGGATAGCCTTATTCTTTACAGGGCCTCTGCCACCATCGTTATCACCGGGCACAAGAATCTGCGGCTTTGAAAAGCTCTTACCACCGTCCTTGGATATTGCGTAGTACGTAACCCACTTGGGAATAGGCTTACCATACTTGAAATAGAGAATAATATCGCCGTTTTCTCTCCGGAAAAGAACAGGATTCCAATGGGGAAGCTCCTCGCCGTCAACGGCTACGCTGTAAGGCTCTGCCCATTTTTCGGAGTCTCTTACACTTACCCAGATTTTAACGTCGTTCTCCCCTTCCTTTGTACCGCCAAACCAAGCGGCAACAACTGTACCGTCGTCAAGAGGTAATACCGTCGATGCGTGGCAAGAAGGTGTCACACTCTCAAGTGGGTAAATAAACTCTTTAATAAGTTCAGTTGCTTTAATCATTCTTCATTCTCCTCTTTCTTTTCATCCATATAATCAAAGGCGTTCCACGCCTTGTCTTCCTCCGGTTTTTTCGGTTCATCGTCATAACCGATATTCATTGTAATAAAATGATCTTTATTTGTTCTCTTAACTATCGGAGGCTTCTTGTCAAGAATATACATCTGCGACCCGTAGAGGTCGGCAGTAGTCCTGACAAAGGTGGGGAAACCTTCCATTTCAGATAAACTGTTATATATGGGCTTATTAATCAGGAATATTATGGGAGCCACCAAGATACCGAAATTAAAAATATATGCTCCCACCACAAGGAACAAGGAAATAGCCTCGTTGATCATGGCAAAGGAATACACCACGGCACCTAATGTCACAAACGCACCGTAGGTATAGCCGTTCTTCATTCCGACGATACCAATAATGAACAAAGCAAGTACCAGAAATCTCAGTACGGTAGCCGCAAAGTTACCGAAGCCACCCGCCATACAGGATACGGCAATGAGCATGAAGAAGGTATAAAAATTCCTCTCTGCGCGGTCAATATTCCCTCTCCACTTGCTCATAAGGAGCGATTTCTCTTGGAAGTCCATACTCTCATCAAGATCATCGTGAAGAAATACGATTTCAAAGTCGCCGATTTTAAAGCCGTGCTTATATGTTTTAGGTTCTTTCGGCTTTTTGTTGTCAATTTCTCCGTCCTCACCGATATTCATAGTGACGGGTTCATTGAGACCTCTTGATTTAAGTTCCTGGCTTCGCCTATACTCCTCGTCGCTTATGTCTTTATCAGTTTTAAAAGGATTATAGGATGCCTCATATTTATTGTCGTATATATTCTCGTCGGGCTCATCCTTAAGATACATTTTATCTCCGTAAAGGTCTGCCGTACTCATGATGAAATCGGGGAAGCCTTTACTGTTTTTTAATGGGATAAACACCTCAGAGTAATTGAAAATACATCTTATGGCAGAAAAACAAGGCAGAAGGCTACATATAGCCGCCAATATGATAGAACCAACGTACACATAGTTTTCGGGAAAACCTATAGAAAACCACAGACAGTTAAGTAAGAGCGACGCGAAAATACCACCGTAGCCTACTATACTCCACTTCTTCGCCATATATCCGCTCAAAAGAGATACAGCCACAGAGCCTGCATAAATATACCAGAAATCCGCCTTACCAAAAAGGAAGATTAGCATAGCCATAAGGGAAACACCCGCAGAAATCATAGAAAATCTAAAGGCGTTTTCACTTTCCAAGCGCCATTCAAGCACCATTTCCTTTTTCTGCGAAACGGTAGCCTGAGGCACGTACATTATCTCCATGCTGAGCTTTTTCATTTTGTCACCCGCCTTTTATAATCATTAGGGTTTAAAATCAATAGCCTGAGCCCTGCTCACTCTTAGCGATAGATACAACTCTGCTTGTTCCGAGGCGTTCTGCTCCGAGACCGAGAAATTTTTCTGCATCATCGAGAGATGCGATACCTCCCGCCGCCTTCATCTTAACTCCGTCACCAATGTTTTCGGAGAAAAGCTTAATATCATCAAAGGTTGCACCACCTGTAGAAAAGCCTGTGGAAGTCTTAATAAAATCTGCTCCCGCCTCAGTTACTATACGGCACATTTCCTTTTTCTCATCGTCGGTAAGAAGACAGGTTTCTATAATAACCTTGAGAATCTTGTCTGCACAAGCCTTCTTTATTTCTTTAATTTCATTAAGAATAAGGTCATATTTCTTGTCCTTTAACCAACCGATATTTATAACCATATCTATTTCGTCTGCACCGTTTTTGATAGCATCCGCCGTCTCGAAAACCTTGCATGCGGTAGTGTTATAGCCATTGGGGAAGCCGATAACCGTACATACGGAAATCTTTCCTGCGCAATAGTCGGCACATTCCTTCACGTATGAAGGAGGAATACAAATACTCGCTGTATTGAACTTAATACCGTCGTCACATATAGCCTTTATCTGCTCCCACGTAGCCTCCTGCTTTAAAAGAGTGTGATCAACGTGGTTGAGAATTTTTGTAAGTTCCATAAAAATACCTTCTTCTTATTTTTAATCACTCGGTTGCAAAGCACCACAACGCTTTTGCGCGTATAATAAAATCCTTTACCTATGTATTGTAGCATTTTTATCCAAAAAGGTAAACAGTATCTTTAAAATATCCATACTATTTTATGATTGAAATAAATAATATATTGTGATATCATTTAGAATGTATATTTATGATTTTTATTTATAGGTGATTTTGTGAAAAATTTACTTGTTATTTTCGGTGGTTGCTCAAGCGAATACGAGGTTTCTCTTCGCTCCTCTGCATCTGTACTCAGAAACATTGACCGTAGTAAATACAACGTTAATATGCTCGGTATCACCAAAGACGGCAGTTGGTACTATTACGACGGCTCCATTGAGGATATTGAAAGCAACGCTTGGTCCAAGGGCGAAAATGTAACCCCCGCGGTTATCTCTCCCGACAAAAAGGATAAAGCTCTTCTTATTCTTAAAGACGGCGGCGTCGAAAAGCTCCCAATCGACGTTATATTCCCCGTGCTCCACGGTAAAAACGGCGAAGACGGTACGATTCAGGGTATCTTCGAGTTAGCAGGTATCCCCTACGTAGGCTGCGGACTTCTCGCAAGTGCTATGTGTATGGATAAGGCTATCACAAATACTCTTGCTGACGAAGCAGGTATTGCAGGCGCAAAGTGGGCGGCTTTCACTCGCTCTGAATACTACGGCGGCGAGGTTGACCTTAAGGCTATTATTGAGAAGTTGTCCTTCCCCATATTCGTAAAGCCCGCTAACGCAGGTTCATCCGTAGGCATCACAAAGGCACACGACGAGGAAGAGCTTAAGAAGGCTATTGATATTGCTTTTGATAACGACTACAAGGCAGTTCTCGAGGAAACTCTCGTCGGCAGAGAAATCGAATGTGCAGTTATGGGTAACGACAAGCCCGTAGCGTCCTGCATCGGCGAGATTCTTCCCACCGCAGAGTTCTACGACTACGAAGCAAAATACATCGACAACTCCACGGGTCTTGCAATTCCCGCGGATCTTCCCGAGGATGTCAGCGAAAAGGTACGAAATGAAGCTATCCGAGCATACAAAGCTCTCGGTTGTGAGGGATGCTCACGAGTAGATTTCTTCTTAGCTGAGGATGGAACCTGTTACCTTAATGAGATCAACACCCTTCCCGGCTTCACTTCAATTTCAATGTTCCCGAAGCTTTTCGGTCAGGTAGGCATCCCCTATTCTGAGCTTATTGATAAACTCATAGAATACGCGGAGAACCGAAGCCGATGAGAAATGTTGAAATAGAATTTGTCAGCGAACAGCAATACCACGACGACAGAGAAAGCAGTAAGCTTAAGGCTCACGGCACCATTCAGGAAATCGAAGGTATAAAGGTTATCACTTATACAGAACCCGATTCCGAAATGGGCAAATCAGAAACAATCGTCAGAATAATAAACAGCAACTTTATTGAAATGAGCAGAAAAGGCGTTTACGAAACAACCTTCCTCATTGAAGAGGGCAAAACCCATCAATGCATTTACAGAACGCCCTTCGGTGAAATGCCTATGGAAATCACCGCTCAAAGAGTAAATGCTCGGATCCCCGACGCATCGGGAAAAATCCTTCTTTGCTACACACTTGAAAGCAACGGAGAAATCATCGGCGAAAATAATCTTTTAATGAAAATAAATGAGGTTTAAATATGTCCAAATTAGTTAAAAAGACAGAAGAACAGATTATAAGCGCAGTTTCCGACGCTATTAAAGCTAATATTGCAGACGGAAGCTTTATAGAAGCAGAGATTCCCGCATTCAAGACCGAGATTCCTGCCGACAGAAAGAACGGAGACTACTCTGCCAATGCGGCATTTATGATGTCAAAATCTCTCAGAATGCCCCCCAGAAAGATTGCAGAGGGTATTCTTGAGAAAATCAACCTTGACGGCACTTATTTCAAGTCTTGCGAGGTTGCAGGTCCCGGCTTCATCAATTTCTTCCTTAAACCCGAATTTTATGCAGATATCCTTCTTGATATTGCAGAGTGCGGTGATAATTACGGCAGAAGCGATTTCGGTAAAGGCACCAAGATAAACGTTGAGTTCGTTTCCGCAAACCCCACAGGTCCTATGCATATGGGTAACGCCCGTGGCGGTGCTCTCGGTGACTGTCTCGCGGCTGTGCTCGACTGGGCAGGCTACGAAATCGAAAGAGAATTCTACGTAAATGATGCAGGTAATCAGATAGATAAGTTTGCGCTTTCTCTTGACGTAAGATATCAGCAGATTATTAACGGCGAGGATTCCATCGAGCTTCCCGAGGACAGCTATCACGGTGACGATATCCGTGTACTTGCTCAGAGCTATATCGACGAGCTGGGTACGGGTCTCCTTGAGGTTTCCGAGGAAGAGAGAAGAAAGGCACTCGTTGAGTACGCTCTTCCCAAGAACATTGCCACAATGAAGGCGGCAATGGCAAAATACAGAATTGATTATAATACATGGTTCTCAGAGCTTACGCTCCATAACGGCGGTGAGCTTCAGGAGACTATCGATATTCTCAAGAAGAACGGCTATACCTACGAAAAGGAAGGCGCTCTCTGGTATAAGAACATCGAGGTTATGACAGAGATTCTCAAGCGCGAAGGCAAGTCCGACGAGGATATCGAAAAGCTTGAGCTTAAGGACGATGTTCTTATCCGTCAGAACGGCAACCCCACTTACTTTGCCGCTGATATCGCATACCACAGAAACAAGCTTGAAAAGAGAGGCTTTGACAAGGCTATCGACGTATGGGGCGCAGACCACCACGGCCACGTAGCACGTATGAAGGGTGCTATGGAAGCAGTAGGTATTGACGGCGACAGACTCCACGTTGTACTTATGCAGCTTGTAAACCTTATGAAAGACGGCAAGCCCGTTAAGATGTCAAAGCGTACAGGTAAGGCGATCACTCTCGTTGACCTTCTCGATGAAGTACCGATCGATGCAGTTCGTTTCCTCTTTAATATGAGAGAAGCAGGCAGTGCCATGGACTTCGACTTAGGTCTCGCAGTAGAGCAGTCAAATCAGAACCCCGTTTACTACTGTCAGTATGCTCACGCAAGAATCTGCAGTATTCTTAAAAAGCTTAAGAACGAGGGCATCGAATGGAGAAAACCCGAAAGTGCAGAGCTTCAGCTCCTTACATCCGACGAAGAGACTGACCTTATCGCTCACCTTGCATCTCTTACAGGTACAATCGTAAGTGCCGCAAACACATACGATCCCGCAAAGATTACTCACTATGCAACAGATCTTGCTACAAAGTTCCACCGCTTCTACAACGCTCAGAGAGTTATGGTAGATGACGAGTCACTTATGCAGGCAAGAATCTTCCTTTGCATCTGCGTTCGCGATACTATGAAGAACGTTCTTTCAATGCTTAAGATTGAAGCTCCCGAATCAATGTAATTTATTACACAAAAAAGTAAAAGCTCTTGTCACATAGTGACAAGAGCTTTCTTCTACTCTATTTAGTCTTCTAAGAAAATCGGGTTTGTCCAGGCGCGTTTACCCTCGAAATCCTCCACGTATGCGCGGATGTATCTGTAGTCGTCTCTGAGATCGTAAACCGCATCGGTAACCGGCTCCTCCCCCGCTACAACCTTACGTGAAGGTTGCATATCGCAACAGAACACAACCTCCTTGCACTCACTACACTCTACGTGTGCTTTGCCTTCGTCATCCACGTAGAAGTCTCTGATTACAGGACCGCAGGATGAATAGAACTCACCATTTTCAAGAGCTTTGAGAATAGATTTTACATTATTCTCTGCATTCACCATTACCCAACCTTTGCAATGCTGATATACAGGATGACCGTCATCTGTTGCAACGGCATAAATCTTCTGACCCTGACCTAAAAGCTCATCCCAGATCATACCGTTATCTGTATCCATATTACACTCTATTGCGCAACCTGTATTCCATATCTCCATAGCAAAGTTGCCCTTTAGCTTCTCAAAATATCTTGTGGGAGTGGAGCTCCATTGAGGATGGCAATATATAGTAAGATTATTCTTAGCGTGAGCGTCGTCAAGGTAAGCCTGAAATTCTTCCTGATTTTTCGCTTTGCCACGAGGAAAGGTCTCTGCGTGCTTGTAGCCGTTGGTCTCGTCGTCAGGACCTATTACAACCTCGTGAAAACATCTGAAGCCCTTATCAGCTTCGAAGGTATTATCAATTTCCATACCGGGAATTATCGTTATATCAACGTCCTCGGCATAATTCTTACAGTTGTATTTTCTGTGGTCTGTCAGAGCAAGAAAATCATAGCCCTCCGACTTATGAAGTCTGATTACCTCCGCCGGGTCACCGTCACCATCGGAAATAGTTGTATGGCAATGAAGACCGCCTTTAAGAAATTTATTGTCTTTATTTATGAATGCCTGTTGTCTTTTCATATAATATCCTCCGTCGAAAAACGGCGAAAACATCCGTTTTCGCCGTTCCGTATTACATATTATCAATATATCTGCAAGCAGCGAGGGCCGCTACCGCACCATCTGCAGAAGCGGTAGTAATCTGTCTGATTCTCTTCTGACGGCAGTCACCTGCTACGTAGATACCCTCAGTCTTTGTAAGACAGCTTTCGTCGGAATCGAAATAACCGTCCTTATCGAGACCCGCACTTTCTGCAAAAGCAGAGTTTTTAGGCTCGAGACCGATTGCAACGAAGAGACCGTCAAGGCTGATTTCCTTGTCACCTGCAGTTGTATTAAGAACAACGCCTGTAAGCTCATCGTCACCCTTAAGCTCCTTAACGGTTACCTCGGTAAGAAGCTCTACGTTATCCTTCTGAGAGAGGATTTCAAGAAGCTTCTTCTCACCGGTAAAGAAGGAAAGATTTTGTAAAACGTAAACCTTTTCACAAAGATCAGAAAGAAGTACAGCTTCCTGAAGAGCGGAGTTTCCACCGCCAACAACACCGGTAACCTTATCCTTAAAGAAAGCACCGTCGCAAACCGCACAGTAAGACACACCATTACCAACAAGCTCATTTTCCTTAGGAAGACCAAGCTGACGATGATGAACACCTACGGCAATAATAACCGCCTTTGCTTCGAAGGTCTTGTTGTTTGCAAACACTATCTTTCTGTTGCCTTCGTTAATAATGCCCGTAACCTTTTCCATCTCAACCTCAGCACCCATACTGAGCACCTGATCAAGAAGCTTATCGGCAAATTCGTTACCGCTCATCTCAGGAATACCGGGATAATTTTCAATTTTAGGTGAGAAGGTAACCTGACCACCGAAGGTGGACTGCTCGATAACAAGAACACTCTTAGAAGCTCTGAGAGCGTAAAGAGCCGCTGTAAGACCTGCAGGACCTGCACCGATTACAATAATATCATGCATAACATTCACTCCAATTTGTATAATTAGGAGTTAGGAATTAGGAATTAGGAATTGTGGGGAAGCTTCGCTTCCAAACATTGTATAAACGGTTTTCAACGAATCACACAACAAACCTAATGTTGCACCACTTATTCGGACTACGATTTATTTTATTATAATTGCAACGCAGTTCCGAAATTCCTCATTCCTCATTCATCATTCCTCATTTTAAAAATTACCGCCCGTAGGCGGTAATTTTTGTCATTTAAATTAAAGGGTTTCGATAAATTCTTTAACTGCAGGAAGGTCTGCAATCTTCTCGAATACGTCACCCTTCTGGATAACAAGAGTGGGAGCCTGCTTAAGCTCAAGCTGAGTAGCAAATTCTCTGTTGTCCTCAACAAAGAGCTTTTCGTATGCGATACCCTTCTTGTCAAGAAGCTGAGCAGCAATCTTACACTTGGGGCAAGTCTTAGTAGCGAAGAGAAGGAACTTTGCATCGCCGTCAACTGCTACTGCGGGCTTTTCTTCCTTGCAGCCGCAAGCGCAATGAGCGTGGTCAACAGTTCTCTCTGACTTCTCGAAGTGAGAGTTTGCTACATCGTAAACTCTTCTGTCCTTGAACTCCTGAGCCTTACCGTCGTTGAAGTTCTGAACGGGACGGTAATAGCCTGTAATACGGCTGTAAACCTCTGTATCGTTACCGCAATCGGGGCAGGAATATTCTTCACCTGCGATATAACCGTGGTTGCAGCATACTGAATATGTGGGAGAAATTGAATAGTAGGGAAGTCTGTAGTTGTCTGCGATCTTTCTTACGATGTCTGCAGCAGCCTTCCAATCGGGAAGCTTCTCACCAAGGAATGCGTGGAATACTGTACCTGATGTATAGAGAGTATGAAGCTCATCCTGAGCATCAAGAGCCTCGAAAATATCAGCTGTATAGCCAACGGGAAGGTGTGAAGAGTTTGTATAGTAGGGAGTGCCGTTTTCATTAGCTGTGATAATAGCAGGATATCTCTTCTTATCGTGCTTTGCGAAACGGTATGTTGTAGATTCTGCAGGAGTTGCTTCAAGGTTGTAAAGGTCGCCATAAAGCTCCTGATAGTCAGAAAGTCTTTCTCTCATGTGGTTGAGAACGTCCTTAGCAAACGCCTGAGTTTCCTTAGTTGTCATATCCTTACGGAGCCACTTAGCATTGAGACCTACTTCGTTCATACCGATAAGACCGATAGTTGAGAAGTGGTTATTGAAGGTGCCGAGGTATCTCTTTGTGTAGGGATAGAGACCTTCTTCAAGAAGCTTTGTGATAATCTCTCTCTTAACCTTAAGAGAACGGGCGGAGATATCCATAAGCTTGTCGAGTCTCTTGTAGAAGTCCTCTGCATCTTCTGCAAGGTAAGCAATTCTGGGAAGGTTGATTGTAACAACACCGATAGAACCTGTGCTCTCACCGCTACCAAAGAAGCCACCGCTCTTCTTACGAAGTTCACGAAGGTCGAGACGAAGTCTGCAGCACATTGAACGAACGTCGCTGGGCTCCATATCGGAGTTTACGTAGTTTGAGAAATAAGGTGTACCGTACTTTGCTGTCATCTCGAAGAGAAGCTTGTTGTTCTCTGTATCAGACCAGTCAAAATCTCTTGTGATTGAATATGTGGGGATAGGATACTGGAATCCTCTGCCGTGAGCATCACCCTCGATCATTGTCTCGATGAATGCCTTGTTAACCATATCCATCTCTTTCTTACAGTCGCCGTAAGTGAAATCCATTTCCTTACCGCCAACGATTGCGGGCATATCCTTAAGGTCCGCGGGAACCGTCCAGTCAAGAGTGATATTGGAGAAGGGTGCCTGAGTACCCCAACGTGAAGGTGTATTTACACCGAAGATGAAAGATTCGATGCACTTCTTAACCTGCTTATAGTCAAGGTTATCAACCTTAACAAAGGGAGCGAGGTAAGTATCGAATGATGAGAATGCCTGAGCACCTGCCCACTCATTCTGCATAATACCGAGGAAGTTAACCATCTGGTTACAAAGAGTAGCAAGGTGACTTGCGGGAGCGGAAGTAATTTTTCCGGGAACACCGCCGAGGCCCTCCTGAATAAGCTGCTTAAGTGACCAACCTGCGCAGTAACCTGTAAGCATGGAAAGGTCGTGGATGTGAACGTCACCTGAACGGTGAGCGTTAGCAATCTCCTCGTCATAAACCTCGGAGAGCCAATAGTTAGCTGTAATAGCACCGGAGTTTGAAAGGATAAGACCACCTACAGAGTAAGTAACTGTGGAGTTCTCCTTAACACGCCAGTCTGTAACCTTAACGTAGCTGTCAACGAGCTCTTTATAGTCAAGGATAGTTGATTTCATATTACGGATTTTCTCACGATTCTTTCTGTAAAGAATGTAAGCCTTGGCAACGTCCGCATAGCCTGCCTGAACGAGAACGGACTCAACGCTGTCCTGAACGTCTTCAACCGCAATAAGATTATTGCTGATCTTAGGTTCAAAATTAGCTGTTACCTTAAGTGCGAGGAAATCGATAATGTTGTCGTTGTACTGTTTGTTGCAAGCTTCAAAAGCCTGCTTAACGGCGATAGCGATCTTCTCAATATTAAAATCCGCGATCTTGCCGTCACGCTTAATAACCTGATACATAATACTCCTTCTTTCTCTATTTTCTTCAAATTACATCCATACATAGTACCACCCTTGGCGGCGACTGTAATAGATAATAGCAGATAGAATATGCTTTGTCAACCCTTTGGACACAATATATTGTGTTTTGTGCGAAATTTTTTTACCCCCAACACAAGATGTTGCGTGATTTTTATGCAAAATATAGCAATAATACACATAACCTTAGGACATCTTTTGTGCACTATTCACTTTTTGTTCAAAAACATCACTATAAAAGCACAATATCTTGTGGTCGATATCAGAAAATCTCCGAACACTACCACAAGATATAATTTGATGTTTTATACTATTTTATATGCCCCTAAGTGCCGCGTGAGGGATATATTTTTGTACCGCAGAGAGCATTTCTCTCATAGTATCCCGAGATACTCCCCTACAGTTTTCATCGATAAGATTACCCGAATCCACGAAATTCTGAAGGAAATAATGAGGTGTATGACTTATCCATTTCGCAATATTTTCCATATCCTCAACCGTATGAAAATTTTCTGTTACGGTGGTTCGAAATTCGTAGTCAATACTACTGTTTTTAAGAAGCTCTATGCTCTCTCTTACAGGAGAAATATCGTAGTTTTCTATGCCGATTGTTATGCCGTATTTCTCGGGACAATTTTTAATGTCCATAGCAACGTAATCCACAAGTTCAAGCTGAAGAATGCCTTCTAATTTTTCAGGAAAGCTACCGTTGGTATCGAGCTTTACGGCATATCCTTCTTCCTTAATTTCGTATAAAAAACGTTCGATATCCTTCTGAAGAAGCGGCTCTCCGCCGGTAACCGCAACCCCATCAAGAACATTCTTTCTTAGCCTCAGATGAGAAAAAATCTCTTCCTCTGTAAAGTAGTCGTCATCCTGCTTTGTAACCAACAAGGCGTTGTGACAGAAGGGACATCTGAAATTGCATCCGCCGGTAAAAACAGTACAAGCCGTCCGACCCGGAAAATCAAGAAGCGTAAGCTTCTGAAAGCCTTTAATAATCATTTTTATCACCGAGAAAATTATATACCGACACTCCAAGCAAGTCAACCCGTCAAATTGCCTCAACTTTTATTTCCTCAATTTACCATTTGTTTATTATATACTAATAAAATGTTCACAATTTATATTGTTTTTTATATTTACATTTGGAAACTCTTGTGATATAATAGCATCACTAATAGTGTAAACTACAGTTATTTTGGAGGAATTTATCATGAGAACAAGAAAAGCACTTGCTGTTTTAATGGTAGCAATTATGCTTATGGCTTCTTTCTCAATTGCCGGTAACGCTGCCGTTACATACTCAATTGTTGAAGGCCCCATCAAGACACAGTACACCGATTGCGATTACTTCACCCCCCAGGGTCTTGCAATCACAGACGGTACAAACCTTATCGTTTACAGCCCCATTGATGACAAGTGGGCATTCGACCCCGCTCTCAACGAGCTCCTTTCAGTAGGCGTTGACGCAGATGGCAATGACGTATTCGAGCAGGAGATCGAAATCTTCTACGACAATCAGCTTGTAGGCACAATCGTTGTAGGCGTTGAACACATACTCGGCGATATCGTATGTCTCGGTCAGGCTGCTCACGGTCAGTACTGTCTCGGCTGCGGCAAGGTTCACAACTACGAGGAACATTCAGTTCCCGAATGGATCCCCAACGATGACGGCGGACTCTTCATTCAGCAGACTCAGACCGGTAAGTGTGAAGTTTGCCATGGCGAAATCACAGAGAACATTCCCGGTTCAGAAAAGTTCAGTTTCATTTTCGATCCCGAAAATATGACAGAAATGGAAAGCGAAATTGTTGGTTACATTTACAGCATCCTCGTTTCCCTTATTCAGATGCTCGTAGGCATTAAATAATCAGGAGGCAAAACAACAATGAAAAAGTTTTTATCTATCCTCCTCGCACTCACAATGCTCCTCTCCTGCACAACTCTTTACGTTTCAGCTGAGGGTGAAGGCGAAGGCGAACCCGTAGTAGAGCCTGCACTTACATTCGAGGTTACAGGATCATACACACTTGCAGAGAACGTTTCAGTTACAGAGCTTCTCTTCTCATACGATCTTACTGTTGACAGCTCAAAGATCTGTGCTTTTGACGGTGAATCAAAGGATTACACATACGAATTAAAGTCTCTTGTTGCTAACGACATTGACTATATGACTGATCCCGAGGCATTCTTCGCAGCATTCGCTTCCGAAGAGTACGCAGGTACAACCCTCTTCGTTACATTCGTTATTAACTTCGAATCCGACAAGGTTTTCGGTACTCTTGATTACGAATGTAACATCATGGGCTTTATGGCTCCCCTTTCCATCGGTCTCGGTCCCGTTGACGACGCACTCGCAAACGTTGCACTTCCCGTTGAGGTTACCGTTGAGGGTAACGTTTGGGACTTCCCCGAGGTTGACACTGTTTCTGTTCTTCAGAGACCCACAACACAGGATTACTTGGACACAGAGAAGTTTGACCTCTCCGGTACAACTATCGAGCTCAGCACAATCAAGGCTGTTGATCGTGTAGAAAAGTTTGACGATCAGGGTAACGTTTACTACGAGTACACATATGAGCCCGGTTACAGCGGAGTAGTTACATACGGTGCAGATAACGCAAATATGTTTACTTGTCACCCTGCAAAGAACGCTAATCTTACAGTTGATACACATGAAGTTATCGCATACTTCGACGGTATCGAAATCGCAAAGCTTCCCGTTAACGTTCAGCACGCTTGGTCCAATGGTTACGTAAGCATCACAACAGATAAATACACAGAAGGAAAGCCCGGTTATCACGCAACTCTTTGCGATGGTTGCGGCGAAGCACACGATGCTCAGCCTCACATTCCCTCTCCCGTTCTTGACGAGAATGGCGAAGTAATGTACGACGAAAATGGTGAGGTTATTTGCTGGACATACAACAACGACCAGACATTTACATCAAATGGTACTGAGTCCTCTATCTGTATGGATTGCGGTGCTGTTCTTACAAGAGACGTATTCAGCTCCGCTGATTACAACGATGCATTTGCTAACTACCACTTCCTCAGAGTTATCTTTGACTACATCAATACTCTTCTCAGAATCATTGGTGCAGCATTCGGTTAATCATTCAAAATAACTTAACTTAGCTCCCGACCCTTGTTATAAGGTGTCGGGAGTTTTTTTAATACAAAATGCAGAATTAAAGGGCCACTTCGTACCGATTTTAATTAGGAATGAGGAGTTAGGAATTTAGGGTCTGCGACGCTGATTTGTACGTGCCTGACGGCACTATAACTCTCCACCGTTCCGCTGAACGATTACGTAGAGAGAAGCAATTGGCACGCTTGAAAATATATCGTTAAAACAACTAAAAATCAAGACGGTCCCCCTCTCTGCACCAGAGAGGTCAACAGGACCGCCAATTTTTTCTTTCATATTTAATTTTTCCAAAAAAGAACTTTTATAATTTATTTAAGAAACTTTTTGTGATTCATTTAATAATCAACTTATAGTTGTCGATTTATTTCTATATGTTTCGGTTGATTCATTATCTTTCTGAGAACAAAAAATATACCTTACGCCTGACCTCTCTGGTGCAGAGAGGGGGACCGTCTTTAATATCGCAGATGATATTGTAAAGTATCAAGCGAGTGATACATCTTATGATATGGTAGCGTTGGACGGAACGGTGGAGAGTTATAGTGCCATCAGGCACGTATGATTGCAACGCAGTTCCGAAATTTTGCATTCTGCATTAAAGAAAACGGCTCCGCAACATTGTTGCGAAGCCGTTTATCATTTTAAGATTATCAATCATCCTGAGCGGCGGCTTTAACAATTTCGTCGGGAATTGCCTCGCCGTGCTTAACAAAGAGTATGCAAAGGATGCTTAAGATAAACATTATGGGGCTATATACGAAGAGTGAGAGGTAAGAACCTGATACCATTCGAACAATACCATAAACGATAGGAGATGCAATCTGAGCGGAGAATGTAGCTGTGTAGTAGTAACCTGTAAACGTACCAACCTTATCAACACCGCCAATCTCGAGAACGAGAGGAAGTGTATTAACGGTAATAAGCATATTTGCAAAACCACCGAATATAAGAGCTACCCAGATAACTACCATATTTCTTGTAAGAACGTAGAGAAGGAACACAGCCATGAACACTACAAGACCTGTAAGGATAGTTTTCTTTCTGCCGAGCTTCTTACCCATCTTACCCGCAGGGATCGCGGCAGCCGCAGAACACACTGCAAAGAGAGTTGTCATGATAGTTGCTTCACCTGTAGATTTGCCAAGCTCTTCAGCGGCAAAAAGAGCGAAGAATGTAGTAATAGCGTTTGTACCGCAGAAGAGGAAGAACAAACCGCCAAGCATAGCGATAAGACTCTTTCTCTCTCCCTTAGAAAGCTTCTGTTCTTTTCTTGCGGCCTTTTCCGCTTTCTTTGCGGCTTTTTCTGCTTCTCTCTGAGCCTTCTCGTCAAGAGCCTGATTCTTAGCTGCCTCATATTCGAGCTTGCTTGAGGGCTCCTTAACAAATGCACGAACAACGAGCATACCGATAACCATAACTACTGCACCTACAAGGAACACATAGGGGAAACCGGTTGTCTGCTCATTTTCGGTAGTAACCTTGACACCTGTAATAAGCTTGTATACAACACCTACAGCAGTACCTGCAACCATACCGATAACTGAACCAACACCACCCATAAGGTTAATGATGGCATTACCCTCGCTTCTAAGCTCGGGAGGAGTGAGCGCAGGCATCAAAGCAACCGCGGGAGCTCTCCAAAGAGACATAGAGAAAACGAAGAGAATTATACAGATCATTGTTGCCGGAAGAGAGTTTGTCAATGCAACCCAAGGTATGAGTGCGAACAATGCGGCAGAAACGGGAGCACCGTAGATAATAAACGGTCTGCGTTTACCAAGCTTTGAACGGCAACGGTCAGAAAGCTTACCAAAGGTAGGCTGGAAAATAACACCGAAAATGTTATCAAACGTCATTATGATACCGATGAATAACGGAACAAGAGTAATACCTCCGCCTGCTACGTTAACGTCCTGACCTTGGGAAGCAGCGAAATCTGCAAGTTTGGGGAACTTATCGTTGAGCATCATACTCAAGTTTGTGATCCAAGCAGATTCACTTAACAGTCGATTAAGAATCTTTGTAATGTATGGGTCATAAATTGCCCATGCAATGGATGTGGTAAGAAAAGCGAAGCCTGTAAGTATCGTATGACCTACGTGGAGCTTGCCGTTCTTCTCACAGAAGAGTTCTTGCTTACTCATTATTTAATTTCCTCCTTTAGACTCACACAGAAGTCCATAGTACATCTACCATTCTATCATACATTATAGCTTTTTCCAACAAAATAAAGAGCCATTTTATATTTTTGGAACATTACCTAAATAAAACGGCTCTTTTTTGTTTATTATTCTTTATATACTATTATATATTACTGTTTGCTTCTGTAGCTTTCCGCTTCCCAGTTTACGATGAAGTCAGTAAGGTCATCATTCATAGGTAAAGCTCCGCCGAAGCTTCTTGCATATACAGCAATCTTCATAGCGTCGTTAAAAAGTGCTGCTGCGGTTACGCTACCCTTCTCGGAATAGTCCGCACCGTAGAGGCCGCAATCCTTAACGAATATAACCTTAGGAAGAAAACCGTTCTTCTCTTTGTATTCCTTTATGAGTATCTCTAAAGACTCCTTATCCTCTGCATACACGGGATAGGGCTTACAGTACACGATCTGATCGGGATTAAAGGAAAGTGCAATTTCCTTCATCGTTTCTTTGCTTTCGGCAAATCCGAGAGAAGCGTTTGAGGGCTCATAGGTTATAACGCTATCCTCACCGAAAATATCCACAAGAGTATTGAAAACCTCCTGTGCCTTTTCTCCGTCAAATTCACCAACGGATAAATCAGCTTCATCCTCTATCTCTGCGCGAATCTTTGACATCACGCTATAGAGTTTATCCTCAAGACCCTCCACTGTATCGTCAGCAATAAAGATACCGTGATTCTGAAGAAGGAGCATATCAGCATCCTTACCCGTATTATCCTTATACTCCTTAAGAGTATCAAAGCAGATTTTAGCAAGTGTATAACCGGGTCTGCAAGCATCGACCCATAAAAGGTCATCGCCAAAAAGCTTCTCTGCCCATTTCTTTCCATCAACGGCACAAGTAATACCGTTTACGAGGGCGGGATGAAGATGTAAAACGAAGGTATGAGGGAAGAGACTATGGAGAGTTGTCTCAACACTGGGGCGTTTATTCTCCTGACCGGGAAGCTTTGCCGCCATAAGGTCAGCAAGAGAAAGAGCCTCTCTTTCCTTATCGTTGTCGGGGTAAGTCTTTGTAAAAATCTCTGCTATTTTCTCACGGCTCATTCTTACGAAGCCATCTGCGGTAATATCCGCAAGACGTGTGCCGGAGCCCTTAATATACATTACGTCGCCGTCCTTTGCCGAGGTGTTACCGCCACCCGCAAGCACAAGCTCCTCGTTACTGCCGTATAAATTACTGAATTGTACAAGCTTTTCTAATACCATTGTAAATAAACTCCGTTTCTTATATGTGGTCGGGGTATCTTTCGATAGTTATGATACCGTCCTTTACGTGCATCTTTGCAATTCTTGCGTTTCGTCTGTCTCCGCCGAGACCGTCTGCCTCTACGTTACGAGCGTGATATACGCAGTAGTACTGACCGTTCACTTTAATAACGCTGTTGTGTCCCGTGCCCTCTTCCCACTCGTTACTGCGAAGAAGCGGTGCGTAAGTGTTCTCATCGGGCATTTTCTTAAAATCCACCTTACGTAAATCCTGCTCGGTAGTCTTAGCCGCCGCATAGCCTACGAAATAGGTCTCATCCTCATATCTGCCGCCGCTGTACATAAGATACTGCCACTCGCCCTCTTGGAACCAGAAAGCACCTTCGAGAGTATGCCAATGCTGACCTTCTTTGTATCTGTTTCTTTGGAAGATCTCTTCGTCAATAGAAGCGAGAAGAACCACCTTTGGTTCACCTTCAAGAGTGAATGGATCGGACATTTTCTGCACTACGATATGAGTACCGATTCTCTCACCCTCAAAAGTATTGGGAGAGTAGAAGAGGAAAAGACCTGCATCGGTCTTTACAATATGCGAATCGATGCTAAAGGGATGAGCTATCTGTCCCGCTAACTCAAAGGGGCCCATAGGATTATCGCTCACCGCTACGTGCATAGCCTGATGATGACCACCCTGATCGGGTACATCCTCGTAATATTCAAAGGAGAAATACATATAAAACTTACCGTCGAGATGAATAACGGACGGCGCCCAGAAATGGTCTCTGCCCTCGAGTGTAAAAATCTGACCCTCAAACTTCCAATCACCTAAAAGAGTATCGCAGGAATATCCGTAAAGACCGTCGTCACCCGTAGTATATATATAGTATTTACCATTATGCTCGATAATATAAGGGTCTGCCTGACCGATATAGTTATCCTTATCTATCTTAAGAAGCTGCATATTATCTCCTCTTTTTCGTATTATTTCCGCCGCGACGGTTAGTGTTTTTCTGATTTCTCGGGTTCTGCTTCTGCTTGCGCGCCTGCTCTACCCTATCCTTATATGAAGGCTTTATGAGACACTTTTTATCGTAGCCGATAAGGTCTTCTCTGTGGCACATTTTAAGAGCCGTACGAACAAGGTCTGCATTTTTCGGGTCTGCGCACTGGAGAAGTGCTCTCTGCATACGCTTTTCTTCCCTTGTCTTGGGCACGTAAACCTCTTTCATAGTAAAGGGGTCGTAGCCCGTATAAAACATAACCGTAGAAGCCGTACCCGGTGTGGGATAATAATCCTGCACCTGCTCGGGATTGTAATTCCAACGCTTTATATATTCAGCAAGCTTTACCGCATCGGAAAGAGTACTTCCCGGATGGCTTGACATAAGATACGGTACGAGATACTGCTCCATACCGAAGCTCTTTGTAAGCTCGAAATATCTATCCTTAAACTTCTCGTAAACCTTAAAATCGGGCTTACCCATAAGACGAAGGACGTTACCTGAACAATGCTCGGGAGCAACCTTAAGCTGACCGCTCACGTGATCGCGAACGAGTTTTTTGAAGAAAGCATTTCCCGAGGGAGACTTGTCCGCCATAAGGTAATCGAAGCGTATACCCGAACGGATAAACACCTTCTTTATTTTCGGTATCTTCTCTATCTCCGAAAGAAGCTTTATATAATCGCTATGGTCTGCCTTTAAATTTTTGCAAGGCTCGGGTGCGAGACATTTTCTCTCTGCGCACACGCCACTCTTAAGCTGTTTTTCACAAGCGGGCTCTCTGAAGTTTGCGGTAGGGCCGCCTACGTCGTTTATATATCCCTTGAAGCCGGGAAGTGTAGTAAGGAGCTTCGCTTCATTTACAACGCTTTCTATACTTCTTGAGCGCACACTTCTTCCCTGATGAAATGCAAGGGCGCAGAAGTTACAGCCACCGAAGCATCCTCTGTTATGAGTGAGAGAAAACTGAACCTCGGTGATAGCAGGTACACCGCCCTGCTTCTCGTATGAAGGGTGATAGTTTCTCATAAAAGGAAGGTCATAAACCTCGTCAAGCTCTTCTCTCTCAAGAGGTGGCATAGGAGGATTCTGCACGAGCATCTTATCCCCGTAATATTCAACGAGTGCTTTACCGTAGCAGCTATCCTGGTTTTTATATTGTACGGCAAAAGCCTTTGCATAATATTCCTTGTTTGATTTTAATTTGTTGAAATCCCATTCTCCGCAAGAATCAAAGTGAATCTTATCTCCCCTATCGCCTAACCAAACGGTACCTCTTACGTCGCGGATTTTCCCGATAGGTACACCTTTATCGAGAAGTGCGGCAATTTTTCTTATAATATTTTCACCCATACCATAGGTGAGGATATCCGCACCCGATGAAACAAGAATACTTTCTAAAACCTCATCATCCCAATAATCGTAATGAGCGAATCTTCTGAGCGATGCTTCGAGACCGCCTATAATAATAGCGGTATCGGGATACGCCTCTCTTATAAGTCGGCAATAAACGTCCGTCGCTCTGTCGGGACGAAGACCCATCTTGCCGCCGGGAGAGTAATAATCGTAATTTCTCTTTCTTTTAGCTACAGTATAGTGGGCAACCATAGAATCTATATTACCCGCAGATACAAGGAAGCCGAGACGCGGTCTTCCGAAGCGTTTGAAATCCTCGCAGTTATTGAAGTTTGGCTGAGAAAGAAACGCAACGTTAAACCCTTGCGCTTCAAGCACACGGGTTATAATAGCCGCACCAAAAGAGGGATGGTCAACGTAAGCATCTCCGCACACGTAAACGAAGTCTGCCTCTGCCCATCCGCGCTCTGCCATTTCTTCAGCTGTAACAGGTAAAAACTCCTTGCCTATCATATATTACACCTTAATAAGATTAATTTCTTTCGTAATTTCAGGAAGCTCTGCTATAGAATCCACCTGAAGCAGTGGCTTCTCTATCTCAGGGAATACCCATGTTCCCGTTGTACGCACCCATACGGGAGTGCAACCCGCCTTACGAGAGCCGTCCACGTCAAACTTGGGATGGTCGCCTACGTACATCATCTCTGTCACATCAACCTGGAGATTATCTGCCATTAGCCTGAATATACCCTCGTCAGGCTTACTATACGGTGTATCTCCGCTGATTACTATGCTATCGAAATAATCACGGATCCCGAGAACATCTATCTTGTTATTCTGAGTATCGTTTTCACCATTTGTAATAATACCCATCTTAAAGCCCTGAGCACGTATCTCTGAGAGAACGTCATTTGTGAAAGGATATGGCACCGCCATTCTCTTGAGAAGAGACACTACGTACCTGCAATACTCCTCATAGGTAGGCTCTTCAGAAAATATACCGCACTCACACAGGTGAGCGTGTATTCCCTGCCAACCCTTATGGACAAAGTTTTTGTCAGCCCAGCATAAACGATCATAGATATATTCATCAGAAATACCCTCAGCAATACAGAAGCCGTCTTTGAAGCGAGGCACCACAAGCCTCAGGCTCTCATACCTGTCAAACAAGGTATGATCAAGATCAAAAACTATCGCCTTTATCATTCTCTCACCACCTCGGTCACATACATTATAATTGTATCATAAGTGTTTTATCATTGCAATTAGGAAATAAGAATTTCGCATTGATCATAAGCTTTATAGTTTTTTAAAAAAACACCCCCTTGCGGTAAATCACCGCGAGGGGGTTCGAGCTTACAATACAACTGTAGATCTCAGCTATTAATCTTCTTCCTATTTCTTACGATATTACATACTCCAATGATGATCTTCTTATTCTTTCTTGCTCAATTTCATCATCGCTAAGCAATGAACCAAGTTCACTTCTCAAATCTTCATAAAGTTCCTTTTTTTCCGAATAATCATCGGAATAGTGGTAAAAATTCAGTATTAAATCTAACAGAAAGAATTTCTGAACGTCACTGGACTCTTCATATACTCTCCATAGTGCATTTTCCATTATGGTATAACGTTCATTATTATATTCAATAGGATAGTTTTCATCATAAATAAAGTAACTATAAAATGCACCTGTGAAAAAGCAAGCATCCATTGCATAACAATATTCTGAAAACAATTCCTCAAACTCTTCGGCTCTACCCTGTGCCAACAAAACTTTAAGTTTAAGAATAACTATTTCATAAAAGTAAGACGCTTTTAATCCTACATCTGAGGAATACACCAACTTTGCATGAGTTTTTTCAAAAATATACCTACCGAAATAATTTGTTTTATACATATATTCCTCTAGAGAACCCAATGCTATTATTTCTGTTGTATACAGCTCAATCTCATCTTGAGTAGCTTTGTCCGTAGGCAAACATGCACTAACGTCATCTTCATCTATGTACTTATCCACATACTTTTTGCAACGGTTTATTTCTTTGTACGGCGACTTTGAAGAAATCACAATTGATATCGATCCGATACATATCGCAATAACTAAAATGCCACTTAACAAAGCAATTATTATTTTTTTCTTTTTCATAAATACTCCTTTTCAAATCGATTGATTTTTATTTTGAATATAATATCTACTCAATTACAAAATACCACATATTAATAAAAGAATCAACAGACACCCTAACCGCTTTTATAAAGCAAAGTGCCACGTCCATTTTTCCGAGTGATATTTCACCTACTTATATATGTCAAAAACTTCAAAAGACTACATAATTTTTGCAATATTTTTTAATTTTTTCGAAGGTTTGTAGGGTTGCACAATTTCAATGAGTTGGTTTTGGCAAAATTTCAATGTAGCAAAGCTGTAGTGAACTTAATTTTACGTTTAGCGGAAACAAGGTTTTTATATTATACGTGCCTTGCGGCACTATAACTCTCCACCCCGACTCCACTCCGTTTCGTCGCGGTCCCCCTCTCTACACTAGAGAGGTCAAACGTAAGCCATCTTTTTTCTTCTTGGAGAGTTAATGAATTAATCGAGCTTTATATTTATAAATGCTTCTTAAATAATTATTGATTAGATAAATTGAATATGAAAGAAATGATTTACGGTCATTTTGACCTCTCTAGTGTAGAGAGGGGGACCGTCTTAGACATAGTTGTTGTTATCGTTATAGTCTCAAGCGAGTAGCACACCTTCCGATAGCGTACAGTTCAGCGGAACGGTGGAGAGTTATAGTGCCGCAAGGCACGTATGATTGCAACGCAGTTCAGAATTTTGCGGTACACCAAACAGCAGAAAGCCCTTGCCTTTCGGCAAGAGCTTTCCGCTGTGGATGTGGGGTGTGAAAGAGAAAGATATGGCTTTATATAAACTCCTCGGAGCGTGTAAAGGGTATTCGCTCTTCGGAGATTATACCGAATCAAACGGCTTGAGTTGTGATAGTAGCTATTGCTACGTCGTCGGGCTTAGAGATTCTTATAACGTATTCAAAGTATTCGTCGGTCTCGCTTTTCGCGGTATCCGCTTCTATGCCTGCTCGTCTTATAACGTCAACGGCATGGTTGAGAGTATTGAGAAATATTCTCATATCCTTATATGCTCTCACCTGCGGTTTATTTTTAGATTTCTTACGGCGACCCACGTCGGCTATAAGCCTTTCCGCCTCGGACACCGTAAGGTGGCGCTCAATAATAATATCCAAAATTCTGCTTCGTGTACTATTATCCGGCAAGGTGAGAAGCGCTCTCGCGTGACGCTCCGTAAGTCCGTTACAGCTGATCTTGTCCCTCAGCTCCTCAGGTAAACGTAAAAGCCGTAATTTATTTGAGAGAGTTGACTGTGCTTTTCCTAATTTCTTTGAAATATCCTCCTGGGTCATACCGTGGTCAACCATAAGCTTTTCTATGGCTACCGCCTCTTCGAAGAAATCAAGATTCTGTCTTTGCACGTTTTCTATTATGGCAAAGAGTGCCGACTGTTGATCGGATACGTTCATTACCACGCAGGGAATCTTGTTCATACCTACCATACGGGCGGCACGAAGACGTCTCTCTCCCGAGATAAGCTCGTACTTTCCGTCCGAGAGGACTCTGACGTTTATGGGCTGAAGCATACCGCTTGTCCTGATAGACCCCGCAAGACCCTCTAACTGGTCATAGTCAAACCTCACTCTCGGTTGATGGGGATTAGGTAAAATAGCTTCGTGGGGTAAAAGCTGAATCTGACAATTCGCTTTGTTCTTAGATGAATTTTTCAACATTCCTGTAACCTTCCTATACCAAAAAATTATCTATATCTCCCACACAGTCTCTCACATTAAACGCTCTTAAATTATCTCGTGATTCTTTTTTGCAATCTCAATTCACAGACAAGCGTTTATGTTTTCCCTGTGACTCCACTATATCATCCCCGAACAAAAAAATAAAGCATTTTCGGTCGGGATAATTCGACCGAAAATGCTTCGTTTCGTTTGATTTATAAAGGTTTTTTCGCTATTTGTGCCGATACTCGCGGATATTTTGGCGGAACGTGCGATATCTTTTTTACATTTATTATGGCTCTCTTGTCTCCGCCGGGGAGTGAAAACTCGTGAGTACTGTTGATTTTTCCTCCGAGAGTCTTAAGAGAGTTCTTCGCACCGTCCATTTCTTCGAGTGCAGATGCACCCTTAAGAGAAAGGAACGAGCCACCCACCTTAACAAAAGGAAGAGTATATTCAAGGAGCACTCGAAGCTCCGCCACTGCTCTTGCGGTAGAATAATCATACTGTTCACGGAACTCGGGCTTCTTACCCGCATCCTCAGCTCTCATATGAACAATCTGCACGTTAGTTACGCCCATAGCCTCGGCAATATTCTGCACCGCGGTAAGCTTCTTTCCCGTAGAGTCGAGAAGAGTAACCTGTATCTCGGGATAAGCGGCGGCGATTACGAGACCGGGAAAGCCCGCACCCGTACCCACGTCGATTATCTTATCCCCTGCCTTGAACTCCGCATACTTAGATACGAGCAGACAATCAAGAAAATGCTTAAGGGCAATACCCTCGTCATCGAGAATGGCGGTAAGATTTATCTTGTCATTCCATTCTCTGAGCTCACGGGCATATATCTCAAGCTTACTGCTGAGCGAGTCGGAAATCTCTATTCCGTAATCTGCGGCGTGTTTTTTTAAAATATCCGTTACTGACATATTAACCTCTGTAAAGCTTATTGATTTCTTTTATGGGTCCCATATAGTCCTCTGAAACAATGGGAAGACCCTTATCCTCAGCAAGAACGCCCTTGAAGAGCATACCCTTGAAATCGGTACCCATCTGGAACTTTGAGATAGTCTCTGTAAGTTCTTTCTTCTTATCTTTGTTTGCAAGGTACTCGCAATCCTCGATTACGATTTCAACCTTTGATGAAGGAGTAATATCAAGAGTAATTTCGAGAGTGCCCTTACGCTTAGCAATATCTGACTTAGCCGCCTTTCCGTTAACCTTAACGGAAACGTCGCCGTTCACGATATCCTTGAACTTAAGAACGTACTTTCTTCTCTCGGGAACTACGGAGATATCTCCCTCGCCCTTTGCAATGGTGAACTTAACCTGTGAGCCGTTCTCTTCTACAGTAAACGCAGTCTTAAGATATGCACCATCCTGATAAGAAAGTGTCTCACCGTCATCCTCGTAAAGAGTAAAAGTATTATTCCCTCTGTAGATGAGCACTTCCATCTCCTTGGGGTTGGAGCAATCGTTTGTTCTGTCGTTAAGATCCATAGGGATGATTGCACCCGCCTTAGCAAGTACGGGAATATATTCGATATCTCTGTACATCTTAATGAAGTGATTACCGCTATAGATTCTGCCCGTAAAGATATCAGTATATCTTCCTTCGGGAACCCATACCATAACGCCCGCCATATTAGTATCGGGTGATGTATGCTCGGTAATGGGTGCTACCATAAGCTCTGTACCGAAGAAGAACTGATTCTTACATTCGTATGCTCTCTCCTCCTGGGGATAAGCATAATACATAGGCTCGCATATAGCACGGCACTCCGTATGAGTACGGTAGTTCATTGTATAAATATAGGGAAGAAGCTTATGGCGGAGTCTGAGATTTTCGGTAGCAACCTTCTGCACGGGACTGCTGTAGTTCCATGGTTCCTTACCAGCAAACTCATTATTGGTAGAGTGAAGTCTCATCACGGGGCTGAATACGCCGAGCTGTACCCAACGAACATAAAGCTCGTCATCTTTCTTGCCCATACAGTGACCGCCGATATCGTGGCTCCACCAGGGATATGCTACGTTTGATGCGGTAGCTGTAAATGCAGGCTGGAAGTCAAGAGCTGACCATGTCTGAGTAGTGTCACCGCTAAAGCCAAGAGGATATCTCTGGCTACCTGCACCGCAGAAACGGGAGAGAATAAGAGGTCTGTGGTTATCCTTAGCATTATCGAAGAAGTGGTAATGGTTAAGAGCCCATAATGGATCGAGACCGGGCACCTTGGTATTTTTGCCCTGCTGCCAATCGATCCACCAGAAGTCAACACCCATTTTCTCCATAGGGTGATGAAGGATCTTGAAGTAATTTTCTATAAACTTCTTATCTGTAATATCAAACTTAACGGGCTTCTTCTCTGCGGGATTCTGACCCATAGCCTTACACATATCCTCATACTGATCCTCGAACCAGCGCACACCCATAGAGGGATGGAGATTGAAGGTTACCTTGTAGCCGTCATCCTTAAGTTTCTTAAGGAAGCCTGCGGGATCGGGGAAGAGGTCTGTATTGAAGGAATAACCCGTCCAACCCGTTGACCAGAAATCGTAAACGTATTCCATAAAGTTGCGGTGAGGCTCCATTTTGTGGCTATCCTTACCAAACTTACTCTTAATATCAACCCAATGCCAATCCATATCAACAGTAGCAACCGTGATCGGGATTTCCTCTTCCTTGAATCTGTCCATAAGCTCAAGATATTCGCTCTGAGTATATGCCTTATAACGGCTCCACCAGTTTGAAAGAGCAAAACGAGGAATAAGCGGTACGGTACCCGTCAGCTTGTAAAGGTCGGTAGTAGCACCGATATAGTTATAGCCGTATGCAAAATAATATTTGTCCGACTCCTTATTCTTGCGGGGAAGGATAGCGCCATCCTCCTTAAGCACGAGAGTGTCGCTGTCGTCAAGAATAGCAACGCCGTTCTTGGAGCAAACACCGTCTGTAAGAATGGGTACACCCGCAGTAATATCAAGTGTACGGCAAGTACCCTTAAGGTTTCCTGCGGTGTAATTTGTAACAACTCTGCCGTCGCGAAGCTTGATACGAACCATCTTCTTCTGCTTAAGAGAATAGAGGAAGTTAGCCTTTGTAGTTTTAATCTCAACAGTTCCGTCTGCTTCCTTAACCTCAAACTGAGGCTTGTCAAAATCACGAAACCATACACTCTGCGTAGGCTCATCGCAGAAATTACCCTTGCTCTGAACCTCTACACGAAGAAGGCAAGGTGTAATAACCGTAAAGCGCACGTTATCACGAACGATCACGTGACTCTCGAGAGCAACAGGAGAGCAGTCAATCTTAAATCTATTGTGGAAATCAGACATAATAAAACTCCTTTTGGATAATCATTTCCATAATATAATATCATAGTTATTTATATAATACACTATTAGAACTTATAAAGTCAACCGAGTATAACGAAATGAATAATAACCAAATTACACCTTCATTTTTCTACATTTAAAAAACCTATGTTCGTTGACAAAATCCATATGATTTGATAAAATTATTGTTTGTGAAAGGGATGATAGTATGGAATTCCAGAGAAAAATCGGCTTTGATAACGATATGTATATCGAGAAGCAATCGGAACAGATTCTTAAGCGTGTGGACGAATTCGGCGGACGCCTTTATCTCGAGCTTGGCGGTAAGCTTTTCGACGACTTCCACGCTTCGAGGGTACTCCCCGGCTTCAAGCCCGACAGTAAGCTTCAGATGCTCCTCAATCTTAAGGACCACGCTGAGGTTGTTATTGTTATCTCTGCAAGTGATATTGAGAACAATAAAATCCGCCGCGATTTAGGTATTTCATATCACAGCGACGTACTCCGTCTTATGGATGCTTTCACAAGTGCAGGTCTCTTCGTAGGTAGTGTTGTTATCACTCAGTACGACGGTCAACCCTCCGCCCTTAAGTTCAAGGACAAGCTTATGAACTTAGGCGTAAAGGTATTTATGCACTATACTATCGAAGGCTATCCCTACAATATCAAGAAAATCGTTAGCGACGATGGCTTCGGTAAGAATGAATATATCGAGACTACACGCCCCGTAGTAATTATGACCGCTCCCGGTCCCGGCAGCGGAAAGATGGCTACTTGCCTTTCACAGCTTTATCACGATAATTTACGCGGTATCAAGGCAGGATATGCTAAATTCGAGACCTTCCCCGTATGGAATCTCCCTCTTAAGCATCCCGTAAACCTTGCATACGAGGCAGCTACCGCTGACCTTAACGACGTTAATATGATCGACCCCTATCATCTGGAGGCTTACGGCAAGACTACAGTAAACTACAACAGAGACGTTGAGGTTTTCCCTGTGCTTAACGCTATGTTTGAGCGTATCGAGGGTACGAGCCCCTACAAATCACCTACAGATATGGGTGTAAATATGGCGGGCTACTGTATCGTAGATGACGAGGTATGCTGTAAAGCATCACACGAGGAAATCGTAAGAAGATACTTTAACACTCTCTGTGATAAGAAGATGGGGCAGAACAACGATAAGGCTATCGCAAAGATCGAAAGCCTTATGAATCAGGCCGGTATAACCGTTGATACGGTACGCCCCATTGTAAAGGCTGCTCTTCAAAGGAGTGAAGAGACAGATAACAGACCTGCAGTAGCTCTCGAGCTTCCCAACGGTCAGATTATCACCGGTAAGACAAGTGATCTCTTAGGCTCTGCCTCTGCGGTACTTCTCAATGCGCTCAAGGTTCTGGCAGGTATTGATGACTCCGCTCTCTTAATCAAAAGAGAAATCATCGAACCTATCCAGTCTTTGAAGACAAGCATTCTCGGCAATCACAATCCGAGACTCCACACCGACGAGGTGCTTATCGCCCTTACCATGAGCGCCGTTACAAGCGAAAACGCAAAGAAAGCATTTGAAGCGCTCAACCTTCTTCGCGGAAGCGAGGCGCACGCTACGGTTATTCTCTCTCAGGTAGACAGAGACACCTTCAGAAAATTAGGTATCAACCTCACCTGCGAGCCTCACCACGAAAGCAAAAAGCTTTATCACAAATAATACTGCAAAGACAGTTCGGAAAATCTCCGAACTGTCTTTTATTTTAAATCGAATTATGATATAATTCCTACGTCAGTTTATGGAAACAGGTGAGAATCCTGTACGAGCCCGTCGCCGTGAGATGCCAAAGGTAGCAAAATTATTTTTCTACGGATATACCGCAAGTTCCGGACAAGCCATTGCAGAAATGTGAGAAGGTGAAAAATAAGCATCAAGTCGAAATACTTAGCTGACAAAACCGTCGTTTTATTCTGCGAGTGCCGGAGAAAGAGTAATCTTGATGACGGAAATATTTTAAAAGGAGCAAATCCAATATGAAAAAGACAAACATTGCAAAAATTTTGTCTGTCATCCTTGCTCTGGTGCTTATTGCGGTTACGGCACTTGTACTCACAGGATGTGGTGTCGACAAAACGACATCTCCTACAGACAATACGGAAACACAACTGCACCGTCACACCCCGGAAAATGCGGAAGTCACAGAACCCGGTGGTGTAATCGTGTTAGGTGACGGAGAGAAGATTCTTTTCTTCAAAGTAACTGATGCGGACGGTACCACAACCCTCTTTAAAATCCTTACAGACGAAGAAACAGTCGGAGACGCACTTATCAAAGAACGACTGATAAGCGGTGACGAAGGTGACTACGGTATGTACGTAAAGGTTGTAAACGGCAAGAGGTTGGACTACGATACCGATAAAATGTACTGGGCATTTTATGTTGACGACGAGTACGGCATGACAGGTGTTGAGCTTACAGATATTGAAAGTGGCGTAATATATGAATTCAGAGCAGAATCATAAAATCTCCATTAAGGAAATAGCCGTTTTCGGTATGCTTGGTGCCTTGTTATTCGCCTCCAAGATTGCCATGGAAGCCTTACCTAACATCCATCTTCTTGCTACGCTGGTAATTTCAATAACCGTCGTTTACAGAAAAAAGGCATTGTATCCCATATACGTCTTTGTCTTTTTGTTAGGTCTTTTTAACGGCTTTAATATATGGTGGATTCCGTATTTATACTTATGGACGGTGCTATGGGCAGTTATTATGCTATTACCGAAGAATATGTCACGGAAAAAATCGGTTATTATATATTCCGTAATAGCCGCGCTTCACGGCTTTCTCTACGGCGTACTGTACGCACCCGCCCAGGCAATTATGTTCCATTTGGATTTCAAAGGAATGGTCAACTGGGTAATACTCGGTTTCCCCTTTGATGCTATTCACGGTGTAAGTAATTTCTTCTGCGGGTTACTTATTGTTCCCCTTATAGAGTTGCTTTCAAGAATAGACAGGTTGACAAAAAACACGTAAAAGAACTCCTTGCCTCGGCTCAATCCGAGGCAAGGAGTTCTTTTTTAAAACAATCCGCCATTATATTTTATTTGAGTTCTGAACAGAGGTATAAGAGCTAAGATAATTCCCACAAAACAAACAACACTTCCGACTACTTCCGTAACGTGATGAATTCCCGAAAACAGATTTATAAAGCCGCAAAGGAAGATAGGTATCGCTAAGCGCATGGTGTCCGTTCCTATCGCCTTGCAGTAACCGTCTCTGTCTGTTACGTTTCTGTAATGGTACGAATGAAGAAGACCTATATTTCCCTTACGTACCGATAATCCGCAAGCAACGATAAGCAACGAAACAACCGTAGAGACCACAAAGCTAATAATATTATCCGACGATACGGACGTATCAAGTAAATAAAACAACTCCTTAAACGAGGGGAAGGCACTGTACAAAAGCATCCCAAAGAAAAAGACGGCGAAAATCACAGTAGCAAGAATCTGTCCTTTTCTGCGACGCTTGTTTTCATTTATAACTGTAATAATATTTTCATCTGCTATCTTCGATATATCCTCACAAGACGATCTTTCTCCGGAGAGTATCTCGTTTACACTTATGTCGAACAGTTCACTTAAGGCAACAAGTGAATTAACGTCGGGATATCCCTTGCCCGTTTCCCAACGGGAAACCGCTTTATCGGAAACGTTTATTTTCTCCGCAAGCTGCTTTTGTGTAAGGTTATTCTCTTTACGTAACTCAGAAATAAAAACACCGCTATCCTTAGGATTCATCTTATCACCTCTTTAGCTTTATTTTATCAATAAAATTCAAAGAGAGTCAACCTATGAATCGTAGAATAACGGTATATTTTTAAATTAATCTTATCAACACAAGCAGAAAATCGACGAAGCTTGCCTTCTTATGAGGCGACGCTGTATGCAGATACTGCGAGGCGGGCAAGTGGCAAGATTCGCACTTTAATCAATCTTTAGTAGAGCGCAGAGAAAATTGATGAAGCTTGTATCTTTACAGGAATTTTGGATGTATGACGCGGTTTTAGTGAACGACGGCGTACAAAGGTACGTCGAGAGAGCTAAAACAAGTCAGACGCCAAAATTTAATCGAGCGAGCCAAAACGTCGCCAATGGAAAAGATACTGCTGTGCTATGCCCTCACTTCCCTTTATACATTCGGGCAAACCATCGGGATACAATTCCGCCACGATACGCTTAACCCAAACGTCGCGGGGGAATGCTTCCATTCTACCGAAGCCGTAGAGAAGGGCACATTGAGCAACCTTCTCACCTACACCCTTTATTTTCAAGAGTTCTGCCTTTGCATCATCAAAGGATAAAGCTTTTATTTTTTCTATATCAACCTCACCTGAAGAAAGCTTCTTGGCGGCATCTATTATGTACTTTGCTCTGAAGCCGGAGCGAATAGGCGCTAAATCATCAGGGGTAAGATTGCAAAGCTTCTCGGGAGCAGGGAAAGAAAATCCATTACCCGTATCCTCGCCAAAGTTCTCACAAAGTCGCTTTATAATACCCTTTATACGAGGAATGTTATTGTTGGCTGAGATTATAAAGGAGCATATAGCCTCCCATTCATCCTGCTTAAGAATACGAATTCCCGGAAATTGACTGCAAGCCTTTACAAGATGCTCATCATCATAGCTTTCTATAAGTGCGGAATAATCCCGCTTTAAATCAAAGTACTCCTCCCAAAGAGAAAGATAATCCTCCTCTGTTGTATCAAAAAAGGTTATGGTTCTACCCTCTTGCATTAATTTAAGATATTTACCCCTCACTATACCGTTCCAACAACCGTCCTCGGTTTTTTCCCAACGGAAGGACTGACCGCAATCCAGCGAGAGGGCTATATCTAAATTATCAACGTCTGTTAAAATGAGGTTTTTCCCCTCTTTTTTTATATTCATAATATCACCAAATTTAATATAATATTTTTCTCTCAATTAGTAAAGATTTTTTGTCAATATCTTTCTTGGGAAATTTTACTTTTCTACTTTTTTAACAGTATTTTTCGCTCATTTTATGCAACTTTACATTTGTACATTTTTGCCAACGAACATTTATTTTTCGTGACCTTTTCGATACTCCATTTTGTATAATTCAATAAACTTTTTAACAAATCGTATATTTTTGTAATAATTAAATTTTTGTCAAACACTCTGAAGAAAATGTCGAAAACCTATCCGTATAGCGTGTTTAAAGGGGTAGTTGTAAACATTTTGAACATAGTTTTGAACATTTTCGAGCGAAAAGTCTTTTATACTATCTGTATAATTTTGCCATTGTCAAAAATGCCAAGTGCAAAAAAATTACAGTTCCAAAAGGCAAAAATTAAATTTCTTTTTCCTCAAAAACCGCTTATAAAGGCACCTCATTCTGTGAAATTCATCAACTCAAAAAATCGCAGATTAATCTGAATAAAAATTGCACATCGGACACATTATAAAACAAAAGAAAAACGGAGGAAAACTATGATTAAAGGTGTAAATAAACAGGTGCTTGAAATCAACGAAACACAAAACGGTTTTTTCGAAAAAGCAATCTTCTTTGTAAAGCCGGAATACTCGGGTTTATCCGAGGGTAAATTGAAGGAATCTGCCAAACTGGAGATAGAAAGAGCGGGTAAGCCGCCCCTTTCCGCAAGAGATAAGAGAAAAGGCTTTCGTAACGCCCTTCGCTACGTTGCCTGTGTCGTGATCGGAATAATTGCGGGCTACCTTATTTCCTCATTGCTTTAACGTAACATTTATGATAAACTAAATTCCTAAGATTGCTCTTATCACCTTAAGCGCTAAAGGAGTTTTTTATGCGTTATCATTATATTTTTTGGGATTTCAACGGAACAATCATAGACGACGTAAACACAGCCCTCGGTTGTGTAAACGATTTATTGGAAAGAAAGGGCAGAGAGCCCATCACCCTTGCAGACTACTACAATTACGTTGAAACTCCCATAATAGGATTCTATCATCATATATTGCCACCCGAAGAAATAGACTTTGACGAAATATCCCGAGACTACCATCGCGATTACGCAAAGCGCGCCGAGGAAACTCATCTTGCTACGGGTGCATACGAGCTTTTACAAAAGCTTCACAAAGACGGTTGTCATCAATATATAATTACTGCGAACCATATAGAAGAGACTACGGAAATCGTTAAGAAATTCGGCATATTCCCCTTTATTGATAAGATATCGGGGGCAGACAACGCTCTTGCAGACAGCAAGATTCACAGAGCAAAGGAGCTTTTCGATTCACTTCAAATCGACAGAAACGATGCTATCATCGTTGGAGACACGCTTCACGATTTAGAAACAGCTAATGAATTAGGCATCGACTGTGTGCTCGTAACCTGCGGTCACCAAGGGAAGAAGCTCTTAGAAAGCTACAACGTATGCACCGCCGCAGACCTTTCCGAGGTCGAAGAAATCATATACGACGAGAGACGTGTTGATTTCCATACTCACTCCACTTGCTCCGACGGCACTATGACACCTACGGAGCTTGTACGCCACGCCAAAGAGAGCGGTCTTTCCGCCTTTGCTCTTACAGACCACGACAGTGTAGATGGTATAGAGGAAGCTTCTAAAGAAGCGGAGAGAATTGGTATAGAGTTTATACCCGGAATCGAGTTTTCTGCCGCCGAGAATACGGAAACTCACATAATCGGTCTTTTCTTAGACACAAAAAACGAGATTCTTCTCGCTACCATAGACAAGCTCAAAAACAGCAGACGTCGTCGTATGGAGGATATTTGCAGCAAACTTCGTAATCTGGGGTTTGACGTTACTCACGAAGAAGCACTCCAAGTGGCAGGCGGAAACTTCGTAGGCAGAGCCCATATAGCAAAACTTATGGTAGATAAGGGCTATTGCGAAACAGTAAGAGAATGCTTCGACAAATATATCGGTCTCGGTAAGCCTGCATATTCCGAGAAAACTGAATTGACCGCAGTAGAAGCGGTCAAGGCCATCAGAGCCGCAGGCGGACTTGCTTACCTCGCCCATCTTAATCAAACAGGCTTTGATACAGACCGATTACGTGAGCTTCTCACAAAGCTCAAGGAGGCAGGACTTAACGGCATTGAGGGATATTATCCTGAATATTCTCACGAGCATATTGCCGCATACAGAAGCCTCGCTCTCGAATTACAGTTATCATTCGGTGGCGGCTCAGACTTCCACGGCAAAATGAAGCCTCATATAGAAATCGGTGTTGGCACGGGAAGTCTCAGAATCCCGTACTTTATATTGGATAATATGAAGAGAATAAAAAGCAGAAATGATTAAAACATCATAAACTGACAAAAATAAATCCGTAGGATTACCTACGGATTTATTTTTTGAGGTGATATCTATCAACAGCGCAATAAGATTAAAAGCAAAATCACTCTTATCCGGAAATACCGCCCGATTATTTCTCATTAGTGCACTCAGCTTTATACTCCGTTGGGGATATGCCTTAGTAAACGTTACGGGGCTTTTTCATTTTCTAAGAAGTGATATATTCAAGCATCTGCTCGAGAGCTACAACAACGCTCTCATATACACTCTAACAGGAATTATATATTTCATATCATTTTATCTTATGATTTCTACGGTTTCCGTGCTTCGTATGGGAGAACGTTTCGCCTACTACACCCGCGCCGAGGGTGGAAAAGGTCGTTTCGGATTACTGTTTAAATTCATGGGAATCAAGGGCGGTTTTCGTGCATTAAGAACATACTTAACCATTAACGGATTAAAGCTTTTGTGGCTTGTATATTTCCTTTTGCCAACCTTTTTGTGCGGCGCATGTATAATCTACCTTTACGTTTTCGGGAGACTTTCTGCAACGGTGCTTATAGCCCTTTTTACGGGTGAAGCTCTGCTTTTATCAATAAGTCTTGTAATGTGGCGGGTAAGCACACTCAGATATGAGGCTACCGTCTATTATATGTGTCTTCAGGATATAACCGTAAGAAAAGCAATAAAAAAGAGCATCCTCTACACCGATGGTGCGCTTAGCGACGGTGTGGTATTGGAATACTCCCTTTTAGGTTGGATATTAAGTTGTATTTTCGTCATTCCGCTGTTTTACTGTATTCCGTATATAAAGATGTGCAAGGCGACCTTTATAACGGAGGCGGTGAGCAGACGTGTATCGGTAAAATCCACCTATGCAGTAAATTATTTTCCTCTGTCACGTAAGCATATAAATGAGAGCGGTTAACAGAGCCTCGTCGCCATTCTCCCCCGACAAGAGCAAAAGAAGAGACAAGATAAGCGCCTTATCCTCATCTATATCGATCTTATCAAAATTCTTCTTGATACCGTCAAGAAAGGTCATATTCCCAACTTCTCTTTGGCTTTGGGGAGCCTCATTTTTCTCAGGCTTTGGAAGATACCCTTGAGGTTGGGGAATATGATGCGGTTCTCTGTTAGTGGTAGTGCTTTGCGGGGGCTCATTATTGCTCCCTTCATCTATCCCTGCCGCCTTTCTGGCGCGTCTCTGCATATCCTCTACCCTCTTCACCGCATCATTCTGCATTCGCATTAGCTCTTGGTAAGTATAATCCGCCACTTACAGCATCCCCCTTTCACGAAGCATAGGGATTACAGACATAAGTCGCAAAAGATTCATCGCCTCATCGGCTTTTTTTCGGCGAGCTTCTGAAAGGAGCGGCTTAAGAGCGTTGATAAATTCCACTCTGTTATCAGGCTTATTAAAGGTCTGTAAAATCGGCAAAATTGCCGACAGCTGTGATAAATCGGGCATACCTATCCCCGAAAGCTTCGATAAATCGGGCAGATCTGTCGTTGGCCTCAGCTTTTCTTCCGCAAACTTTGATTCACTCGTTCCGCCAAGAAACTCCGAGGCTAAGCTTTTGATGTTCTCCATATCCTCGGGAGATAAGGATTGCAAAATAGAGTTTATGTCAAAATCAGCCATCATTCTTTCCCCCGAAGAACTTTTGAAAAAGCTCCTTTGCCGCATCGCTGTTAAGAAGCTCCTTTGTTTTTTCCTTATCACTCAACACATTTTTCACGGCATTTGCCTGATTTTCCGATAAGTTTCCTTTAATAAATTCATTTACGTCATTTTCTGAAGCAGGAGCTTTTTCTCCCTGCTTCAGTTTTTTTATTATATCGTTTATATTTATCTTTCCACCGTAAGAATTACTCATTGAAATCACCCGTTCAAAATTATATAATGGTCTTGTAAATTATATTTATCACAGGCGGTGATTATGAATGAGAATAGTTGTCTTTTCCGATTCTCACGGTGAAAGATACTCTATGTTTGAAGCCCTTCAAAATGAGCCTTCGGCAGAATACGTATATTTCTTAGGTGACGGATACAGAGAGTTTGAGGATTTAGAATGTGCACACGAGGGCAAGCACGGCTTCGTAAAGGTAAGGGGTAATTGCGACTTCGGTTGCGATTTTCCTGCAAGAGATATCAGAACAATAAATGACTGTAAGATATATGCCACTCACGGCTACATAGAGCACGTGAAATACGGTATATATGACCTTGAACACGAAGCACGCAAAGAGAATTGCAGACTCGTTTTATTCGGACACACTCACGAAAAACTCAATACATATCGTGACGGGATATACTTTTTCAATCCCGGAAGTCTCAGAGATTGGAATTACGGAGTAGTTGATATAACAGATAAAGGAATTATCTGCATCCATAAAACCATCTGATTTGACAAAAAATCCACAATCAATTATTGACATGAAATAAAAAATTACTTATAATCTGTATATTATATTATAAAAGGTAGTGATACTATGGCTCTTACTCTTACCAAAGAGTTTGACAATAGCTCTCTCGGCTTATACCTTATTGCCGGAGCAGTTATCCTATTTGTACTTGTACAGGCTATCTTCTTCCTCGTTAAGTCCTGGAAACGCGGCAAGGAGCTCGGCATCAGCACAAAGAAACTCAAAAACGCAGTAACATCAAGTGCACTTTTCACAATTCCGTCTGCACTTTCAATTCTCGCAACAATCATTGCACTTGCACCGGCTCTCGGTCTTGTTATTCCTTGGGTTCGTCTCTCGGTTATCGGTAACCTTATGTACGAGACAACAGCTGCAGAAGCAGCTATGGAAGCTTTCGGTCACGAGGGCGGCATGGCAGTTCCCGTAACAGACCCCGAGGTTTACGCAGGTATTGCATGGGTTATGACCCTCGGCATCTGCTTCTCTCTCGTAGTACTTCCCTTCCTTGCAAAGCCTCTTCACAAGAAGTTTATTGCAGCTACTAACAAGAAGGAAGAAGCACCTGCAGAGACAGAATCCACAGAGGTAACAACAGATACTAAAAAGAAACGTGGTCTCGGCGGATTCATCAATGATTTCGCTACTCCCGCAATCTTCATCGGTCTTATCGGTGCATTTATTGCTCGTGCTATAATCGGTTCAGGTAAGCCCGAAACCTTTGGCGACGGTGCCGGTGTACTTTCAATAATCACTCTTGTTGTGGCTATTGCAAGTTCAATAGTACTCGAAATCATCGCAAAGAAATTCAAGCTCACATGGTTAGAGCCTTTCGTTATGCCTATCGGTATGATAATAGCTATGATCGCGGCTATCGTTTTCTACAACGTTCTTCCCGAGCATATCGCAATTCTTGAATGGAGGGGTTAAAAATGAAAAAGACACAGAAATCATATATTGACCGCGTTCATTCTTGGGGCAGAATTTCAACTATCACCGCTCTTTGCGCACTCCTTATGTTCCCCATAGGCGTCTGCCTTTATCTTAACGTATTCCCGCCCATAAACGGTATTCTTCAAGGTCTTCTTAAGCTTATCCCTACATACTGGACAGTTGCAGTAGTTGAGGTTATCGTTTATACACCTATGCTTGGTGCAGGCGGTACATATCTCTCGTTCGTTACGGGTAACATTGCTAACCTTAAGCTTCCCTGCGCTATCAATGCTATGGAGGGTGCAGACGTTAAGGCTACATCAGAAGAGGGCGAGGTTATTTCAACAATCGCTATCGCTACTTCTTCAATCGTTACAACTATCATCCTTGCTATCGGTGTTATTGCTTTCGCTCCCAGTCTTCAAGCATTTACCGAAAGCGAATTGCTCAAGCCCGCATTTGCACAGGTTCTCCCAGCACTCTTCGGCGCTCTCGGCGCAGGCTACTTCATCAAGCATTGGAGAATCTCCTTCTTCCCCATTATCGTTATGATAATCGTGCTTATCTTCTCAGGTAGCATGGGTGCAAGTACACTTCTCTTCGTAGGTATCGTTGCTTCCGTTGGTGGTGCACTCTTCATGTACAAGAAGGGTATGCTTGACAGAGTACCCAAGAACTAAATTAAACTGAAACAAAAAGCTGTATTCCGCGAGGAATACAGCTTTTATTTTTATATTTATTTATTTTCGAGATACTTTGCAGCCTTAAGTATGATAAGCTGAGTTTTGGCATCTAATATCTTACCGTTCATAACCATATCTATAGCCTCATCCAAGGGAATCTTTACAGCGTTTACAAACTCGTCATCATCAAGATGCTGTTCGCCCTGAGAAAGCCCCGTAGCGATATACATATATATTATCTCGTCAATAAGCGCAGGGCTTGTATAAAGAGCATCAAGAGGCTCTATCTTCTCCGCCGTTATACCCGTTTCCTCGGAAAGCTCTCTGAGGGCGGCTTCCATAGGGTCCTCACCTTTCTCAAGCTTGCCTGCAGGTACCTCAAGAGTAACTCTGTCGAGGGCATATCTGAACTGATTAACAAATACAACCTCGCCGTCATCCGTAATGGGGATTGCACAAACTGCACCGGGATGGCGAACGACCTCTCTTACTCCCTTGTTACCGTTGGGGAGTAATATCTCGTCTCTGAAAAGGTGAATTGCAACACCGTCGAATATTTCCTCGGATGATATTTTCTTTTCTATAAGCTCCATAAAATAACCTCTTTTATTTAATCGCTAATCCAATTATAACTTTGGTTTTTAATAATTGCAAGTTTTATCGCTATATAGTATAATTTGATTGGTGATTTTTATGTATATTTATATTATTCGTCACGGAGAAACGTACGGAAACCTGAACGGAGACGGTTTTGCAGAAACAGACCTCACACCAAACGGTATGAGACAAATTGCTTTTCTTGGGAGGCGTTTTTGCAAGGATAATATTAATAGAATTTATTCAAGCCCTCTCAAAAGAGCTCTCAAGACCGCAAACGCTATTAAAAGCTTTCATCCCGAAACGCCTTTTACAATAGATTCTCTGCTCCTCGAAAAAGGTACCGCACCCGATTATATTGGGCTTCCCGACGAAGAAATCAAGAAGCTATGCCCTTACGGAGAAATACTTCATCGCGAACCTTTGGGAAACGAGGATGATAATATCGCATACGCGAGAGCCGTTAAATTCATCGAGAAGGTAAAATCAGAAAACGACTTTGATTCTACTGTGGTGGTAGTTGCCCACGGCACGTTTAACTCCTATCTCGTTCTCGCGGCGTTAGGCTTCCCTTTTAAAGAAAATTTCAACTTTTCACACCTCAACACGGGTGTTACGTTAGTAAACTATCTTAAAGAAGACGGTGTTCTTAAAACGAAGCTCAAATACCTTAACGATACGTCTCACTTAGTATAAAACGAAAAAAATATTGACTTAACATAAAATATAATGTAAAATAACCTTCGGTAAAATGGGCAGTCGCGGATATGATTTATCATAGACGAGGAAAGTCCGGGCATCATACGGCAGCGAAAGTGCTAACGGCAGCCGAGGGAAACCTTAGGGAAAGTGCAACAGAGATATACCGCCGAATTTTATTCGGTAAGGGTGGAAAGGCGAGGTAAGAGCTCACCGGCACGGTGGAGACATCGTGGCCATGTAAACCCTACCCGATGCAACACCGACAGGGGCGTCAGCCGGACATTAAACCCCGAAGGGTGGCTCGAGCGTTGCGGCAACGTAACGCCTAGATAGATGATTGCCTTAAACGACAGAACCCGGCTTACAGTTTTACCACTTTTTAGAGATATTTTGTATATAAAATCATCCCTAAATACTACATATGAAAAAGGCTTCGGACATCCGAAGCCTTTTTCTTTTATTTTTATTTTATTCAACACCGAAATATTTAACTGCGTTGTTATACGAGATATCCTGCACAACCTTTGAAAGGAAGTCTATATCCTCAGGATACTTACCCTCTTCTACAAGGTCACCGAGAAGTTCGCAGAGTATTCTGCGGAAGTATTCGTGACGAGGATATGAGAGGAAGCTTCTCGAGTCTGTTATCATACCCACAAACTTAGAAATAACACCTAAATTCATAAGTGTCTGCATCTGAGTTCTCATACCGTCATAGTTATCGTTGAACCACCAAGCAGAACCAAACTGAATCTTTGATTCAGCCTCGTCGCTTTGGAAGTTACCGAGCATTGTACCGAGAACATAGTTATCCTTGGGATTAAGCGTAAAGAGCACCGTCTTAGGAAGTTTGTACTCTGTATTCATAGCGTCGAGAAGTCTTGAAAGATTAACTGCGATCTCATAGTCTGCTACTGAATCATAACCGGTATCGGGACCTAATTTCTTAAACATAACCCCGTTGTTATTTCTCATAGCACCGATATGGATTTCCATACCCCAACCGAGACGAGCGTATTCGTTAGCAAGGAAGATAATAAGCTCTGTCTTGTACTTATCAACCTCCTCTGTTGTAAGCTCCGCACCGCTTAAACGCTTCTTGTAAATAGCGTTAAGCTCATCTTCATCCGCTCTCTTGTAAGGCACGTAGGTAAATGCATGGTCAGATGCACGGCAACCCATTTCCTTGAAAAATTCGATTCGAGAAAGCATCGCTGCCTTAAGTTCTGTAAATGACTCTACCTTCTTGCCGATTACGTTTTCAAGAGCAACTACCCATTCGTTGTAACCGGGAAGCTCGATACCGAGAGCCTTATCGGGTCGGAATGCAGGGAGAACCTTGCACTTAAAAGACTTATCCTCTGCTAAAAGCTTATGGTACTCGAGAGTATCTGCCGCATCGTCTGTTGTACAAACGTAGTTTACGTTACTCTTCTCAATAAGCTCACGAGGAGTGAATCCGCCTGCCTTGATTTTAGCATTTGCTTTTTCCCAGATTTCATCGCAAGTAGCAGGTGAAAGGGGCTCATATATATCAAAATATCTCTGAAGCTCTAAATGAGTCCAATGGTAAAGAGGATTACCTATAAGGTTAGGCATAGCGCTTGCCCACGCTTTAAACTTCTCATAAGGAGATTTGTCCCCCGTAATGTACTCCTCGGAAATACCGCAGGAGCGCATACCTCTCCACTTATAGTGGTCGCCTGCAAGCCAAAGATACGCAATATCCTCGGGAGTTTTATTTTCATAAATCTCCTTGGGCTGAAGATGACAATGCCAGTCAAAAATGGGAGTATTTTCGCAAGCAGCATATAATTTTTTCGCAGTCTCCGTAGAGAGAAGGAAATCCTTATCCATAAATTTTTTCATAAAATCACCTTCTATGAATTAAAGTTTTACCTTAAAAACAAGCTTATGAGCAAAATCGGATGTTTCATTTTTTCTGCAAGGAGCGTGAGCATCCTCGGGGAAGAATACTGCAAAATATCCCTTTTTAAGTGTGAAAAACTGTCCGTTGGGAGCATCCATGAAAGCAATATCTCCGCCGTCCTCAAAGTCCTCGGTAATATTACATTCTTTTATATTTGCCCAACCGAAATTTTCTGCACCATCTACCATAACCTGTACGTCTGCATACGCTCTGTGAGCCTCATACTTAAGAGGATTCTCGGGGTCAACGGTATATGTAGCAACGTTACACCAGATATTATCGCCGTCGATTTCTATCTTACCGCTTTCAAAGGGAGCGGCAACGAACTTCTTGTATTCTTCCTCTACCCTCTCAAAGCCCTTAAGATTTGAGAAATAGAGACCCATATTTTCAACCTTATCGTAAATCATCAGTCTGCCTCTCCCAACATAAGTTTTCTTTCTCTCTTCTGTTCAGGTGTAAGAGTATAGTTATAAAGAAGTGTCCATACAATTATTACTCCAAATACAATCGGAACTGCATTAAAGATATCAAGTACTTCGAAGTTCACGATATTACCTAAAATATCCATCCAACTCTCCTGAGTAATATCACCCAACGTAAGTCTTCCGGAGACGAATGTTTCTTCAATTACCTCGAAGCATTCCTTCACCAAAAAAGATGAGCCTATACCTGCAATGCAGGAATAAATAACCTTTCTGTTGTTTTTCGCAAACAGACCGAATACAACAACCGCAAGAGCGCAAAGCACCACGATAATAAGAGCTGCAGCAAAAGCAATCGCCGGAGCATAAAGGATTCTGATTTCCTCGTTATTCGCAATATCGAAATAAATTGCTACGTTCTTTAAAAACGTACCCTCTTCGCCAAAAAGCATATCATAAACAGACGACGTCTCGGAAATATGATTAGAGAGAACACCGTCGTTCTCAATATATTTCTCTATCATTGCCTCGTCACCCTTTTGGATGGCATTACCTTCTATCAAGGCTGCAATTTCAGAGTGCACTCTGACACCCACTATAGGAGCAAAGAACACTACTCCGACAACAATCGCCGCGAGTAATACGCAAACTATTTTATAAACGTACTTCATTTGATTTCATCCTTTCAATGAAAGTTGATTATTTCTTCCAAGAGGAATTAAGCTGTACTGTTCTGTTGAAAACAGGCTTCTCTTCTGTAGAATCCTTATCGACACAGAAATAGCCGTTTCTCATAAACTGGAATGAATCGAGAGGCTTTGCATCCTTGATGCTCTCTTCAATAAGGCAATCCTCAAGAACAATGAGAGATTCGGGATTAATAGCGCTTACAAACTCATCATCGGGAACTCCTGCGGGATCTTCTACGTTGAAGAGTCTGTCGTAGAGTCTTACCTCTGCCTTAAATGCCTTGGGACCAGCCCAATGGATAGTACCCTTCACCTTTCTGCCGTCAAGAGCGTTGCCACCCTTTGTATCGGGATCATAGGTACAGTGAAGAACTGTTACGTTGCCATCGTCATCTGTCTCGTAAGAATTACAAGTGATGAAGTATGCACCCTTAAGACGAACCTCGTTGCCGGGGAAGAGACGGAAATACTTCTTTACGGGCTCTGCCATAAAGTCACTTCTCTCGACGTAGATTTCTCTACCAAACGTAACTGTTTTAGTACCGAGTTCAGGCTTGTCGGGATGTACCTCAACGGTAATTTCCTCAGTCTGTCCCTCGGGATAGTTGTCGATAATCACCTTGATGGGGTCAAGGACTGCCATAGCACGGGGAGCTTCTGCATTAAGCTCATCTCTTACGCAAGCCTCGAGAAGACCGTAATCAACTACGCTGTATGCTTTAGAAACGCCAACCTTCTCAATGAAGGTGCGAAGTGCCTTTGCGGGATAACCGCGACGGCGCATACCGCAGATGGTTGCCATACGGGGATCGTCCCAACCGCTAACGAGATTATCTGTAACAAGACGGATGTTTCTACGCTTACTTGTAATACAGTAGTTAAGGTTAAGACGAGCGAACTCGATCTGTCTCGGGGGCTCATCGAATCCGATCTGCTCAAGGAACCAATTATAGAGTGGTCTGTGATTTTCAAACTCAAGAGAGCAAAGAGAATAGGTTACACCCTCACGAGCATCAGAAAGAGGATGAGCAAAGTCATAAATGGGATATACGCACCACTTGTCACCTGTCTGATGGTGGCTTGTATGCATAATTCTGTAGATAGCAGGGTCTCTCATATTCATATTGGGAGATGCCATATCAATCTTAGCACGAAGTACCTTTGCGCCATCGGGGAATTCGCCATCCGTCATTCTCTTGAAGAGGTCGAGGTTTTCCTCAACGCTTCTGTCACGGTAGGGGCTATTCTTACCGGGCTCTGTAAGAGTACCGCGGTACTCTCTCATTTCCTCTGCTGTAAGGTCGTCAACGTATGCCTTGCCGTCCTTAATGAGCTTGATTGCACACTCGTAAAGGAAATCAAAGTAGCTGGAAGCATAGAGACAATCCTTCCACTTGAAGCCGAGCCACTCGATATCTTCCTTAATGGATTCAACGTATTCGATATCCTCCTTAGAAGGGTTTGTGTCGTCAAGACGGAGGTTACATACACCGCCGTATTTCATAGCGGTAGTAAAGTCAATGCATATAGCCTTTGCATGACCGATATGAAGGTAGCCGTTAGGCTCCGGAGGGAAACGAGTCTGTACTCGCGTGTTAACGCCCTCTCTTAATTCTTCGTCAATAATATCGTGGATAAAATTACCCGCAGTTTCAAAAATTTCTTCCATAATGTATCTCCTTAAAGCGATTCAACAACCGCATTTATTCTGTCTATAACTCTCTCTTTGCCCAAGAGCTTCATAATCGAGCAAAGGTCGGGGGTATTTCTTCTTGAGGTAACCGCAAGACGAATTACCGTTGACACGTCACCGACGTGACCCTTGAAGGCATCGGGATTTTGCTTATATTCCTTAACGTTGGGAGTAAAGCCGAGAGGCTCACACATATCCTTTATGCGCTGGAACCACATATCCTTATCGTCGCCGTCATCATAAGCGCCCTTGTACATTTCGAGGATTGCTTTTGCATCTTCCTTAGCAATATTTTCGGGAAGCTCGAAAACAGGCGTATAATATGCATCGAAGAGATATGAATAATAATCCTTAACCTCGCTCCATTTTGCAATATCCTTACGGGGCTTGGGGCTTTCTCTGTCGATATTAACCATCTCAGTTGACCATCTCTCGTCGGCGGTGAATTTCTCGAAGAAATCCGCATCATACTTCTCAGCCCACTGAGCGATATATTTGTAAACCGTAGCGGCATCCATAACGGAAATAACGTTCTTACTTACGTCATTTAATTTAACCAGGTCAAAGAGACATCCGCTGGGGCTCATCTTCTTGAGATTGAAGGGGAACTCAAAGACGTTTGCTTTGGGATTTGCTCTTCTCCAATCCTCGAAGTTGGAGTTAATAAGAGTGAATAGATATTCGAGAATACTCTCTGTAGGGAAGCCCGCTTCGAAGAAGTAGCTAACCGCTGCTTCGGGGTCCTTTCTCTTTGATATCTTTCTCTTATTTCCGTCATCCTCATCAAGCTTCATAACCTGAGAAAGGTGAGCATACTTAGGAACCTTAAATCCGCAAGCCTTAAATATAGCAATGTGCTTAGGCACGGATGAAAGCCACTCCTCTGCACGAATAACGTGAGTAGTTCTCATAAAGTGGTCGTCACAAACGTGAGCGAAGTGATAAGTAGGAATACCGTCGGACTTAAGAAGAACCTCGTCAATAACGTTTTCGGGCATCTCGATCTTACCGCGAATCATATCATCGAAGGCAATTTTCTTTTCCTCGTCACCCATTGATCGGAAACGAAGCACGTAAGGCTTGCCTTCTTTGAGATTCTGCTCAACCTCTTCTATAGAAAGGTCACGGCAACGGGTATATTTACCGAAGTATCCCGTAATAAGGGCACCCTCTTTTTCCTGATTTGCTCTGATCTCAGTAAGAGTTTCTGCCGAGCAGAAGCAAGGATAAGCGAGACCTTCCTCAACCAACTTCTTAGCAACTATGTGATAGATGCCTGCACGCTTACTCTGGGTATAGGGTCCGTAAGCACCCGCTTCGGAAGAAAAGCCCGTAACACCCTCGGTAAACTCCATACCGAAATCCTTGAAGCCGTCGATAATAGCGGAAACGCCGTCGGCAATCTCACGCTTCTTGTCGGTGTCCTCGATTCTGAGATACGCTTGTCCGCCGGAAACGTCCGCAGTAAGCACGTTTACGAGAGCGGTATAAAATGCACCAATGTGAAGATAGCCCGTAGGAGAGGGAGCGAAACGTGTAACTCTCGCACCTTCCTTAAGACCTCTCTCGGGATATTTCTCTTCAAGCTCCTCTACCGTGCCGGTCACGTCGGGGAAGAGAAGAGAGGCTAATTTCTTGTAATCGTAATCCATATCTAAAACTCCAACTTAGATAGCGCGAAAATCACGCTACCCCAATATATAATTCAACATCTTATTATTGCAAAAATCCGAGAAAGTATCAATACTTTTTAGCAAAAAACTTCTTTTATATTCCAAAAAATTCTTTCTATTTATAAGTAAATATGATAATATAAATATGATTCACGGTGCTAAACCAAGGAGAAAAAGAAAATGAGAAAAAACGAAGAAAGAAAAACGGGTACTGTAAAGCTGTTAAAACGCTTCCTGCCCTACTACAAATCACATTACAAAACGCTTATATTCGACTTATTCTGTGCCGCGCTTACTACTGTATGCGAGCTCGTGCTCCCCATAATAGTACGCTACATCACGGATGCGGTTATCGAGGATATTGCCCGTCTTACGGCAAAGACTATTCTTACGATAGGAGGAATATATCTCGTTCTTCGTATTATTGATGCCCTTGCCAACTACTATATGGCATCTATCGGTCATATTATGGGCACAAAGATGGAGACCAATATGCGCAGAGATTTATTCAATCATCTGCAGAAGCTGTCTTACTCTTACTACGACGACACCAAGGTCGGCACAATTATGTCCCGTATCACCTCCGACCTTTTTGATGTTACGGAGTTTGCTCACCATTGCCCTGAGGAATTTTTTATAGCAGGTATAAAAATAGTTGTTTCTTTCATAATCCTTTGCTTCATAAACGTTCCTCTTACTCTCCTTCTTTTTGCGGTAATTCCCGTTATGGCACTTTGTCTTAACTACTTCAAGAAAAGGATGAAGGAGGGCTTCAAGAAGTCGAGAATCGTAGTGGGCGAATTAAACAGTCAGGTGGAAGATTCCCTTCTCGGAATCAGAGTAGTTAAATCCTTTGCCAACGAGGAAATCGAAGAGAGTAAATTTAAAAAAGGTAACGAAAAATTCCTCGAGATAAAGTCAAAGGTATATAAATACATGGGCTCTCACTCATCAATCAACAGAGCATCCGAGGGTCTTATGTATATAATAATCGTAGTTGCAGGAGCCTTCTTCCTCGCAAAAGGCAAAATCCAGGCATCGGACTATATCGCGTATCTCCTCTATATCGGAACGCTTCTTACCTCTATAAGAAAAATTATAGATTTCGCAGAGCAATTCCAGAGAGGTATGACGGGTATCGAGCGTTTTGCGGAAATTATGGATACCGATCCGACTATAACCAACAAAAACGGAGCATCCGAGCTTAACGTAACCGCCGGAGAAATAACCTTCGATAATGTTTCATTCAGATATTCCGAAGATACGGAAGAGATTCTTCATAAGGTAAATATTCACATCGGCAGTGGTGAAAGCCTCGCTCTCGTCGGCCCTTCGGGCGGCGGTAAAACTACTATCTGTAATCTTATCCCCCGATTCTACGAGGCTACCGACGGCAGCATAAAAATTGACGGAACAGATATTAAGGACGTCACTCTTAAGAGCCTGAGAGAAAATATCGGTATCGTTCAGCAGGACGTTTATCTTTTCTCCGGCACAGTAAGAGAAAACATTGAATACGGCAAGCCCGGTGCCACCGACGAGGAAATTCTCGAGGCGGCACGTCTTGCGGGTGCAGAGGAATTTATAAATAATCTTCCCGACGGTATGGACACCTACGTAGGTGAAAGAGGTGTTAAGCTTTCGGGAGGACAGAAGCAGAGAATCAGCATCGCCCGAGTTTTTCTTAAGAATCCAAAGATACTTATCCTTGACGAAGCAACAAGCGCACTTGATAACGAAAGCGAATATCTTGTGCAGCAGTCTCTCGAAAGACTTGCTAAGGGCAGAACAACCATTACGGTAGCCCACCGACTTACAACTATCAAAAATGCAGATAAAATCCTCGTGATCACCAAGGACGGTATTGCCGAAAGCGGCTCTCACGAGGAACTGACCGCAAAAGGCGGTATTTACGCCAACATGTACACAATGTATCGTTTGTAATGGGGATATAAAATGAGCAAAAGAGTATTCCTTATAGTCTTAGACAGCTTCGGCATAGGTGAAGCCCCCGACAGCCGTGATTTCGGCGACGAGGGCTGTGATACTCTGCGCTCAATTTCAAAATCCCCGAATTTTAAAATTGATAATCTTCGTTCTATGGGATTTACACATATCGACGGCCTTTCCTACTTGGGCGACGGCACGTTAAACTCGCACGTAGCAAGGCTTCGTGAATTATCGGGCGGAAAGGACACCACAATCGGTCATTGGGAGATAGCGGGTCTTGTTACAGAAAAACCGCTCCCTACCTTCCCCGATGGTTTCCCTCAGGACTTCATAAAGAGATTTTCAGAGGCAACGGGACGAGAGATAATTTGCAACAAAACATATTCGGGCACAGATGTTATCAGAGACTACGGCGAGGAGCATATCAAAACAGGTGCTCTTATATGCTACACCTCCGCGGACAGTGTTTTCCAAATAGCCGCTCACGAGGATATTATCCCTACAGATGAGCTGTACAGATATTGCCGCATTGCAAGAGAAATGCTTACGGGCGACTTAGGTATCGGAAGAGTTATTGCCCGTCCGTTTACGGGCGAATACCCCTTCAAAAGAACACCCCGAAGACATGATTTTTCTCTTCTACCCCCCAAGAAAACACTTCTTGACCAATTAAATTCAGAGGGTTTCGACGTAATCGGAATTGGTAAGATTCACGATATCTTCGCGGGTCAAGGACTTACGGAATATGAATTCACCGAAAGCAACTCCCACGGAATGGAAGTAACCGAAAAATATCTCGAGAATGATTTTAACGGTATATGCTTCACAAATCTTGTGGATTTCGATATGATATACGGTCACAGAAGAGACCGTGACGGCTATGCAAAGGCTATTTCAGATTTTGACAAGTGGCTTCGCGGTTTCGTAGAAAAGATGGGTGATAACGATATAGTTATCATTACCGCAGACCACGGTTGCGACCCCGACTTCAAGGGCACAGACCACACGAGGGAATACGTACCTTTCCTTATGTACGGAAAGAGCGTTGCGCCCTATAACGCAGGGACTATTGACGGATATAACTATATTTCAAAGGTAATCAAGGGATATTTGAAAGGGTGATATTATGACAGATAAAGAGCTTCTTTCCCTTGCCGTTAAGGCTATGGAAAACTCATACTCCCCCTACTCGGGCTGCAAGGTAGGCGCGGCTCTTCTTACGAAAAGCGGCAAGGTTTACCTCGGTACAAACATCGAAAACGCTGCCTTCGGCCCTACCGTATGTGCAGAGCGAGTAGCTATCTTTAAAGCTATTTCAGAGGGAGAAAAGTCCTTCAGTAAAATTGCCGTGGTTGGCGGTAAAAACGGAGTTATTAACGGAATATTCGCACCCTGCGGAGTTTGTCGTCAGGTTATGAGGGAGTTTTGCTCCGATGATTTCACGGTAATAATGGGCATAAGCGAAACCGAATACAAGTCTCTTCCCCTTTCCGAGCTTTTACCTCTTTCATTTTCACCGGAGGACGTGAAATAATATGAGAATGTACGACATTATAAAGAAGAAACGTGATGGCGGTGAATTGACTAAAGAAGAAATACAGTTTTTCATCGACGGATACGTTGAGGGCTCTATCCCCGATTACCAGGCATCTGCTCTTTGTATGGCAATTTTTTACAAGGGTATGACAGAAGATGAAACAGCCACCCTCACCGTTGCCATGGCAAATTCGGGTGACACAGTTGACCTTTCCGTTTTCGGCGGTAAGACTGTTGACAAGCACTCCACGGGCGGTGTTGGTGATAAAACCACACTTATAGTAGCTCCTATAGTCTCGTCTCTCGGTTGCGTTATTGCTAAAATGAGCGGTCGCGGTCTCGGTCACACGGGCGGCACAGTAGATAAATTAGAATCTATCGAGGGATTCAACACCGCACTTTCTCCCGAGGAGTTTTTCTCACAAGCTGAGAAAATAGGTATCGCAGTAGTAGGTCAGACGGGAAATCTTACTCCCGCAGATAAGAAGCTCTATGCTCTCAGAGACGTTACGGCAACGGTTGACAGCATTCCTCTTATTGCGTCCAGCATTATGTCAAAGAAGATTGCCGCGGGCTCTCACACTATTGTCCTTGATGTAAAATACGGCTCGGGCGCATTTATGAAAACGCCCGAGGATGCAGAAGATCTTGCAAGAGAAATGGTGCGTATAGGCAATAATTGCGGACGAAAAACATCTGCAGTTATTTCCAATATGGACAGACCACTCGGCTACAATATCGGTAACGCGTTAGAGGTCAAGGAAGCACTGGAGATCCTTAATAACCGCGGTGCAAGCGACCTCAGGGAGGTTTGCCTTACTTTGGCATCACAGATAGTCGCTCTTTCCAAGGGGATTTCATTTGAAGAAGCAAGAAAGCTTACCGAGGAAAGTCTCGTATCGGGGAAGGCACTTCTTAAATTCAAAGAATGGATCGGTACACAGGGCGGTAATACCGCGTGGATTGACAATCCCGCTCTCTTCCCGGAGGCTAAATTCACCTACGAAGTAAAAGCTCCCAAAAGCGGATACATTGAAAAGACCGATGCAGAAACCATCGGTATCGCATCGGTAGTATTAGGTGCGGGCAGAGAAACGAAGGATGATATCATTGATATGTCCGCCGGTATTATCCTCCACAAGAAAAACGGAGATTACGTAAACGAAGGCGACCCCCTCGCTACGCTCCACACCTGCGACGAGGATACACTCCCATCTGCAGAAGAAAAATTCCTCAGCGCATATGTTTTCTCGGACACAAAGACCCAAGAGGAAAACTTGATTTATAAGATAATATGATACTAAAAGGTGATACTATGAGTGATTATAAAATCTACGCAAATCATGCACACTTGTTTCCCAAGAACACTAAACCCAACGGAGACAAAGATAATCTTAAAGCTCTTATGGATGCCTGCCGAATAGAAAAAGCAGTTTGCTTTGCACCCTTTGAAAATCAAATGGCAATGTATGACCTTACGGAGAAGCCCTGCGAATGGTTGGCGCGAGAAATTAAAAACGAAGATTCGCTCGTTGGCTTCGGCACCGTATGCTTCGACAGAAACGACCTGAAGGATCAAGTAAAGAGAATAAAAGAATTGGGACTTTTAGGAATAAAGATACACCCCGCCTATCAAGAAGTTAAGGTTGATTCTCCTCAGCTTTTCGAGGTTTATGAGCAAGCCCAGGAGGAAGATCTTTTTATATCCTTCCATACGGGTCTCCATTGGCACAGAATAGCCGATTATAAGATGCTTCTTTTCGACGAGGTTGCGTATAATTTCCCGAAGCTCAGATTCAGTATGGAGCATATGGGCGGTTACAGTTTTTTCAAAGAAGCTCTGCTTATTATGAATAATAACTCCCGTGAAGAGCGTCACCACGTGTTTGCGGGATGGACAAGTATCCCTATGGGAGAGGATGAATTCGGTAATCCCCGTAGAGGTGTTTGGACGCTTACGGACGACGACCTTTGCGACCTTATATATCAGACGGGGCCTGAAAGAAGCATCTTCGGTCTCGATACGCCCTACAATAATATTGAAAAAACGCAGAAGGCAATCGACAGAATAAAGAATCTCCCCATATCCGAGGAAGCAAAACACGGAATATTGGGAGAAAACCTAAAAAGAGAACTGAAGCTATAAAAATAGCCTCCGCGGTACATTTTGTACTGCGGAGGTTTTGTTATCTGTTGCGGAACGCATAAATGCGTTCCCTACGCTTCGTTTTTTATAATAACATCGCAAACCCAAAACATTTTGCAAAAGCAAAATATATCACGCGCATTATATAGTAAGGTCACCTTCTATATCCCACTCATCATCTTCGGGAAGCTCGGGATAGTAATCCCAAAGTCTGTCCTCCTGCGCCGCGGTAAGGGGTTCTGCGGGAACTTCATTGATCACTTCGAATTTTCTCATTTTACTCCAGAGAGAGGGAGTTATACGTATAGTATAACCGCAACCTGAGGGACAAAGCCATTCCGTCATAGGCATTTCGGGAAGACCGAATGCCGCAAGAATGGACATAATAACACCGCCGTGGGTAATAATAGCGGCAGACTGAGTACCTGTCTTAAGCATACCATCGACAGTCTTCTGAAATATATTGCATACTCGTGTAGCAAAGTCTCCGTTGCTCTCGCCGTTAAGAGGTTTTGCATCTTCACCACCTGCGAGCCACTGAGAAAACTCCTCGTAACCCTTTAATTCATCGGCGGTGTGACCTTCAAACTCACCGAAATCGCACTCTTCAAAGCCCCTCATTTCAATGGGAGTCTTATCGGGATAAAGTATTTTAGCAGTCTCTATGCATCGTTTAAGAGTGCTCGTAAACACCACCTCGGGATAGGGATAGTCGTAATCACTCTTCATCTTTTGGAGCTGCTCTATACCCTCTCTGCAAAGCTCCTCATCGGTCTGTCCGATGTATCTGCCCTCGAGATTTCCCTTTGTAAGAGCATGACGAATTAGGTGAATAGTATAAGTTTTCATTGCATTCTCCTGTGAAATAGTGTAATATATTATACAATCTGTATATTTTACCGAATTTTATTTGTTTTTTAGGATGTGGAAATAATGGCTACGTATTCAGAAAGACTCGTAGAATTACGCACGGAAAAGGGATTAAGCCAGAAGGTTGCCGCAATGGAATTAGGCATTTCTCAAGCTCTCCTCTCCCACTACGAAAAAGGAATCCGTGAATTCAACTTGGAATTCCTCTGCAAGGTATCGGATTATTACGACGTTGCCGCGGACTATATCTTAGGCAGAACTGACAGTCGTACCGGACTTAGCACAAACGCCCTCGAGGATACCGAGGAGGACGTTATATTCAATACACGTACAATCTATCGTGCCGCTATCCAGACCCACGAAAGAATGGAGGCAGGCTCCGCACAGGCTGGAGACTGCGCCGATTTGCTGTACGCAATTACAATCTACCGCACTCTTTTTACCGCCGCACAGAAGGGATATATTCCTAAAAGGTGGTTTACTCTCCCGCCAAAGTACGCTCATTCTCTCACTCTTGCGTTAAAAGAAATGTATCTTAACGATTTCCCCGAAAAGACTGTAAACGCCAGACGATACGGCGGCCCCGAACCCAAAAGCATCGAGGCCGTCATAAAAAGTGTTGAGAATTTAATAAGGAAAACCGCTATTGCCGTAAAGCCTAACGAATAATCGATTTACAATTATTTTTTAAGTATTTCCTTATACATCTTTATATAATCGTTTGCAGACTTGCCCCAACTGTTGTCGCTATCCATAGCTCTCTTAACAAGAATTGGCCAACCTGCCTTATCTGCGTACCCTGAAACGGCACGTTTTATGGCATAGAGCATATCGCGAGCGTTATATGATGAGAATACGAAGCCGTTTCCTTCACCATCACCGCTATCGGTAACCGAGTCTCTGAGACCGCCTGTCTCGCGGACAATCGGAATGGTACCGTAGCGAAGCGCAACCATCTGAGAGAGACCGCAAGGCTCACTCTTAGAGGGCATAAGGAAGAAATCAGCGCCCGCATAAATCTTACGAGCAAGGTCGGGAATGAAGCCGAGGCAAAGACCCACCTTCTCGGGGAAACGCTGAGCGAGACCGCGGAAAAATTCCTCATACTGATAGTCACCCGAGCCAAGAACAACGAGTTGAATATCCGTTGTCTCAAGAAGCTCGTCAAGAACCTCCTTGCAAAGGTCAAGTCCCTTATGAGACACAAGTCTTGTAACCATACCCATTACGGGAATGTCACTCTTCTCCGGAAGCCCAAGAAGCTTCTGGAGTTCTTTTTTATTCACATACTTGCCGCGAACGTTGTCTGCGGAGTAGTTTTTGAAAATATCTTTATCCGTTTCGGGATTGTAATTCTCCACGTCGATACCGTTAAGAATACCGCGAAGCTTGTAGCAACGCTGACGGAGAATAGTATCAAGGCCGTGAGAATACCACGGGTCAAGAATTTCATTAGCGTATGAGGGGCTAACGGTAGAAACCGCATTAGCGCATTCGATACCGCCCTTCATAAGGTTAACGGCACCATCGTATTCGATGAGGCTCTTATGAGCGTGGTCGATACCTACAACGTTATCAATAAGCTCTTCGCCGTAAACGCCCTGATACTGAATGTTATGAATTGTAAATACCGTCTTGATATTCTCGTAACCGGGCTTATCAGCATAAATTGTGCTGTAATATACAGGCGTAAGTGCTGTCTGCCAGTCGTTACAATGAATGATATCGGGCTTAAAATCAATATGAGGGATTATCTCGAGAATCGCTCTTGAGAAGAAAGCAAATCTCTCTGCATCATCATAGAAGCCATACAAGGAATCTCTTTTGAAATAATACTGATTATCAAGGAGGTAATATATAACTCCACCTGATCTTGCCTCGAATATTCCGCAATACTGTCTGCGCCACGCAACAGGCACGGAAATACTCGTGATAAACTTCATATTATCTTTGAATTCCTGCTTAATTTTATCATAAAGAGGCATTACCACACGGCAACCTACAAGGCGCTTTCTGAGTGCCTGAGGAAGTGAGCCTGCTACGTCACCAAGACCGCCGCTTGCTATAAAGGGCAATGCTTCACTTGCTGCATATAAAACTTTCATTTTATTTCCTCCTATTTTAGGGTGACAATAATACTATTGCACAAAGAAACCATATAACTGTGATAGTGAATCAAATAAATCCGACGTCATAAATACGAGCACAAGGATTATAGTCAAAATTATCGGTATGCACACTTCAAGAATCGTCTTGATACGAATACTTCTCTTGAATTTCTTGAGCTCATTTTCAAGGGCCTCGATTCTCTCGAGAAGCTCCGCTTGGGAGCGATTTGTGTTTGCAATCCTTGTGTTTGTCGAAAGGGGTGATGAACTTTCGGGAAGCACCACAGACTCCGTTGCGGATTCAGTCACGTACTTCTCTTTAAGTGCTCCAAGGTAATTATTCACCTCGTCTGAGCGCTCCGAAACAACCTTATCTGCTACCGATGACAACCATCTGATGTGACCGTCGCCCGGCTCCTTGCCCTCATCGAAGGCGTGTATCTGTCGCTGACAGAAGGAGCACATTTTAACCTCAGAATCCGAAATTTTATCGGTTACAAAGTCGAGTTCATCAGTCTTGCAACCGCAAATCGGACACAAAGCCATACTAACACCACCCGAAAACTACTTAAAGAGGGAAAAGCAGAACCTCTCCCTCGGGCTTATCATCATTAAATAACGATCTTCTTACCTACGAACAAGGGATAACTCTTATCACCCGAAAGAACCTTCTTGGGAGTGATAACCGTATTTTTATCCATAATCACACAATTAAGCTTGGCATCCTCGCCAACGAAAGCATCCTGCATAAGAATTGAGTTTTCAACTACCGCACCCTTAGCAACCCTTGCACCACGGAACACGATACAATTCTTAACAGTACCCTCAATAAGGCAGCCGTCTGCTACGAGAGAATTCTTGCAATTTGAGTTTATGCCGTAAATAACGGGCATATCGTCACGTACCTTTGTATAAACGGGATACTCTGCGTTGAAGAGTGCTTTTCTGTTTTTCTTATCAAGAAGAGCCATATTAGCATCGAAGAAGGTCTCGATACTGTCAATGGTGCAATTCCACTCCTCTACCTTGTAGCCGTAGATGTTGAGTGTTGCAACGTTTTTCTGAATAATATCCTTTTCAAAGCTTGTATAAGCGTAGCTCTGAGCGTCACCGATAAGTCTCTCAAGAAGAGATTTTCTTATAAGAATAACGTTTGCGAGATAATTTACATCTGCACTTGTCTTAACATCAATACCAACAGTTGTAACCTTGCTGTCAGAATCCAAATCAACAACTGCGGTATTCTGAAGCTTAGGCTCTTTGCCTGTGCAATACGCGAGAGTGATATCTGCATTCTTCTCTGAATGGAATCGGAAAAGCTTCTTAAGGTCCATATTACAAACGAAGTTTGAATCCATAAGAAGAACGTATTCCTGCTTAGCGTGACCGATATAGTCCATAATTCTCGCGAGAGTATCTATTCTGTTTGTGCTGTCTGCTGCCTTTGCGGTAAAAGGAGGAAGCATCGTAAGACCGTCAACCTTTCTTGAAAGATCCCAAGGTCTGCCGCTACCTACGTGGTCCATGAGTGAATGGAAATTACTGTTAGCTATTACACCAATCTTTGTAATTCCGCAGTTAACCATATTTGAAAGAGGGAAGTCAATAAGTCTGTATCTTCCGCCAAAGGGTACTGAACCCATTGTGCGGCGAGCGGTAAGTGCGCTGAGGCACTCGTCATAAGAGTTGGAATAAACTATTCCCAAAACATTTTTCGGCATCATACTGTTTCGCCCTCCTTAACATCTGTATCTATCATAGACTGAGCTTTAACCTTTGCATTTTTACCAACGGTCACGCCTGCACCTACAACTGAAACGCCCCACTTTGAAAGGTCCTCACATTTTTCGGGATTCTCACCTACAACTGCGCCCTCTTCAATAACTGCATTTTCTGCAACCATTGCATACTGAACAACTGCGCCCTTCTTAACAACTGCGCCGGGCATAATGATTGAGTAATCTACATATGCACCTTCTTCAACGGTAACGTCTGAGAAGAGAACGGAGTAATCTATCTTGCCTTCAATTTCACAACCTGCGGAAGCTATAGAGTTTTCAATAACTGCTTTGTCTGAAACGTACTGAGGTGCAGATGCATTACCTCTGCCGTAAATCTTCCATGAATTGTCGCTAAGATCAATATTAACCTTAGGATTAAGGATGTCAAGATTTGCTTCCCAAAGGGAGTCGATGGTTCCTACATCCTTCCAATAGCCCTCGAAGCCGTAAGCAAAGAGTCTCTCCCCTGCTTCGTGCATTGCGGGAATAACGTTTTTACCGAAGTCATTGGATGAATTGGGGTCGTTTTCGTCATCAATAAGATACTGACGAAGCTTTGACCAGGTAAACATATACACACCCATAGATGCTTTGTTGCTCTTAGGCTCCTTCGGTTTCTCTTCAAAAGCAGTGATTCTGCCGTCGTCATCTGTGAACATAAGACCGAATCTTGATGCCTCTTCCCACGGAACCTCGAGCATTGCTATTGTACAAGCCGCATCCTTTTCCTTATGGAACTGAAGCATTTTAGCATAGTCCATCTTGTAGATATGGTCACCGGAAAGCACCGCAACGTATTCGGGATTGTATCTGTCAATAAACTGAATATTCTGATAAATGGCGTTAGCAGTACCCTTGTACCATTCTGTACCGTGAATCTGCTGATATGGAGAAAGGATATGAACACCGCCGTTTGCACGGTCAAGATCCCAAGGACCGCCGTTACCTATGTAATCGTTAAGTTCAAGGGGCTGATACTGAGTAAGAACACCGACAGTATAGATACCTGAGTTAACGCAGTTTGAAAGAGGGAAGTCGATAATTCTGTACTTGCCGCCATAAGGTACAGCGGGTTTTGCGATATTCTTTGTAAGAACACCGAGTCTTGAACCCTGTCCGCCGGCAAGCAGCATTGCAATACATTCTGTCTTTTTTGCCATTGTTGTCACATTCCTTTCGACTATATAAATATATTTATTACCATATTAACGTAACAGAGCGCACCGCCGCCCAAAAATCTGCTACATCAAATTAATGATATCAAATTTATTTTTCAATTTCAAGGTTTTTTAATATATTTTGTTCAAAGACCTATTAAATTTACCCCCTTACTTTTAGCATATTTCAACAAATATTTTGGAAATTTTACCAATTCAGATAGCTTTAAATTATAAAAATTGCTTTTCGACTCCTCAGAGATCAGTTTTAACAAATTGTAAAATCAAACAAAAAACTCTCATTTTTCTAATTTGTAAATATAATATACTAATTTGTGGTAATATATTAAGGCAATAAATTAAACGTTTAACTAATTTGGAGTTGATACTATGGAGCTACGTGAATTAGTCCGTCAATTCATATCTATTTCGGTTATTCACAGATGCCAGATAACCCGTTCCGCCGCAAAGGTTGGACTATATTTCGGGCAACCATCCATACTTCAGTACGTTATTGATAATCCCGGCTGTTCTCAGAAGGACTTGGCAGAAGCAAACCACATTTCCCCCGCCAGTGCTGCCGTTTCCTTGAAACGAATCGAAAAAGCCGGTCTCATAACCCGCACCCCGGATGCGGATGACAGCAGAAAAAATCATCTGCACGTTACCCCAAAGGGTATGGATGCTCTAAAGCAATTCCGGAAAATCTGCGACACAACAGACAAGGAAATGTTCAAAGGTTTTTCGCAGGAGGATATGGATACGCTCCACACCCTGCTGACACGTCTTCACGACAATCTGGATTCAAAGAGCTTTTCACAAAAAGAAATCAACGCTTTGCTCAAGCAAGCCGAGGAAGGAGATAACGAAAATGATTCGTAAAATATTACCCTATGCAAAGAAATACAAATTCCACGCTTTTATGTCACCTCTGTGCATCATCATGGAAGTGCTCATAGAGGTTACAATACCGCTTCTTATGTCTGTTATAGTTGACTGCGGTATAAGTGGCGATCCCCTCTCCGCCAAGGATAGCTTTGTTGCGGATATTCTTATAAATATGGGGCTCGGTGCCAAAACGGGAACAGACCTTATATTGTCCGTAGGCGCACTTATGCTCGGATTATCACTTGTATCCCTCGGCTGCGGTGCTGCTGCCGCTTTCTTTGCCGCTAAGGCAGGTATGGGCTTCGGCGCAGAGCTCAGAGCAGGTATATTTAACAAAATACAGGATTTCTCCTTCTCAAACATTGATAAATTCTCAACCGGCTCTCTTATCACAAGAATGACTACCGATATCGGTATGACTCAGATGGGCTTTATGATGGCTTTAAGAATGCTTATCCGTTCACCCCTTATGTTCGTGATGGCAATTTCGATGGCATTCAGCATAAACAAAAAACTTTCTCTCGTATTTATGTGCATTGCGCCCATTATGTTTGCCCTTATCCTTATTATCGGTTCCTTTGCACACAAGCGCTTCACCGCTATGTTCAAAAAATATGATAAGATCAACAATCATATTCAGGAAAAGCTCGTAGGCGCGCGTGTTATTAAGGCTTTCGTTCGAGCAAAGCACGAGAAAGAAAATTTCCGCGTATCCAACGACGAGCTTCGCGATGCATCTATCTTCGCAGAAAAGCTCATTATCCTTAACGGTCCCATAATGTCGCTCTCAATCTACTCGTGTATTCTTCTTGTTTTGTGGATCGGCTCCAAGCTTATTTTAGGCGGTGCCATGCAGTTGGGCGACCTTATGAGCTTTATTACATACATTCAGCAGATATTTATGTCTCTGATGATGATATCTATGATTTTCGTTATGTCCGTTATGGCGAGGGCAGCATTGAATCGTATCTGCGAGGTGCTTGACGAAAAGCCTCACATCACCGACGATGATGCAGACGAAAACGCCATTGTCAATGATGGCAGCATCGAATTCAAAAACGTATCCTTTAAATATAGCGAGGGTGCAGAACACAACGTTCTCAAAGATATAAACCTCTCTATAAAATCGGGCGAAACCATAGGCATCCTTGGTGGTACGGGTAGCGCAAAAACTTCCCTCGTACAGCTTATCCCCCGTCTCTACGATACTACCGAAGGTGAAGTTTTAGTTGGCGGAAGAAACGTAAAGGATTACAAGCTCCACACTCTCCGCGAAAGCGTATCAATGGTGCTTCAGACAAACCTTCTCTTCTCCGGCACAATTGAAGAAAACCTTCGTTGGGGCAATGAAAATGCATCTCTCGACGAGCTCAGAGCCGCGGCTAAAATTGCTCAGGCGGACGATTTTGTTATGAGCTTCCCCGACGGTTATCAGACTGACTTAGGTCAAGGCGGTGTAAACGTATCCGGCGGACAGAAGCAGAGACTTTGCATTGCAAGAGCAATTCTCAAAAAGCCCAAGGTACTTATTCTCGACGACTCCACAAGTGCGGTAGATACTGCAACAGACGGTAGGATTCGTGAAGGCATGAAAAATCTCCTTCCCGAAACCACAAAGATCATAATCGCACAGAGAATAAACTCTATACAGCATGCCGACAGAATTATAGTTCTCGACGACGGTAAAATTGATGATATCGGCAACCACGACGAGCTTCTTGAGAGAAACGAAATATACAAGGACGTTTACGTTTCTCAGCAAGAAAGCAAAATGGAGCAATAAGAAAGGAGTGAAGAATATGTCAAACAATAAAAAGCCCCCTATGGGCGGTCCCGGTAAAGATAAAAATTTCGGCAAGCCGAAAAACGTTGGAAAGACTGTTGGCAGACTTCTCTCCTACGTTGCAAAAAGCAAAGGACTTATGGTTGTCGTTATATTCCTTGTGCTTTTTTCATCTGTTGCAAATATTGCAGGAACGTACTTCCTTACTCCCATTATTAATGAAATAGGAAATCTTTTGAACACCGGCTCTGCCGATACGTCTTTGCTTGTTAAGTTTATTGTTCTGCTCGGCATAATCTATGCTCTCGGTGCATCCGCACAGTATGCTTACTCAAGACTTATGCTCAACGTATCGCAGAAGACTCTCAACCTTCTTCGTCAGGATCTTTTCGACCACCTTATGGAGCTTCCCATAAGATATTACGATGCCCATACTCACGGCGAGCTTATGAGCCGTTTCACAAACGACGTTGATACCGTAAGAGAAGCAATCAGCCAAGGACTTGTACAGCTTATAAACTCCGGTGTAATGGCAGTAGGTATCTTCCTTATGATGCTCTACATCAGCCCTGCTCTCACGGGTCTTATTATACTTATGCTTTTCATTATGCTTATGATCATCAAGGTCATCGGCGGCAAGAGTTCCAAATACTTCCGCAAACAGCAGGAAGCTGTCGGCAGCGTAAACGGATATATTGAAGAGCTTATAGAAGGTATTAAGGTAGTAAAGGTTTTCTGCAGAGAGGACAGATCAAAAGCAGACTTCACCGCTATTAATCAGGACTACAGAAAATCTGCTACAAAGGCTCACACCTTTGCCAGTGTTCTTATGCCCATTATGGGTAATATCTCATACATCAACTTCACGATCTCCGCCGCATTCGGCGCATTCATAATCCTCAACTTGGGTTCTGCTCAGACAGGATTCACCGGATTCCTCTTGGGCGGATTCAACGGCGCGCTTACAATCGGCTCTCTCGCCGCATTCCTTCAGTACACAAGGCAGTTCTCAAACCCCATCACTCAGTTCTCTCAGCAGATGAACAACATTCTTCTCGCTCTTGCAGGTGCAGAAAGAATATTCGATATCATTGACGAGAAGCCCGAGGAAGACGACGGTTACGTTACCCTTGTAAATGCAACGGTTGACGAGAACGGTAATATTACCGAATCAGAAAAGCGTACCGGCACTTGGGCTTGGAAGCATCCCCACTCCGCAGACGGCTCAGTAACCTACACACTCCTTAAGGGCGACGTTCGTTTCCACGACGTTACGTTCTCCTACAACGAAAAGAAGAAGGTCCTCAAAAACGTTTCTCTTTATGCAAAGCCCGGACAGAAGATTGCTTTCGTTGGTTCAACGGGTGCAGGTAAAACAACTATCACAAATCTTATAAACAGATTCTACGATATTCAGGAAGGTAAAATCACCTACGACGGCATCAATATCAAGAAAATAAAGAAGGATGATCTCCGTCGCTCCCTTGCAATGGTTCTTCAGGATACTCACCTCTTCACAGGTACTGTTGAAGAAAACATCCGTTACGGTAAGCTGGATGCCACTCACGATGAAATAGTAGAGGCAGCAAAGATAGCAAATGCGCATTCATTTATCTCCCGTCTTCCCGACGGCTACAACACAATGCTTACGGGCGACGGAAGTAATCTCTCCCAGGGTCAAAGACAGCTTCTCGCTATTGCGAGAGCGGCAGTTGCAGACCCGCCCGTGCTTATCCTCGACGAGGCTACAAGCTCTATTGATACCCGTACAGAGAGACTTATCGAAAAGGGTATGGATAAGTTGATGGAAGGAAAGACCGTTTTTGTTATCGCTCACCGTCTCTCGACCGTAAGAAACTCCAATGCTATTATGGTTCTTGAAAACGGCGAGATTATCGAAAAGGGCGACCACGACGACCTTCTTGCACAGCAGGGTAAATACTACAAGCTCTATACAGGTCAGTTTGAGTTATCATAAACAACACAAAGAAACCCGAGAAATCCACGCTGATTTCTCGGGTTATTTTTATTTATGAGACATTTTTATTTCGTTGCCTGCAAGGTTAAAAGCCTTATGGAATTTAGCATTTCCGAAGGCAGATAATACTTCATCGCGGCATTTGTTGTTAGGTGACGTACTATTTTCCGAAAGAAGCTTCTCCCAAAGTTTTTTCTTTGCGCTATCGGAAGAAACATCGGTCTGAATTGCAAAGTAATTGATTTTTTCCGATATCTTAGCCAATCCATCGGAGTTTTCTTTTCCGTCGGCGGCAAAGAAGCAAACCACATAGTTGTTATCCTTGCCTTCCGTGGCAGAAATCTTATCAATAGCCTTCTCTACCGCATGGGCATTGAGATTATCTGCGTATATAAGGATATTCTTTTTGCCGTCCGAGGGCATTTCCAAAACCTCTGTCTTAGGTGATACAGCACCTGAAATCATAAGATCTAAAATATTTTCGGGAGATTCTGCACAATCATAATGACAGTACTCGTTAATAAAGGCTGTATCGTCATAATTCTTCGGTGAACGAAGCTCGGAAAGAAGCTCCTTTACAGTCTTAACCTTGGGGAAAGGAAGGTCGGACAAGGACATATACACACCTCTGTCCGCAAAATACTCCTCCTCGTCATAGGTGAAGAGGACGCACTTTTTACCCGACACCGCATAGTCGTAGAATACACTCGAGTAGTCTGTTATAAGGCAATCCGTACTTGTAAGAAAATCATAAGTGTCAAATCGCATAGGAATATTTCTTATACGCTTAAATTCCTTAACATCAACGTCCTTGTTAGCTATAGGATGGAGATTAAGATACAGTCTTTCATTCTCCTCAAGGGCATCGTCTATCTCATGTAGATATTTCTTAAGAAGAGCGTTTGCATCCTTAGATATATCACCTACCGCACCTCGCCACGTAGGCATATAGGCATATATTTTCATTCCCTCGGGTATTTCCATACTCTTGCGTACTTCCTCGGAGAGCTTCTCTTTAAAGAAAGCGGCATTTCGGGGATAGCCCGACAAAACACACTTAGCATCACTTATGTTTTCGAGCATATAATCCTCTACCATATGCTCCATTGTATATCTATTCGGATAAAGAAGATAATCTGCGGTAACAAAGTTTTTCTGAGCGTTTCCGATACCATGCATAGCATTCTTTATGCTTTTGCCCAAGGTTTTAAGAGGTGTACCGTGCCACGTATTGAGATACACCTGACCCTCGCGCTTAATAAAAAACGGCAAGAAGGTATTATCGTTTATGATGTATTTAGCAGATGCCAAAACTCTCATATACTCGTCTGTGGATAACTCCAACAATTTTACGTTTTTTATATCATTATTCTTGAGTATATACTTAAACCGATTCACCTTTCCGCCTCTGCAGGTGAGGTACACTTTATACGACTGATACTTCGGGTTTTGGGACAAGGCCTTTAGTAAATGAAAAATATTTCCGAACATCTCCATACCGTGCTGAGATTCAAGAAGAATCGCCTTATTATCAATCGGTAAAGTTTTCACGTACTTAGGATATCTTTTTTTGGGTAATTTATATTTGCGCCAAGCATAAAACTTGGTTTTTCTGTACCATGCAAGAAGCTTCTTTTTCATACTATCCCCCACGTTTGTTATACTTCTGAGTTTTTAAATAAAATCGGGCAAAGCACCGAAAATAACCTTTTGCTATTCCGAATATACTTTACCCGATATGTGATTATATAAGCTTTTTAAACTCGTCGAGAGCGTTTTCATTGTACTTCTTATAGTCGCTTGTAAGCATCGGCACCTTGCCGTCTATAAGAAGCTTGAAGCCCTCTTCGACACCCTCGAAGGTATTGGGAACGAGAGTACCGTTGTTATTGTTCATAAAGGTTCTCGGACCTGTAATATCGGTGGATACAACGGGAAGACCGAGAATATCTGCCTCAACAAGCACAAGACCGAAGCCCTCGTAATGGGATGCGAGAATAAATCCGTCACAAGCCTTAACTATGGGAAGCGGATTAGTCATTGAAAGGATAAGAATTACGTTATCCTTACAAGGAAGAGTTTTCACGTATTCGCAAAGGTCATCGTAGATGTTATCTCTCTGAATACCGCCAATGATCACGAAGTAGGTGTTCGGATTCTTAAGCCACACCGTATTGAATGCATTGATCATTCTCTTATGGTCTTTTTCGGGAGAATATCTACCCACACTTATGATAACCTTAGCGTCACTTGCCAAAATATCTTTGATTTCATCAAGAGGCTTGTTACTCTGAGTTACACCCTCGTCGAAAGCAATTTCTCCGTTGCCACGCTCCACAATTTCATCATACGCGATAATATTATGCGCAATCTTGAAATTTTTTGTACCGTGTACGAAGGATGCGGTAGGCTTCCATATATCCTCAGTAACGAGAGCAACGCTATCGTAATTGGAATATGCATAGCTCAATACACTCTTGCGCTGGTTACCCTTAAGCTTGATCTCGTTTACCATATCGCTGTGAACGTAGATTGAGGTATTGCAATCAAACTGAGCGAATACGAGAATCATCTTCGTCTCATAGCCATTAAACTGAATTGCACTATCGACTCTGATACCGCCAAACATACGATCAAGCTCATACTTCCACTCTCTCTTGAGAAGCAGCTTAAGAGGCCATAACGGAACCTTCTCTTTGTAGAAATCGAGCCATAATTTTTTCTTCACACTTCCCAGGTTCATAAAGCCCTGTATTGGGAAATACTTAACACCCTCGGGAAGCTGAGCGATAGTATCCTGATGCAGCTTACCTTTATCAGCAGGGAAGCAGACAATGTAATTGTTTTCAGACGTATCAAGATTCTTGAGAAGATTCATACCTGAGGTAGTAATACCGTTCTGATCAAGGTTGCCGAGATACATAAGAACGTTCTTCTTACCGTTATCCTTTATCTCAACTTCTTCCATCTTGTCGCTGATCTGACCGAAGAGAACGAAATCAAGAATCTTCTTAGAAGCATCGGGACAGTCATAAGTGCAATATTCCTGAAGGAATGCGGTATCATCATAATTTTTCTCTGATGAGCGCATCTCGTCAAGAAGAGCGTGAATATCCTTTACCTTGGGGAAGGGAAGCTCTGAGAGGGGCTTGTACACACCTCTGTCGGCAAAATAATCCTCTTCGTCGAAGGTAAAGAGAATACACTTCTTACCTGTAACAGCATAATCGTAGAAAACACTCGAGTAGTCAGTCACAAGACATTCCGCACAGTTAAGAAAATCGTAAGTTTCGTATTCCTCGGGAAATTTTCTGATATGAGTAAAGGTATCGAAGTTAACGTCCTTAATGGCAATAGGATGAAGATTGAGATATATGATCTCATCTTCCCCCAAAAGCTTATCAAGCTCGTAAAGGTAATACTTGAAATATGTATTAGCCTTATCGTCGATATTACCTACAGAACCTCTCCAGGTAGGCATATAGGCGTAAACACGCTTGCCTTCAAGACCTAACTCCTTGATTATCTCGGAGCCTCTGCTTTTGTTGAAGAAGGCGGTATTGCGTGGATAGCCTGCCAGCAAGCACTCACCCTTAGCCATATCTTCGAGCATATAATCCTCGACCATATGCTCCATGGTATATCTGTTAGGATAGAGAAGGTAATCTGCGCAAACAAAGTTTTTCTGGGCGTTACCTATACCGTGCATAGCATTCTTGATGCCCTTACCTAAGGTCTTAAGGGGTGTGCCGTGCCACGTATTAAGATACACCTGACCCTCTTTTTTGATATAGAAGGGAAGGAATGTATTATCGTTAAAGAGATATTTTACGGAGGCTACTGCCTTGAGATACTCCTTGGTATAAAGCACCACAAGGTTAACTCCCTTAATGCCGTACTTTTCAAAGACCTGCTCAAACTTAGCAACATTACCGCCGCGACAAGTCATATAAATCTTGTAATCCGCATAAGCAGGGTTGCTCGCAAGCTCTTTTACAAGATAGAACATATTACCGCTTATTTCAGAGCCGTGCTGAGATTCGAGAAGAATCGCCTTCTCGTCGAGAGGAAGTCTTCTGTACCATTTAAGATATTTAGCCTTTGGCCACTTATACTTGTAGTCTCTGTAAATAGGCTTCTTTTTGAAATTAGTAACAAATTTCGGTTCCATTTTCTCCTCCTGAATCTTTTTCAGAGTAAAAACGAATATTGTGTAGGTATTCCTACCCACTCTAAATGTGTATTATACCATATATGTAGAAATAAATCTACAATTTTATTTCATTCTCATTGAAATATCAAAGGCTTCGACTGAATGAGTAAGCGCTCCGATGGAAAGTATATCAACACCGAGAGCCGCTACGGAGCGGATTCTCTCTGTAGTAAGGTTACCGGATGCCTCCAAGAGAGCCTTGCCGCCGACGATTTCAACCGCCTTTGCCATTGTATCATTATCCATATTATCAAGCATAATGATATCTGCACCCGCATCGAGTGCTTCCTTCACCTCATCGAGAGTTCTTGTCTCTACTTCGATTTTTACAGTGTGACCGATTTTTTCTCTAAGCGCATTTACAGCAGGTGTGATACCACCCTTCGCATCTATATGGTTATCCTTAAGCATAGCGCAATCAGAGAGATTGTATCTGTGATTACGTCCGCCTCCGCATGTAACGGCATACTTCTGAAGAGAACGAAGTCCCGGTAAGGTCTTGCGGGTATCTGCAATAGTTGCGTTTGTACCCTCTGCCTCTTTTACGCATGCGTTTGTAAGAGTAGCGATACCGCTCATATGCTGAATAAGATTAAGCGCAGTTCTTTCGCCCTTGAGGAGGCGCACGGTCTTGCCCTTAAGTTCCGCAATAAGGTCACCCTTTTTTATCTCATCGCCGTCTTTCTTATAAACTGTACAAGAAAAACTATCGTCGAGAAGCTGAAAAACTCTCATAGCTACGTCAATACCGCAAAGCACACCGTCTGCCTTAGCAACAAAGATCGCTTCGCTCACTTCATCCTCCGGAAGAAGGTAATCTGTAGCAACGTCAATATAATTTATATCTTCCTTAATAGCATTTTTAATTAAATCATCTACGTAGAATTGTGGTAATATCATCTGTCAACCTCCTTGAGTATTATATATGCAACGGTAGCGAGGGAAAGTGCCTCGCAATAATCTGCCGTAACGGCAAACTTACTCGCTTTAAGTCTTGTTAAAATATTTTCTATTCTCCTCTTACCCTCGTGGATAGCACCCTCGTCGGGAATAACGAAGTACGCTCTTTGAAGGATATCGCGAATCTCCGTTCTTATACCCTTAGGAAGAGGTGCGCCGCCCTTTGCGACAGGAGTATCGTTCTCAGGGCAGGAAACCTTATAGAATCCCGCTTTTATGCATTTGGTAATATCCTCTGCCGCTCTTCTTCCGAAAACGAGAGCCTCGAGAAGAGAGTTGCTTGCAAGACGGTTTTTGCCGTGAACACCCGTACAGGAGCATTCGCCCGCCGCATACAGTCTGGGGAGAGTTGTCCTTGCGTTAAGGTCAACCTCTATACCGCCCATAAGATAATGCTGACACGGGAATACGGGAATAAGGTCTTTGGAAATATCTACACCTTGATCAAGACATCCGGCATATATACCGGGGAAACGTTTCTTAAGATACTCTTCGCCTTTGTATCGGATATCAAGGTAGAAATTATTGTTGCCGAGACGTCTCGATTCCATAATTATAGAGCGCGAAACCACGTCTCTGGGCGCTAACTCGAGACGACTGTCGTATCTGTCCATAAAACGCTCTTTGTTACAGTTGAGAAGATATGCACCCTCTCCGCGGACAGCTTCACTTATAAGAAACTGCTCTCGGTTCGCACCATTGAACGCGGTAGGATGAAACTGAACGTAGCTGAGATTCTTAATAGCGGCACCCATTTCGTAAGCGAAACGTATGCCGTCACCCGTAGCAACAGAAGGGTTAGTTGTGTATTTATATACTCGACCGATACCACCTGATGCAAGAAGGCAGAAATCAGCATATATCGTCTTCTGCTCATCGCCGTGCATTATATCGATCTTAAAACCATTTTTAATACGGCTCATAGACGTAACCATAGTTTCGTCCGCAATAGTCACATTAGGAAGCTTTTCGACGGCAAGAACAAGCTTGTCCACCATTTCCTTACCGGAGGTATCTTTATGGTGAACTATTCGTCTGCGACAATGACCGCCCTCGAGCGTCTTTATTAACTCTCCGTTTTCATCTCTGTCATATTCCACGCCGTAATCAATGGTCTTAAGAACGTCTGCGGGACCCTCCTCAACAAGTTGAGTAACCGCATCAATATCATTCTGCCTGCCGCCCGCTATGAGAGTATCCTCAATATGGAGAGCGTAGCTATCGTTCTCTAAATCAAGAACACACGCAACACCGCCCTGAGCGAGGGAGCTGTTGGACTGATGACGCTCCTTCTTGGAAAGGATAAGAATATCCACATCCTGCGGGAAGTTGAGCGCCGCATAAAGTCCTGCCAGACCGCTACCGACAATAACTACCGTATATTGTCTGTTCAATTCGGAAAGGTTCATCTCATTACCCCAATTCCAACATACGATTTATGCTCACAAGAGCCTTCTGTCTCAAATCCTCGGGGAGCTCGATCTTCTCGCCACCCTCACCGATAATAGACTTATAAACGTCTTCAAGAGAAATTTTCTTCATATCCTCGCAACAGAGCTTCTCGGGTGCAAGCTGAATAAATCTCTCTCCGTTTTTCTCGTGAAGCGCAAGGTAATCTACTACACCCTTCTCGGTACCGATTATAATCTCACCGGGAGTGCTTTTCGCGTAGCTTATAATTTCCGAGGTTGCACCAACCATATCCGCAAGAGCAACTACCTCTGCAGGAGATTCGGGATGCACCGCAAACTTGGCATCGGGATGCTTAGCCTTACACTCGAGCACATCCTCGGCACGAAGCTGAGCGTGCACGGGGCAGTAACCGTCCCAAAGGATAATATTCTTGTGGGGAAGCTTTGCCTTCACAAATGAGCCGAGATGCTGATCGGGAATAAAGAGGATATCCTCGGACTGAATCTTATCTACAATCTTTATAGCGGACGAGCTCGTAACACAAACGTCGCACTCTGCTTTTACCGCCGCAGTAGTGTTAATATATGCAACTACAGTAGCGTCGGGATTTTCTTCCTTGAATTTACGGATTCTCTCGGGAGGAATCTGCTCTGCCATAGGGCAGGTTGCAGTAGGTGCGGGAAGTATCGTCTCTGTCTCGGGAGAGAGAATCTTTACACTCTCCGCCATAAAACGAACACCACACATTATGACGCGCTTCGCCTTAAGCTCCGCCGCCTTCTTACTGAGGAAGAAGCTGTCGCCCGTAATATCGGCAATATCTATAATATCAGGCTCTTGATAAGTGTGGGCAAGTATAATCGTACCCGTCTCTTTTTTAGCCTCTAATATTTTGTTTTTCATTTCATTTATTGTCATAGGTGTCACCTTTCTCATGAGTAAAGGATATCATTACTCACAGTAATTATACCACTATTTTGCCACTTGGCAATATAAAAAAAACTAAAAATTCGCCTCTAATGCAGTGTAATAATCACAAATATGATGAAAAACAACATAATTGCGGTCAGTTGTGGAAAACATATTGAAATAAAGTTAATTTTATTGTATTATATTATAGATATAATTGTGGATAATGGAGGAAGAAAAATGAACTCTTATCTTGAAAGCGATTTTGCTCTCCTTAAGGCGGCAGACCCTGAGCTTTTCGAAGCATTCGAAAGCGAGAATATCCGCCAGAGCAGAAACATTGAACTTATCGCAAGTGAAAACTACGCTTCTCCCGCAGTAATGGCGGCAAGCGGTAGCGTACTTACAAACAAATACGCAGAGGGCTATCC
>JAZUSK010000010.1:0-204421 GCA_045606645.1 Acutalibacteraceae bacterium | reverse complement strand
TCAAGGTTCGTTCGCTCTCGCTCAAGCCTTCCCTCTCGCGAGTGCCTTAAGATAATATCACAATCATCTTCTCTTGTCAACATCTTTTTTAAACTTTTTTATCGCTTTTTTACACCCTCCCGGGTGTTGCGATATTCTGTTCTCCAAAAGCTTTACGGCGGTCTCTGTTCTTCCGAACCTCGCGTCCGTTTTGCTTCTGTTCTGATGTCAACGATGTCGTATTATACAAGAGTGATTCCAAAATGTCAACACCTTTTTTAAAAGTTTTTTCATTCTTTTTAAGAAAGTTTTTCTATTCACAATATATAGTGCGCACACCCTTTTTCAACCACAATTTTCCTGTTCAAAACTTTGTCAAAAGACTGTATAAAAAGGAAAAACAGGGATAATCTATTAAAAACAATATACGAGGTGGCTTATGAAAAGCAAGAAAACTATAAATATACCCTCTTTATTCCGCAATCTTTCCTTTCGTGCTATATGTATTGTACTGAGTGTATCCTTTATATTATGTATAGGGTTTAATCGCATTCCTTCCACCGAAGAAAACTCAACCGAGGTTTTATCGCGACTTGGTTCACGAGGCGACGAGGTACGTCAGGTTCAGCGAAAACTAAAAGAGCTTGGCTTTTTCAATGGTGCCGTTGACGGTATATACGGAGTCAAGACACAGAGTGCCGTACGCAACTACCAGAAATCCGTCGGCATTACTGCAGACGGTATTGCCGGTCCTAAAACACTTCTTTATCTCGGCTTAGGCTCATCATCGTCATCAAGCGGACAATTCAGCTCATCGGACATTTACCTTCTTGCCAAGGTAATAGCGGCAGAGGCTCGCGGTGAAAGTTATATCGGACAAGTTGCAGTCGGTGCAGTTGTTCTAAACAGAGTTGATTCGTCATCCTTCCCCGATACGGTAGCGGGCGTAGTTTACCAGAAAGGTGCTTTCTCTGCCGTCACGGATAGCAACTGGGTTGTTGAGCCAACGGCAGAATCCAAAAAGGCTGCACGTGATGCCCTTAACGGCTGGGACCCCTCAGGAGGCGCACTGTATTACTACAACCCCGCAAAAACATCAAACAAGTGGATTCGCACACGCCCCGTAATAACAACCATCGGGAAACACGTATTTTGCAGATAACAATTATATAATTGTATATAATATATAATAGGGGTTTGTGAATGGAAGCACCGTCACAGACCCCTCATTTTCGGTGTAGAAACCACTATATATATAATAGTATATATAAAATGCCCAAAATTTCATTGTTTTGAGATTGTTATTTTTTCGACAAATAACTCCAAATATCTTGATTATACCCTCAAATTATAGTATGATAATATGGGGAAAATTGGAAGGCATGTTTTTATCGATTTATGAGATCAACAGCCTTACCTTTCAGAATATATTCCTTATACTAAATTTAAAAGGAGAACAAACTATGCCAAAGGTTCAGTTTACCGAAACCGTGTTGCGTGACGCAAACCAGTCACTTATTGCAACCCGTATGAAATTCAACGAGTTCGAGCCCATTCTTGCAGAGCTTGATAAGGCAGGCTACTACTCTCTTGAGTGCTGGGGTGGCGCTACATTTGACTCTTGTCTTCGTTACCTTAACGAAGATCCCTGGGAGAGACTCAGAAAGATCAAGAAGGCTTGTCCTAACACAAAGCTTCAGATGCTCTTAAGAGGTCAGAACCTTCTCGGTTATCACCACTATCCCGATGATGTTGTTCGTATGTTCGTTAAGAAGAGCGTAGAGAACGGCATTGATATCATCAGAATTTTCGATGCTCTCAACGACGTTAAGAACATTGAGGTTGCTGTAGATGAGACTGTTAAGAACGGTGCTATCGCATCAGGTGCTATCTGCTACACCATCAGCCCCATCCACACTCTCGAGTCTTACGTTGAGCTCGCTAAGAATATGCAGAAGTTAGGTTGCCAGACCATTGCTATCAAGGACATGGCAGGTATCCTCAGCCCCGCAGAGGCATACAAGCTCGTATCCTCTCTCAAGGATGCTGTTGACCTTCCCATCGTGCTTCACACTCACTGCACAACAGGTCTCGGCTTCATGACTTGCCTTAAGGCAGTTGAAGCAGGTGTTGACGTAATTGATACAGCTATTTCAACAATGTCCGGCGGTACAGCTCAGCCCGCAACAGAGACACTTAACTACACTCTCGGAGAGCTTGGCTACGAGACAGGTCTCAACTCAGAAGCTCTCAGAAACATCGCTGATTTCTTCAAGCCCATCAGAACAAAGGCTCTCGAAGGCGGTCTTCTTAATCCTACAGTTCTTTGCACAGATGCTAAGGCTCTTGACTATCAGGTTCCCGGCGGTATGCTTTCAAACCTCGTTGCTCAGCTTACAGCACAGGGCAAGATGGATAAGTTCGATGAAGTTCTTCTTGAAACTCCCAGAGTTCGTGAAGACCTCGGCTACCCTCCCCTCGTTACACCTATGAGCCAGATGGTTGGTGTTCAGGCTACCAACAACGTTCTTGCAGGCGAGCGTTACAAGAACGTTTCCAAGGAAGTTAAGGCTTACCTCAAGGGTGAGTACGGTAGTGCTCCCGGCAAGGTAAATGAGGACGTTAAGAAGATGATCCTCGGCGACGAGCAGGAGATCCAGGGTAGATATGCAGACTCTCTCGAACCCGCATTTGAGGCTGCTAAGGCAGAGATCGGCAAGAAGGCTAAGAGCGACGAAGACGTTCTTTCCTACATTGCATTCCCCACTCAGGCAGAAAACTTCTTTGATTACCGTAACGAAATGGCATCAAAGACATACACATATGATTTTAAAGCTATCGACTAAGGAGGAGTTAAAATGACATTTCTTCCTTTAGCCCAAGAGATCAACGGATTCAAGGATGCTCTCGGTATTTCCGGAATCGGCATCACGATTGTTATTGCGGTTCTTGCTGTACTTGCTATATTCGTTCTTCTTATTTCCAAGGTATTTGGCGGTAAGAAGAAGGCAGCTAAAGAGGAGGCTCTCGCAGAGACTCCCGCGGCTACTGAGACTGTAGTTGAAAAAGCGCCCGAAAGCGTTGAAGCAATCGAGGAAAAAGCGGATTCTGATGAAATCGAAATCCCTCATATCCCCGGCTACGTTGTTCTCGACGGTGTATCGGAGCAGGATGCCGCAGTAGTGATGGCAATCACATCACACAAGACAGGCATCGACCTTGCAAGACTTGATTTCAAGAGAATCAAGAGACTCAATCAGAACCCCGAGCTTATAAATATCGAAGAGCAGGATGCAGCCGCTATTATGGCTATCACCGCAGACAAGACCGGTATCCCGCTTGAAAATCTTATATTCAACTCAATTAAATTAGTGGAGGATTAAGTTATGAAATACAATGTTACATTAAATGGTAAGATTTACGAGGTTGACGTTACAGAGAGCGATGCAGTTGTTACAGGTATCTCTCAGGTTCCCGTTGCTACAGTTGTAGCTGCTCCCGCACCCGTTGCAGCTCCCGCAGCTGCTCCTGCACCTGTTGCTGAAGCTCCCGCAGCACCCGCTGCTCCCGCACCCGTTTCCGCAGACGGCACACAGGTTAAGGCTCCCATGCCCGGCACAATCCTCGCAGTAAAGAAGAACGTTGGCGATGCAGTTAAGGCAGGCGACGTTATCGTAGTTCTCGAGGCTATGAAGATGGAGAATGACATCGTTGCTCCTTGCGACGGTACTGTTAAGTCCATCAACGCTCCTAAGGGCACAACAGTTAACACAGACGACGTTCTCGCTGTTATCTGATTTTAGTTTACTTAAGGGGAGAGTTTAGCTTTCCCCTTTATTTTGTGATTTTTAAAAAGGACTGATTAAAATAGATATTATCGGCATTCTTAATAATCTGTGGGTACAGTCCGGCTTCTATGCTCTTGAGTGGCAGAACCTTGTTATGATCGGCGTTGCCGTTTTCTTCCTTGTTCTTGCTATCAAATTTAAATTCGAGCCCCTCCTTCTCGTACCCATTGCATTTGGTATTCTTCTTGCAAACCTTCCCGGTGCTAATATAATGTTAGACACAACCGGAGGTCAGTTGGGTGCCTTCGACGCTGTCAGAGACGAGTCTCTTCATTGGTATGATTCGGGTGTTTTACGAATCCTCTACGTAGGCGTTAAGTCCAGTATATTCCCCTGCCTCATATTTATGGGTGTAGGTGCTATGACTGACTTCGGCCCCCTTCTTTCAAACCCCGTAAGCCTTCTCTTAGGTGCAGCTGCTCAGTTGGGTGTTTACTGCGCATTCCTTCTTGCTATGGCATCGGGTGAATTCAGCCCCCAGGAAGCTGCATCAATCGCAATCATCGGCGGTGCAGACGGCCCCACAGCTATCTTCCTTACATCAAAGCTTGCATCCAATCTGTTAGCCCCCATTGCCTTGGCGGCATACTCGTATATGGCTCTCATCCCCATTATTCAGCCGCCCATTATGAAGGCTCTCACAACCGAAAAAGAGCGCAAGGTTGAGATGAAGCAGTTAAGACAGGTTTCCAAGACAGAGAAGATCATCTTCCCCGTTGCGGTTCTTATCTTCTGTGCACTTCTTCTCCCCTCTGTAGTTCCGCTCCTCGGTATGCTTATGCTCGGTAACCTCTTCCGTGAATGCGGTGTTACCGACAGACTTTCCGACACAGCACAAAACGCTCTGATGAATATGGTTACCATACTTCTGGGTGTCTGCGTTGGTGCTACTGCTAACGGTAAAGACTTCCTCGAGGTTAAGACACTCCTTATCGTAGGTCTCGGTCTCGTGGCATTCTGCTTCTCAACCGTAGGCGGTGTTCTCTTCGGCAAGCTTCTCTACGTTATTACAAAGGGTAAAATTAATCCCCTTATCGGTGCAGCAGGTGTTTCCGCCGTTCCTATGGCGGCTCGTGTAGCACAGAACGAAGGCAGAAAGTACAATCCTACAAACTTCCTTCTTATGCACGCTATGGGTCCCAACGTTGCAGGTGTTATCGGCTCCGCTGTTGCGGCAGGCTTCTTACTTGCGGTATTTGGTTAAAAAAAGTGGCTGTAAAAACCTTCGTTTTTACAGCCACTTTTATTGTTGTCAGATTTTGAAAACAAACGTAACAAGGTAACAAACAGCGGTGTCTTTTGCTTTCACCAATTCTCCGTTGAGTATTGCATATTTCAAATCCCACTCTCCTCCATTAGAGGGAATAATCTCAATTGTGACAGAATATGTATGCCCTTCCTCAAAAGCATCCGTTTTATCCAGATTTGAATCAATTGTCAAATCGTACCAGGCTATACCATCGTAGACGTATCCGCTCTCTTCCTTATATATCTCGTAATCTCCACCCTCTATGCTTGCGGTATATGTAGGCAACTGACCCGCAACAGGCAAAGTCAACCCTGTAACCTCAACACAATCATAGCTTCTTGAGTCCCTTGCTAAAACAGCTATAGCAGCACAATCTATTGCATCAACATATCCATCCTCTGCATAATCAGAAAGACTTACTCTGTACTCATAATCTTCTGTAGTATAGTATGGCACATAGTTCATATTACATAACGCCGTATTAACTACGCTCTGATAGTCGACTACATCAATCTCTCCGTCCATATCACAGTCGCCCTTTTTGGCGATACATATATCAACGCTATTCACGGATTTATCCTCGATAGATAAGTAATACTTTCTTTCCACATGCTCCGCCTTGTTGACAACCATTACGTATTCGCCCGGTGGCACTTCATCGATATAGTAATCATCGTATGTATTTTCATATATAGTTGTTGACCAGAAAAGCTCTTCTCTGGTTGCCTCATACAGCTCTATGGTAATATCGTTATCCTCAAAGTTTCTTGTGCTTGTTACATTTCCGCGCACAACGCCCTGTGCCGCTTTACAATCGGCAAATTCGCATATAATAACAACATTTTTGTTACCGCCCCATATTTCTGCTTCCTTTGAATTGACCGTTGCAGAGGTGAGATTGAACGTATAATATTCATCGGGAACAAGATAAATCTCAAGCTGATAAGTATGACCTTCTATAAACTTGTCCTCACCGATAATCAAATTCGTACCCTCTGTAACATCAAACCAGCAAACACCGCAGTGATAATATACATTATTTTTGTCATAGTTCAGTTCATATCTATCGTCATTGATATACACTTCATAACATGGCACCATACCGGCTACAGGCTCTCTGCGAAGCTCAAGCTCAATTTCCCCCCTTATGACCGTATCCGCACATTCAACGAAGGTATATGAAATAATATAATAGTCCTCGGCATCATAAACAGGGGCTTCCTTACCGTTAATTGTAACTGAGGTCAGCTCCACCTCACAGCCCTCACGTTTATTCAAAAGTATTGACACCATGTAGATGTGGGTACTTAAAAACTCATCTGTAGTATCAAGATTGCTCTGCGCAGTGTTATCAAACCACGTCACACCATCATATACATATCCGAAATCATCTTTATAAAGCTCGAAAAACTCGCTTTCAAACTCAACACTATAATCCGGTGTTGCGCCGGCTACGGGCTCAGTAATACCCGTGATTTCAACAACTCCGTCCGTATCGACATAAACGTATTCACCAAAAGTGTAGCTGATAATATAACAATCATCGGCTTCGGAAACCTCTGCTGTCTCGCCGTTAATTTCCGCACTTTCAAGAACCCAAGCATTATTACCCTTCGGAACAATCAAAACCGAAACTTTATAAATCTTACCATCCTCGAAGTAAGTTTCATTATCAACGTTTGTATCGTCGGTAAGATTATACCATGTGATCCCATTTATTATATAACCACCATCAGTATAAAAGTCATAATAATCCCCGACTATATCTCCGGTGTAATCAGGCAGATTTCCCGTAACAGGAGCCTCAATATCAATTATCTCTACCGATATTCCGCTATCTATTGCAAAAGCAGAAAAAGATACGAAACTTGCCGTAATAAGAATTGCTGAAATCATCGCAATGACTCTTACCATCTTTTTTTGTAATCTGTTAAATCTCATTGTAGTACCTCCTCTTATATCTCGTTGACACCGTTTGTGCCTTATGATATAATTTCTTATAGGGTGTACGATTTTTATATCATACTGTATGCCACTACATATATATTCTATGTTCTTAATAAAACAAATGCCCCACCCTTATTAAAAACAAAAGTGTGGGAAAACAAATTTTTTAATTATAAAAAGTGTGGGAAAGTGTGGGAAACACGAGGAGACGACTATGAAAAAATCAATTTTCTGTTTGATTCTTTCATTATTAACTGTTTTTATCTTAAGCGGATCCTCTTCCGTTGAAGGAAAGACAGAGAGCTTGCTGGGGGTATATATTGCCACCACGATTATTTCTGTCCTCATATTAGTTTCTTACTTTATTTTTATTAAGAAACACAACTTGTGGTTTATCCTTTTATTTGCATCCATCCTCATTGTCAACGCAGGATATCTGTCCATAGCAATTTCCACAACTCTCGAAGAGGCATTGCTTGCCAACAGGATAGCTTATCTCGGCTCCATATTTCTACCAATGTCCATGCTGATGATAATCATCAACGATACAAACATAAATTACAAAAAACCCCTACCATTTATTCTGTTGGGTATCGGTATAGTGATATTCTTAATAACTGCCACACCCGGCTATTATGATATATATTATAAAGAGGTTGCTCTTATTAACATAAATGGTGTGTCTGCTCTAAGCAAGGTATATGGTCCTTGGCACATCTCATATCTTGTATATCTTTTTGCATATTTTGGCGCAATGGTTACAATTGTTACCCTCTCTGCCATAAAGAAAACATCATCATCTATCGTTCATTCAGTAATTCTTGCCTTTGCGGTTGTTGTTAATATCGGCGTATGGCTACTGGAGCAATTCATAAAAATCGATTTTGAGGTTTTATCAATTTCGTATATCATTTCAGAGATATTCCTTTTCGGACTTAATCTCATAATACAGGACGAGGAAAGAAAGAAAAACGTTGAGGTTGACGAGGCAAAGCCTATTACCCCTAACGCACCAGATATAACCAAAAAAATCCACCCAAAGGACACTGACACAGAACTCCAAGAGAGATTATTCCTTGATGGCATATCAGCCCTGACCCCCACAGAACGAATTATATTCGATTTGTACATTGCAGGTAACGGAACAAAGGATGTTTTGCAGAATCTAAATATCAAAGAAAACACCTTGAAATATCATAACAAAAACATTTACGGAAAATTATGTGTATCATCAAGAAAACAACTTCTGGAACTGGCCGTTATCACCAATATACAACAAACAAAAGTTTAAATCATTCAAAATACCATATACAAAAACACAACCGACTCATCATTGAGTCGGTTGTTATTTATTGTTGTTTACTCTTTATAATCTCTACTATCTGAGCGGTCTTCTCTTTTACGACGCCAATGTTTTCATCCATTTCGGCAGGAGACTTTTTCTTTATAACCTCTTCGTAATCACGAAGATTTTTGACGTTTTCAGAGAATATAGCTCTGATTTCATCTATGTCGGTTATCTTTGCTGTATTGCAGAAGCTTCTTGAAAGAATAACACTTGTAGAACCTAATCTGTAATGCTCCATAAGAATATTCTCCGCAGGAAGCGTTCCGTCACCGATTCGGGCGATACCGCCGAAGCCGTAGGGAATACCCTTCGCCTTTATCTTACTCGTAAGTCTGTCAACCGTACCATCTGCAAGAAGCTGAAACATAAAGGTAAGACCATAGCTTAAGTGAAGGTCGTTGAGACCTATGTACAATTCATCTATACCCTCAATTTCAAGAATCTCGTCAATACACTCTGCCGCCTCACGGGTTTCAATAAGGGGCATAGTTCTTGCTCTGCCGTCAACAAGTTCAACAAAGGTCTTAACTTCCTCGGCAGTCTTAAAGAAGGGAAGCATTATAATATCCGCACCGCATTTTACTATCTCGTCGATTTCTTCTGCAGAAGAGCAATAGTCTGCCGTAGCCTCGTGAATAGGGTTGCATCTCACGAGAAGCTCTGCGTCCTTTATTATAGCTTTAATGTTTTTTACGTCTTCAAATGTATGGTGACTTTGTACCGTATCCATACCGCCCTGACGGATATCCTTGCCGATATATTCCATATCAACAAAGATTCTGTCAACGCCCACTTCCTGCGCTATGGAAGCAACCTGCGGGTTATTAGTCACGTACATTAATTTAATATTACTCATCCTTATCCTCATCCTTGTCAAGGAAATCAATAGCCGCTCTCTCTACGTCGAGACCCTTCTTGAAGGACTTCATAAAGAGATTGAAGGAATCAACGATTGCTTTATCGGGAGCGAGAGTTGTCATCTTCTGAGAAGCGAAAATCTTATTATCAAGGTAATCGGGGAAGAGCTCACCCTCTTCCTTGTTTACTGAATATGCTGCAAGGACTGCGATACCCCAGGCACCGCCTTCGCCTGCTGTTTCCATAACGGATACGGGTGCATTCATAACTGCGGCAAGAACACTTTGACCGATAACGGGAGTCTTAAAGAAGCCGCCGTGACCGAGAATCTTATCAACCTCAACATTTTCCTCATCAAGGATGCCAAGACCAACCTTAAGAGATGCAAAGGATGTGAAGAGCTGAACTCTCATAAAGTTTGCAAGAGAGAAATTGCTGTCGGGGTTCTTAATAAAGAGAGGCTTACCTGTTTTACAATGGGTAATATGCTCACCTGAGAAGTAGTTATAGGAAAGAAGATTACCGCAATCCGCATCAGCTTCTGCGGATTTCTTAAAGAGAGCTGTGAAGAGGTCGCCCATAGAAATATTTGCACCGCAAAGGTCTGCTACTTCCTTAAAGAGTCCTGCCCATGCGTTGATGTCGGAGGTACAGTTGTTACAATGAACCATTGCAACGGGAGCACCGTCAGGTGTTGTAACCATATCGATTTCCTCGTGACGCTTCTTGAGAGCCTTCTCGAGAACGATCATAGCAAATACTGATGTACCTGCAGATACGTTACCTGTACGCACTCTTACGCTGTTTGTGGCAACCATACCCGTACCTGCATCACCCTCGGGAGGACACATAGGAATACCTGCTTCAAGGTCACCGTCAACGTCGAGAAGCTTTGCACCGTCTTCAGTAAGAGCACCTGCGCTCTCTCCTGCTACGAGAACCTTGGGAAGAATTTCTTTAAGAGTCCAAGGGTATTTTTTGCTTGCAACAAGCTTATCGAACTCAGCAATCATATTCTGATCGTAATCGTTGCCGTTCATAGGGAACATACCGGAGGCTTCACCGATACCGAGAACCTTCTCGCCTGTAAGGAGAGTATGAATGAAGCCCGCAAGAGTAGTGAAATACTTAATATTCTTTACGTGCTCCTCATTGCAACAGATAGATTCATACAGATGAGCAATGCTCCATCTCTGAGGAATATTGAAGTTGAATTTCTGTGTAAGGATAGCTGCCGCGCCTGCTGTGATGGTATTTCTCCACGTACGGAAGGGCGAAAGGAGATTTCCTTCGCCGTCAAAGGGAAGATAGCCGTGCATCATACCACTGATACCGATAGCCTTAAGCTTCTTAAGGGTTACACCATACTTTACTTTAACGTCTGCCTTAAGAGAAGCGTAGCTACCCTTGAGACCTGCGTAGATTTCCTCCAGGCTGTATGTCCAGATTCCGTTAACAAGACTGTTTTCCCAATCGTAACCGCCAACGGCAAGAACTTCACCGCCATCGTTTATAAGTACTGCCTTAATTCTTGTAGAACCGAATTCAATACCAAGAATGGCATTACCGTTTTCAATGTACTGCTTCATAACTCCTTCTCCTTTATATCTCTATTTTTAATTCTTTAATTTTATCTCTTAAACTCTGAAAATCAGAAAGTGTATCGGGCTTGTTTGCGGGATTTCTCAGAAGCGCCGCCGGGTGGAAGGTACCCATAAATAATATGTTTCCCTTCTTTATAAATTCACCGTGCTGACGGGTAACCTTGAAATCCTCGGATATAAGCTTCTGCGCCGCTATTCTGCCAAGACAAACGATTATCTGCGGTTTGATTATACGGGTCTGCGCCCTGAGCCACTCTATACAGCAGTCCTGCTCTTCCTGCTCGGGGTCTCTGTTTTGAGGTGGTCTGCACTTTACAATATTTGCAATATAGATATTCTTGTCTCGGGAGAGACCGATGACCTGCAAATACTTGTCAAGTAATTGACCCGCCTTGCCAACAAAGGGCTCACCTTGAAGATCCTCGTTTTCTCCGGGACCCTCACCCACGAACATTATCCTCGCTTCGGGGTTACCTACACCGAAGACAACGTTTGTACGGGTAGCAGAAAGCTTGCATTTATTACAAGCAAGACATTGCTTTCTGAGATTTTCCATTGCTTCGATCACAGGACAATCAGCTCCTTGGGGGTTGACGTGAGATTTTCGCATCCGTCCTCGGTTATAAGCGCCATGTCCTCTATACGCACACCGAATTTACCCGGAAGATATATACCCGGCTCTACGGTAACAACGTTACCTGCGCACAAGTCTTTTTTACTGTTCGGAGAAAGGGCGGGGCCCTCGTGAATCTCAACACCTACTCCGTGACCTGTAGAATGACCGAAATACTGACCGTAACCGGCTGACTTTATAATCTCTCGTGATGCCGCATCGGCATCCTTACAAGGAAGACCGCTTTTTAATACTGAGAGTGCGGCTTTCTGCGCTGAAAGGACTATTTCATAAACCTTCTTCTGCTCATCGGAAACGGAGCCAACTGCAATAGTACGGGTCATATCGCTATGGTATCCCTTATACACCGCACCGAAATCAAGAGTAATAAAGTCGCCATCTTTTACAACCGTATCGTCGGGCACGCCGTGGGGCATTGAGGACTTAGCACCCGTAACGGCAATAGTCTCAAAGGAAACTGCCTCAGCACCGTGGGAAAGCATATAGAAATCAAGTTCGAGAGCTATCTGCTTTTCCGTAACACCGGGCTTTATAAATCCTAAAACATGATTAAAGGCATCCTCTGCTATTGACTGCGCCTTTTTTATACAAGCCACCTCGTCAGAATCCTTAACGGAGCGGATACGGTCAATATGCTTTTCTAATTTATCAGAGAAGACTATCGCACGAGGGAAAAACACTCTCCTGAAATACTCACCCGTGCTTATGGTAAGACGAGCCTTCTCGGTGTATATCTTTAATATGCCTTTTTCTTTTATAAACTTGTTCACTTCATCGGAAACAGAAGTGACGGGAAGTGCTCTGCACCCTACAACGCTCATCTGTGCCGCTTCGATATATCTGCTGTCAGTAAAGAATACCGCATCATCGGAGGTCACTACAAGATATCCGTCGCTTGAAGGGAAGGAAGTAAAATATCTGCGGTTTTCCTCGGAGCTTATGAGTACCGCTTCGTGGCGGTTGCTGAGAAACTTACGAAGCTCACTTATTTTCTCCATAGTATCCATGCTCCTTTATAAAAGCCTCTCTGATGGGGGCTTCCTTGATTCTGTTCTTCTTGTAGTGATTCTTCCAGAACCATTTATTCTCTACAGGATCGACAAGAAGAGGTACCGCACCGCACCGGTTGGCAGCGGCAACGTCTGTGAAAACCTGATCTCCTACCATACCAATCTTTTCTATCGGCACCTTAAGCTTACGAGACATTCTCAAAAGCCCTAAGGGAAGCGGCTTTTTAGCATAAGCGTGAAACTTAACACCAAACGTGCGGGAAAACCATAAGGCTCTTATATGGGGAGTATTGGTAACCATAGCAACCTTTATACCCGCTTCTTTGAGCTCCTTTACCCAGGAGATAGCACCGGGTATGGTAGTAAAAGTCGCATCCTTAACAGTAGTATTATCAAGGTCAAAAAGTATTCCTTCGAGACCTAATTCCTTGCATACCTCGGGAGTAATGTCGTTGACCGAATGAAACATATATTTTATTGTGGTATCTTTCTCTTTGCGCATCATAACACTCCCATATTAATTCTATTATATAATAACATAATATAATAAAAAAATAAAGAGATGAAACTGTAAAAAAGCTTCATCTCTCAATTTTTTAATAGAACTTACGCTTACGAGCAGCTTCTGATTTCTTTTTTCTCTTTACAGAGGGTTTCTCATAGTGCTCTCTCTTACGAACTTCCTGAATAACACCATCTCTTGATGTCTGTCTCTTGAATCTACGAAGTGCGCTATCTAAAGACTCGTTCTCTTTAACTTTTACCTGACTCATTTATAGTTCCCTCCCTCCGCTGTTACCAACAAAGGTATAATTATCATAATACGGAAGTTATTATACTAAACAGAAGTTCAAGTGTCAAGAGAAATTTTTAAAAAAGTTGCGAAATTAAAAGACAGAGCCCCAATAACGCCCAAATATTTCCTCAAACAGAAATATTCGGATAGATCACGCTTCGCTGAGAAGCATATTATATACCCTGCTGATATTCTCTCTGCTAAGGTCTGCTTCGTGGAGATAGGTATATCTGTTTTCTCTCATACTTGTTGCCTTCTGCATGCAGAGAATGAAGGTTTCCTCGTCGATTCCTAAGTGTGCCGGATTAATATTAACATCGAATTTTTTAAGATATCTGAGCACGTGGGAGTACTTCTCCCCTATGAGCATCAATATGGCAATGGTACCTAAGGCTACCTGTATTCCGTGAAGATTGCGGGTGTCGGAGTAATAGTCCAGAGCGTGAGAGAAAAGATGCTCCGAACCGCTTACGGGGCGGCTCGACGCGGCAAAATCCATAGCGATGCCCGAAAGAACAAGAGAGTTTGCGAGAACCTCTATAAACTCGGGGCAAATGGAGTCATACTGTGTCTTCATAAGAGCATCAAGAGAGGTCTTGCTCATCATATAGGCATAGCCGTTCATTTTATCTTTAGCAACGTCGCAGGCGTGCTTCCAGTCGATAAGTGCCATATAGTTAGAAATGGTGTCACCGATACCCGCCTTTATAAGGTCGATGGGGCTGTTCATAATAAGCTCCGTGTCGAGGATGAGCATAGTAGGCATGGCACAACCGAGACTCTTGGGCTTGTCATCCTGCCTTTTGAGCACGGCGATGGGTGATACGATACCGTCATTCGCCATCGTGGTGGGTATGGATAAAAGCGGACATTTGGAGATGTATGCGGCATATTTACATACGTCGAGAACCTTACCGCCACCAAGAGCGACAATACAGTCAACGTTCGTGGCAATTACTCTCTCCGCTACATTCATAGCATAGGCTATTGTATTGTAATCCACTATCTCTTCCTTTACCCTGCCGACGGTCTCAATTTGCTTCTTGACAATATCACCGTACAAGTCATTAACCACGGGGTCGGAAACGTATAATATTTTCCCCGATATACCATTTTCGGTTAAGGTATCCGCTACTTGATATATGTATTTTTCACCGATTTTGAGAGATCTGTTTTTTAACATAGAGGGCACCTCTGATATAAAGGACTGTTTTGAATCCTTACGGGTAAACAAAACAGTCCTTTTCTTAAACTTTAAGTTTTTACGCAACCTTGCGGTCGGGGTAATAATAATGTGAGATTGGGATGCAGAAGGCTTTTTACCGAACGATGGCGTATCAAGATACGCCGAGAGAGGCAAAATGACTTCTGCGCCCAAGATCATATTATTATTTTGCCATGGCGCCGATTTCCATCATATAAGCTCCGATCTGAGCACCGAACTCGGGCGCACCATCCATGATGAGCTTGCCCTGCTGAACGGATTCGATCATATCGTCGATGGACATAAGGATTCCGAGAGCGCTGTCAAGATTGTTGAAACGCATGGTAAAGAAGGGAAGAGCGCGCTTGTATTCGCCGCGGCCTGCCTTTGACTTACCTGCCTTAATACGAATGAAAGCGGAAACGGAATCTTCACCGTCAACCTTCCAAGCGTAAACACGGTCAGGACTCTTGGAGGTCCAATCGTGAATTTCGGGATGACCCATTTTGTTAAGGGTACTGATACCGGAAGAAAGAAGGTAGAAGTAGCACTTAACGAGAAGTCTCTTGTCCTCTTCCTTTTCGGGAGGAGTTGCTGCGGTAAGGAGAGATGACATCTTAAGAAGAGCCATCATAAATACACCGAACTCGTAAGCATTGGAGAGACCAATCATCTTGGGAAGAGTAGCAGGGCCAATCTTACCCTTGAAGAAAGCATTCATAGACTCAACGTTCTTAAACTGGAGCTCTACAAACTTCTGCTTCTTAACTCTGTACGCAACCTTGTTTGCGTGAACGAGCCATTCATCGCCGTTTACCATAAAGTGGGTTGCCCACTTGCCCTCGGGGGCATCGGGGTCAAGACAGCTGACCTGGTAAATACAATGAACTTTCTCAAATTTCTTTTTAAGAGAAGGAACATCGGCAACGATAGTCTTAAGCAAGGGTAATGCGCCACAGAGGAATATTTTATTTGTATATAATGCTTCTTGTGTGTTAGACAAGATAATCATTCCTTTCTGTATGTGTGCAAAGAGGGACGTTTTTGAAGAAAAGTGGTGAGATTTGCACTTTTACCGACTCCGAAGCGTATATATAATACGCGAGTGGAGGAGGTAAAATGCGAAAATCGCCGCTTATACTCAAAAAGAAATTAGAACTCGTCGTCCCAGTCGTTATCCTCTTCGAAGTCAGCCTTCATAACTTCACGAACTGCTTCGATGATACCGTTGGAGTCGATACCTACGGCGGACATAATATCCTCGTGGAGACCGATGGGAGCGAATGTATCCTGGATACCGAGCTTCTTGAACGCGCAACCCTTACCGGACTCAACAACAACTTCTGCTACTGCAGAGCCGAGACCTCCGATAACGGTGTGGTCTTCAACAGTAATGATACGGCGAGTATCCATAACTGCCTTAAGAACTGCTTCCTTATCAAGAGGCTTGATGGTATGCATATCGAGAACGCGAACCTTAAGTCCGTCTGCCTTATCGAGGAACTCTGCTGCCTGGAATGCCTGGAATACACAAGAACCGCAAGCGATGATCGTAATATCGCTACCCTCGTGAACCTCTACTGCCTTACCTACCTCAAAGCCGTAGTCAGCATCCTTATAAAGAACGCGGTCGAAACCACGGTTGATACGGATATAGAAGGGGCCGGGAGTGTTATATGCTGCCATAACTGCATTGTAGGTTTCGTAACCGTCTGCGGGGCAGATAACTGTAAGGTTAGGAATAGAACGAGTAAGAGCAAGGTCGCAGATAGCGTGGTGTGTAGAACCAGCCTGACCGAAGGATGTACCTGAGTGAGTTGCAATAACCTTTGCGTTTACGTTCTGGTAGCAGAGGTCAGTATGGAGCTGGTCTGCTGAACGGAAGGATGCAAACTGTGAGAAGGTGGAAAGGAAGGGAACGAGGCCTGCCTTTGCCATACCTGCGGCAACACCGAACATATTCTGCTCAGCGATACCTACGTTAAAGAATCTGTCGGGGAACTTCTTCTGGAAGTCACCGATCTTAGTTGATTTTGCAAGGTCTGCCGTAAGAGCAACAACCTCGGGATGAGCTTCTGCCAATTCAACAAGAGCCTGGCCGTAAATTTCGGCTGTGGAGAGGGATGTTGACTGCTCAGCTGTATAGCTTAATCCGCCTGCCATAATTATTCAGCCTCCTTTTCAACGCGTTCAATTCTTGCGGCATAGGACTTTTCAAGTGCCTTTTTACCGTTTTCATACTTAGTGTCGTCAAATGCACCGTAGTGCCATCTGAAGTCGCCCTCGATGAAATCAATACCGCAGCCCTTTACAGTATCGCAAAGGATAAGTACGGGCTTATCTGTTTCATTTTCATATGCGAAATCAATGGCTTCGCAAAGCTCTTTGATATTGTTACCGTCAACCTTCTTAACGATAAAGCCGAAAGCTTCCCACTTATCTGCGAGAGGCTCGAGAGCCATAACCTCCTCTGTAGGACCGTCAATCATATTGTGGTTACGGTCAACTAAGGTAATGAGGTTTGTAAGCTTATAGTGAGCGGCACTCATTGCTGCTTCCCAGTTGGAGCCTTCGTCAAGCTCACCGTCACCGAGAACAACGAATGTCTTATAATCCTTCTTAAGAAGTCTTGCGGCGAGGGCTGTACCTACACCGATTGAAAGACCGTGGCCGAGAGAGCCTGTAGAAGCATCTACACCAACAACCTTGTTGGAGTCAAGGTGCATACCCATCTTAGAGCCGGAAAGGTTAAAGGTCTTAAGCATTTCCTTATCGTTGAAGCCGAGATCACAAAGAACAGGTGCGTAAGCAATACCTGCGTGACCCTTACTGAGAATAAAGCGGTCGCGATCCTCCCAGTTAGGTTCTTCAACCTTAATGTGCATATACTTATGATAGCACACTGTCATAATATCCATAACGCTCATACCGCCACCAATGTGGCCGCTACCTGCCCAATAAGTTGTATCAAGGCAGAGGTTACGGAGTTCGTTTGCTTTCTTTTCAAGAGCAAGCCACTCCTGTTTTGAAAGAGCCATTGTTATTCCTCCTGTTTGATTTTTTGTATTTTACTGACAAACATCAGCTAATTTGTTCAGAAAAGCTCGGGATGAAGCTTCTTAACAGCCTTAAATGAATCTTCAGCGATTTCGATAGTTCTGTTAATATCCTCATGTGTAAGAGCAGCGTTGATGAAGTGGTTGTGGTGAGATGCGAAGAACACACCGCGGTTTACGCACTCTGCAATCCAATCCTGATGGAGAAGAAGAGAGTCATCATTTGCTATTCTCAAGTAGAAGAGAGCAGGAGCACCCGATACTACAAGATCGAAGCCGTGCTCAGCACCTGCGGCCTTGAGACCGTCAGTAAGCTCTGTACCCATCTGATGGAAAAGCTTGGGAGCGTCGATAGCCTTAAGCTTGTTGATACAAGCGATACAAGCGGCAAAGGGAACCGCACTCATCCAATATGAACCTGTATATGAAAGGCTGGAAGCCGCATTCTTAAGGAATTCCTTACCGCAGAAGGCTGACATATTGTAGCCGTTTGCAAGAGCCTTACAGAAGCAGATGATATCTGCCTCGAAGCCGAAGAAGTGGTCGCTGCCTGCGAGGTCGAGACGGAAGCCGCAACGAACGTCATCTACGATAAGAACGATACCGTTCTTTGTACAAAGCTCTCTTACTTCCTTCCAGAAGCCTTCGTCGGGGAAATAGTTGTCGAGGAAGTTACCGTGGTTGTAGGGCTGAGCAATAAGAGCGGCGATTTCACCGTCGTTCTCTGCGATGAGCTGCTTGAGACCCTCGATATCGTTCCAACGAGCGTAGAGGTTATTTGCAACATCCTCAGGTGTAACACCGGGATAGTCGATCTTCTGCACCATGGGAGATACACCGTGGTAGAAGTTATTGAAGAAAATAAGTTTCTTTCTGTGAGTATGAGCACGAGCTGTAAGGATAGCGCCCTGTGTAGCATCGTTACCGTTCTTTGCGAAGAATGCCCAATCGGCACTTGCAACGGTATCTACGAGAAGCTCTGCACACTCAACCATAATCTTAGAGGGAGAAGTTGTACAGTTGCCGAGTTTAATCTGCTCAATAGCTGCAGCATCTACGTCCTCATCGCCGTAGCCCAGGATGTTGGGACCGTATGCACACATATAGTCGATATACTGATTGCCGTCAACGTCCCAGAAATAGGTGCCCTTTGCCTTTTCGGAGAAGCGAGGCCATCTGTTTACGGGGATAAACTGACCTTCTGCAGGGCCTAAGTGACCGTAAACACCTGCGGGGATAACCTTGGTAGCTCTGTCGTACCACTTGTCTGAATTAGTATTGTTATAAAGCGGGAATTTATTACTCATTACGCTACCTCCTTATCCTATATATAATGCTACTCTGTCGAGTATTCTGTTAACGTTGTCGAGCATACTTACGAGACCGTGCATTTCAATCTTACCAGTACCGATACAAGCGAGGGCATTTACCTTGCCGTCAAAGAGTGCTCTTGCGGTTTCGACAGACTCGAAGATCATAGCTGAGCGATACTTCTCGGGAGCCTTCTTGAGGGTAATGAGACGGTGGTTCTTACATACGAGCTCTACTGCGGGGCCATTCTTGATACCGATATAAACGCTGCCGTCTTCAATTGCCTTTGCGCTGAATTTACCGATCTCATCGTTATTACCGATCTGAGCGATGGCAACACCGATAGTATATAACATAAGAGTTGTGCTTCTCTCGAAGAATACGGGATCCTGAAGATCCTCCTCGGATGCTCTCATATACTTTGTAAGTATATCCGTAAGAGCGGTGAACTTCTTAAGAAGGAAGCCGATATGAGTAAAGCCCTTTGAGGGGATGGGAGTAACCGTACCGTCAATAAGGCCGTTGAACTTTTCACAGCTTGAGAAGGGCAACTTAACGTCACATTTATCTACGCCCTGCTCCATACGGCACTTACCGTTTTTAAAGTAAAGAGTAGCTGCGGGGCCGTCCTTAACCTCGAGACCGATTGAAATAGGCTTCTGACCCTGAAGCAACTCGGAAGCTTCGGGAACGATCTCACAGAGATTTTCCAAAGTACCGAGGATAGCATACATATTTATGTACGCGAGAGTTTTTGAATCCATAAGATTTTGCAAAACAAAACTCCTCCTTCATAAATTGATTTGTAATCCATTATATTTTAACAAAAGTATGGTGCAATGTCAACAAACAAGCGTTATATTTTTACCCTTGTTTTGTGTATTTCTTGTACCACGATTTTTATAAAAATATACCAAAATCGCCATTTTTCGAGGGAAAGATGCATAAAAGACACTTTTTGTTTTTGGTGAGTTTTCACACGATTTCAAAACAGAGTGTTTTTGTCTTGACAAACAGATATTATATAGTATAATATAGGGTGAATACAAATTCACTCCAAGGAGGCAATAAACAATGGATACAAGATTTGCTATCAGTGAGTATCATGACGCTGCTGCCATCAACAGACAGCTTGACGATCTCATCAAACAGCCGATTTACACAATCAAGCCTGACGTACTTAAGAAATACGAAGAAGAGTACTATGACAAAAAGTGCGCTAAGAGTAAGGAAATGATTTCCGAAGCTAAGCAGGTTATCCCCGGCGGTGTTCAGCACAACCTTGCTTTCAACTACCCCTTCCCCCTCGTATTTACAAAGGCAGAGGGTATGAAGCTTTACGACGTTGACGGCAACGAGTATTTCGACTTCCTCCAGGCAGGTGGCCCCACAGTTCTCGGTTCTAACCCCAAGGTAGTAAGAGACCAGGTTATTGATCTTCTTAATACCTGCGGTCCTTCAACGGGTCTTTTCCACGAGTTCGAGTACAAGCTCGCAAAGAAGATCTCCGACAGCGTTGAATCAGTTGATATGTTCCGTATGCAGGGCTCAGGTACTGAGGCTTGTATGACAGCGGTTCGTGTTGCTCGTCTTGCAACAGGTAAGAAAAATATTATCAAAATGGGCGGTGCATACCACGGCTGGTCAGATCAGCTCGGTTACGGTATCCGTGTTCCCGGTTCAAAGTTCACACAGGCAAGCGGTGTTCCGCTCTACCTCTTCAAGCATACACAGGAATTCTTCCCCGGTGATCTTGACGATCTCGAGAGAAAGCTCCGCGCTAACCTCTTCCGCGGCGGTACAGCTGCTGTATTCATCGAGCCCATCGGTCCTGAGAGCGGTACAACTCCCGTTCCCTATGACTTCAACAAGGGCGTTGAGAGACTTTGCCGTAAGTACGGCGCTCTTCTCGTATTCGATGAGGTTGTTACAGGCTTCCGTATCGGTATGGCAGGTGCTCAGGGCTACTACGGCGTATCTCCTGACCTCACAATCTTCGGTAAGGTTATTGCCGGCGGTTATCCCGGTGCAGGCGGCGTAGGCGGTAAGAAGGAATATATGAAGTACCTCGGTGCAGGTCTTGATGACTCCGGTATGAAGATCAAGAAGGCATTCACAGGCGGTACAATGACTGCTAACCCCCTCTCATGCTGCGCAGGTTACTTCACTCTCGAAGAAATCGACAAGCAGAACGCATGTCAGAAGGCTGGTCTTATGGGTGACAGACTCACAAAGGGTCTCCAGGAGCTCATCGTTAAGCACAACCTTCCCTTCGTTGCTTGGAACGAAGGCTCTGTTTGCCATCTTGAGACTGTTGGTACAATGCACTTCTCCATCGACTGGTGCAAGCCCTGGTCTATCCCCGGCGTTATCTCCGCTACAAGCGAGAGAAAGAAAGAGATGCAGTATATGGGCGCTGCTTACATGGCAGAGGGTCTCGTTACTCTTGCAGGCAGCCGTCTCTACACTAACGCTTGCTATACTCCCGAACTCATCGACGAAGCTCTCACAAGATTTGACAGAGTATTCGAAAACGTTGCAGTTAAGGAAGGCTAAGTTTAGACTTAAAACTAAAATGCCACGGAAACCCCGTGGCATTTTTGGACATTAAAATCACAACGAAAGGATTTTAATACTATGGATATTTTAGAAGCAAAAGAAATAGTTATCAAGGCAGGTCACGAGCTTCTCAAGGCAGGTCTTATTGTAAGAACCTGGGGTAACATCAGCTGCCGTATTGATGACAAATCTTTCGTAATTACTCCCAGCGGTAAGGCGTACGACATCCTCACTCCCGATGATATCGTGCTTGTAAATATCGAGGATCTCAGCTATGACGGTGACGTTAAGCCCTCATCAGAGAAGGGTATTCACGCATCCTGCTATCAGCTTCGTCCCGACGTTAATTTCGTTATCCACACTCACCAGAAGAATGCTTCTGTAGTAAGCACTCTTGGTATTGATATCAACTCTGTACCCGAGGAGCTTCAGGAGCTTATCGGCGACAACATTCCTTGTGCGAGCTACGGTCTCCCCGGACAGCCCAAGCTTCGTGCAGGTGTTATCGGTGCTCTCGAGCGTTCTGAGTCCAAGGCAGTTATTATGAAGCACCACGGTGCGGTTTGTATGGGCGACAGCTATGAAAACGCTTTCGCAGTTGCAAACGCTCTCGAGGATATCTGCGAACAGTTTATTATCAACCGTTGCTGTGATATCTCCGGCAAAGCTATAGAAACCTTTACAGGTGTGGCAGACTACATTTCAGACGTATTCAAGTCAGGTAAAAAATACGTTGCAGCTAAGGAATTTGCGCCCTGCAACTCTTCAAGAAAAGGCGAGTTTATGTTCGTTGGCGAAGAGGATAAGAATGCTGCTATAATCGACCTTAAGAGCGGCGCTCAGGTTGGCGGCGGCGAGATTCCCGACAGCGCAGATATGCACTGGGCTATCTACAAGAAGAGAAAGGATGTAAACTACATCCGTCACACCAAGGACGAAAACGTAGTTGCTATGTCAAGAAAGGGCGGCAAAATGAAGCCCTACCTTGATGACCTTGCTCAGCTTTGCGGTCCCGTTATCAAGACTGCTATCTTCAACCCCAACAGCACTCTTGCTTCATCTAAGAAGGTTGCTAAGGCTCTCGGCAAGAACAATGCCGTTCTCGTTAAGGACAACGGTGCAGTTTGCGTAGCAGGTAATCAGTATGATGCAGAAGCTGTAGAGCTCGTTATGGAAAAGGGCTGTAAGACTGCAGTAGGCGCTCAGCTCTACGCAGGCGTTAAGCCCATCGGCGCTCTTGATGCAAACATCATGAGAATCGTTTATAAGCTCAAGTATTCCAAGAAAGCAGGAAAGTAAGAAAAATTTCTCTTTACAAATCAGTTTTCTTGTGATATAATACTCAAGCCTTATGACTCGGAGTATGGAGTAAACGTCCCAAGGGCGTGTTCACCTACCCTACTTTCTGGGTTGTTTGGGAATATTATTAATGAGGTGAAAAAAATGACACAGGCAGAAAAGCAGGCAATCATGGCAGAATATGCCACACACGAAGGAGATACAGGTTCTCCCGAAGTTCAGATCGCAGTTCTCACAAAGAGAATCAACGACCTTAACGCACATCTTAAGAACAACATGAAGGACCACCACTCTCGTCGCGGCCTTCTCAAGATGGTAGGTCACAGAAGAAACCTTCTTGCTTACCTTCAGAAGACAGACATTGAGCGTTACCGTTCAATCGTTTCTCGTCTTGGCCTTCGTAAGTAATTGCTTTATTCGGGACAAACAGTTCATCTGTTTGTCCCGTTAGCCGTTTTTTTAAACGGTTTTTTTCGTAAATAATCCGCCGAATAAGGATTTAGCGATAAAGAAAAGTGCAGAAGATTTTTGCTTTTTTCTTTGTTGCTAATCATTAGGACGCGGAAATAAATAGAAAGAGGTAAAAAGTATGTTTTTCAAAGATTTCAAGACATTTGAAACAGAAGTTGCCGGCAGAAAGTTAGTAATCGAGACCGGCAAAATGGCACAGTTAGCAAACGGTTCTTGTATCGTTCGTTACGGCGAGACAGAGGTTCTCTGTACCGCTACTATGGCTCCCAAGCCCCGTGAAGGTGTTGATTTCTTCCCCCTTTCCGTGGACTTCGAGGAGAAGCTTTATGCAGTAGGCAGAATCCCCGGCTCCTTCCAGCGCCGTGAGGGTAAGGCTTCCGAAAAGGCAGTTCTTACATCACGTGTTATCGACAGACCTATTCGTCCTCTCTTCCCCAAGGATATGTGATACGACGTATCTGTTGTTGCTACAGTAATGTCAGTTGATCCCGACTGCTCACCCGAAATCGCAGCTCTCTGGGGTGTATCCACAGCTATCGCTATCTCCGATATTCCGTGGGACGGCCCCGTATCAAGCGTATCTCTCGGTCTCGTTGACGGCAAGTACGTTATCAACCCCACTCTCGAGGAGAGAGCAAAGACAGAGATGACAGTTACAGTTGCTTCTACAGACAGCCTCGTTGCTATGATCGAAGCAGGTGCTAACGAAATCTCCAACGAAGTAATGTTCGACGGTATTATGTTCGCTCACGAGGAGAACAAGAAGATCGTTGAGTTTATCAAGTCTATCGTAGCAGAAATCGGTAAGGAAAAGGTTGAGTTCGAATCAAACGATCCCTCCGAAGAGCTCTACGAAGCAATTAAGGCTTTCGCTATTGAGGACGTTAAGGCTGCTCTTGACACAGATGACAAGAGAATCCGCGACGAGAGACTTAAGCCCATCTATGATGCAGTTCATGCAGAGTTCGACGAGAAGTTTGCTGACGAAGCAGACAAGATCGAGGACTGTCTCTACAAGCTTCAGAAGTTCATCGTTCGTCGTTGGCTTCTTGACGAAGGCAAGCGTGTTGATGGCCGTGGTATCGACGATATCCGTCCTCTCAATGCAGAAATCGACCTTCTCTCCAGAGTACACGGTTCAGGTATGTTTACCCGTGGTCAGACTCAGGTTCTCTCTATTACAACTCTCGGTACAGCTCGTGACGCTCAGATGCTCGACGGTATCGACGAGGACGTAGAGAAGAGATATATCCACCACTACAACTTCCCCTCCTACTCCGTAGGTGAAACAAAGCCCTCAAGAGGCCCCGGCAGACGTGAGATCGGTCACGGTGCTCTTGCAGAGAGAGCTCTTCTCCCCGTTATCCCCTCAATGGAAGAGTTCCCCTACACAATCCGTGTAGTTTCCGAGGTTCTTTCCTCTAACGGTTCAACATCTCAGGGTTCAGTTTGTGGTTCTACACTCTCTCTTATGGCAGCAGGTGTTCCCATCAAGGCTCCCGTTGCAGGTATCTCCTGCGGTCTTATTTCCGAAGGCGACCGCTTCATGACAATGGTTGATATCCAGGGTCTCGAAGACTTCTTCGGCGATATGGACTTCAAGGTAGCAGGTACAAAGAACGGTATCACTGCTATTCAGATGGACCTTAAGGTTCACGGTCTTACTCCCGAAATCATCAAGGAAGCATTCGAGAAGACATACAAGGCTCGTATGTATATCCTTGACGAGATTATGACCCCCGTAATCTCCGAGCCCAGAAAAGAGCTTTCCGCTTACGCTCCCAAGCTCCTTACAACTAAGATCGACGTTGACAAGATCGGCGACGTTATCGGTAAGCAGGGTAAGGTTATTCAGAAAATCTGCGCAGAGTGCAACTGTAAGGTTGACGTTGAGGAAGACGGTACAATCTTCGTTACAGCCGTTGACATCAACGATGCAAACCGCGCTCTCGATATCATCAACACAATCGCTAACGATCCCGAAATCGGTGCTATCTACAACGGTGTTGTTACAAGACTTATGTCCTTCGGCGCATTCGTTGAAATCGCTCCCGGTAAGGAAGGTCTCGTTCACATCTCCAAGCTCGACGTTAAGAGAGTTGAGAAGGTTGAGGATTGCGTAAACGTTGGTGACCAGATTATGGTTAAGGTTACAGAAATCGACGACCAGGGCAGAATCAATCTTTCCAGAAGAGATGCTCTCATCGAGGTTGAAGGTCTCGTTCCCGAAAACGATATCTCCGAAGAGAGAGAAAGAAAGCCCAGAAGAAACTTCAACAGAGACAGAAGAAACTAAGATAAAAAGCCACCTCGTAGGCGTTGTATCCGTAAGGACACAACGCAACGAAATAAATCCCTTACGGGATTTGTGAAATATGCTTCGCACGTGAAATATTGCTACGCAATGTGAAATGCGCTGCGACGCATGGGGATTTATTTTATTTCATATCGAGCAAAGCGAGATATTTCACAATGTGTCTTGACACATTATTTCACATTTTGCGACAGCAAAATATTTCACTATTATTTTTTGAGACAGTTAAGAAAGGAAGCACGAAAATTTCGTGCTTCCTTTTAATTTTGTCTTATACCATAGCAAGCAGGGAAAATGTATATCACATTTTCCACTTGTTAGGAGAACCTAAAACCCTTTTACAAACTCAAAAAATTAATGCTCACAAATTTAAAAGTTTTATATCAAATCTACCGTTCTGCTTAAAATAACCCAAATTGAACATTTCGCCTGTGTGTTTTTTATTCCAAGATTCTGCAACAGATTTCAACTCTTCTGCAGTTATAAGCAGTATTTGGGTATCGTTGTTCAAAGAATAATCTACACACTCCTGTATGCTTTGTGGCGTAAAGTCAGGTGCAATAACTAAAAACACAACAACATCTTTATCAGACGCTTTAATGTATCTATCAAATTGATGTATGTGATCTTTAAGGTTAACCGGTGTTTCTTTTGACTTGTTATCCCACATTACGTATTTATCTTTGTAGGATAATTTTCCATCGGGATGTTCTGAGCCAGTTAACGTCAAAGGCTTATTCATTAACATTTTTTCAAATATGTAATTAGTAGCATCTTCAAAATAATGTTCACACTGTAAATCTTTTTCGATTATGTTGTTAGAGCGTAGGAATTTTAAATCTCTTTTTGCTAGTTCGTTATACACCGAAACAAGTTTTTCTCTAGTGTCTTCTGTTTTAAGTTCAATGCGACGGACTGAATCATAATACTCTAATATTCTTTCAATCAAAGTTTTCTTAGCACCAGAAACATTTAATCCTAAATCACCACACCAAGCTGAAAGATCTTCTACATTCATTCCGTCGTATATTGAAAATCCTCCAATCAAATTAGACGGTTGAATTGACTTTAAAATAATAGCTTTCAATTCATTAACTGTAGGATTGTTAGAGAATTCAATATTTGCTTTTTCGTAATTCTTACTTGCTTTAGTTACTATATCAATAAGATACTGCTTTTTTGTTTTCTTAATAACATAATCGACAAGTTTTTCATATCCATAAGAACGAATTTCTATATTATAGTATTTGCGAATTTCTTTAGCAATATCATCGGGTATCATATCACACATAATGCCATCTGAATTTTTTATACACACAAGTAAGCCCTTAGACTGTAACAGTCGTCTTGCGGTATCTATATCATCAAATGTATGTAAGATATTTTCGCGGTTAGGGAATCTACCAGATTTGGCTTCTAAAATCTGTTGTTCCCTAATTGTTATAGAGAGATATTTTCTTAAAGCCTCCAGTAAATTTTTTTCGTCTATAGAAATATCATCATTAAGCGCCCAAGCGGTATCAAGCATATGCTTAAATAAAGCTAGGTCTTTAGAAATTTTACTTAAATCAAAATTATTGGATTCATCAATGATATTCTTCTCATAGTTGAGGATAGCAGAATCAGTCTCTTTGCATGGTGAAATAAAATCATCCTGATTAAGCAAATAATCTCGCAATAAAATAGGAGCAATGATTCTTACTGCTCTATTGCTATCAAGTTTTAATTCTTCCAAACGGTTACAAATATTTTCGTAAGAAGTATATTGTTTTTCAGTTTTGATTAAAAATTCTTTAATTTCTTCTAATTCTAATCTTCTGTAGTCCGCAACATAAGCCGAAGCAATTCTTTTAGCAATAGTTATGTTAGGTATCTGCTCAACAAATTTAATAAATTCCATAATATTCCACCTCAATATAACTTTAGCATAAAACAAGAGCTTTGTCAAAATATAACTGCAAGACAATAAAACTGGCGTTGTATCCTTACGGGTACAACGCCTACGAGGTGGCTTTTTCAGTGATATTCGCCTTTCGGCGAATGATATGCGATAAGGCGCGTGATATGTCGCTGAAGCGACGTGATATATTTTGCTGTCGCAAAATGTTTAGGGGCTACCTCGTTATTATAAGCTTCGCGTATAGTTGGGTTGTTGCGATAACCGTGGAGGACGCATTTTACATTTCTTCCTCTGTGGAAGATATATACATTTCTTCAGTTTCTTGTTGGGCTTTTATAAGTATTGTTTTTATTTCTTCTATGCTATTTTCTTCCAATGCACCGGTAACGGCATTGAATAAACGATAATACATTTTCTTGTAAAGGTTCATTTTATTCCCCTCTCTTTTTTGGTAGTATTTTATGCTACTTTATACGATTTGTCAATACTTTGTATGAAGTCGTGGTACTATTGTTTTGAGGTGAAGAATATGAAACCCTTGAAAGAAAAAGTTAGTATCACAATAGATGATGACGTATTAAAACGGTTACGTGAATTGGCAGAGGCAGATGATCGCTCTCTGTCACAATACATTAATCTCGTATTAAAACAGCATATTGATAAAAAGAAGTAAAAGCCACCTCGTATGAGGTGGTTTTTTAATTAGGAATGAGGAATGAGGAATGAGGAGTTAGGAATTTAGGGGCTACGCCGTTATTATAAGCTTCGCGTATGGTTGGGGGGTTGCGATAGCCGTAGGGGACGCATTTATGCGTCCCGCGATATTACGATAAAGCGGTTAATGGCGAAGCTTTAAAATGTTCGGAAGCGCAGCTTCCCCTTAATTCCTCATTCCTCATTCCTCATTCCTAACTCCTAATTCTATAACCCAACACATATATAAGAAGTAAGGATGTCAATTTCCCCTGCTTCTATTTTTATTGACAAGATATTGTCGAATGTTGTAAAATGTTGCTATAAAGCAAAAAGGAGGCTTTTTTATGGAATATGTAATTTTAGCTATTGTTTTTGTTCTTGTTGCCCTTGTTGTTACAAACGTCCGTATCGTGCCTCAGGCGCACGAGTACGTTATTGAATTCTTGGGAAAATATAAGAAGACCTGGGGTGCAGGTATTCACGTAAAGATTCCCGTGCTTGAGAGAATCGCAAAGAAGATAACTCTCAAAGAGCAGGTTATCGACTCCCCTCCCCAGCCCGTTATCACAAAGGATAACGTAACAATGCAAATAGATACAGTTGTTTTCTTCAAGATTTTCGATGCTAAGCTTTACTGCTACGGTGTTGTAAATCCCATAAACGCTCTCGAAAATCTTACCGCTACCACTCTTCGTAACCTTGTAGGTGAATTGGAGCTTGATAACACTCTCACCTCCCGTGATACGATCAACGGCAAGATGACTGCAATCCTTGACGATGCCACCGACCAATGGGGTATGAAGGTTACTCGTGTTGAGCTTAAGAACATTATTCCGCCCACAGAAATTCAGCAGGCGATGGAAAAGCAGATGAAGGCTGAGCGCGACCGCCGAGAGACACTCCTTCAGGCAGAGGGTCATAAGGCTGCTGCTATTACACGTGCCGAAGGTGACAAGAGAGCTATGATTCTTGCCGCCGAAGGTGAACGCGATGCAAGAGTCGCAAGAGCAGAGGGTGAAGCTAAGGCTCTCCTCCTCGCAAAGCAAGCGGAAGCAGACGGTATCCGCGCTATAATCGAAGCTAACCCCACACAGGCTGTATTGGAGCTTAAGAGATACGAGGCTCTCGTAAATATGGCAAACGGTCAGGCGGCTAAGATCATTGTTCCCACGGACATGGTTGAAGCCACCAAGAAGGACGTTATGTTCAGCGAGGCAACCGGGCTCGGTGACGCCACCGCTCAGGGCAAGCCTGCTCCCGTAGCACCTCCCGCAGATGACCCTTGCTGTGATTGATTAAATTAACAAATCAATATTTCAAAATTATAGATAAACATTTTAAAGCTTCACTATCGCAGATAACTTCACTTGCCGCCAGGCAAACTTAGTTAAAAGAACCTCTCGCCTTAGGCGAGAGGTTCTTTTATACATTATTATTCTTTACTCTCTCCATAAAATCAGAGCAAGCGGGAACTACAAACTTGATTCCCTTCTCGACAATTTCAAATGTGGTCTCTTTACCAAAACGAACCTCGCCGTCAACGTTTATGGCGGCATCGTTTTCGCAGGATATGGTTATTTTCTTACCGCGCTTATATATCGTTCTGTTCCAGGTAAGGTGTTCACCCTTTTTATACTGGTTAATAAGGGGAAGAAGTCCCAATCTTGTGCAGTCAAACTTAACTACCACGAAATCAAGAAGACCGTCGTATGTAAGAGCCTTAGGCGCCGCCATATATCCGCCGCCGTACCAACGGGAGTTACCTGCTACACAGAAGAGAATGTCTGTAGTAAATGGCTCCTCGTCATCTATCTTAACAGTATATTTCTTTCTCATCTTACCCAAGAATTGGAGAAGAACTGCCACAGTATATGCAACGTCACCCTTTATAAAGGGGACTTTTTTTACACTTGCCTGACGGGCACAAACCTCTGCGTCAAGACCCATTGAGCACTGATTAATAGCATATTCATCACCGCACTTAATAAGGTCAAACTCCATTACGGTGCCGTTGATATGATCCTTTACGTTTCTGAGGTCCTTCTTATTTCCGAATATACGAATAAAGTCGTTGCCACTTCCCAAAGGGAATGCCGCAACCTCTGCATTAGGCTTACAAGCACAAGCATTTACGATTTCCCAGAGCGTACCGTCACCACCGCAAGCGTAAACTCTTATGGGGTCGCCCTTATCAACCTGAGCCTTTGCATAGATATATCCATCCTGAGGCCCCTGGGTGACGTGAATCTCATAATCGGTAATGTCCATCTCCTTCATAGCATCCACGATACCGTTGGCACAGCGCTCATAGGAGATACCCTTACCACAATTGGGATTTATAATAAAAAGATGTTTCATAGCTTTATCCTTTCAAAGGAATAAAATTTACTTGAAATACATATAGAGTCTGCATTTGATCATACCGTTGTAGAGCTTTCTCTGCTTGTCAGCCTTTCTGCCGAAGCAGTTTTCAAACTCCTCGTCAGGGGTGATAACATAATAACTCCATCCGTGTTGTTTGTCAAACACTTTTCCCATTGTTCGATAGATATCTTCGGCTTCTTGAAGGTCGAGAAGTCTCTCGCCGTAGGGAGGATTGCAGATAACCGTACCTCTTTCGCTGTACCTCTTAAAATCCTTGATATCTCTCTTCTCGAAATGAAGCTTCTTGCCAATGGGAAGACGTGATGCATTTTCCATAGCAATCTTAATAGCTGCAGGATCAATATCCGAGCCGTAGCCCACGAAATCCGTATCAACCTTTTCGAGGCTCTTTGCTCTCTCAATTTCTTCCTTCCAGATGTTCTTAGGAAGCACGTCGAATCTCTCAGCCGCAAAGTGACGGTTGAGACCGGGAGCGATATTATGAGCGTACAAAGCACCCTCGATGAGAAGCGTACCGCTACCGCACATAGGGTCATAAAGAGTGTGATAATGTCTGAGCTTTGCAAGAGCACAAAGGGAGGCGGCAAGTGTCTCCTTAATGGGCGCGCCGTTCTGAGAAAGACGGTATCCTCTCTTATGAAGACCTGCACCCGTTGTATCAATAAGAAGTGTCGCCTTATCGTTCATAATAGAGAACTGTATCTGGTGCACGGGACCCGTCTCGGTAAACCAGGAAACGCCGAACTTACTCTTAAGTCGCTCAACAACCGCCTTTTTAATAATAGCCTGACAGTCGCTGACGCTGAAAAGCTTGGACTTGAGTGAATATCCCTTTACGGGGAAGGCATCATCTTTGCCGATCCATTCCTCCCAAGGTATATTCTTAACCCCTTGGAAAAGCTCTTCAAAGGTAGTAGCCTCAAATGAACCCATAACTATCTGTACTCTCTCTGCAAAGTGTGAACATATATTTACTCTCGCGAGCATATTCTCGTCACCGGAGAAAAGAACTCTGCCGTTTTCTGCCTGAACGTTCTCTGCGCCTAAGAATCTGAGCTCGTCGGCAATAAGTCCCTCAACACCGAGAAGACAAGGTATGCAAAAATTAATGTTCATATTATTCCCTTTCGCTGTTTTTGATGGTGAAGAAGAAGGTTACACCATCCGTCTGATTTTCAAAACCACATTCACATCCGTGGTTGTCAATAATTGATTTTACTATAGAAAGTCCGAGACCAAAGCGTCCTTCTTTTCTCGAATGAGCCTTATCGGCACGATAGAAGGATGTAAAAATACTGTCCTTATCCTTATCGTCAATAAAGCTACCCGTATTAAATACGTTGATTTGGGTAAATTCCTCACCCTTATCAACTGTAATTTCTATAACCTTTTCACCCTTAACGTGACTGCAAGCGTTGAGCACGATATTAGAAAGTACTCTCGTCATCTGCTTCACGTCGCCATTGACCATTGCATCCGTACCGTCATACTTAACGGTTATTCCCTTTTCCTCCGTAATATGCACGATGGTTTTAAGGAATTCGCGTATATATTCGTCTGCGGAGAAATCCTCTTTCTCAGGAGCCTTTGCGCCCGATTCATAAAGAGACTGCTCAAGCATATTTATAACAAGATCGTTCATCTTGTCTGCTTCTTTCATAATAACGTCGCAATATTCGTTTGCAAAGTCATTATCCTCGGGGGTATTCATCTTAAGCCCCTCTGCATATCCGCGTACGATCGCAATGGGTGTCTTAAGCTCGTGAGAGGCGGCAGAAACGAACTCTCTGCGCATTCTTTCAAGCTGACGCTCTCTTTCAATATCCTCAAGAAGCTGATCGTTTTTCTCTCTGAGCTCCGTAAGAGCCTCGTCGAGAGAGTCGGCAACCTTATTGATATTGTCCGCGAGAGTACCAACCTCGTCCCGTCGGGATATATCGGTTCTCTCGGAGAAGTCGAGAGCGGCTATCTTTTCCATAACCTCGTTCATCTCAATGAACGGCTTCGTAAAGTGACGCGAATAATTGAAAATGAAAATAAGCGCAAGACCGAGAGCAAAAATGGTAATCGCTGTTGTAACGCCTACGGCAATAGAAGCGTTTTCCTCAATAGGATTCTTCTCTGTGAATATTTCGATATGATATCCGTTAGAGAAATCCTTACCGTATAAGATATACTGAGAATCGCTTCCGTCGGCGGCAACAACGTTAAAGTAACTGCCGTCGTCATTTTCTTTTCGACTGATGATATTTATTCTGTTACCTGAAATAAAGGAGCCGTTGCCCTCGTAGAGCATATTATCCTCTTGGTCGTAAAGATCAATACTTACGCCCTCGGTACGCTCGTACTCGGAGAGCACGTAGTAATACTCTGCACCTGCATTTTCTGCAGACTGAGCAATGGTCTCAAGGGATCTCTCAAGATTCCAAATATATACCTTTTCAAGAAGTTGGGAGTTAAAAAACGCAATAGCCAAGAGACACGCTACAAGAATCGCACCAACCTCAAGGAACAATCTGGCTCTGATACCGATTTTATGTTTTCTCATTTCATCTTTCCTCCCTCATTATGGGATTATTCCGCCAAACAAGGAAAAGTTACACGCCCGTCTCTATCTTGTAGCCTGTGCCGTAAATGGTAACGATATGCTTTACGCCCCAGTCTCCAAGTTTAGTACGAATACGCGCCATATGGGAATCGACCGTTCTCGTCTCACCGAAATAGTCTGAGCCCCATATCTCGTCAAGAAGCTGTTCACGGGTATGCACTCTGCCCGCAGACACACAAAGCTTCTTAAAAAGCTTGTATTCCTTAAAAGTGAAGTCAACCTCTTTACCGTCAAGAAGCACCACGTGAGATGCCACGTTAAGGGAGAGATTATCAATCACGATTTCATCGGATACCTTTTGTTTCTTTTCTACCTTAGAGCTTCCGCGCTGAAGAAGAGAGTTTATTCTCCTCATAAGCACCGCAAGGGAAAAAGGCTTTGTAACGTAGTCATCTGCGCCGCTTTCGAAGCCCATTATCTGGTCGAAATCCTGTGAACGGGCAGATACGAGAATTACGGGAATACCGCTTGTCTCGCGTATCCTTCGGCACACCTGCCATCCGTCAACCTCGGGCATCATAATGTCAAGAAGTGCCATAGCGGTATCGGGATTCTTTTCGAAAAGGTCGATTGCCTGATTTCCATCCTCTGCTTCCAATACCGTGTGACCCTCTTTTTCAAGACAGTCGCCTATTAATCTCCTTATAAGCTCTTCGTCGTCTGCAATGAGAATTTTAGCCATAAATATCACCCTTTAATTATTTTGACAATTGATTGTAGGGGCATACTTTCATACAAATACCGCAGACAACACCTCTACCGATGTGGTGAAACTGCTTCTTCATATAATCGCTGCATACCTTAGGGCTAAACATTTCATTTCTCTCTATACCGGGTGTGAATTCCTTTCCGAGAATTGCACCCGAAGGACAGGCGCGTACACATTCGTCGCAACCTGTACATAAATTCTCTTTCAATTCGCCGTCGCCTTCCAAGGGGCAATCGGTGAAGAGAGTGCCAAGGCGCACTCTCGTGCCGTATTTCTTGTGAATAAACAGACTGTTCTTTCCTATACCGCCAAGACCCGCCTTGCGTGCGGCTTCCTTGTGGGAATATCTGCCGTTGTAGGGTGTGCCGGGCATACTCTGTGAGGCGGCAACCGTAATATAGTTGTAGCCCTTTGAGTTTAGGAATAAACCCGCCTCAAGAAGCATTCTGTCTATGAACGCATTTACCGTTCTGTAATGATTGAAGTAAGTAGGTGTGGGCTCGTCGGTTATCTCGTCAATAATGGCATCGGAAAGCCGAACCACTATACTAACGGAATACTTCAGATCTCCCGTATCGCTGTTATCAATGTATGCGAAGCCTACGTCCGAGACTCCCTTGGAGAGGAGAAACTCTCTTAATTCATTCTCAAGCATTTTCCACCCTCATTCTCTCCATACATTTAAGCACCTTAAGATTCATATCCTGACATTCCTTAAGAAACTCGCTGTCGGGATTCTTAATAAACTCGACGGCACTTGCTGCCTCGTTACCCATAAGAAATTTCTTCTCAATATCGGGAAGAAGCTCTGTCCTCTCGCCCGCATTGTTATATAAAGATATCTCATCAGTCTGAGAAATACTACCGATTGTTATAGTACCTTTATCACCGAATATCTGTGATACTCCTCTGCTCTGACCTATCTTTGAATAGGTAACGGTAACTAATTTATCAGGATATTTAAATACCGCAGACCCGCATCCGTCTGCCCCCGTGTCGAGAAAATACTGAGTAGGTATGATCTCCTCAGGCATACCGAATAAATCTATAGCGGGATATACACAATAAATACCCAAATCATTAAGTGCGCCCGTTTTCATTTCGGGATTGAATATGTTAGGTAGCTCCCCTCTTACGAGAGCAGGATATTTAGATGAAAGCTGAGAGAAATCAAAAGATGCACTTCGGATATTTCCTATCTGCGGTACGGCATCCTTCAATATTTCTCTGCCCTTCGCGTGCATATACATTATGGCTTCAAAATAAACGAGCTTCTTCTCTCTCGCGAGGGCTACAAGCTCCAAAAATTCGTCCGCCGTAATAGTTATGGGCTTTTCGCAGATCACGTGCTTACCCGCCTCGAGAAGTGCTTTGCATTGAGCATAGTGACACACGTTGGGCGAGGCTACGTAAACAAGCTCCGTATCGCTCTCGCATAAATCCTCAAAGGAAGCAAAAACTCGATGTGCACCCGTCTCCTCTGAGAAGGTCTTACCCTTTTCTGTCGAGCGGGAATATACTCCGTCAAGAAGCAAAGGCTCTACCCCGTTTGCACCCTCTATAAAGGATCGCGTTATCCACGACGTACCTATTACGGAATATTTTATCAACGTATCACCTTCTTCAATCCGTGAACATAAATATACATGTTAATTATACTATTTATAATGTCGGAATGCAAGAAAAATGATTTGTTGCAAAGCATCTGTTTTTATGGTATATTTTTATCGGTGATAAATATATGAAAAAATACTTCCTGTTATAATCTGCTTAGGGATTTTAATAAGCTTATGCGCTTGCGGTTCGTCCGAGAAAACAACCACGAGCACACAAAGTACAACAATTCCCTCAACAAACGAGAGCACCACACTTCCCGAAACGGAAACTACTACGGAGCCTACAACCGAGGAGCAGACCATACCCGCCACCGAGCCAATTTCGGACACTGTTTCCACCACAGAACCCGCTCCGCGCCCCACGGTAACTGATGCACCCACGGAAGAGACTACTCTCGGCAAAACGGGTGAAATGGCATTTTCCGACTCTCCCGACAACAGATATATAAAGTCTGTTGCGGATAAATACTCTGTAAACGCAAGCAATCTGGTGGCTATATACACAGTACCGCAGAATGATTCCAATATGGTGTTGGAATTTAACGGTACCAAAGATTCCTCGGGAAAGCTCGTCCGCAATTCATCCACCTTAGTGGCAATATATACAATAGATTCTAACCTTACGTCAAAATGCGCAAGTAAAGACAGCAGCAAAAACGAATACGATCATGGAGAAATGTACGTTATGTTTTTAACTGTAACAACGTATATAATGCCGGAGTTTGAGGATAAGCTTTGATAAATTAAAAATTCACAATTCAAAATTAAAAATTAAGGGGCACTTCGTGCCGATTATAATTATAAACAATAAGTGATAAATAAAGCTTCGCAATACATTAACTGTATTGCGAAGCTGTTTTGTTTACAAAAATCCACCCCGCAAAGCGCAGGGAACTTGATTTTGCGTTCAAAAAATCCAAAGGTAATAATAAAAAATCGGAACTGCGTTGCAATTGTACGTGCCTTGTGGCACTATAACTCTCCACCGTTCCGCTAAACAATATCGAAACAGAAAATACTCACACGCATGAAAATCAATCATTGCAACAAATTTATATCAAGACGGTCCCCCTCTCTACACTAGAGAGGCAAAATAACCGTCACCTTTTTCTTTCATATTTAATTTATGAAGACAAAAAATTTTGAAATCATTTATAAAATTTAGGTTATTAATTAACTCTCCAAGAACAAAAAAATTGCCTTGCGCCTGACCTCTCTAGTGTAGAGAGGGGGACCAACGCGAAGTGTAACGGAGCGTTGGTGGAGAGTTATAGTGCCGCAAGGCACGTATGATAAAATACTTTACCTATTTCAAATAATTCCATAGCGACGCTGTATAACGATACTGCGAGTGAGCTAAAACAAGTTATTCGCCAAATATCAGATTTTCGACAATATGGACTTTGTGATGGTATCAATCCGTTCGAAGTCTGTTGCCTTGATATAGTATTCCTCAAGTCGGTTGTGGACGTCGAGGGCGAGGGACATTTTGCGGACAGCCTCGTCTATAAGCTCCTTCTTTGCTTTCTTACCGAAGAGCAGCTTCTCGCGAACGGAATTTATACCCTCAGTGTTGAGAAAACGGGCGGCGTGAACCTTCTTGCCACAGTTATCTATTGACAAATGGTAAGAGTTTTCGGTGAATACTGCTACCTTTAACTGAGGAATGATTATATGCTCTGCTTTCATTTTGGGGAACAAAGGACAGTAGCATTTATAGATATCGTAGCCACGGGAGAGAGCGTATTCCCCTACGCTTTCGGCTATATACGGTGATACAAGACCGAATTCGTCCTCTATTGTGACTATGCTTTCCGCGAGAGCGACTACGCTGTCGTGCTGTACTACAATTCCCTCGGGAGTGACGGCGGAGAGAAATCTTCTATACTCTTTTCCTCTGCCCTCTCCCGTTTCATCGGGAATTAAGCGGTGACATAATCTTGCTATATATCTTTGCAGCTTCTCTTTATCTATATGGTCACTACCTAAAATAATTCCTTGTGCATCTATCCGCGACGCTACGCCGAGGAAGTCGGCGGTCTTTTTATGTAGTCGCTTGTTTTCCGCAGTAAAATCCTTTATTTCCGCAGCGTGGCTCTTAAGATATTCTCTATCCCACGCAACGCTAAGGTCAACTATATGGTCGCTGACACCCGGCAATACGGGGTCAAGAACGTGGGGTGACGTGCCGTCAAGAATGGAAAAGCCTATTTCAGGTGCAAGGACTATATCAAGCGAATTGGGGTCTGCACTACAGTAGCCACGCTCCACGTAGTAACCTCTTTTCTCCAGCTTTTCCGCTACCTTTTTCATAATAGTGGATTTGCCCGTGCCGGGACCACCCTTAAGGATAATATGATTACCTCCATTATAGGAATCGTAAGCATCGGAATAAAGAGAGCAATAGCCCCTTGCATTATTCGCACCGAAGAAAAATGATACGGGTAAAATCGTTCTGTTCATAATATACCTCCCACAAAATCGTTCAAAGCATATTATGAAAAAGATAAAATTTTGTTACTCATTCATTGACTTTTAACTCAATGAAATATATACTTAATTTGATTGGTTTAAACTTCAGAAAAGAGGTTATATTATGTCAAGATACGAAGAAGCGAAAAAGATATATTCCGCTCTCGGCATTGATACCGAAAAGGCTTTAGACACTCTTAAGGACGTTACGGTTTCCGTACATTGCTGGCAGGGTGACGACGTTGTAGGTTTCGACAGTAAGGAGAGTCTCTCCGGCGGTATTCAGACTACGGGCAACTATCCCGGCAAGGCAACATCTCCCGAGGAGCTTATGGCTGACCTCGATAAGGCATTCTCCCTCGTACCCGGTAAGAAGAAATTGAACCTTCACGCTTGCTATGCTATATGGGACGAAAGCGGTTTCGCAGACAGAGATGCTCTCGAGCCCCGTCACTTCAAGAAATGGGTTGAATATGCCAAGGAAAGAAATATGGGTATCGACTTTAACCCCACATACTTCTCTCATCCTATGGTAAAGGACGGACTTACTCTCTCGTCTCCTGATGAAGAAATTCGCTCTTTCTGGGTAAAGCACGGTATTCAGTGCCTTAAGATTTCCGAATATTTCGCAAACGAGACAGGCATCCCCTGTGTTATGAATATCTGGATTCCCGACGGCTACAAGGATATTCCCGCAGACAGATACTCTCCCCGCGCAAGATTCAAAAAATCTCTCGATGAAATCCTCGCTACGCCCTATGATAAATCAAAGGTTTACGTAACTCTTGAAAGCAAGGTTTTCGGTATCGGTCTTGAGAGCTACACAGTAGGCTCTGCAGAGTTTACTCTCTCATACTCTACGAAGAATAATATTACTCCCCTTATGGATAACGGTCACTACCATCCCACAGAGCTTGTATCTGACAAGATTGCATCTCTTCTCCTCTTCAATGAGAAGATTGCTCTTCACGTAACTCGCGGTGTGCGTTGGGACTCTGACCACGTTGTGCTCTACGACGACGAAACAAAAGAAATCGCCAAAGAAATCGTTGCACACGATGCTCTCGACAGAGTGTTCATTGCTACAGACTACTTTGACGCTTCTATAAACAGAATATCTGCTTGGGTAACAGGCTTGAGGAATGTGCAAAAAGCTCTTCTCAATGCTCTTCTCACTCCCCATGACAAGATGAAGGCTCTCCAGACAGAAAGCAAATTCACCGACCTTATGGTTTTGCAGGAAGAAATAAAAACTGCACCTTTCGGTGATATCTGGGCAGAATATCTTGTAAGAGAAGGTATCAAGGCAGACTATCTCTCAGAAATAAAAGAATATGAAGAAAAGGTTTTGGTGAACAGAATATGAAAAACATTTTAACAGCACCCTTTGTAGAAGATATGAAGAGAGCAACCGCTAATATGTACCGTCTCGGCTGGGACGAGAGAAACGGCGGAAATATCAGCTTTATGCTTGAGGAAGAGATCGTAGCTGAGTATCTCGACCTTAACAACGTTATCCGCGAGATTCCCACAGGCTTTGATGCAACAGAGCTTATCGGCAAGATTTTTATCGTAACCGGTACAGGTAAGTACTTCAAGAATGTTGAGGTTGACCCCGAGACAAACTTAGGTATCATCCGTATTGCTAAGGACGGCACCACAGCAGAGCTTCTCTGGGGCTACGCTGACGGCGGTAAATTCACAAGCGAGCTTCCCGCTCACCTTATGAGCCACATGGCAAGACTTAAGGTTGACCCTCAGAACAGAGTTATTATGCACTCTCACCCCACATACACTCTCGCTATGAATCACATCCACGAGCTTGACGAGCAGAAGCTTACTCACACTCTTTGGGAGATGTGCACAGAGTGTATCGTAGTATTCCCCGAAGGTATCGGTGTACTTCCCTGGATGGTATGCGGTAACAATGAAATCGGTATCGCAACTGCAGAGAAGATGAACGACTACCGTCTCGTAGTTTGGGGTCTCCACGGTATCTATGGCGCAGGTAAGGATATGGACGAGGCTTTCGGTCTTATTGAGACAGTAGAGAAGGCTGCTATGCTCTATATGATTGCAACTGCAAGCGGTAAGAGAATCAACACAATCACAGACGAAAACCTCTGGGCAATCGTTGAGCGCTTCTCTCTCCAGGACGTTTGCAAGAAAGAGTTTCTTGACCTTTAAGAGGTGACTTTTAAAAATGGCACGGACTCGTTTAAGAGACCGAAAACTGCCGCCATATTCAAAAGGTGAAGAAATCTTCAATATGGTAAGCCACATTGTCGGTGGTGCGTTAGGTATTACGGCAACTGTTTTATGCGTTGTTTTTGCTGCGCTCCATCACAATGTTTTTGGCGTAGTCAGTGGTGCTATATTCGGCGCAACGATGATAATTCTCTACACAATGTCGAGCATCTATCACGGCTTAAGACCGAATCTTGCAAAAAAAGTTTTCCAGATATTTGACCACTGCTCCATCTTTTTACTTATTGCAGGTACCTATACTCCCTTTGCTTTATGTGTTTTAAGACAACACAGTCAGGCCTTAGGGTGGACCATATTCGGCGTGATCTGGGGATTAGCCGTTTTGGGTATAGTTCTCAAATCTATCGATATAAAAATGTTTGAGGTTATTTCCTTCATTCTTTATATCGGTATGGGTTGGTGCATCATTTTCACCGCTAAAATTGTTTTCGATATAATCGGCAGTATCGGTTTTGCGTTATTACTTGCAGGTGGTATAGCCTACACTATGGGCGCAGTAATGTACTGCTTCACAAGTAAGCTCAGATATATACATTCTATATTCCATATATTTGTCGTTATAGGAAGCCTTTTGCATTTTTTGTGCATTTTACTTTTTGTGGTATAAAAAAATAACCGCTTGGATTAAATCCAAGCGGGTTGTTTTATTATTTGATTATTCTACTTCTACTGATTTTCTTGCCGCAATTTCAGCAACCATTTCTGCCTGTCTCTTCTCGGTAACCTTGTAGAAGAACATGGGAACTGCACAAGCAAACATACTGATTACACCGGAAAGAACGAGCATATTCCAAAGAGTCTGTGCACCTTCTGCGGAGATAAAGCCTGTCTCAGCATCAATACCTGCTGCTGCGAAGGAGATAACACCGATGAATGCGCCGACTGCCATACCGACCTTGTTGATAAGAGTCTTCATAGCGAAGCACATACCCTCACCACGCTCACCGGTCTTCCACTCGAGGTAGTCAACAGTATCGCCGATCATAGCGTATGTGATGATGTTGTTAACACCCTGAGGAATACCAAGGAGAACGAGGCCGATAGCGGCAATAACGAGCTTCCAAGGAGCATCGTATCCAATGAAGTACATAATTGCCATTACAACGCCACCGAAGAGGTGAACGAATACGTATGCCCACTTCTTTGTAAACTTCTTACTCATCCAAGGAACGAGCACGGAAGCAACGAGACCGCCGGGAACAACGAGAAGTGTTATAAGGCTGTACATACCTTCGTTCTGAAGAACGTACTTTGCGAAGTAAAGACCACCTGTGTAGGAGTAAACCATTCTCGCACCGCCGAGAATACCGGAGAGAACAACGAGAAGAAGCTGATCGTTCTTGAAAAGGAGCTTGAGGTTATGACCAAAGCTGGGGGGATTGTCGTCTGCTGTGAAACGCTCTTTTGTGTGCTTGAAGCCGTAGAAGAACATGGGAACAGCGGCAACAACGAGAACAACTGCGGCGATGAAGTAGATCCATCTGAGTGTTTCTGCATTTGCGCTTTCCTGACCAACGATAACTGTGTTAACGAAGTTCTTGGCTGTTTCTGCGTCAACACCCTTATCAGCCATGATCTGCTTAATACCCTCTGCTGTATCGGGGTACTTATACTTTGCAGTAATGCCGTTTGTAATAATAGGAACGAAAACTGTAACGATACCTGCACCGAGTGTGCAAAGAAGACGTGTAACTGTAAGAAGGTTACCACGAACGACCGTATCGTTTGTCATACAAGTTGAAAGACCCCAGTAAGGAACGTCTGCAACTGTGTATGCAACTGACCATACTACGTAGATAATCGCTACGATAATGAATGTGGATGTTGCCTTCTCCTGGAAAATGGGAAGGAAGCAAGCGATAGTCATTATCGCAATGGGGAAAGCCATCCATTTAAGGTAAGGTCTGCATTTACCCCACTTTGTACGTGTCTTGTCAACGATAGAACCCATAATAGGATCGTTGAATGCGTCGAATATACGTGCACCAAGCATAAGCCATGCAACTGCCATTGAACCGGTGATGCTACCGATCGTAACGCCCTCTGCACCGAAAAGAAGCGCGTCAGTAAGGAACACTGTAAGGTATGAACCGATGATAGTACAGATAAAGTTCTGACCGAAACCGGCTACACCGTAAGCAAGAGCTTCCTTAGGCTGAAGGCTTGACGGGTCACTTGGATTAGTGCCGTAAAGCTTGTGCAAAATACCATTGAATTTGCTCATTTCATTATCTCCTTTGATTTATTTGAATTATTCAATAATTTCAACCTTTTTCATAACGATAGGTTCAACGGGTGTTGAACGCTCACCGCCGAAGCTCATTCTGCGAGGAGTGTTAAGGAAGTCGTCAACAACCTCCATACCCTCCGTTACCTTACCGAAAGCCGCATACTGACCGTCGAGGAAGGTACAGCTATCGTCGTAGCAGATGAAGAACTGACTGCTTGCGGAGTTGGGATTCTGTGAACGAGCCATAGAAATAACGCCGCGTGTATGAGAAAGAGTATTATTTACACCGTTGAGTCTGAACTCACCCTTGATGTTTTCGTCGCTACCGCCTGTGCCGTTGCCCTTGGGGTCGCCGCCCTGAGCCATAAAGCCGTCGATAACTCTGTGGAAGGTAAGTCCGTCATAGAAGCCACTCTTAACAAGCTTCACGAAATTTTCGCAGGTAATAGGTGCCTGCTCGGGGCAAAGCTCGATAATGAACTCTCCGCCCTTTTCCATTGTAACCTTAATCTTTTCCATTTTTATCTCCTCAGTGATTCATAGCGTAGCTTTCTGAATAGTTTGCTGTAGTAACGCTAGTCATTACGCTAGTCAACTTACCGTCTTCATTGTACGAATTGTTGGTAATGTTGGAAACATAGGAATAACTGTAATCAACAGAAACGATATCTCCTGTAAGTAAGTCCGCCTTAAGTACGATCTTACCCTTTTGAAGCTTCATAGAATTTACTACGGTAATAGGACGACCGTCACTATCTGTTTCCTCGTCAAGTGCAGGAAGATTGAAAATCTTGCCGTAAGGAAGCTTCTGTCTGTCGCTGAAGCCCTTAGTACCCGTGGGATATTGTCCTGCTGCGTAATTATGATCATTCATCGTGATCGTAAATACTATACAACCGTCATCAACGATACAATCAATAGATTTAATATCAGCAACAGTAAGCTTACTTGACCAACCGAGATTATTTACGGGGAAGTAAGTATAGTGGCTGTTTGAACCTGCCGCAACTGTCTTAGTCTCTGTCTGAGGCTTGTAAAGGTCAATGGCTGACTGTTTCATTTCCTCAAGTTCTTTTTTCATAGAATCATTCAAAATAGTGTTAAAAGGATATGTATTCATTGTATTAACAAGCTTATCAACATACTTGTTATACTCCATATTCGTAACATCAAGGGCTGAAATACCGGTACCGGATGTCGTAACCTTCATAGAAGGAATAACCGCCGTCGTTGTTCTTGTAAAGCCGGGCTTCTTGGACTTAACGCCGTTAAGAAGGCTGTTAAATGCCTCGAGGGCATCCTCGTCGGAAACAAGGTCGCCAACACCCGATACAACCTCAAGCATAAGCTGAGCGTCTCTTACGGAAACGTAGCCGTCAAGGTCTATATCGTAAAACTCTTCATTTTCTATTTCAATGATTCCTGCCGCCGCCTTAAGAATAATGGAAACGTCGTCTGTAGAATAGATCTGGTCTCCGTTAACGTCGGCTCTCTGCATTATAAGAAGCGCTTTCTCACCTGCGGTAAGGTCTTCTACGTCTGCCGCGTTAACTGACACGCTTGCAATAGAAAGCATCATAACCGCTACAAGAATGATAGAAAAAATCTTCTTCAAAATAATCACCTTTCCTTTATAGGTTATACACCATTACTTGAAATTGAACGCGGCTTTCAAGAATAAAAGCGTCTGTTCTACTATAAGTTCATCACTATCTTCCACTTGTCGTCCCGTATAGATAAAGAATCTCTCCTTGTAATACGGGCAGGCTGCTGAAAACTGAAGCATCATAAACACGTTGTCCAATAAGAAGGCGAACATAGCAGGGTTAATATCCTTACGAACCTCGCCCGTCTCCTGAGCCATACTTATTGTCTGAGTGTAGATGGATGCGGTAACCGCCTCTATCCTCTGAGAAAGCTCGTTGAGAAACTCGCTGTTGTCTCCCGTAGTCAGCGCACAGTAGAGCTGGACAAGTTCCGGATGCTCCTTAGAAAACTTGAGAAGAGTACGGATAATCTTCTCCGCTTTAATAAGGATATCCTCCTTGGAAGGAGCAAGCTTCATCAATAGCTCCTCAAGCTCGGACAAGCCCTCTTGAGCGATATAGGTAAACATCTGCTCCTTGTTGTCAAAGTATTTATATACTGAGCCAACGCTGATATCTGACTTTCGTGCTATCTGCTGGATAGATGTGTTTTCAAAGCCGTTTTTCGCAAATTCGCTTCTTGCAACCTTTAATATCCTTTGGCGTTTTTCCTCGGGAAGATTACTGAAAGCGGACTTACAAAGGGGTGCGTTTGTGTTAGACATAAGCCACCTCTTGACACATTAATCCATAATTACATCTTATCATAACATTTCCACAGTAAAATTGCAACGGTAAAGACAAAAATGCACTTCCAAAAATACGCTCCGATTTTTGGTAAGATATCATAAAACGCTCTCTCGTCATATACCGCCAAACCCCTCTTTATTTCGCCAAAAATAGACATAAACAATTCATAAAATATTATTGAATTATACAAATCTATGCTTTATAATATATGATGTATATATTACGTTTTTACGACTTTATTTTATGGAGGTTTTCAAATGAAGCAGAGACGTATAAGAGTTAAAGTTTTACTTGCTCTCGTTGCTACCCTCTTGTTGGTATGCACTCTCTTCGGCACTTCTGCCGCGGCAGACAACGTTGCCAACTATAACCGCGCCTACGGACAGGTCGTACCTACCGACGCCAATCTTAAAGCGCAGGTTAGCAAGTACAATTTCTACGGAGATTCAGGCACACTTTACTTCATGCAGATAAGCAAGGGTAAGGATAACGCCAACTTCGCCGTTGAAATCTACTCTGATTCCAACTACCAGAATCAGGTAAGAAGCTTCACAAGAGCATTCTCAGACAAGGCAGGTAACACTCCCCTTAAGGTTTCCTGGGAATTCAAGGATATCCCCAGCGGAACATACTACGGCAGATGCTATACCTACGTTGAATCTGTTGTTGACGGACAGACAGTCAAGACAATCGACTCCTCTTCCTTCAGCAAATTCACAATTAATATCAACCGTGTAGGTAATGAGAAGGTTGTTCTTTCTACCCTCGTAAATACCGCAAACGGTCCTCGTCTTACATGGAAGACTATGCCCACCGCTATCAAGTACAACGTTTACAGAAAAGCAAGCGGTGACAAGAGCTGGACATACCTCACTACTCTCAACGGTCAGATCTCCACTTACACAGACAAGGCCGCAAAGAGCGGTACTACCTACTACTACACAGTTAAGTGCAGCGACGGCAAGTACGTAAGTAAATACGACACTGTCGGTCTTTCCATCAAGTGTCTTTCTGCTCCTCAGGTTACCGTAGCAGGCTACGGTGCCGCAGGCAATGCAAAGATATCATGGAATGCAATTACCGGTGCTTCCGGCTACTACGTTTACCGCAAGGGCGGTTCTCTCAGCAACGATTCATGGGTACAGGTTGCCAAGATCACAAACGGCAAGACTACTTACTTCATTGACACGACTGCTAAGAGCACAGACTGGGAATACACCTACACCGTAAAAGCCTTCAGCGGCAAATACGTAAGCGCATACAACTACGCAGGTGTGAACTTCAACTATATTAAGGCTCCCACGATCACAAGAGTTTCATCATTTGTTGACCCCGCCGACAACAAGAGCGGTATGAAGATCGAATGGTCTGCAAACAACAGCAATATCGCAGGCTACTACGTTTACCGCAAGAACGGCAGCACGTGGAAATACTTAGGTAGAACAACTGATAAATTCTTCGTTGACAAGACCGCAGTTTCCGGTCAGACAAACACCTACACCGTAAAGGCTTACTCCAAGCTTAATGCAGGTGCTTATAATTCAAAGGGCGTTTCCAACAAGTATCTTGCCGCTCCGAACCTCCTTAAGCTCACCTTCAACGACAGCTACGCTTCCGTAGTTAAATGGGAGAAGGTACAGGGTGCCGCAGGTTACGTTGTTTACAGAAAGATAAACAATGCCGCTTCCTGGACAGTAGTCGCTACTATCAAGAACGGCAACACCACTCAGTATATCGACACCTGCAAGAAGGCAAGCGGTAACACATACCGCTACACAGTAAGAGCCTTTGACGGCAAAAACGCATATAGCTGGTTCAAATCCGGCACAGTGGGCGTTTGTCTTGCAAAGCCCTACTACTCCGTAGGTCAGGTTACCACAGAAGACGGCTCTCTCGCAGTAGGTCTCAACTGGTCACCCATCAACGGTGCTACCAAGTATCTCGTATATAAGCGCACTATCGGCGGCGTATGGGCTTGTCAAACAATGCACGATGGCAAGGCAATTTACCTCGCAGGTACAAGCTACATTGATACAAACGTTGAAAACGGCGTTATCTACGAATACGCAGTACGCTCATTTAACGACAAGGGCGACTACAGCACATTCTATATCAAGAAATCATTTGCAGTATATACTCCCGAAATAACAGACGTTATTGTTACTACAATCGGTGAGGAAAGCGGCTCTCAGATTACATGGGATGCACTTGACGATGCTACATCCTATAACGTATATCGTCTCGCTCTCGGTGAGACAGAGTGGGTAAAGCTCGGCACAACAGCTGAAACCATCTACTTTGACACAACCGACAACGCATCTGAGAAATCATATTACTATGCAATTTCCGCAGTATATGGAGACCTCGAAAGCGCTAAGTCACCTAAGGCGGCAAACTTTGCCGACGTTACTATTAATGCAGAATTAGTTGAGTCAGAGGACGGCGCATACATCCTCCTCACATGGGATTGCGAAAACGAAACCTCAGTTACTCTCTACAAGGGCACAAGCGCAGATGAGCTGGTATCAATGGGCTCCGCACAGGGCATTTACTCCGTAAAAGATACAACAGTATTCCCCGGTAATACTTACACTTATAAGATTGAAGTTGCTTGTGAAAACAAAGTAAGCGGCGAAGCAACGGTTACTATCAAGTATCCTCACGCTCCTCTTGAGGCGGCCGTTATTACAGACGTTTCCTCAACATCAACAAACGGTGTTCCCATGATTACGGTTACATGGAGCGCAGTTGAGTTTGCAGAGGAATATATCGTTCTTCGCTCCGAGGACGGCGAAAGCTTCACAGAGGTTGGTTCAGTAGTCGTTGATCCCACCTCCGCAAACACCGAGGTTATGTTCATCGACGATTCTCTTGAAGCAGAGAAAACCTATTACTACAAGATCAAGGCTGTTGCTCCCGTTGACGACAGAGCAGAATCCGTTTCCGAGATTTCCGAAGGCGTACTTCTCCTTACTCCCATCGGAAACGTCCACGACCTTATGGCAGTAGAAAAGCTTGACGGTGATACGGTTGCGGTTGAGCTTACATGGGCTCCCGCAGACTACGCTTACGGCTACGTTATCAAAAGAACAGCTACTCCCGATGACGAGAACAGCTGGGAAATCATCGGTCTCGTTCATGCAGAGGTTGAGGGCGAACCCTTCGATACAATCTACGTTGATGAAAACATCACAGAAAACGGCACCTACTACTATATGGTAGTAGCAACTTCTATGGAAGACAGAGGTACTTCACAGAATACTTGTGACATTACAATCAGCTTCTTCCCCGAAGAAGAGCCTGAAACTCCCGTTGAGCCTGAGACCCCCGTTGAACCCGAAACTCCCGTTGAACCTGAAACTCCCGTTGAACCCGAGACTCCCGTTGAGCCTGAGACTCCCGTTGAACCTGAAACTCCTGTTGAGCCCGAGACTCCTGTTGAGCCCGAGACTCCGGGCGGCGGAATTGGTAAAGTATAATAAACAAAAGACATAAAGCAACGCCTTAACTCAGCTGAGTTAAGGCGTTGTTGTTTTACATTTATTTTATTCTACTGCTTCTGCGTAATCGGGAAGCTCTAAAAAGGAGGAGCCTTCGGAGGCTTCTATTTCTTCTACATTTTTCAGCTTCTTCTGTATAATCTCGTTTCTGTGACGGGCTTCATCAAGTGTCTTGCCTGCCTCGTCAATCTTCTTCTTTGCCTTCTCAAGGACTGTACCGAAGGTGTCATACTGAGACTTTGCCGCCGCAAGGAGCTTTCGCACCTCGTCGGCCTTCTCATTGATAGCCATAGCCTTAAAGCCCATAGCGAAGGAGTTGAGAAGCGCGGTTATTGTAGAGGGACCCGCCACCATAATATTCTGTGATTGGAGCTTTTCTGCTATGCCGTTTTTAGAGGATGCAATCTCTGCATACAAGCCTTCCGTAGCAAGATAAAGCACCGCAAAGGGTGTGGTCTTCGGTACACAAATGTACTTTGTTACATCCTTAGCCTCTGCGAGAATTCTGTCCTCGAGAGCTTTTCTTGCCACCTTAAGGGCAAGTGCATCGGCAGAATCTGCCGCCTCGCATACTCGCACGTAATCCTCCAAGGGGAATTTAGAGTCGATAGGAAGATAAACATCCTCTCCCCCTTTATCGCCCTTGGGAAAGCGCACGGCAAATTCAACGCGCTCGTTGTTATCCTTGGGAGAATAATTTTTTACGTACATACCGGGGATAGTCTGGTCGAGAATACCCTCAAGCTGTACCTCCGCCCAAGTACCGCGAGCCTTTACGTTAGTAAGGATACGGTTAAGAGAAGTAACGTTTGTGGTAACCCCCTGAGACAATTCCTTCATCTCACCGAGAGATTTATATACGTTTTCAAGCTGTTCGGAAACAGTCTTAAAGGAAGAATTAAGACGGGTAGTGAGCGTTGACGTAAGCTTTTCGTCAACGGTCACTCTCATTTCCTCGAGCTTCTTTTCGTTAGATTCCTGCATACCCGAGATAGACTCTCTCACTATGCGGGTCTGTCGCTCTGCGCTTTCAAGATTCTGCTGTTGGATGGCCTTAAGAGATTCGCCGATTTTTTCCGTAAGATTAATTCGGCTTTCATAATTCTCTCTGACCATAGCATCCAGCTTCTTTTCAAGCTGACCGAGAGCCTGCGTAGTCTCTGCACGGGCTTCTTTGTTGGTTTTAGCGGTTTCCTCTCTGTTGCGACGGAATTCCTCGTGAATCCAATCGTTGTCACGATTCTTCTTGTTAGAAAGAATGAGAATAAGACAAATAAGAGAAAGAACAACGCTTATTGCACATAAAATGATGATTATTGTGTCCATATTATCGCTCTTCCCAATCCATTGCCCTGCTTACCGCCTTCTTCCAGCCTTTAAGCATTTCTTCCTTCTTGTCGGAAGCGATGGCGGGGACGAAAATGCGGTCAACCTCGCGGACTCTTTCGATTTCGTCGAAATCTTCCCAGAAGCCTACTGCGAGACCTGCCATGTATGCGGCACCGAGAGCGGTTGTCTCAACGAGCTTGGGACGGTTAACCTTAGCTGATGTAAGGTCTGACTGTATCTGAAGCATAACATTACTTACAGATGCACCGCCGTCAACTCTCATTTCGCTCATAATTATATTACTGTCCTTAGACATTGCTTCTACAAGGTCTGTAACCTGATAAGCGATGCTTTCAAGGACTGCTCTTGCAAAGTGGGCACGGTTTGTACCTCTTGTAAGGCCTACGATACATCCGCGGGCGTACATATCCCAATAAGGTGCACCGAGACCTGTGAATGCAGGAACTAAGTAGATGCCGTTTGCATCCTCAACGCTCTCTGCAAGGAAGTCACATTCACTTGGCTCGGAGATAAGGCGAAGCTCATCGCGAAGCCACTTGATTACAGAGCCCGCATTAAATGCGCTACCCTCAAGGTCGTATGTAACCTTGCCATTGATACCCCAGGCGATACCTTCAATAAGGTTATTCTTGGAGTGAATACGCTTATCGCCCGTATTCATAAGAAGGAAGCAGCCTGTACCGTAGGTATTCTTAGCCTGACCTGCCTTAAAGCAAGCCTGACCGAAAAGTGCCGCCTGCTGGTCACCGATAGCGCCTGAGATGGGAATTCCCGCTAATTCTTTAAGACCGGGCACCATATCACTTACGTAGCCGTAAACGGAGCTGCTCTCCCTTACTTCGGGAAGTATGCTCATAGGAATACCGAGTGTATTGCACAGCTTCTCGTCCCAACAAAGCTTCTCGATATCGAAGAGCATTGTTCTTGCGGCATTACTATAGTCTGTAATATGTACCTGCTTGTTTGTAAGGTTCCAAATAAGCCACGTCTCAACAGTACCGAAGAGGAGCTTGCCCTCTGCCGCAAGAGTACGCGCCTCGGGAACGTTATCTAATATCCATTTAATCTTTGTAGCGCTGAAGTAAGCGTCTATAAGAAGACCCGTACGCTCTTTAACGTATTCGTCGAGACCGTCTTCTTTAAGCTTCTCGCATATAGGAGCGGTACGACGGCACTGCCATACAATAGCATTATATACGGGCTTACCCGTATCCTTATCCCAAAGAATAGTTGTTTCTCTCTGGTTGGTAATACCGATTGCCGCAATTTCGCTCGCCTTGATTCTACCCGCTGCGATAGCAGAAGAGAGAGACTTAAGCTGAGAGTCGAGTATTTCATAAGGATTATGCTCCACCCATCCTGCCTTAGGATAGATCTGTTCAAATTCGAACTGTGCTTTTGATACGATTTCGCCCTTTTTGTTGAACACTATTGTTCTTGAAGAGGTAGTACCCTGGTCAAGTGCAAGAACGTATTTCTTCATACAAACATCTCCTCATAGCAATAATCAAAAATTATATGGTTTGGAATTTACCAGCTGAAATTATCGTAAACAACCGTAATCTCTGTTATGTATTCAAGGTCAGTAAATTTCGCAGAAAGGATATTACTGAGACCTGCCGTAGCTGTCTTAAGGAATATACGACACTGATAAGTTGTTGTATAGGAAATTACCTGCGCGGTCTCCGTATCTATTTCTACAGTAAGAACGGCATTTATAATTTCCTTGGAGCGCTCGGTATCGCTTGTGCTCGAACCGAAGATTTTTTCAATCACGCTTTCGGTATTCTCCTGAATCATAGCAGGATTAAATACGTCGTCAAAAGCAGTCTGACCTATATTTTCAAGCTCACAATCCGCAAGAGCTATGCTTATTGTAAGTGTAGTTCCGTCTTCAGTTGCTACTGCAGACGTTCTGATACCGTAAACGTCATTTGCAGAGAGCTTTGAAACGTAGGTCTCCGTCTCGGCAGACATAGCGTTGTCACAATTCTGACCCTTAATAATAGTCTGTGCCAATTCGGGCTTCGACTCGGATACGAGATATCCCTTGATAGTTTCCGATACTGCATCAGCCGTTGCATTTTCGAAGTTATAGCCAACGAAAGACATATCCTCGAAGTCAAAAAGCTTAACCGCAACGTCCTCGCTTCTCATAAAGCCGGGCTTGTCGGTCTTAACCTTGTTAAGAATAGTATTGAAAACTGCAATAGCCTGAGCCTCGGTAGTGATACTCATCCCGCTGCCCGTATATCCCTCAAAGCCATGGAAGGCGCCCGTAGGCTGGAGACTTAAGTCTGTTACGCAGCTTCTGAGAATCTGACGTGCGTCATATACGGTGATGCTTCCGTCGCTGTTTACGTCGCCGCACTTAAACAGCTCCGCATCCTCAACAACCTCAAGACCTGCGGCAACACGAAGAGCAAGCTGAGCATCCTTAGTGGTTATCTGTCCGTCACCGTCAATATCACCGTAGAAAACAGAGGTATCTACAAGGGCATTTGCCGGTGTACCCACAGCACATAAAGTAAAAATCATTGCAATGGATAAGGTTAAACTTAATAATCTTTTAATCATCGTCGCACTCCTTTCACTTAATAGCGTCCAAGATATCCTTAACGGAATCAAGGATATAATCGGGCTTAACGTCGGATTTCTTATAATCTTCCATGGTAGTCTCGCCTGATAAAACGAGGATGGATGTAACTCCCGCATTTATACCGGTCTTAACGTCAGTATAGATTCTGTCGCCTACCATAGCGATATTTTCGTAAGGGACACCCTCAGCCTTAGCGATGATGTCTATCATTGTGCGGTCGGGCTTGCCGAGGAAACGAGGACGTCTCTTAACAGCCTGCTCAAACATATCCGCAAAGCTACCGCAGTCGGGAAGATATCGTCCGCCCTCTATGGGACAAACCATATCAATATTAGTAGCGTAGTAATCTGCACCGCCATCGAGAAGGTCGCAGACAGTTCTTATTTTCTTGTAATCAAGCTCCGTATCGTAGCCGAGAAGAACAGTATCGGCATTTTCGCCGTCATCCATATTCACGTCGTAATTCTTAAGCTCATCCTTAAGAGACTTAGTACCGCAAACGAAGACCTTGCTACCCTTCTTGTTTTCCTCTAAAAAGAGACCTGCCGCCATACCTGAAGTAAATACGTTTTCCTCTTCACAAGGGAAACCGAGAGAGCGCATTTTCTCAACGTAATCAAGCTTACTCTTAGATGAATTATTAGTAACGAAGATGAATTTCTTACCCTGCGCCAAGAGAGTCTCTAAAAATTCCTTTGCACCGTCAATGGGGTCGTAGCCTAAGTTTACGGTGCCGTCCATATCAAGTAAATATAAAGTAATATCTTTTAAATCTGCCATAGCTTACCTTCCGTATAAATTATTTAAGTATTTGTATTTCTCTGCATTAATGAGATTCATCTGCTCTTTTGTAAGGCGGTATTGCCAGTTATCTTTCGCCCTGCCCGGCACGTTGAGACGGGTGTCCTTGCCGTAGCCCAAAAGATCCTGGACGGGGAATATACAAAGCCCCGCGTTGCTTCCCATAATGGTTCTAATAATAGCGTCACAGCCCTTTTCGTTCCAATCAATGGGATCGCAGGCACAGTAACGCATAATATCGTTCTTTATATCCATGGGAATTTCCCAGAGATAACCTAAAAGAGTATTGTTATCGTGGGTGCCCGAATATGCGATGCAATTATTTATGTAGTTGTGCGGTTTATGGGGTGTCTCGCCACCCAAGAAGCCGAATTGGAATACTCTCATTCCGGGGAAACCGCTTTCCTCAACGAGGGCGATTACCTCCTCGGTAATATCTCCTAAATCCTCGGCGATAATAAGCTTATCCTCCGCTACAGACTTAATAGCATTTATAAGCTTCATTCCGGGACCCTTTATCCATTTGCCGTTTTTGGCGGTTTTAGCTTCACCGGGTACCGCCCAGAAACTCTCGAAGGCTCTGAAATGGTCTATACGTACTCCGTCGAAAAGCGTGAGGGCACTCTTGATTCTGTCCTTCCACCAACGATAATCTTCTTTTTCCATAGCATCCCAATCGTAAAGGGGATTGCCCCAGAGCTGACCATCCTCGGCGAAGTAATCGGGCGGCACACCCGCTACGTCCGTAAGGCGGTTATTATCATCCATCATAAAGAGGGGTTTGTTAAAATACACGTCGGAGGAATCAAAGGAAACGTAAATCGGAATATCACCGATGATCTTTATTCCCTTGGAGTTGGCGTATTCCTTTATAGTCTGCCATTGAGTAAAAAACTCGTACTGAATAAATTGCCAACCGTATTCCGTGTCGGCAGAGTATTCCGTAACCGTCCACTCCGTCCATTCCTTGTTGCCGTTGGCCTCTTTAAGAGCCATAAACTTGCAGAAATCACAGATATGCTTATTCTCGGAAATAAAGTCCGAAATTTTGCTTTTTAATTCCTCGTCGGCACGAGTAGATGCCTTCATAAGAAGAGTTACCCTCTCCTGCCTTAATCTGTCATACTCGCAGGAATATGGGGTTTTCTGTTTCGCACCGTTATATTCCTCGGTAGTAACGAGACCGCTGTTATAAAGTCTCTCCACGTCAACGAAATATGGGTTTCCGCCAAAGGTTGAGTATGATTTATATGGGGAGTTGCACTCGTCAACGAGACCGAAGGGTAACACCTGCCAATAGGAAAAACCGCCACGCTCTAAAAAGTCGATAAACTCTATTGCCGCAGTACCAAAGCTACCGCAAGAATAGTCACCCCAAAGGGATGATACACTCAGCAATACACCGCTTTTCCTTTCCATCCGGCTACACCTCTCCAAAATACAGTTATATATAATAATATATCATATTTTATAGTTTATTGTAAATAGACAAAGGTACAAAAGGAACGGTAGATTTATGGTAACAATGACAAAAACTCCGACTCGGAAAACCGAATCGGAGTCTTATTAAATCATTTTATCTTATTTGTAACCTTTAACCATAAGGTTAATATATGACGTATCAAGAGCGTCGATATAACCGTCAGCCATAACGTCATTTGCTACGAAGAAGTAGTAGTTGTCAGCATTGTAAGTGTCGGGGATGATATTTGCAAGCTTAGCCTTTGAATAGTCATCTGCATTTACAAGACCGTCACCTGTTACGTCACCGTAAACTACAACTGTCTCTGAATCATAAACGTTGTCTGTGTACTTAGACTTAAGAGTGATAACTGCGCCTGTACCTACTAAATCGTCATTTACGAGAACGTTACCTGCAAGGTCTTTTACCTCAAGACAATCTGCATCGTTTGCAAACATTGCAAGGAACTCTGCAACTGTCATATCACGTACTTCGCTTGTGATGTAGCCTGTAGCTGTGTGGATTGAAAGAGCGTCGTTGTTAAGGTTGAGAACCTTATCTTCTCTTGCAATCTGAACTGTAATGTCGGCAGAAAGAACGTCGTCTGCGGATACGAGAGCACCCTCAGAAACCCAACCTACGTAAGCGAGAGCATCTGTATCTTCGGGAAGAGCAGGAGCATTTACAGAACCAAACAATGCACCTGCAAAGAATCTGTCTGTTCCGATTGCGTTACCGTCTGCATCGAGGAAGGTTACTGTGTAGTACTTCTTCTCTTCGAGCTGAGTCTTGAGATCTTCAAGAGAGCTTGTTGCATCGTCAACCTTTGACTGCTCATCCTTTGAGAGGTCTTTATCAAGAGCGTTGTCGATATTTTCAACTGCTTCCTTGTACTCGTTAAATGCATCCTCGTCATAAATGGGATTGCCGTTGCCGTCGTCATTTACGAGATCGTCTGCTTCATTCTTTGCATTGTTGTAATCAGTATAATCTGCCTTTTTCTCTGCAGAATTGATTACATCCTGCATATTCTGAGTTGCCTCGTTGATGATACCCTGGTTTACCCCTTCCTCATCTTTGGGAAGGTCAGTATCTATCTTGTTTGCTTCATCAAGAGCATCCTGAGCATTCTTTACTGTCTCATCAGTATATGTTCCCTCGGGAGCATTTACGATATTTTCAAGCTCTTCAACAGCCTTGTCGAACTCAGTATAATCTGCTTTCTTTTCTGCAGAATTAATTACATCCTGCATATTCTGAGTTGCCTCGTTGATGATATCCTGGTTAGCATTGTTTTCGCCAACTACCATATCGGAAGGAACGTTGTTTGCATTGTCGAGGGCATCCTGCGCATTCTTTACTGTTTCGTCAGTATATGTGCCTGCGGGAGCGTTTACGATTTCCTCGAGTGCATCCTTAGCAGCATCAAAATCTGTGTAGTCAGCAAGCTTGTTTTCTTCAAGAGAATTCTTGAGCTCTTCAAGAGCGTTTGTTGCATCGTCAACAGTTGTCTGTTCGTCTGTTGAAAGATCCTTGTCAAGAGCAGTATCAATATTATCTACCGCTTCCTTGTATGCATTGAATGCATCCTCGTTGTAAATGGGATTGCCGTTGCCATCGTCATTTACGAGATTGTCTGCTTCGTTCTTTGCATCGTTGTAGTCAGAGTAATCTGCCTTTTCTTCTGCGGAATCAAGTACAGCCTTAAGAGCATCTGTTACATCCTTAATTGTCTGTCTGTTTGCGGCAGTATCGGGAAGATCCTTGTTAAGGTTATCGGCATCAGCAAGGGCTTTCTTTGCAGCCTCTACTGTCTCAGATGTGTACTTATCGGAATTATTCACAATCTCCTGAACCTGTGCATATTTATCCTCAAATTCAGAGTAATCTGCTTTGTACATTACATCAGCAAGTGCTGCCTCAAGAGCAGATGTGACTGCATCAACCTGAGCCTGTTCACTTGCGGGAAGAGTCTTATCAAGCAATACTGCATTATCATATGCCTGCTGAAGTGCATCAATAGTTGACTGTGTATATGTTCCCTCAGGGGCACTGAGTATTTCCTCTGCCTGAGTCATTGCATCGTTAAGAGCTGAATAATCTGCACGCTTACCTTCCTCCAACGCAGTAAGAGCTTCTCTTATACGATCTGTTGCAGCATCGATTGTTGCCTGATTTTCATCTGTAGCACCGAGATCCTTGTCGAGATCTTCATAAGTGCTTGTTACAACATCAATAAACTTTGTATATGTAGCCTCATCATAAAGAGCATTACCTCTTGAATCCTCATTACCTGATTCGATAATTTCCTGAGCTTCAACGTAAGTTGCGAAGAATTCGCTGTAGTCTGCGCCTTCCTCAAGAGCATCATAAGCTTCTTTAAGAGCTGCATATTCTGCATTAACCTCTTCCTGAGTATAGTAAGCGTTACCGTTTGCCATATCAGAATCAGTTGCCTTGAATACATTATAGAGATTTACGAGAGAATTGAATGTATAATTCTTATCCGAATCGCCATTCATAATGTCATTAACTTCAAGATAAAGAGAATGAAGAGCTCTTGCGTCTGTAATCTTTACAGATACAGGGATATGAGCATGACGGCGGACTGTATCACCGGCTACACCCAAAACGGTTTCGTAATATGACCAACCTAAACGGAATGCATACTGTACATATACCTCTGCAGGTGTCTCCTGATTTCCGCTGGCACCTGTGTAGTAATACTCTGCATAAGCAGATGAATCTGATGTTGAAAGAGTTGTGGGGTCATTAAGCATACCGTTTGTTGAAAGAGCAACACCCTCAGTGTTTACCCATGTAGTATGCTCACCAATATCACCGGCATCGTTTGCGGTGTATGTTGTAACACCTGTTACCGCTGAAAGTACCAGCTCAGACTGATTCACAAATACATTTTCGCCGTTGTGACAACCGGTGTCAGGAGTTTCTCTTGCATCGCAAACGGAAGATACTGTATCGGCTGTTACTGTTGAAAATCTCAAAGAGAGAAGATTACAGTTATAACGTGTCTTTGAATTTCTGGCGGTAAGCTCAGTTCTGATAGCGAAGGTCTGACCGTCAACGGTCTGCATAAAGTTATACTCTGTTGAAGAAACGCTGAATTCAAGAGGACTGTAACCTGTTTCTGAGATATCATCCTGAGTGAATACATTATCTTCGTTAAGGTGACGGGAAACAAGCTTATCGTATGCAGCATAAAGTGCATCTACTGCCGCATCAACTGTTGCCTGATTTTCAGCAGTAAGGTTCTTTGCAAGACCCTGGTTTATTGCGTATATCTCGTCAATAAAAGCATTGTAGCTATCGGCAGTATATTTATCCTTATTAACTGCTGCCATTTCCTCGAACACCTTAACAAACTCGGAATAGTCTGCTACGTCCTCGGGAATTGTTGTAATATCATTGTAGAGCTTATCTACCTCTGCCTGAGTATAATAAACAGCACCGCGGAGCATTTCAACGGGAACAGAATCAACTGCTGACTGAAGAGCGGTAAGATATGCTTCTGAATGTGTACCGGGGTTTGCAAGAGTTTCATTTGCGTCTGCAACCGCACCGATAAGCTGACGGACATCAGTAACGGTAACTGTAGAATTTACGTGGAAATGGCGATATTTATACTGGAATAAACCTGTGTAATACTTATAACCGATTCTCTGTACGAAGTTTGTGGTTATTTCGCCGGACTCTGTAGCAGAATTACCGACAAATGTGGGGGTTACCGTTGCAGTATAGCTCTTCTCTTCAAGACCTACCTCATGAGTGAACATACCGTTGGAAACAAGACCGTCATTAGATGCCCATGTTGTAAACTCATTTGCGGTAAACGATGTGCCATCAGCATCATCAGCTGTCAGGCTTGTATATCCGGAGTTCATTCTTGCAAGGAATTCTGATGTTTTATTCTCTGTGATATCAGGTATGCTCTGACAAGATGTGTTTCCGCAATATAAGGGATATGTATCGTCAATTGTAACACGATAAATAATTCTCTTGTTTGAACCGCCTGTTCTGTTGAGTATCCAGCTCTGGGTAAATGAAAACTGCTGATTATCCTTTGTCTGCATAAACTTAAGGTTTACATTCTTAACGGTAATATCCACATTACCGCTGTTATCAGTACCCTGGAAATAATATGAATCCTCTGTTTTGCTTACATCTGTGGCAACAAGTATATTGTAAGCATCTCTGAGAGCCTGAGTTGCCGCATCAACTGTTGCCTGCTGTGTCTTGTCGAGATTCTTGGGGAGATTTGCATTGATAGAGTCCAGCTCCTCCTTGAATGCAACAAAGCTTTCATCTGTAAAAGCACCCTTGCTGTTATTAATGCCCTTAAGAGAAGCATAAACAGTATTGTACTCTGTATAGTCAGCAGAGTTAAGGCTGATATTTTCCATCATCTGAGTGTAGTTATCGATAACGCTCTGATCATAAACCTTACTGAAATCTCTCAGATCTTCGGGAATGGTATTAAGAGTAGCCTGAACTGAAGAAACGTATTCATCAGTATAATTATCGGCATTTGCGAGGATTTCCTCAGCCTTAGCAATCTCCTCTGCGAGCTTTCTTGCATCGAGAATACGAAGAGTTGTGCCGATTCTAAGATCAAATCTTGCAGATGATTCGCTTGAAACCCAGTTCCATTTGAGCTGCTCATAGTAACCTGTGTTGATCTCACCTGACTCTGAAGCTGAATTACCCTTAAAGATTGTCTCATTCTGCCATGTATAAACCTTACAACCGCCGATATCTGCCCAGCTACCGTCAAGAACAACGGGGAATGAGCCTGCGCCCTCAGCGTTGCCGTTTGTGGGTGTCCACGTATTTGATACGTAATACTTAGAAAGGAATTCCGATGTGGGGTTAGAGGTGATAAGAGGATATTCCCATCTGCCGAAGCCGGCAGAAACCTCTATCGGATCGGTATTTCCGTTCATATCGGAAACACCCTCATAATATGTAATTCCCTCAAATGTAAGCGTTCTGTTGCTAACACTTATTTCGTAGTAATTCTGGAGACCCTGAGTCTGACCAAATATAAAATACTCGTCATCCTTTGTCTGATAGAAGGTATAAGAAGTATTCTGAGAGTTGATATTCAATTTATAAAGGTCTTCTCTCTCAATAACTCCCGATGCCTCAACGGGACGGGTAGGATTCTCAAGAGTTCCTGTTTCCACGTCCAGCGCAAAAGCTGAAACGTCCTCAGCCGCACCGGTTACCATATAAAGCATTGGCATACTACCTATGGCAACAAGAAGCGAAAGCACAACAGAAAGCAACTTTCTTGTTCTTTTCATAAACTCACCTTTCTCTCATTCAAAAAACAATAATTCCATTTTTGAATTTTATATATTGTATGGTATTATATCAATACTGTTTTTATTCGTCAATATTGCACAAAAGAAATCGTGATTTGTTAACAAAACATTCAATTTTCCGTAACATTATTGTTAAAATCAACAACAAAGCGTTACTTGATATGTAGAAAAATGTAATCAGACTGTGAAAATCTATGGTTTTCACAGTCTGATCTATTCAGATAAATATATTATTTTTTCTTGCCTTCCTCGGTATCTCTGTAATACTGTGTATGGGTTACAGGGTGGGTATTGTTGTCCCAAAGCTCCTTGGCAACCGGTGCCCAAGCTTTACTGAAATCGTCACACTTTGAGCAAAGCTCGTCCGCAGTTTCTTTTTCTACAAGGTCGGTAGATTTCGCTCCCGTGGATGCTATCATCTCCCTTAAAATATGGGGATTTTCAAGCATTGGACAGGGCATCAGATGGTTATCATTAAAGGGCTGTCCTTTTCTGTAAGCCATAAACAGAGGATTATTAAGTGCCTCAAAAATCGTATGAGTTCTGATATTTGAATCGGAGAAATGGATGAAAACACAAGGCTCCATATCGCCGTTGGAGTTAATATGGAAATAGTTTCTGCCACCTGCGATACAACCGCCCACGTATTCGCCGTCATCCTGGAAATCCATAACAAAGAGTGGCTTTCCCGTATGACCGCCACGCATTTTCTTTATCCAATAGTACATATACTTTCGCTGAGTAGGTGTGGGAATAAGCTCCTTCACCGCAGATTTTCCTACGGGCATATAGTTGAAGTAGAGGGCGAATTTTACACCTGACTCCACCATTTTGTCAATAAACTCATCAGACGTAACGTCGTTTACGTTTTCCGAGGTATAGCAAACGGAAATACCAAAGAGAATTTTCTCCGCCTTCAAGAGCTCCATAGCATTCATGGTAGTCTTATAGGTGCCCTCACCTCGACGGCCGTCGTTGTGGCTCTCGTCACCCTCAATGGAAAGAGCGAGAAGAATATTACCGCAACGCTTGATATCGTCGCAAAGCTTCTTATCGATAAGAGTTGCATTTGTGTAGATAAGGAATGTGCACTCGGGATTTTCCGAAGCGAGAGTAACTATATCATCCTTGCGGATAAGGGGTTCACCGCCCGTGAGCATATACATATGAGTGCCAAGCTCTCTGCCCTGCTTTACTATACTGCGCATCTCATCGAGAGATAACTGCATACTGTGGCCGTACTCTGCCGCCCAGCATCCCTTGCACTTAAGGTTACAAGCACTCGTAGGGTCAAAGAGAATAGTAAAGGGGATATTGCAGTTATACTTGTCGCGATTTGCACGAACGGTTTTGGTTCCGTAATAACCCGCGTGGATACCGAGGGAGAGAAGCAGACTCTTTACGAGGTCGCGATCAACGTCGCTGAGGATATTAAAGGCTAACTGTCTGAACACGTTATCCTTATCGGATACCGCTCTTTTCATTTTCGCATAGTTTTCTACGGGGAAAAACTTAAAGTGCTTCTCTATAAACTCTATCATCTTGATAAGATTCTCTTCGGGAGCCTTGTCTATATATTTCAGCACCTTATCGAGAGCCTTTTCCGCCGCAAAATGTGCTAAAGCGTGTTCCATTTGCATATCCTCCTTTCCTCGTAATATTCCTTTTGGAAAAATATCTATAACTAAATTATGATATCACAATAAATTTCGTTTGTAAATATTCAAGCGGTCTTTTTATTGTAAATTATTGACTCAATAGCAAATAATTATTCATTGAAGTTGACACGTAATATCTTTATAATTATAATAGTTGTTAATAATCTTATAAGTACAAGGAGTGTTTATTTTGGGAAAGAACAAAATAGCAAAGCCCGCAGGCGACAAGCTTTCCATCCTTAACTGGTTTAACGTTTGCTTGTTCTGCCTTATAGGCGGTATCGCTTGGAACCTTGAAAATATGTATTTCAACACGTTCCTTTACAATGAAGTATATGCAACCGCTACCAAGGAAGCAGTTTTAGGCTCAATGGAGCCCTCAACTGCAGTTAGCCGAATGGTTGCTCTCTCTGCCGTTACGGCAGTTGTAACTACCTTCATTATGGGTACGTTCAGCGACAGAATGAAAAACCGAAAGGTATTCATCTCCATCGGTTATATCCTCTGGGGTGGTATTACCGCTACCTTTGGCTTTATCACCAAGGAAAATATTGCGTCTATCTTCGGTCTTACCGAGGCTGCTCAGATCCTTACCTTTACCGTTTGGGCTGTTATAATAATGGATATGGTTATGACCTTTATGGGTTCAACAAGTAACGACTCTGCCTTCAATGCATGGGTAACCGATATTACTACCCCCGCAGTAAGACCCAAGGTTGAAACCGCCTTTACTATCGTAGGCTTCGTTGCTACGGGTATCGTTATGGGCGCAGGTACAGTTACACAGACAGGTAACGTATCATATAAGAGCTTCTTCGGTGTTCTCGGTCTTTTGGTTGCACTTGCCGGTGTTATCGGTCTCTTCACTCTTAAGGAGCCGCCGCACGTTGTAAAGGTAGAGAAGAAAACAAGCTATTGGGCTGACCTCTTCTACGGCTTCAAGCCTTCGGTTATTAAAGAAAACTCTACTCTTTACCTTATCCTTGTGGCTATGTGCATCTTCAACTGTGCTTTCCAGGTGTTCTTCCCCTATCTTATAGTTTATCTCCAGTACGTAATACTGGGAGATGCGGGAAATCAGGCTGTTTTAGGCTCATCTCTTCCCACGGTCATTGTGCTTGGAGTTCTTGCAGTTGCTGTTCTCTTAGCAGGTGTAATCATTCTCATGAAGCTCGCATCAAAGAAGAAGCTTCTTGCATTTATCCCCGCAGTTTTATCTCTCGTTATAGGTCTTCTTGTCCTTTCAACATCTAAGAGCATTTATTCATTACTTGCAGGTATCGGTCCTACCTTTATCGGCTATCTTGTTCTTACAATTCAGTTCGGTGCATCTATCCGAGATTTCACACCTCCCGAGAAAACAGGTCTCTTCCAGGGTATCCGTATGATATTCTTCGTGCTTATCCCCATGGTTGTAGGTCCCGCAATCGGTGACTACGCTTGCAGAAGCGCGGGAGCAACATATACTCAGGAAAATATCGTTGCCGGCGAAAAGGTTATAACCGAATTATCCGTGCCCGATCCCAAAATGTTCCTCTACAGTGCTATCGTAGCCGTTCTCGTGCTTATTCCGCTCTTCCTTCTGCGCAAGAAGGGTCTCGACAAAAAGGAGAGCTGATTATGAAGGCGATTTTACTTTCATCCCTCGTAAAGGTTTTCAAGGACGAAGAGCCGAACTTTTCAGAATTCAGTTCTTTTTCCGCTCTTAAAAATGAGAAGTTCTCTTTTCAGTTATCATTAATGGCAGAAAATGATAGTGAAACCGAAATCTCGGTTTCACTTGACTCTCCCATAAAGGACGATATTTCGGTATTTTTAGTCCGCAATATGCCCACTGAAAAGACGGGCTACGACAACTCCGACAACTTCCATTATGATTTGAAGAGAACAGAATTCCCCGACCTCTTAGAGCCGACGGACGGAAAAATATCTCTCCCCGTGGGTGAACACCATTCAATATGGTTCACCTACAAGCCCGACGAAACCGCAGCGGGTGTATATCCCATTAATATTACTGTTTCTGCGGGCGCAACTACAGTAAAAAAGACCTTCACTCTTACAGTAATTGATGCAGAGCTTCCTGAGCAGAAGCTTCTTTTCACAAACTGGTTTCATAACGACTGCCTTTGCACATATTACGGAGTTGAAGTTTTCTCCGACGAATATTGGCAGATAGCAGAAAACTACATAAAAAATGCCGTTGAACACGGTGTAACTATGCTCCTGACACCAATCTTTACTCCCCCTCTCGACACAGAGGTTGGCGGAGAGAGACCAACTGTACAGTTGGTAGGTGTCAAGAAGGACAACGGCGTATATTCCTTCGATTTTGAAAACTTCGATAAGTACGTTGCCCTCTGTCTTAAGTGCGGTATCAAGGCATTTGAGATATCTCATTTCTTTACACAATGGGGTGCAGAGCACGCTCCCAAGATTATGGCAACCGTTGACGGCGAAGAAAAGCGTATTTTCGGTTGGGACACCGAAGCCGCAGGAGAAGAATACAAAGCTTTCCTTACAAGCTTCGCTCCCGCATTCCGTAAGGAAACAGAAAAGCTTGGCATAAAGGATATCTGTTGGGTACACGTATCCGATGAGCCCAACGACAAACAGCTTGAAATCTATAAAAAGGCTGCTGATATCGTCAAAGAGCTTTTCTACGATTTTAACTCCCTCGATGCTCTTTCTGATATTGAATATTTCAGAAACGGACTTATCAAGACTCCCGTTTGCGGTGAGGACGAGGCGGATATATTCAGACCCGAGGTAGAGAATTTCTGGACTTACTACTGCTGTACTCAGGTACACAATCATCTTCCCAACAGATTCTTCTCAATGCCCTCATCGAGAAACAGAATCCTCGGCACTCTCCTCTACAAATACGATGCCCAGGGCTTCCTCCATTGGGGTCACAACTTCTGGTACACTCAGTATTCCAAGAAGGCTATTAACCCCTACGAGATTACCGACGCGGGTAATGCTTTCCCCTCAGGCGACAGCTTTGTTGTATATCCCGGCGAAGGCGGAAAACCCCTCAACTCCTTAAGACACCTCGTTTTCAACGACGGCTTCCAGGATATGAGAGCACTCCGTCTTTTAGAAAGCCTTACTTCAAGAGAATATGTGTTGAATTTCATAGAGAAGGACTTATTTGTTCCCCTCTCATTCCGCACATATCCCCACGAAGCAACCTGGCTCTTAGGTCTCAGACAGAGAATCAACGAGGAAATAGCGAAGAATATATAAAGTAACTACGAACATTGTCCGTAATAGAACAATGAAAATTGCAAACAACACAATTTATAGTTAACCGATATGGCGGCAAGGAAATCAAATTCCTATTGCCGCCATTATTTATTGCATCATAGGATAAACTCAACGCCCCATTTCCCAAAAACAACAATTTGTTGATTTTGGGAAGCGGATGTGGTATAATAACTCTGCGAGGTGTTTTTCTATGAAACTGATTGAAAGAAAACAATACTTAGACAAAATGATCAATGTTATCGGAACTCCCGATATTAAGGTGTTGACGGGTGTAAGACGTTCCGGAAAATCAAAGCTTTTAGAGGCATTCAAATCTTACGTTCATAAAAACATTCCTAACGCTAATATTATTCATATTAACTTTAATCTGTCCAAGTATGACAACCTAAAAGAATACAAGGCTCTTAACGAATATATCGAAAATAACTATGCAGAAGACAAAGAGAATTTCGTTTTAATTGACGAAATTCAAATGTGCAACAACTTTGAACTGTGCATAAATAATTTGCACGCAACCGAAATGTATGATATTTACATCACAGGTTCCAATGCTTTCTTGCTCAGTTCAGATTTGGCAACATTGTTTACCGGAAGAACCTTTGAAATCAAGGTATATCCCTTTTCCTTTGCTGAGTATGTTCAATACTTTGGACTTACGGACAAATATTCTGCTTTTGATAAATATATGATTGAGGGTGGAATGTCCGGTTCTTATTTATACAAGGAGCCGGAAGACAAATATGACTATATTGAAACTGTTTTTGATACTTTGATCTTAAGGGATATAAGACAAAAGTATAAAATTAAAAATCCTGCTTTGATGGATAGAATTTCTCAATTCTTAATGGATAATGTGTCCAATTTAACATCAGCAAGAAGTATCACGGATACAATCACATCAAACATGGATAAAATCAATCATAAGACGGTTGGTAATTATCTGAATTATCTTTGCAATGCCTTTGCTTTCTATAAATTCCGCAGATATGATATTAAGGGTAAAAAATATCTTGCTTCTAACGATAAGTATTATTTGAGCGACCATACCTTCCGTTATGCCAAGCTCGGTACAAAAAACTTAGATAGCGGAAGAGTGATTGAAAATATCGTTGCAATGGAATTACTCAGACGTGGCTATGAAGTTTATGTTGGTGTTTTGTATAAAAAAGAGATTGATTTTGTTGCTTTAAAAAGAAACGAGAAAATCTATATTCAAGTTTCGGACAATATAACTCTGCCCGAAACATTTACGCGAGAAGTAGATCCTCTACTTAAGATTAAAGATGCTTATCCGAAAATGGTAATAGCACGAACAAGAAACCCCGAGTATCAATATGAGGGCATTAAGATTGTTGACGTGGCAGATTGGCTATTGAGCAAATAATCGTTTCCCAAAAACGAAAAAAATATGGTTTTGGGTATTAGGCTACTAAGAAAAACATCAAATTTCTTAAAACCGCAAAGAAAAGGACTTTCGTCATCAACGAAAGTCCTTTTTATTAATAGCTATAAACCGTCAAATTATGAAGTGCTCGTGTAGATGCAAGATAGAGGAAGGGCTCGTTGCCGTCGGAGGTGAAGCTTCCTCCCTCGTCTGCAACGATCACGCTGTCAAACTCCAGACCCTTTGTGAGAGCAAGGGGCATAATAACGGGATCTCCCGACAGCTGACATGATTTATTGTCGCAAAGGCGGATATTCCCGTCCGTTTTCTTAATTGACTTATAGAGGGAAACTGCTTGGTCGGCAGTCTTTGTTATAATACAAAGTGTCTTTCCCTTACTGCCTTCCTCGGAGATTTTCTTGAGGAAATCCTCAATGCTTCCCGAGATAAGGTTTACGTCCTCGCCGTCTCTGTCGAATATATCGTATCGCTTGCTTTCGGGCAAAGACTTAAGTGCATACTCGTTAATCTGCAATGTAGAGCGGTAGCTCTTATTAAGCTTCATAGTCTTAGCGGAGTACATTTCTGCAAGCTTTTCTTCGTCTGCGGTATTGAGACCGGGAAGGATAGCTTGATTTGTATCTGCAAGAAGAGTAACCTTTGCTCTGGGGAACATTCTCTTTAAAACAGCGTGCTGAATGAGAGACAGATCCTGCGCCTCGTCTATGAGAATATGCTTAACGCCCGTAAGCACCGCAGAGGTGCCCAGGACAGTCTTAACGTAAACGATACCGAGGGCATCCTCAAATTCAACGTAGCCGTTTTTGAGAGTTGCAACGGTATTGAGAAGAGCGCTGTCTCCCACTTCCTCTGCATATTCCTTAAGAAGTCGGAAGTAGATTGTCTGCGGGTCAACAAGTACCGCGTTTCTGATCATATCAACGCACTTGCCCTTTGTTTCTCGGCGAAGATTTTTAACAAGCTTCGACGTATCCTCGTCTATAGAGGTCTCCTCGTCAATTCGGGCATATATCTTAGCTTTGTTGTCGATGAAATATTCGTCGATAAGAGCCTGAGCATAGCTGCAAAGTCTCTCTCCTCTCGCTTTGGCGGTGTTTTCATCGTCCATATTATATCTGTCGAGAAGCTGTTTTGCGGTAATTACAACCTCATCGTGTACTGTAACGTCGGAAAATTCAGGCTCATAGGTTGCGGCACCGCAATCGAGGAAACTCATAAAATCCTCGCTCATCTTCATAGATGCGGTACGAAGTCGCTCCTCGTTACCGTTCATAATATCATCCGCGAGAGAATAGTAGTCACCTACGTTGAGAGTAGGAAGCTCCGCATTGAATATACTGTAGAAGGATGCGTAGTTTATGGGCATCTCGCCAAGCTCGGGGATAATATCCGCTACGTAGCTTGAGAAAATATCGTTATTGGAGAACATAATGATTTCCGCAGAGGAAAGCTCCGTTCTGTTCTGATAGAGAAGGTATGCAAGGCGGTGGAAGCCCACGGAGGTCTTACCGCTACCCGCAGGTCCTAAAACGAGAAGGTTTTCGCCGTCTGAATAACGCACTACCCTATTCTGCTCTCGCTGAATACTGTTTACGATAACCTTAAGATGCTCACCCGAAGTAGAAGAAAGCACGTCTCTTAAAATATCGTCGTCTATTTTGACGTCGCTGTCGATGTAGTATTTCAATTCGCCGTTTTCGAACTTGAACTGTCTTTTGAGAAGAAGGTCTCCGTACATCTTTCCGCGGGGTGCATCAAAATATGCCTTATCCTCGAAATCCTCGTAAAAGAGAGAGGCAATGGGTGCACGCCAATCGCACACGTACATTTCAAAGGTATCGGGGTCCTGAAGAGTACGAAGACCGATATATACTGTCTTCTCCTTAAGGGCACCGTCTGCCTTGAAATCTACTCTTGCGAAATACGGAGCGAGACGAAGCTTCTTATAGAAATATATATCGTTGGCGGCTTCCTGAGAGTAAATCATTTTCTTTTCCATATCGTAATGAATCTCAGTAAGCTCCATTTCGGAGTACATACCGCCGTTGGGATTATCCATATTGAAATCCCTGCCCTGCTCCTTAATGTCCTCCTTATATTCCTTTATAAGGTCAGTAAGGCGCAGAGTCTCCTTGTCAAGAAACTCCTGCACGTTATAAAATTTTACTTGTTCCGAAAGCATATCCTTAGAAAACAAGGCGCACTCCCCTTTTATAAAAATCTATTTTGAATTCTACTACATAACGACCTACTATGCAAGACTTGTTTTATTGGAAAAAGTATGCTATAATGGATACATAAGATAAAGGTCTTCCCAAAGAAACGGGAAGACCTCATTTTATTTGCGTTTAAATTTATTCTGCCTTTAATTCTTTCTTCTTTGTTCTCTTCTTGAAGAGCACGGAATCAAGCTTTGCCATAGCCTCGTCGAATATTACTGAGAGGAATACTGTAGCAAAGAAGGAAAGAATAACAAATAAGGCGTAGTTTCTGTTCAATTTGAAATACATAAATATCATAAAGGGTATTCTCTGTAATATGAAGAAGCTGAATATATGCTCTCCGAACCAGTCGAGAATTGTGCTTCTGATATTTACCTTCATCATAAGCACTACTATTGTAGTACAGAAGAATATGCCGAAAAGAGTATGCGCCATTATTCTGTCGAAGCGGTGACCTGAGAAATAGAAGAAGAGCATAGCACTTCCGAAAAGTCCCGTAAACCAAAGAACATCGTTTTTCATCAATATCTTATCAACGAGGGGCTTCGCTACGGAGAAGAGCATTCCCGCGGGGAAGCAAAGAATGGTATTGTACCAATGGGAGCCGAAGCTTGTATTTATTGAAGAAAGGTAGTCCTTGTTCATATGTAACACAAGAAGGAAGCCCGCTGTCAATACGGTTGTAAGTATAGCGGGGAATGCATTTGCCTTCTTGAACCAGATACATCCTAAGAATACGATTACGTAAAGGGCAAAGGTAACGAACATATACCAGTTGCTGTTGCCCATTGCCTCGAAGCCCGTAAAGGTAAGGAGGATCTGAAGAGGACTCTTTTCTCTTTCGTACATTACAAGGAAAACGTATGCAAAGGGAATAAGAGCGATGGCGAAATGAAGCCACGTCTTAAAAAGTCGATGCACGGGAATAGCCTTGATATAATCTCTGCCTTTTTTCTTGTATGACTCCATAATGCCGTAGCCGGAGAAGAAGAGATAGGTAACTACAACCAACTGACCAAGGAACGCTTTCATCGCAAAATACGGCTCGTTCAAAGGAGCGGTCTTATCAATCCAATATGTATAGTTAGTTGAGTGGCTCAAAAAGATGAGCACGGAAAATATACCGTTTATGGTCGCCGTATTCTTAGGCGCGCAGTAATTAGGTATAAATTCGTTTTTCTTTGCGGCAGTCATACCCCCACAAACAATCGCCACGAGAATTATAACAAAAAATATCATAGCTACACCTCTGTTTCTTTAAAGTCAACTTTATAATTGTACCATATATAACGTACTATATCAAGTCATCAATCTTCCGCACGTATCGCCCAGCGCATTTTAGTGGATTTTGAGCGACTGTTTTTGAATATCTCCTCCTGAGAGGGACGGATAACGTCTCTTGCAACGTCGCTGTAAATACCCATACTCTTAAGAGCTTTGAAGGATTTCTTTACTAATCTGTCCTCGCCCGAATGGAAGGTAAGCACCGCCACTCTTCCGCCGGGTGCTAATACGTCGGGAAGCTTTTCGAGAAAGTCATAAAGCACCTCGAACTCGCTGTTTACATCTATTCTCAGAGCCTGGAAGGTTCTCTGACAAGATTTCTTGATTGCATCCTTCTGCTCACCCTTAGGAAGAAATGAAAGAGCCTCCGCAACACAATTTCTCAAGTCCGTCGTAGTCTGCACGGGCTTACCCGAGGTCTTCTTGCGGACTATTGCCTTTGCGATTCTGTCTGCATAAGGCTCGTCGGCATTTTCAATAAGCATACCCTCTATCTCTGCCTGAGTAAGAGATAAAAGTCTTTGTGCTCCGCTTACTCCCGTATGGGGGTTAAGTCGCAAATCGAGAGGTCCGTCTACTTTGTAGGAAAATCCTCTTTCGGGATTGTCTATCTGCATTGAGCTGACACCCAGGTCTGCAAGAATAAAATCAAACTTCTTGCCTGTATCCGCAACAACTTTATCTATATCTCTGAAATTCTGAAGTCGGACGGTTAGAATATCCTCGCCGTAGCCTGCATCGTTTAATCTCTTCTTCGTTTTCTCGGACTCTATGGGATCAACGTCGAGAGCATATATATGTCCTTTGCCCTCTAACTTTTCCAGCATAGCTCGGGTGTGACCGCCGTAGCCGAGAGTAGCGTCGAGACCCGTCTGCCCCGGCTTTATTTCGAGAAAATCGAGAATTTCCTGCACCATAATGGAAATATGCATTCCCGCGGGAGTTGCTCCGCGTGAGATAATGTGCGCCACGTCGTCTGCATATTTCTCGGGATTAAGCTCTTTATATTTTTCGGAAAACTTCCTCGGATGTGTACCCGAATAGCGTTTTCTTCTCTGATGCTTTACTTCGCCGTTTTCGGCGATTTCTTTATTTTCTACGGTATTTTCCACGGAATTAACCTCTCTTATATGCCTTGTAAAGATGTGCTATCTCCATATCCTCGTCCATATCGAGACCGTGAGAGCCACAGTCACCGTCTATCTCGTGACAGCCGTGGTCCATAGCAAAACCCAGGAGCGTGTTGTGCTTCTGCCAATGCTTTTCAATAAGTGCGCTGAACATAGCAAATGCTTCGGAGTTTGCGCGAAGCTCGGAAAGAGCTTCAAGACCCTCGGGGCCCCACTTATGCATAAGTGAATCGTAGTTTCCGTTATATACTACAACGAAATCGTACTTGTCCTCAAGGATAACCTCCATAGCCTTGGCATTTACTTCCTCAATAGTATCGTAGATGAAGTAATCCATTTCTCTTTTAAGAAAGATTTCCGCGATACTGCACTTTGATTCTGCGATTATAACAGGCTTCTTACCCGCTCTTATAAGAGCATCAAAGATAGTGTCAATAGTAAGCACGGGCTTCTGATACTTTCTGATGCCGTGCACCTCGGGTTGTGCGCCCGAATACATGGTAGCAAAGCAAACGGGAGTAACGGAGGGCATAACGCTTTCAAGAGGAATCTCCTTCTCAGTACGCTTGATCGCTTCCTTCATAAGCTGAGGATATTTCTTGTATATCCACTGAGCAACCGCATCGGGATTGTACATAAATATTCTGTCTGCCTTTTCGCCGCCGAAGACCTTATCTGCGTAGGCAATTAAATCCTCGTTACCCTTTGCGGCATTTTCGGGGGCGTTGATTCCCATAATCTCGGTCAATGCACCGCAAATTGTATCAAGGGACTGTCTGCCGTTATCTTTTCTCATTTCATTCTCTCCTCTGCTTTTTCCTTTGAGTAAACACATCCGCAATAGATCTGTCGATAAAGCCCATATTTTTTTGAGTTTTCGCATGACCTTTTATATCCTTCCTTTTTCTTGAAATCAGACACTAAATATTTCACTCCGTATCGGTCGCTTAATTCTCTGCCGATTTCATTAAGATATTCCGCATTTTTATAAGGACTGACCGTAAGGGTCGTGGTGAAATAATCGAAGCCCTTTTCTTTGGCATATTCCGCCGTTTTCTCTAACCTGAGGCGGTAGCAATCCTTACATCTCGCGCCGCCCTCCGGAAGGTCTTCCCTACCCTTTGCGATAGCGAGAAACTCCTCCTCGATATATTCGGGCGAGATTATCTCAATATCCGAAAGACCCATTTCCTCAACTAATCTTTTAAGCTCCTCCAAGCGGTAGTTATATTCGCTTTCGGGAGAAATATTGGGATTGTGAAAGAAAAGAGTAATTTTAAAATGCTCAACTAAAACGGGAAGCACACCGCTTGAGCAAGGAGCACAGCAAGCGTGTAAAAGAAGTGTGGGCTTCATACCCTGCTCTTTATTTCTCGCTATTTCCTCTTCCATTAATTTCTGATAATTTTCTTTCATACGTTTATCTCCGCAATATGTGGTCTGTGGTCGGATGCTACTACTGAAGGAATATCCGCCGATACCACCTCTATATCGGGTGTTACGAAAATATAATCTATCTTCTTTTCGGGCACGTCCGAGGGATAACTGAGCTTTTCTCCGTCAAAGAGGTCTGCCGTATCCTTGAGACGTGCTCTGATAGGTGCTAAAACCTCATCGTCGGGAGTAACGTTGAAATCTCCCATAAGAATCGTCTTCTCCGTGGGTAAATTTTCAACGACCGTCTTTACGGCATTTATCTGCTCGTCATGGTTGAGACCGAAGTGAATAACCAAAACATTTAAGCCGTTTTGTAGCTTCGCTTTGAGAAGACACCGAGTCTCGTATCCGTATGCCCCCTTCTTTCCTTCGGGGTCGGGCACCATAACAGTCTTTGCCTCGGCTATGGGATATCTACTGAGAAGTCCGTTACCGTAGGGGTTGTTTCCCTCGTCCACGTCTATTGCCTTTGCGAAGTAATAGTGCTTTAAGCCCGTCTTTTCAGATAGTATTCCTACTTGATTCTGAAACTGTGGAAGGTCGCCCTCATTATACATTTCATTGAGACCCACTATATCTGTACCCATTTCGTTTATGGCATTTGCCATTAGGTCATAGTCTATGCCGTCTTCAATATAGTTTCTGCAATGCTGAGTATTAAAGGACATTATTTTCACACTATTCACCTCACCACGTTGATTTTTTCTATTCCGTAATATCTGAAGCAGGCTATTGCTTCTTCCGTAATTTCTTCACCGCATACCGCAACGCTTACCGCAGGGGGGCACCCTACTCCCGTATCCGCAAGGATTCTGCCCAATGACTCTTCAACTGATATGCTCTCACAAGGAGAGAAAATGGCTTTTCTTACGGAAAGCTTCATTTCACCGCGAGGAATGGGCGGCGGAGCGAGAGTAATCTCCTTGCGTTTTTCTATATTATCTAAAACATTCGACAAATGCTCCAAGTCATTGTCAGTTGTTTCGGTGGTAAACATCATTACCACGTAATCGGGGTCGCTGAATTCAACCTCGATACCGTTTTCGCGGAGAATATCCGCAAAATCGTTACCTGTATAGCCATATTTCTTAGTCTGCACAGTAATCTTAAGAGCTTCGTTACCGCCGAGGGTATAGCCCTTGTGAGTAATGGTCTTTTTGACTTCCTCTATCTTACTTACCGTATGTAACAGTCTGTCTTTGTAATCTCCTGCCAGTGTCTCGTTTGCCCTGTCGAGAGATGCCATAATAAGATACGACGGACTTGTTGAGCCGAATATTGAGAGGGCTCTTTTTCCCATAAGGGCGAGAGATTCATCCTTTATATGGAGATACGCTCCGCCCGTAAGGACGGAAAGGCTTTTGTGAGCAGAATCGCAACACATATCCGCCCCTAAGTCTATAGGGTGCTGGCTGTGGGGTAAGAATCTGAGATATGCTCCGTGGGCGTTATCTACCATAAGAAGAATATTCTTCTCTTTGCATTTTTCTGAAATCGCCCTGATATCTACTCTGTTTCCGAGATAATCGGGTGAGGTAATATAAACAGCTGTCACATCGCCGTCGAGAGCATCAATATCCTCCGAGGTTATATTGCAAGAAAGGTAGCTGTCTCCCATTCGGGGATATATCCACCTAACCTCCGCATCAGTAAGAGCAACGGCACTTAAAAAGCTTTTGTGAGCATTTCTTCCCGCGGCAATAATGGGCTTCCTTCCCTCTTCCTTCGCTTTAAGAGAAGCGAGATACACCATGGCTCTAATGCAATGTGACGAGCCTTCGGTAGAGTAGAAGGTATTCGAACCGAAAAGAAAAGAGGCATTTTCCTCACTCTGTCGGATAATGCCCTCTGCCTCATACAGACTGTCGGCACCTGACATTTCCGTAATATCAAGTCTCTCGCAACCTAAGATTTCCGCGCCCTTGTGTCCGGGCACGTGAAATCTCAAGGTATTACTATCTGCATATTTCTTTATGAAATCATATATGGGAGTTGTCATTTGTTGTCACCCAATGCTCTTGCAATTGCCACCATTATAGCGCACTCCATACGCTTACGGAAGAGAGTACAGCCGTACTCATATACACCCGTAACTGAGCCCGTGGAATGATAAGCGTTTGCGGCGCAACCGCCGGAGCAATAAAGTCTTGCCCAGCAATCCTTACATTCCTTGTGAGCGTAAACGTTACAAGCCATAAATTCCTTCTGAATCTCGGTATTGGTAACACCCTCGTAAATATCGCCGAGACGGAATTTCTCGTCACCTACAAATTGATGACAAGGATACAAGTCACCCCAAGGAGTAACCGCCATATATTCAGTACCGCTACCGCAGCCGGAAATTCTCTTATATATACAAGGTCCGCCCGTAAGGTCTATCATATAGTGATAGAATGTAAAGGGCTTACCCTCCTTGTCCTTTTGGAGCATAAGGTCTGCTAACTTCTCGTACTGCTCAAGCACTACGGGTAAATCCTCCTGAGTAAGTGCAGAAGGGTCGCCTTCGGCGCATACTACCGGCTCCATACTAAGCTCGTTAAAGCCAAGGTCAAGCATTGTCTTTATATCCTCTAAGAAATCGGGATTATGGTGGGTAAAAGTACCGCGCATATAATAACCCTTACCTCCGCGGGATTCAACGAACTTTTGGAATTTGGGAACGATCTTTTCCCAGGAGCCTTTGCCGGAAAAATCAACTCTGAAGCGGTCGTGAATCTCTTTTCTGCCGTCGAGACTGAGAACAACATTGTGGCATTCTCTGTTAGCAAACTCAATAACGTCGTCGTCAACTAAAACGCCGTTGGTGGTAAGGGTAAATCTGAAATTCTTGTTGTGCTCCTTCTCAATACTGCGAGCATATGCCACTAAATCCTTAACAACCTGAAAGTTCATAAGAGGCTCGCCACCGAAGAAGTCAACCTCCAGATTGCGACGTGTTCCCGAATTTTCCACAAGGAAGTCAAGAGCGCGCTTACCTACCTCATAGCTCATAACGGCTCTTTCGCCGTGGTACTTACCCTGACTTGCAAAGCAATATGAACAGTTAAGGTTGCAGGTATGAGCAATATGAAGGCAAAGAGCCTTTACAACTCCCGCCGTCTTTTCCTTCAATTTACCTGCCATAGCCTCGTAGTTATCCTCGGCAAAGAGCTTTCCGCTCTCCTTAAGAGACGATACCTGAGCATAGCACTCCGCTATATCGCTCTCGCTTACCTCGGGATACTTTTCCGCCATAGCCTTAATAACGCTTTCTCTGTCGCTATCCTCGAAAATGCCTATGATATCATAAGCAATCTCATCTACCACGTGGACAGAACCCGAGCAAACGTCAAGCACAATATTATATCCGCCCTGTTTATAACGGTGAATCATCTATATATCTCCTTCACATAATCGCCATCTGTTGCATCGGCAATTCGAATATATCTCATTCACAAAAAAATGCCGCCATTGGCGGCATTAGTTTGACAATTACTTGCTTTCTTTGTTTGTGCTCTCGCAAACCTGGTTAGCAATACCGCAGCTTGTCTTACAAGCAGACTGGCAAGATGTCTGGCACTCGCCGCAACCGCCGTTCTTTGCGCTCTCGCAAAGGTTACGAGTTTCAATAGTCTTAATATGTTCCATTGTAGTTACCTCCGTATAAAACATTTATTAAATGTTAGCATATAATCCCCCAAAAGTCAACACTTGCACAGCAATATAAAAGCGACTTTTTTATCTTTCGAGAGAGTAAAACCGAGATTTTATCAGTCCATAAAATCCCCAAACACACCGTCTGTATTTATAAGATACCACTGACCGTTTATCTTTACTGCGTAGGCTTTTTCCTTCGCGTCGTAGTCCTCACCATCATACTCGAAGCTGTACTCGAACTTTATCTTGAAGGCTTTCTCTATACAATCGGGAGACATTTCGTAATTTTCGTTAAGCATTTCACCGATATCGGAGCACTTATCTGCATCTATCTCTTCAGCAGATATAATGCTGTATTGGAAATCCTCCATATCATTGATAGTAATTTCCTGCTCTTCAACATTTTCCCGCAGATATACAATAAGCTCATCCTTATCCATATCATTCTCTTCCGCCAAATATTCCCACGCCTCTGTGGGCATAATGCTCTCCAGCTCATCGATATTTTCATATATAATAACACCCATAAATTTATCAAGAGCGGTAGTATATCCGCCGACGTTTACGACATACGAAAATACGCTTATCGCAAGAGCCACGAGACCCGTAGCAATAACAACCGTAATAAAGATAGTGGATATTATCGCCGAAACAGACTTTTTTGTCTTTGGTGGTTTATTTACTTTTGGTTCTTCGGGCGCCTGACCCTCCGCGGGAGTCTGCACCGCTTCGGGGGCGGTAGGGGTCTCAGATAATTGAGGATATTGCGGTGTATCGGAAATATGGGTTGGCACAACAGAAGGTGTAGCCGCCTCTTCTTTCTTCTGAAGCTCTTCTCTTGTACCGTTATTGTATTCGTCCATACTTTAACTCTCCTTTTCGAGTTTACACCATAATTATACAATGTGAATACCCACTATTACAACTACCGCAATAAACAAAAATAATACTTACTCTATGTGCAAAACATAAAAGCAGATAACCCGAAGGTTATCTGCTTTAGTAGGTTAATCAGATATTAGAAATCAATATAATTCGTCGCAATAGTAGATGAAATCTGAACCTTCAAAGTAGTAGTATTCATCATACTCACCCATAAGATACCAGTTACCACCGATCTTAACTGCGTAGTATTCGCCGTCGATCTCGATATCATCTTCCTCGAAAACAACGTCGCCCTTGATTTCTACCTTGTAAGCCTGCTTAACGTCCTTCTCGTCGATATCATCGTAACTATCAGCGATAGACTCAGCGATCTTGTCAAGCTTGCTGTCAGTTACCTTCTTAGCATCCTTGATTTCGTAGTCAAACTTCTTGAACTTACCGTAATCATCGTCAATGATTTCCTCTTCGTACATTTCTGCATAGCCTTCTTCACAAGCTGTGATAAACTCGTCAACAGTAGCATATTCTTCGTCGAGCTCGTACTCGTCGTAGTAGTACTGCCATACTTCCTTAGGCATTGTATCTTCGATCTTCTTTGTATCGCCCTTGAACATAGCATCAAGGTATGTAGTGAGAGCCTTCTTGTGACCGTTGCCTGCAATAGAAGCAATAATAATGATAAGAACAATAAGACCTACGAGAGCGCCTCCTGCGATCATAAGTAACTTGGGGTTCTTTGTGAGTTTCTGTGCCATTTCCTTAGCCTGGTCAACAGGGCTCTGAGCTGCGGGAGCTACGGGAGCACCGGGGTACTGGGGAGCTACAGGAGCACCGGGAGCCTGAGGAGCTGCGGGAGCCTGGGGTGCTGCGGGAGCCTGTGGTGCCACGGGAGTCTGGGGTGCTACGGGAGCCTGATACTGATCATTCTGAAAATCTTGCATATCTATTCTCCTTTTTTTGCAGTTATACTGCACTTTGAAATATGAAAAGAAATATATTATTTCCTTTTAAGTAATATTAACACTATTAAAACAAAAAATCAATACGTTTCTGTAGATATTTGCCAAATTATCATTTATCCGGCAAAGCCCGTATCGGTTGCAAGGTATCTGACACCGTCTATCTTTATGCTGTAATAAGTGTCAAACTCGCTTTGTCTTTCTCCGTCAACGGTAGCAACTACCTCAACGTCTAACATATATATTTCTTCAAACTCGGTTGCTTCCATATCGTACATATCGCCGAATTTAGTCGCTATCGCGTTAAAGTCATCGCCCTCGAGCTTTGTGGTCTTGGTTATATAGAATCTGATATCTTCTTGCTCCGAAGGCTCCATCAATGCCAATTCCTGCTCGGCTCTGGCGTAAATCTCCTCTAAGGATACACCCTCTTCCCTCGCGTATGCTTCCCATGCGGCAAGAGGAACAAGAGACTTGTAGTTTTCATATTCGCCTAACCAATAAACCTTTTTAAGTTCATCGAAGAGGGCGGTGTGCTCTGCCCAGAGAGCTTCGTCGTTCTCTTTCTGTACGTCTGTAGTCGGCATAGCGGCAGTAGTCTCGTCAGGCTTCTGCCCGTCGCCACCGCCGGATACAAGCAAGAATACAACCACACCGACAATAATTGCAACCGCAATTGCCACTATTGTTATGATTTTCTTATCAAGCTTTTTCTTTTCTTCTACCTTCTTACCTGCGAGTTTCTTGTCAGCGAGTTTCTTGTCAGCAATTTTTTCTCTACCCTTTTTATCAGTAGCTTTACTAACGGGCTTTTTCTTGTTTGCCATAATCCTGATCTCCCTATCTCTTATACCGTAAGCATATAGTAAACTGCGAGACAGTCTTTCTCTGCGAGATACCATACACCGTCTATCTTAACACAGAAAAGCTCATCTATTTCCGAAACGTTAGTGCCGTTTATGGTGTATTCCATAAGCATACTTACTGCGTAAACCTCGGTTATGGAGCTCTTGTTGATTCCATGAGCCTGGGAAACGGCGTTTCTTATTTCCTCTGCGGCAGTCTCCTCAATTACAAGTACGTTGCTAACTTCACAAGTAACGGTATTACCCTCGCCAATCTTTGCGGAGACGCTGTTTGTGGCGAAGTTAGTCTTAACAACTGTAATAAATTCATCCTTACTTATGCCGATGGACTTGGCAAGGTCATTCCAAACCGATTCGGGAAGCAATGATTCCGCGTTCTCAGTTTTTCCGAAAATAAAGCAATCAGAAAACACCTTGACTGCGTCTCTGCATGAGGAGTCGATCACAACGTCCTCGACCTCAGATATTCCCTCGGTAACCTCTGCCGCATTGAAGGTAACGTTATCATATGCCTCATCAATGGTAACGCTACCCACGGACTGCTGAGTTGCAGTCGTGGTGGAATCCTTCTTGTCATCCTTACTGCCGAAGCTCAGTGAAAGAATAAACACGATAGCCGCAACCACGATAACTATTCCCGCACCGCCTGCCGTAAGCATAAACTTATCTCCTGCAGTCTTTGTATCAACTTTTTCTTTTTTTACTTCCTCCGGTTTTTTCTCCACGGTCTCAGCATTAGCGTTAACCGTTGCTTCCTCCAAAACCTCTGATTCAGTTATAATTTCATTTTCGTTCTGTTTCATAAATACACCTTTATAATATGTTTTAAATTAAAGTAATGTCAATTATATCATCCCAAAAAGTATTTTTCAACTACATATATGTGAACAAAAAAATCCCCGCAAGGATAACCTTGCGGGGTGTGTACCTTACCTATTAGGAAAGAACGTACCACTCGTATGTTTCGGAAAGAAGATACCACTCACCATCTACAAGAATAGCGTAAGCTGTCTCTTCCTCGCCGTCATCTTCGGCATCGTATGTTTCGGGCATTTCGTATTTCCAGGATAACTCGAGCTCGTATGCTGCTTCGATCTCTGTCTCGAGACCGTAATCTGCAAGGTATTCCTGAATATCCTCGATCTCATCGGCAGCATCCTTCTCTGATACTACTTCATATTCCATAGAAGTAAAAATGCCTTCGAGCATAACGAAACTGCTTGCAAGCTCGTCTATTGCGCCCTGCTTGTCTGTATCAAGACCCTCTGCAGCTACAAGCCATACCTCTTCGGGTAATGTCTTCTCAAGATCGGTTACATCGCCTAACAAAATGTCACAGAAAATATCAATTGCAGGCTCGTAAGAGGGAAGTTCTTCCTCTTCGGGTTCTGTAACGGGAGTTGTCGTCTCCTCTTTCTTGGGAGCATCCGTCTCATCGTCTGCCTTTTCGGAACCACAAGCAGCGAGGCTCATTACCATAAGAACGGCAAGAAGAATTGCTAATAACTTTTTCATAATATTATTCTCCTTTCAGAATTAAATGAAAAAACCACCAAAGATTTCTTCCTCTTTAAAGTATCACAGAAATAAAAATATTTCAATTGTTTTTTGAATTTTACAAGAATCCCTTTGGGATTTTATTTTTTATTACGGCCGATAAATCAAATAAAATTGCCTTCCGATTGACTAAACAAATTATTAGAGATTGTGCAATCAAAAACATAAATATCGTAGTTTTTGCTCATAAAGAACCATTCGCCATCAACTAATACTGCATAGGCGGTGTCCTCTGCATTTACAATTTCGCCGTCCTTCTCCATTCTGATAGTGAAGGTAACCTCGTACACTTCCTCTATATCATCAAAAATCATATATTCTGATGCGCCTTCTTGAAGCTTTCCGATAATATCCTCGTCCGTCACTACTTCCTCTGAAGAGATAGAATAAGTAGCCTCGTCAGCAAAATCATCTTCCGTAGAATCACTAAATACTTCTTCGATCATAATTTCCAAAACCTCGTCCTTCGAAGGAGTGTAGCCCAGTTCCTCTGCCAGCGCAAAACGAATAAGATTCCACATATCATCGGGAATAATCCTACCAAAACTATATACATCTCCCGCAAAAACACTTGCAAAAGCATCAAGATAATCGGAGTAAGGAGCATTTATAATATCTTCTTTGGGAACATCTACACCTATATCGACATCGACGTCGTCATCTTCGTTGGTCTTATCGTCCTCGGCAGAGCTGTCATCAGAGGTGTCAACGTTATCTTTCTCATCATTATCCTCGTCATTATCTTCAGATTGAGCGTTGTCGTCAACCTGCTCAGTCTGTGTCTCGTTGTCTTTACCCGTCTTATCATCATCCTTATTGTCGCCAAGTACAAACATAAGCACTAGCGCAATAATCAAACCGATAACAAAAGCACCTATACCTATACCTATGAATATTGGAGTTTTGCTCTTCTTGGGTGGCTGAGGCTCAGCCGGTGCCTGATATACAGGCGCTACAGGAATCTGTCCGGGCACTACTGGTGCCTGATACTGAGTAGCCACAGGCTCTGCTACCTGAGGTTGTGCCACAGCTACGGGCTCTGCCTCTACAGGTGCTACCTCCACAGGCTGTACTGCACCAAGAATATTATTCTGTTCGCCGTTATATTCTGTCATTTTACTTCCTCCTTCAAGAAATAAACTGAGGATTTTTATATCCTTTATATTTTTAGGCTATCATAAATGACAGTTTTTTTCAATTATTTACGAAAAAAACAAATTACAATATTGTTATCATTCAAAAAGAAAACTACAAAAAGTCCGAAATTACGCGGTTCACAGCATATCAGACAGTTGCCGGAATATGCCTTTTAAAATTTTTTCGGTTTTTTGAAAAAAAGTCTTGACACCCCATTTTGTTTATGGTATAGTATTCAAGCGTTGAGACGCTGGTGTAGCTCAGTTGGTAGAGCAGCTGATTTGTAATCAGCAGGTCGGGGGTTCGAGTCCGTCCACCAGCTCCATTTTTTATTCACAACTGAATAAAAGTATATGTGGGAGTGTTCCCGAGTGGCCAAAGGGGGCAGACTGTAAATCTGTTGGCACCGCCTTCGGTGGTTCGAATCCACCCGCTCCCACCAGAAAAAAGCATCGACTTTGTCGGTGCTTTTTTCAACTAAATCCACCCTTGCGGGTGGGTGAAATATTGCTTCGCAATGTGAAATACGCCTGCGGCGTGTGAAATTCGCTGTGAGCAGCGAGTGGGTGGATTTAATTTCACTTGATGCGTAAGCATCAAATTTCACAATTTACGGAGTAAATTATTTCACCGTGAGCGTAAGCGAACGATTTCACTAAAAACGAACGGCTAGCACCGTTGATGATATGCAATCCTTCGTCTTGATTACATACATTTCCTTTCGAAATGATTACATACACGGCTCCGCCGTGATTAAATCAATACTTCAAAGAAGATAGCCTTTAGGCTATCTTTTTTGTTTTATATGAATAAGTAGTCGTGGATTCGAACCTTTGGAACTCCTTGTATTGCATACAACTTTATGTTATAATTCTCAAAAGAGGTGGTAAAATGAAAAAGATTTTTTGTATTGTACTTGTTGGTATAATGATCTTTTCATTATTTGCAACCCCCGTTTTTGCCGTAAATACAAATGAGGTAAAAGCCACTTCATCTATTGTTCTGCGCGCCGGCGGTGGCGGCGGTGGCAGTGGTGGCGGTGGTGGCGGTAGTGGCGGCGGTAGTGGTGCTCCGCATCATGCAGGTAGCGGACGACCAATGACACTACTCGGCTCCATTTTGCATTATTGCTTAATAGCCTTTATGTTCTTTTTTTCTTCAATTATTTTTTATATCCAGCTTACGAAGCGTTCAAGAAAAGCCAAAAAAATGATGAAGCAAATGACACAAGGCGATAATGCTTGGAAATTCAAGGATATATCCGATACCGTAAGCAATAGCTTCTACGCCATTCAAAACGCATGGGCTGATCTGGATATGACACCGGCATCGCAGTATATGTCAGATGATTTATTCGAGCGTTTCCAAACAAAATTAAATTGGATGAAATATCGAAAAGAACAGAACATTTTAGAAAAAGTGCAGTTGTTACATGCTCTTCCCGTTTCGGTATATGATGATAACGACAACTCCCGTGATTATATATGGTTTTACATAAAAGGAAAAATGGTTGATTATACAATCAATACAGAGACTCACCTTAAAATCAGCGGAAGCACATCCTCTTCTTCATTTGTTGAATACTGGCAATTTGTACGAGAAGAAGACACTTGGGTTCTGAATGAAATATTACAGAAGGATGAAGCTGATAAAATTCCTTTTAGCGAATGATAACCTTATTTATCGTGCGGCGATTAAAGGCATCAACACAGATATCGAAAAGGCTTTTTCCGACGACTACATCTCCGAGGCATTTCTTGCTGAAGCCATTATTCAGAATCTCATCTCGGGAATGTAGGTCGATATTACTGATGTAAAAAACAATTTCAAGTACGACCACTTCAAAAATATTGTGGTTTAGTATTGCAACAATCATGGAATAAAATGATTTTTATCATTCGTCAGGATTTTTCATAATATTCTGGCGAATATTTATTGTTTAATCATTTTTGCCCGCTAATACTATGCTTGACATTTCTTCTCGTTAGCGCTATACTGATACAAGCTGATACCAATAACTATCAGGAGGAAAATCATGGATATTAAGCTATTTACTAAAATACTTAAGGATAAATCCTTTACAGATTATCAAAAAATGAAATATAAATATGGCGAGGATTTCAATGCTTTCTTGCAGACGGTGGAAGAGTTGTATTATAAATCCTTGCCTCTCGCAGACTTTAACGGAAGCCAACTGGTTTTTATGGAAAATCATGCATCGGTTAATCAAGGCACCGTAAAGCTGTTGTTACAAGCTCAGGATCAACATTATGGCATCAAAGCAGCAGAGGATGAGATTGTGGCAACCTCTGCTATTGAAAGTATCGATTTCAGTCGCGATAGCGTACGTAAAATCCTCAAGGGAATGGCGCCTAATGATGAGCAGGAAAGCAGAATTTTAGGTATTAAGCTTGGGCTCGAGTTTATTGCCGATGCCGACAACAAAATTACCGAAGAAAATCTTTATAAGCTCTATATGATGACCGTCGGTGATTTTCTGTCAGGAGACGATAAATTGATTGAGGGGAATCTGTATCGTCATGATACTGTTTATATTGTCAGCGATCATGTTGAACATTCGGGACTTGACTATAAAAAAGTTCCGGAGTTTATGAAATCACTTATTGATTTCGCTAATACCGAGGATGATATTAATGATTTAATCAAGGCTGCCATTATTCATTTCTATATTGCTTTTGTACATCCTTACTTTGACGGCAACGGAAGAATTGCCCGCCTTGTGCATTTATGGTTTTTGATTCAGAAGGGTTATCAGTCAGCCTTATTTATTCCGTTTTCAAGTAAAATCGAAAACAGCCGAAAAGCATACTATGATGCATATACAGCAATCGAGGAAAACAAAAAAATCAGCGGTAAAATTGATGTTACTCCATTCATTGTCTATTTCATCAAGAATGTTTACAATGAAATGAACGATGGTGCTGTTAACGTTGAATCATTAACCGTTTACGATGATGCCGTTAAGAGCGGTAAAATAACAGAAAAAGAAACAAAGCTTTGGAAATTTGTGCTTTCTTACTATGGTACAACTGAATTTTCAACCAAACGGCTTGAGAAGGATTTTGGCGATGCCGCTTATGCTACTATTCGTGGCTTTGTATTGAAGTTCGAAGAACTGGGGCTTCTTTCTTCTGTCAAATATGGTCCCAGAGTTAAATATAAGGTTATCAAATGATTTCAAGAGATTGATTTACCGAGGTGATACAATGCTCCCATACCGTGGATTTATGCTTGACAGCGTACGTCACATGCAGACTATTGATGAGATAAAGAAGCTCATTGACGCTATTGCGCTTTTAAAATTCAATAAATTTCATTGGCATCTGACCGACGACCAGGGATGGCGATTTGAGAGCGAAAAATATCCTCTTTTAAATACCGTTTCTGCGGTAAGACCCTATTCCGATTTCGGAAAAACACGTATAGACGAGCCCTACGGCAGAGTATATACAAAGGACGAGATGCGGGAGATCGTCACCTACTGTAAGCAGAGGTGTATCGACGTTATTCCCGAATTCGATATGCCCGGTCACACAAGTGCCCTGCTTTCTGCATATCCTCACCTTTCCTGCTCGGGCGAGGAAGTAAAAATCAAGACGCATCAAGGTATTTTCAAGGACGTCCTTTGTCTCGCAAAGGACGAGAGCTTTAATATGGTGGCGGATATTCTGGACGAATTCTTAGAAATCTTCCCCTACGAATATATTCACATCGGCGGTGACGAAGCACCGTCCGACCATTGGAGATCTTGTCCCGACTGTCAGAGGCTTATGAGAGAATCGGGAGCTAAAACCTATTCAGAGTATCAGAATATCTTTATGAATAAGGTGATTAATTACCTCGAGGGAAAGGGCAGACACGCCATAGTATGGAACGAAGCGGCAAAGGGCGAAAACCTTGACAAGCGCGCTCTCGTTCAGTATTGGAAAGAGGACAGTAAACCTACGGTGAATTTCCTCAACGATGGCGGAAGGGCTATCCTCTCCCCCTTCTCATACTGTTATTTTGATTACGATTACTCCATCACTCCCTTGAACAGAGTATATTCTCTTAAATCTACTCTTCCCGGACTAACGGATAAGGGAAGGAAAAATATAATCGGCATAGAATGTCCTATATGGACGGAATACATTGACAATAACCATCGTCTGGAAGAGCTTCTTTTCCCGAGAATTATCGCAATTTCCCTGATCGCTCTCGGGAAAGGCAATATGCCCTATCCCCTTTTTCTCTCCCACGTTAAGGCTGTGAGAGAGGAGCTTAAGGGTATCGCCTTTGCTCCCGAAAAGGATTGGACGAAAACGAGACTTTCAATGGTTTCGGGTTGGCTCAGATTCGCAAAGGACCACTACACCTTGGATTTCATAAAAGAGCAAATTTTATAATAATCATTCGCCCCACAAAAGCTTTTTCACAAGCTTCTATGGGGCATTTTATATTAATCCGGAGAGAAATTTTTGTTAATTTTTCCCTATGAGAATTAATCCGAAATCCATTGTATTTTGTTCTATTTTCATTATAATGTATAATGAAATGATATGGCACTATAAATTGTATAATATTAATAAGGGGATTCATTTTTATGAAAAGATACTTGAAACGATTGCTTGGACTCATTATTTGCCTGGCACTTATTACAGGTAACCTTCTCGGTACTGTAGCCTTTGCGGCAAGTACAAACGTTTACGAGCTCACATTCGACAACCTTTTTATTTTTGAGCAATGGGCTAATCATCCAAATCTTAAGGTTTTTGGTGATGACACCAATGCAAGCACCCTGACCTCCGACGTTGAGAAAGGCAGCTTTTATCTTGTCAACAACACATCCGCCACAGAGGTTTTTACTTCTTTCTCTATGACGACCGCAGGTTCTCATTACAATATGCCGGTTGACGGAAATACCGAATATGTATTTTCTTACGTTGCCAACGGTACTACCACAAACTTTGAGACCTTTGTTTTCTATTTCGATACCAGCGGTGCATATATCTCCTTTGAAGCAAAGAATGCATCTCAGTACGGTCAGAACAGCTGGACCTTCACAACTCCTGCAAATGCAGGCTATATTCAGGTAAGATTTGATAATAACTCACCCAACTCCGACGTAACTGTTTCTGATATCGTAATCCGCTCAACAGCAGTCGCTGAATACGCAAGCAGCTATAGTCACCGCAAGACCTTTACGTATTCCGCGGGCAATACATATGGCGCTCTTCCCGTTCCCTCCAGAAATGATCTTGTATTTGCAGGCTGGTACACCGGTCCCAACGGCGCAGGTGAAAGAATAACCTCTGATACTGTGGTTACTGCCTCCAGCAAATGTCTCTATTCCAAATGGGAACCAATTGTGGCGGGCGATATCGAACTCGTTTCTCTCCCCATTAAGCAGGATTACTGCGTAGGCGAAAAAATCAATACACGAGGACTGGTATTAGGTATATCCTATCCCGACGGCACAAGCGAGAATATTGACGAGGGCTTCTCAGTATCTCCTTCCGTACTGACTTCTGCAGGTACTCAGGCAATTACCGTTTCTTACGGTGGCTCTTCTGCACAGTTTACTGTAAACGTAAAAGACTCAGACAACAGAATCATCAATATAAACGGCGCACAAAAGAATGTTGCTTTTGCAAACAATATTTATACGCTGAATTACAGCGGGACGGAATTCAACCGCTACGAAATATCCTATTCATCCGATGCATACGTCAAGGCAGAAATGAATCTGGGCGGCGTTATTGAGGAGTTCTTCTTAGAGCCCAACGATAACGGTACATTTTCTTGTTATATAGACGGCTTCCTCAGCGGTACTACACGCACCGCTATCACATCCATTAAGTTTACGCCCCTTGACAAAGAATCTATGAGCTTTGCTATGACAGATATTACTCTATCAAAAGCAACTAACCCCGGTGATTCCGAGGGTATGGTTTACCTTGACGGCACCAACTACAAAATAGGAATAGACCTTGGCTGGGGCGGTGCTCTCACATACATGGAGGATAAGACAAACTCCGTTTATTCTTCAATTAAGAAGTACGGCACAAAGACAACTGAGGTTGACTTTCAATCTAAAGTAGGTACATCATCATTTTTATACAACACAAGCAGTAACGTAAACTTAATCAACGACCATGATACAGGTCGTCTCGTACAGCAGTCATACTACGGTACAGGCTCATACCCCTACGAGCCCGGTATGTACGGTGAGGCTGTATGGAATTACAACCCCGTACAGGGTGGTAATCTCTACAACGAAGCAAGTAAAATCGTTGATATCAAGGTTTCTGAAAACGAAATATACATTAAGTGTCGTCCTCTCGACTGGGCAAAGGAAGCACAGTATATTACTCCCTCATATATGGAAGCTTGGTACACTCTCGAGGACGGTATGATGAGAGCAACCTGCAGATTCGTAGATTTCTCAGGCTATCCTTCAGTTACAACCACTCAGGAGCTTCCCGCATTCTACTGCGTAGAGCCTCTTAATGACTTTGTTTATTTCACAGGCGGTGAGGCTTGGTCAGACAGTAATACTCAGCAAACCATCACAGACCTTGAATTCTGGGGTACTGCGACAGATCAGGACTTCATCTGTAACGAAAACTGGGGCGCATTCAAGGGCGACGATGCAGACAGCTTTGCTATCGGTATCTACTGCCCCGGTCAAACACTTTTCCACACGGGTGTTTACTACGGCGGCGACGGTGCGACCCGTTGCTCAACCACCGATCCCGCAGGGGAAGACCCCACCTCATATATCGGTGTTGTAGATACACTTCACTTCCGTAGCTTCAGCCCCATCTCATATTGCTATTACATCAAGACAGGTAACATAACTACCATTCGTGACAGCTTCAAGTCTGTTGCTCAGACCGAGACGGATATCTGTAACGCTACACATACAAACGGCTTCTGCGATATGTGCGGCAAGTATGTAGAGCCTGAGATTTCAACAGATGAATATGACCTTAACGGCGACGGCACTAAGGATGCTGTTTACGAAATCGGCACAGCAGGCGAGCTCCTTTGGTTCAGCGACTATGTAAACTCAGGTAACACAACTGCTAACGCTGTACTTATAAATGATATCGTTGTAAACAAGAATTTACTTTCCGACGACGGAAACGTAATAGGTACCATAGAGCACCAGTGGACTCCTATCGGTATTGGCTCTTCGGTATATAACGGAACCTTCCACGGACAGGGACACACCGTAAGCGGTATTTTCTATTCATCGGAAGCTGATTTCGGCGGTCTCTTCGGAAACGTGGGCTCTAACGGATCCATTCGCGAGGTAGGTTTGACGGATACATATATTTCCGCAGGCAACTATGCAGGTGGTATTGTCGGCAGAAACTCAGGTAAAATCTCAAACTGCTTCGTTTCCAGAAGCTTTGTATTTGCCAACTCCAAGGCAGGCGGTATCGTAGGTGAGAACACCAACAGCGTTTCCTCCTGCTACTCAACCGCTTTCGTATTCGGCGGAAGCTACGTAGGCGCTGTTTGCGGCAACAATAGCTCCGACATTTCCGATTGCTACTATTTGGAGAATAACGCAACAACAACTGTATTTACTTTCCAGAACGGTATCGGTACATCATCCGCAACAGGCGTTATGAGTGATACCGACGGAAAAACCACAGGAAAAAGCAAGGAAGAGTTCTATTCCGGTGAGGTTGCGTACCTTCTCCAGAAAGCAAACTCTCAGCAGATATGGGGTCAGATAAGCAATGCCCCCAACTCCGCTCCCGTATTCGACTACACGGGTCAGTATAAGGTAACTCCCGTGACCGGTGCCGACAGCTACTCAGTATGCTTCGTAGGCGATATCGTGTCTGACGGCAATATTGATATTCAGGACTATCAGAGTCAGGTTAATATGGCTGTTTCTCAGGAAATACCCGATGATAGCCTTTCCGCTATGCTCCGCGCAGACCTTAACGCGGACGGATATATCGATGCTCTCGACTGCTCTCTCTTAGCGCTTATGAGAAACGGTCTCAGAGACGGTGTAAGTATTTATCCCGTAGGTGACTTTGATTGCGACGGTGTTGCTTTCACCGAAGAGGACGTAGCCGCCATCAAGAAGGGTCTTATCAATCAGAACACTTTGACAATCCGTCAGAAATATGCTTGTGACCTTAATTCCGACGGTGTGCTTGATATCAACGACCGTGACATCTTAGCATCCCGTGAAGCTACATTCTCCACACCTATTTCCCTTGATTTATCAAAACAGATTGAAATGAGACAGAAAACTGCTAACGTAATCATTATTTCGGGTCAGTCAAACGCTTACGGCGCAAGCCCCTATACACCTGCGGTTGCCTCAGTTGTTGAAGGCGTTGACTACTCAAATATCAATATCAAATATAATAATATAAACTGCGATCCCAATACGGGTGTATGGAAAACATATTTCTCCAACTCAGCCTTCGAGACCTTCCGCCCCGGTATAGGCGGTCAGGCGGCTAACTGGTTTGGTCCTGAGCTGGGTCTTGCATATTACCTTGCAACAAACGAAGCAACCAAGGACGAGACTTGGTACATAATCAAGTACACCGCGGCAGGCACTTACCTTGGCGGTAACTGGATATACGATACCAACTACAATATGGCTGCCAACGCATCAGATATTTACAACAATATCGGCGGTTATCTTTCCGATACGATGATACCCTATGTCAATTCCGCTCTTGATGAGATTGAAGGTATACACGGCGGAGACAACATAAACATCCGCTCCTTTATGTGGCATCAGGGCGAAAGCGATTCCCTTGTTGCAGATTGGGCAAATCAGTACGGCGCTCTCCAGAATATCCTTGTAAACAAGGTTCGAAATGCTTTCGTTTCACGAGACAGCGACTCCAGTATCGGCTTCGTTGACGGCGGTATCGCCGCATATAAGCCCGACTATAACTCTTGGGCTTTCTCCGATACGATAAATACACAGAAATCTCAGCTCGCGTCTCTCTGGTACGTCCCTGCAGACACCTCAAGTAACATAATCAATATGACAACAGCAGGTCTGTATGCAAACACTTCGGGCTCACCTTTGGCAAACTCCATTTGGGTTGACACCTCAACCTGTCTCTCTAAGCTGGAAAACAATGACGAGAACGGAGAGAATGACGGAGCACACTATTGCGGTGACTCTATGTTAAGGATAGGTATATGGTACGCACAGGGTATGCTACAGGTATGTAATTTCTGAATTTAAAATTCAAAATTAAAAATTGAGGGGAAGCTCCGCTTCCGAACGATTATAATAGCAAATAGCAAATAGGGCTTCGCGGTACAGTAAACGTATCGCGAAGCTTTTGTTTAATGAATGATGAATAATTAATTAGTTTCATTGAACGCATTTATGCGTTCAATGAAATTCAAAATTAACAATTCAAAATTCAAAATTGAGGGGCTACGCCGTTATTATAAGCTTCGCAATACAGTAAATGTTAGCGAAGCCACACCCTCCTGCTTGGAGGAGGGAGGTGTAAGCTGGCGCGAAGCTTTATAATATTCGGAAGCGAAGCTTCCCCTTAATTCCTCATTCCTCATTCTTATTTTCTAATTCCCAATTTATTATTGATTTCAATACTTTTTTGGTGTAATCTTATTACTGTATAAATATAAATAAGGGGGTGACGCGTATGAATCATAAAAGACATCTTTTGAATCTCATTTTGCCTGCCGTATTCTTCGGCAGTCTTACGGGCTTCTTTACTGCGGTAGTTATTCTCTTTTACAAATTGTGCGCCCACTACGTTATAGATTTTTCCGAAACGGGCTACGCTTTTGTAAAGGATAGGTTATACCTTGTTCCCGCAGTCGTAATCACTCTCGGTATTTTTGCTTTCATTATTTCTAAGGTTTACAAAAACGCACCTAATCTGAGAGGCGGCGGTATTCCTACCTCAATCAACGTACTTCGCGGAATAATCACCTTTAAATGGTTTCGGAATCTTGCAGGTATTTTCTGTCTTTCCCTCTCTTCCTTTCTTATAGGTGTACCCTTAGGAAACGAAGGTCCGTCGGTACAGATGGGTACGGCAATCGGCAGCGGTACAATGCATATATTCCCGAAGAAATATATGGCGTGGAAAAGATACGCTATGACAGGCGGTGCCTGTGCAGGCTTTTCCGTGGCTACGGGCGCTCCCATATCGGGAATACTCTTCGCCGTAGAGGAGGCTCATCAGAGAATTTCCCCTACCATTATTACCTTCGCATCCGTTTCCGTGCTTACGGCAAACGTTTCTGCGGAGCTTCTCGCTCCCTTCTTTAACGTAAGCATTTCTCTCTTCCCCGAATCGGAGGTTATACGCCTTTCTGCTGAGCACCTTCTCTTAGCGGCCATAATTGGTGTTACAATGGGTCTCTTCGCAGTACTTTTCCTTAACTACTACGGAGTTATAAACGCTCTTTCCAATAAGCTTCTCCGAAAAGTACCGCATTGGGTAAAAATATTCGGTGTTTTTGTTCTTACTCTTGCGGCAGGCCTGGTTTCCTCATCCTGCGTTTCAACGGGTCACGAGCTTATCCTCTTCCTTACGGAAAAGAGTGCACCCATATACGTTCTTCTTATTATACTCGTCGTCCGCGCGTCGCTTACGCTTCTCGCCAATACAAATAAAATTACGGGTGGTATTTTTATTCCCATCCTTACAATAGGCGCTTTAGTTTCGTCTATGCTTGCCCGCGGTCTTGAATCCGCCTTTTCCATATCGTCGGATTTCTACGCGGTAATACTCGCTCTCGGAATGGCGGCGTGTATAGCATCACTTATGAAGATGCCCATTACCGCCATCGCCTTTGGTGTTGAGGCTCTCGGTTGCGGTGTTAATATTCTTCATCTTGTGGTAGTTTGCGTTGTTTCTTACGTTATCACGGAGATGTTCGGAGTAAAGTCTATTAACGACAAGGTTGTCGAGGACAGAATCGCGGAATATTCAAGGGTACATCCCCAAAAGCTCATAGACACAAAAATCAAAATTGAAAAGGGTGCCTTTGCGGTTGGCAAGGAAATACGAGATATTTTCTGGCCAACAGGGCTGTTCGTTCTCTCAACTACCCACGACGAAAGCTCCTCCCACCGTCACGAAGAGGGACTTCGGGCGGGAGATACTCTCCACGTACGCTACACAACCTGCGACGAGGAAAGATCCAAGCAGGAGCTTGATGCTATAACGAAAAATTATTAAACGGAGTGATAATATGTCAACCAAGCTTTGGTATAACGAATTTGTAAACGATTGGATGAATGCTCTTCCTCTCGGTAACGGAAGAGTAGGCGCTATGGTCTTCGGCGATCCCGATTGCGAAAGAATAGAAATAAACGAGGAATCTCTCTGGAGCGGTAAGCAGATACAGGAAAAGTATCACGCTTCTCCCGAAGCACTTGCAGAAATCAGAAAGCTTATTTTTGAAGAGAAACTGCACGAGGCGGCAGAATTGGCAAGAGGTACCTTCCTCTCATCCCCCATATCTGTACGCCCCTACGAAAGCTTCGGTGAAATATTCATTGATTTTTTCGATAAATCCCCTTACGAAAATTATCGCAAGGAGCTTGAATTATCAGAAGCTAAGACTCGCATTTCCTATGACAGAAGCGGTGTTCACTATGAAAGCGAATGCTTCGTAAGTGAAGAGGATGATATTTTAGTTTACCGAGTTAATACCGATGGAAAGCCCTTTTCCTGCAAAGTAACCATGGAGAGAAAGCAGGATGCCTTCACCGGTTGTGTAAGCTCCGATACGGTTGTATTAAACGGCAGACTTACCTTTGCCGATAACGATAACAACGGCGACGGCGGCGAGGGTACCTCCTTCGGTGCAAAAATTAAGATAATAACCGACGGCGAAACCTCCTGCGACCATACTCACGTGATAGTAAAGAACGCTACCTTTGTAGAGGTGCGCGGTGCTTTCGCTACAAATTACAACGTAGAAAAATACGATATCGACGAGGCTATTGACTACAGAAAGAAACTGACAAAAGACCTTTCCAATGTAGAAAGTTTATCTTATAACGAGCTTAAAGAGAAGCATATTGCATCCCATAAAAAATGGTTCGAAAACGTAAGCTTTTCTTTAGAGTCTCCCGACTACTCGGATATGCCCCTCGACAGAAGAATGCACGAATTCTGGTGGGGCGAGGAGAATCCTGACCTCATCACTCTCTACTATAACTTCGGCAGATATCTTCTCATAGAATCATCGGGTAAGAAAGCTACTCTCCCCGCAAACCTTCAGGGAATCTGGTGTCACGATTTCAATCCTCCGTGGGGTAGTGACTTCCATACCAACATAAATCTTCAGATGAACTACTGGCCTGCAGGATGTGCAAACCTTTCCGAAACCTCCAAGCCCTTTACTCACTTTATGAAGATGATAAGCCGCTTCGGTGAAAGCACCGCCAAGGAGCTTTTCGAGGCGAGAGGCTGGATAGTAAACCATACTACCGACCCCTACGGCAAAACGGGTGTTCACGACAGCGTTGACTGTGGCTTCTTCCCCATGGCAGGTCCTTGGCTTTGCCTTAATCTCTGGGAGCATTATGAATATACGGGCGACAGAGAATATCTCAAGGAGATCTATCCCATATTAAAGGGCTCCTGCGAATTCGTTTGCGATTATCTTACCGAGGACGGTAACGGTTATCTTGTTACGTCACCTTCAAACTCTCCCGAAAATGAATTTTACTTCATAAATGCTAATGGAGAAAAGAAGGAAAGTATGCTTACATACGGCGCGGCTATTGATTTCCAGATTATAGACGCTCTCTTCTCCCGTACCATATCCGCAACTGAAACCTTGGGTACGGACGGCGACTTTGCCGATACTCTCAAGGCTACTCTTAAGAGACTTCCGCCTATGAAGATAAGCGAGCGCTACGGCACTATTCAGGAATGGATAAAGGATTACGAGGAAACTGAGCCGGGTCACCGTCACATTTCTCAGCTTTTCGGTCTCTATCCCGCTGACAGCATAAACGAAACAAATCCCGAAATATACGAGGCGGCTAAGAAGACCATCGCCCGTCGAATCGAAAACGGCGGCGGTGCTACGGGCTGGTCGAGAGCATGGACACTCTGCTTTTACGCCCGACTTAAGGACGGCGCAAACTGTATGAAGCACCTGAGATATCTTCTTTCCGAATGTACCGCAGACAACCTTTTCGATATCCATCCCCCCTTCCAGATCGACGGTAACTTCGGCGGTGTGGCAGGTATTACTGAAATGCTCCTTCAGAGCCACTTAGGTAAACCCGAGGAGAGAATCATTGAGCTTCTTCCCGCTATTCCCGAGGATTGGAAAAACGGCTCTATCAGGGGTATCAAGGCAAGAGGTAACTTCACCGTTGATATTGAATGGGCAGACGGCACTCTTAAAACTGCCACCATCAAAGCCGACAAGGGCGGTATTCTCAGAATCAAAGAAAATATCCATACCGCATCACTTAAGAGCAACAATTCCTTCACCTACTCTGACGGAATCTTCACAAAGGAGATGGATGAGGGAGAAACTGTAAAACTTTATAATTAACGGCGTAGCCCCAAAATTCCTCATTCCTAATTCCTCATTCCTAATTTAAAAGGTGTTTTATGTTTTCTGAAATCATTAAAGAACGGGCTCTTCCGCCGCTCAGATCAAGGACGGAAATGCTCGACATTCTCCAAAAAGAAGAATACGGATATATGCCCCCTCTCCCCGAAAGCCTTACCTTTTCGGACGGCGAGGAGGTTTATCCCCGTTTCGGCGGAAATAAAGGAAGATATCTCCGAATCGTTGCTTCGGGTACTCTTTACGGCAGGGAATTTTCCTTTCCTTTTTATGCCGTAATTCCCAATAAGGGGAATAAGCACCCCTTTGTAATTCATATTAATTTCAGAGGGGATATGCCCGACAGATTCCAACCAACGGAGGAAATCATTGACAAAGGCTTTGCCGTATTTACCCTTTGTCACAACGACGTAACTATGGATAACGACGATTTCACCGACGGACTTGCGGGAGTTATTTACCCCGACGGTAAGCGCAATTCCACAGACCCCGGTAAAATCGCTATATGGGCGTGGGCGGCGCAGAGAGTTATGGATTACGCTTACACTCTCGGCGATCTGCTGGATTTTAACCGCGCGGCGGTATGCGGTCACTCACGTCTCGGTAAGACTGCTCTTTTTTGCGCCGCAACAGATGAGAGATTTACCCATTGCTACTCCAACGACTCAGGCTGCGGCGGTGCTTCTGTTGCACGAGGAAACAAAGGCGAAACCGTAAAAAATATCTGCGAGACCTTCCATTATTGGTTCTGCGGTGAATATAAAAAATATATTGATAATGAATACAATATGCCCTTTGACCAACACTATCTTATAGCGAGTATTTCCCCAAGAAGAGTTATGGTCGGAAGCGCTTCGGAGGATCTATGGGCAGACCCCCACAACGAGCAGCTTTCCTGCGTTGCCGCCTCCCCCGCCTTCCCCAAGGGCTTCATCGCACCCGACAGATTCGCGGAGGTTGACGATATCTTTTCCGAGGGTGATATTGCATATCACTTAAGAGAAGGCACACACTACTTCAACCGCACCGATTGGGAGAGATTTACGAAATTCCTAATTCCTAACTCCTAACTCCTAATTTTTCATTCATTTATTACTTATTTGTAAATTCTCTTTGTACACATATATTTTTTTATAAAAACACTTGAATTTTCCGTAAAATGGTATATTATATTATTAGCACTCGCGATACGAGAGTGCTAAAACGAGATAATTATTAATATTTTTCATAGGAGGCAATCCACATGACACTCAAACCATTAGGAGACAGAGTTGTTCTCAAATTCTGCGAAGCAGAAGAGACCACAAAGGGCGGCATCATCCTTGCAGCGGCAGCTCAGGAGAAGCCCCAGACAGCAGAGATCATCGCTGTAGGCCCCGGCGGAATCGTTGACGGCAAGGAAATCAAGATGCAGGTTGCAGTAGGCAACAAGGTTATCCTCAGCAAATATTCCGGCACAGAGGTTAAGATCGACGGCGAGACTCTTATCATCGTTCGTCAGAGCGACATTCTTGCTATTGTTGAATAATTTACATTTACATTTCACCATTTGGAGGTTATTGAATTATGGCTAAACAGATTATATATGGCGAAGAAGCTCGCAGAGCACTTCAGGCCGGTATTGACAAGCTCAGCAACACAGTTAAAATCACTCTCGGCCCCAAGGGCAGAAACGTGGTTCTTGATAAGAAATACGGCGCACCCCTTATCACAAACGACGGCGTTACTATCGCTAAGGAGGTTGAGCTTGACGACCCCTTCGAGAATATGGGTGCTCAGCTCGTTAAAGAGGTTGCTACTAAGACAAACGATGTTGCAGGTGACGGTACTACTACCGCTACTCTTCTTGCTCAGGCTCTCGTTCGCGAGGGTATGAAGAACGTTGTTGCAGGTGCAAACCCCATGGTGCTCAAGAAGGGCATCAAGAATGCTGTTGAAAACGTTGTTTCTACAATCAAGGCAAACTCAAAGCCCGTAACAAGCTCAAGCGACATCGCTCGTATCGCTACTATCTCTGCTGCTGACGAAAACGTTGGTAAGCTTATTGCAGAAGCTATGGATAAGGTTACTGCAGACGGCGTTATCACAGTTGAAGAGAGCAAGACCGCTGAAACAAGCTGTGACGTTGTTGAAGGTATGCAGTTTGACCGCGGCTACATCTCCCCCTACATGGTAACTGATACAGATAAGATGGAAGCAGTTATCGACGATCCCTTTATTCTTATTACAGATAAGAAGATTTCCAATATCCAGGAGGTTCTTCCCCTTCTTGAGAAAATCGTTCAGGCAGGTAAGAAGCTCGTTATCATCGCTGAGGACATCGAGGGTGAAGCTCTCGCAACTCTTCTTGTTAACAAGCTCCGCGGTACATTTACCTGCGTAGGTGTTAAGGCTCCCGGCTTCGGCGACAGAAGAAAAGAAATGCTCCGCGACATCGCTATCCTCACAGGCGGCGAGGTTATTACAGAAGAGCTCGGTCTTGACCTTAAGGATGCAAACGTTAACCAGCTCGGTCGCGCTCGTCAGATCAAGATCAGCAAGGAAAACACAATCATCGTTGACGGTGCAGGCGCTCCTGAAGAGATCGCTTCAAGAGTTACTCAGATCAAGTCACAGATTGAAACAACAACATCCGACTTCGACAGAGAAAAACTTCAGGAAAGACTTGCAAAGCTCGCAGGCGGTGTTGCAGTTATCCGCGTAGGTGCCGCAACAGAGACAGAAATGATGGAAATGAAGCTTCGTATCGAGGATGCCCTCGCCGCTACAAAGGCAGCTATCGAAGAGGGTTACGTTTCCGGCGGTGGTGTTGCACTTCTTAACGCTATCCCCGCTCTCGACGAATACATCGTTTCTCTCACAGATACAGATGAAATCACAGGTGCTAAGATCGTTCGTAAGGCTATAGAAGAGCCCGTTCGTCAGATCGCTGCTAACGCAGGTCTTGAAGGCTCCGTAATCATCGACGGTATCCTTCGTTCAGGTAAGCTTGGCTACGGCTTCAACTTCGCAAGCGAGGAATACACGGATATGGCAGAGGCAGGTATCCTCGATCCTACTAAGGTTACTCGCTCCGCTCTTCAGAACGCTTCAAGCGTAGCGGCTATGGTTCTTACAACAGAGAGCCTTGTAACCGATAAGCCCGACCCCGCAGCAGACGCAGCGGCAAGTGCAGCAGCTATGGCAGCAGCACAGGGCGGCGGAATGTATTAATCAATACAGGTCAATAAATTAAAGGCAGGTTTTGTACCTGCCTTTTTTAAATTAAAAATTGAAAATTAAAAATTGAAAATTGAGGGTCTGCGACGCTATTATAGGCTTTCCTTAATTCCTCATTCCACCTTTCCTTACCCCTCTCCCAATTTTTACATATTGACAAAAATAGAATAATATGGTATTTTTATTTTATCTAAGGAGGCGAATATTTATGGATTCTATTTTAGGTATTCTTTTCAATCTCTTCGAGGGTCTTGACCTCGCTATCATCCTTGAGTCTATTGAGGGCTCTCTCGTAGAATATGACGTTAGCGCTGTTCTCGATACTTTATCAAGCTTCTACGCAGGCTTATTCCACTAATCGACAAAGAAAAGTTATCTCTTCGACTTACGGTCGGAGAGATTTTTCTTTTTTACGGCGGTTTCGTACCGCGTTCTTACTGATTTATTCTTGACTATCTATATAATAAAGTGTAAAATATATAATTAAAGTATTATGACTTATTATGGTCAAAAGTATGTTGCAAGGAGGTTTTATTTATGTCCATTATTACGGCAAAGGGACTCTCCAAGTCTTATGGAAGTAAGCTTGTCCTCAACGATATTTCCTTCAATTTACCTCAGGGTGAAATTATCGGTCTTCTTGGACCTAACGGTTGCGGCAAGACTACTCTTATGAAAATTCTTACGGGTCTTATTCACGATTATAAGGGCGAGGTGCTCGTAAACGGAAAGGTACCCGGTCACGAGACTAAGGCTATTACTTCTTTCCTTCCCGACCAATCCTTTATCCATAAGTGGATGAGATGTAAAGACGCCGTTGATTACTTCAACGACTTTTTCTCCGACTTCGACAGAAAAAAGGCGGAGGATATGATTGCACGCTTCGGACTCGACCCTAAGCAGAAGGCACGTACTCTCAGTAAAGGTCAGCAGGAAAAGCTCCTTCTCTCCCTTACTATGTCAAGAGCGGCTGAGCTTTATATCCTTGACGAGCCTATGGGTGGCGTTGACCCTGCAACGAGAGCGGCTATTCTTCATTTCATTATGGAAAATTACGCTCAGAAATCAACTCTTCTTATCTCTACTCATCTTATTAATGACTTAGAGAGTGCATTTACTCACGCTATGTTCCTCGGCAACGGTAAGGTCCTTGCAAATGCCCCCGTTAACGTACTTACTCAGGGCGGACAGAAGCATATCGAGGACGTATTCAAGGAGGTGTTCCACAATGTTTGGTAAGCTCCTTAAAAATGATATGAAGGCTCAGTTCTTCACCACATCCATCTTACTTATCGTTATGGCTTCCGTTGCAGTAGCGGCAGAGGTAATGATATACACAAGCAACAGCAAACTTATTCAGGCATTGGGCGGCGGTCTCGTTTTCCTTACCTTCGTAGTAGCGTGGGTTATTATGATGGTAGTCGTAGCCCTTCTTTTCAACAGATCACTTTTCGATAACGAGGGCTATCTTACTCTTTCACTTCCCGTTAAGACCTCTTCTCTCGTATTATCAAAGATGGTTTCCGGTCTTATCTGGATATCCACAACCTTTGCTCTTATGATGGTCTCCTTGGTGCTTTGGTATCATCAGCTTTCTACGGCTATGGGTGAGGATGCGGTAGATACCCTCGAGCTTTTCTTAGGTCTCGTAGGCGCGCCCTCTATGGACGTGATTGCATTCTGTGTAATGATGTTCTTCTTATCACTTGCACTTCTCGTTCTTTTCTGGGTTGAGAGTATGTTCTTCGGTATTACTCTTTCCCACGTTTCCCCCCTCTCAAAGTTAGGTAAATTCGGTGCTATCGTATTTACTATCCTAACAATTATTGTATTAAATAAAATCATCGGCGTTGTTTCAGACCTTCTTCCCTTCGGTATGATAGTAACGGAAGACAGCTACGTATTTACCGCAAATATTTTTGAAACGGGTGAAAAATACGTCGGCTCCGTTGCCTTCAACTTCACAAACTACGTCTTAACTCTTATTGCAGGTCTCGGACTTAACGTGCCCGTTATCCACCTCATTAAGAAAAAGGTTAACATCTAACTTAAATAAATTTCATTTCACCCTACGAAAGGATGTATAAATATGGATAATATGATCGGTCTTAAGCGTTCCGTTTTTTGCGGAGAGCTTCGCGCCGAAAATATCGGTCAGGAGGTAACCGTATGCGGTTGGGTTGCTAAGCAGCGCGACCTGGGTGCGCTTATCTTCATCGACCTTCGCGATAAGACAGGCATCGTTCAGCTTGCTTTCGACGAAAACACCGACAAGGAGATTTTCAACAAGGCATTCACCGCAAGAAGTGAATTTGTACTTATGGCAAAGGGTATCGTAAGAGAGCGTTCTTCAAAGAACAGCGAGATTCCCACCGGTGATATCGAAATCGACGTTAAGGATCTGAGAGTACTCTCCAAGAGTGAGACTCCCCCCTTCGACATCGTTGAGAATTGCCAGACATCTGAGCTTACGAGACTTAAATACCGTTATCTCGACCTCAGAAGACCTGACCTTCAGAAGAATATTCTCTTCCGTCACAAGGTAACTAAGATTACCCGTGACTACTTCGACGAAAACGGCTTCGTAGAAATTGAGACTCCCATGCTCATCAAATCTACTCCCGAGGGCGCACGTGACTTCCTCGTTCCCAGCCGTATTCATCAGGGCACATTCTATGCTCTTCCTCAGTCACCTCAGCTTTACAAGCAGCTTTCTATGGTAGCGGGCTTCGACCGCTATATGCAGATTGCCCGTTGCTTCCGTGACGAGGACTTACGCGCAGACCGTCAGCCCGAATTTACTCAGATTGACCTTGAGATGTCTTTCGTTACTATGGAAGACGTGCTCTCTATCGGTGAAGGCTACATCGCGAGAGTATTCAAGGAAGCTCTCGGCGTAGAGATTCCCCTTCCCCTTCCCCGACTTACCTATAAAGAAGCTATGGAGCGTTACGGCTCCGACAAGCCCGATACACGCTTCGGTATGGAGATCTTCGACCTTACTGATATTGTTAAGGACTGCGGCTTCTCCGTATTCTCCGGTGCAGTAGCAGGTGGCGGCTCCGTTCGCGGTATCACCGCTAAGAATGCAGTAACCACCTACACACGTAAAGAGGTTGACAAGCTCACAGAGTTTGCAAAGGGTATCGGCGCTAAGGGTCTTGCCTGGATTCGTCTTACCGACGACGGTATCGCTTCTTCCTTCGCTAAGTTTATGACAGAGGAAGAAATGTCCGCTATCCTCGAAAGAGCAGGCGCAGAAAAGGGCGACGTTGTATTTATCGTAGCAGATACAAAGAACAACTCCGTTCTTTCCGTTCTCGGCGCACTCCGTAACGAGACCGCAAAGAAGCTCGACATTATCGGCGACGGCTTCAACCTCCTTTGGATCGTCGAGGTCCCCTTCTTCGATTGGGACGAGGATGCAGGTCAGTTCGTAGCTATGCACCATCCCTTCACCTCACCCCTTCCCGAATGTCTCCCCTACCTCGAGACAGACAAGGCAGCAGTAAGAGCAGAGGCATATGACCTTGTTCTTAACGGTATCGAGCTTTCTTCAGGCTCTATCCGTATTACAAACCCCGAGCTTCAGGACAGAATGTTCAAGCTCCTCGGTCTCTCCGACGAAGAGGCTCAGGCAAAGTTCGGCTATCTTCTTGACGCTTTCAAGTTCGGTCCTCCTCCTCACGGCGGTATGGGTATCGGTCTCGACAGACTTATTATGCAGCTTCTTAAGGCCGACTCTCTCAGAGACGTTATTGCATTCCCCAAGGTACAGAATGCAAGCGAACCTATGACAGAGTGTCCCTCAAGAGTTGATGCATTACAGCTTGACGAGCTTGGTATTGAGCTTAAAACGGAAGAAAAAGAGTAATTTCTCCCCCTTATATATTCCAATACGGAGTAAATTGTTAAAAAATACTTGAAAATAACACTTATTTAGTATAAAATTAATGTGTTAAATATGAAATCATATTTGGAGGATTTTATTTATGGTAACAGCAGGCGATTTCAAAAACGGCGTTACATTCGAAATGGATGGTAAGGTTTACTCCATCATCGAATTCCAGCACGTAAAACCCGGTAAGGGCGCAGCTTTCGTACGTACAAAGATCAGAGACGTAATCAACGGAAGCGTTGTTGAAAAAACATTCAGCCCCACCGACAAATATCCCACAGCATTTATTGAGAGAAAGGATATGGAGTACTCATACGAGGACGGCGGTCTCTACTACTTTATGGATCCCGAAAGCTACGAGATGATTCCCGTTGATGCTTCTAATCTTAGCGATAACTTCAAGTTCGTTAAGGAGAATATGACTTGTAAGATTCTTTCCTACAAGGGCAATGTTTTCGGTGTTGAGCCCCCCACATTCGTTACTCTTAAGGTTACTAAGACTGATCCCGGCTTTGCAGGTAACACAGCTACTAACGCTACTAAGCCCGCAACTCTCGAGACAGGCGCAGAGATCAAGGTTCCCCTCTTTATCGATGAAGGCGAAGAGATCAACATCGATACAAGAACAGGCGAGTATCTCTCCAGAGCATAATTATTTTAATATCAGGAGGTCATTATTATGACACTTACAGAAAAGGTTGCATACATCAAGGGTCTCGCTGAAGGCCTCAATCTTGATAAGGCATCAATGGAAGGCAAAGTATTCGCAGCAATGCTCGACCTTCTTGAGGATATGGCTCTCACAGTATCAGATATCGACGAGGATCTCTCCGCTTGTGAGGATCTCGTAGATGCAATCGACGAGGATCTCGACGAACTCGAAGAGTACATCTTCGACGACGAGGATTACGACGATTGTGACTGCGATTGCTGCTGTGACGACGAGCTCTACGAAGTAGAGTGCCCCCTTTGCGGCGAGGAGATCCTCCTCGACGACGAGATGCTCGATGAAGAAATCATTGAGTGCCCTGGTTGTGGCGAAAGACTTGAGCTCGATATAGACTTCGATGATTGTGATTGTGATTGCGACTGCGATTGCGATTGCTGCGGCGAAGAAGAATAATGAAATAAAAAAAGGCTCCCTCACGGGAGCTTTTTTTATTTAGTGAAGAGGTAAGAGTGAATAGTTAAGAAGTTAAGGGGCACTTCGTGCCGATTATAAATGCGGAGTGCGAAGTGGTTTTACAATAAAGCAGTTGTGATGCAAAGCGACACCCTCCTGCTCCGGAGGAGGGGGGACCGACGCGTAGTGAAACGGAGCGTTGGTGGGAGGTCCCTACAACTTTCCGTCACGATACAATAATTTCATAGATATTTCGATAAAACGGTTGATAGCGAAGCTATACCTCTCTGGTTTAAAAGAGGTACGGCTTCGCATCTCATTCGGTTGATTACAGTTTTTTTGAACGCATTTATGCGTTCAATTCTGTTAAGCTTCCTTTTTCTTCCCACGAAATATATATTTCTTCTGTTTCCTGTTGTGCTTTTATAAGTAAATTTTTTATATCATCAATATTGTTTTCTTCTATAGCATCTGTTACTGCATTGAATAAATGATAGTACATCTTCTTATACATATCCATTTTATTTCCCCCTAAAACAAAAAATGCGCAGCCGAAGCTACGCACGAAAAACACATAGCTCTGCTGTCGCGAAACAAGCCATACAGACTATTACAGTAAAAGAAAGTATGTGGAAAAGAGTATGTGTTTTTACCAAAGGTAAAAATACATACTTTCTATAAACTGTAATAATATAACTAAACTTGTTTCGCGTCTATGAGTATATCACAAATAAACAGGAAAATCAATATAAGTATTTTCTCGCGACAGCGTATATCACTCGCCGAATGGCGAATATCACTGATGAGTAGCATCCTTGCGTTCACTACGGCTTCGCTAACATTTATTCTATCGCCAAGCTTACAATATTCGGAAGTGAAGCTACTTCTTCACTATTCACTCTTACTTCTTCACTATTCACTCTTACCTCTTCACTAATTAAAAAAGACACTCTTGCGAGTGTCTTTTTTAATTCATACTTATTCTTCCAAACAGTCTGTCTGTTTCCTGATTAATCATTTCCTTTTCCGCGGGAGTGAGGGGAATAGTGCCGTTGAGGATATCCCGGGCGGTATTTTGTGCCTCGTAAAGAATACGGGTATCGCCCATAAGGTTTGCTACCTTCATATCGGGGAGACCGTGCTGACGGGAGCCGAAGAAATCACCGGGGCCGCGAAGCTCCAGGTCCTTGCGGGCAATCTCAAAGCCGTCTGTAGTACGGCACATAATGTCGAATCGCTCCTGCGCCTCGTCATTCTGCGCATCTGAGAGAAGAACGCATGTGCTCTCCGCAGAGCCTCTGCCGATACGACCTCTTAACTGATGAAGCTGGGAAAGACCGAAGCGCTCCGCATTTTCTATTACCATAACCGTAGCGTTCGGCACGTCAACGCCTACTTCGATAACAACGGTAGATATGAGAAGGTCAATTTCGCCGTTGTGAAATCTTCTCATAATCTCGTCTTTTTCCTTTGGCTTCATCTGTCCGTGGAGAAGACCGAGAGTATAGTTTGAAAAATGGGTACTTTTAAGAAAATCGTAGTATTCTACGGCGGGAACAAGGTCAGACTCCGACTCTTCTACAAGTGGGCAGACGATATATCCCTGATGCCCCGCGTCAATGTTTTTCTTAAGGAATTTATATATTCTTTCGTGGAAAGCGGTAGTAACACAATAGGTCTTGATAGGTTGGCGACCCTTAGGAAGCTCGTCAAGGACGGAAATATCAAGGTCGCCGTAAATCATCATAGCAAGAGTACGGGGAATTGGCGTTGCGGACATAACGAGAGTGTGAGGATTCTTACCCTTAGCAGAGAGAGAATTTCTTTGATTTACACCGAATCGGTGTTGCTCGTCGGTAATTACGAGACCGAGGTTATAAAACTCCACGTCATTTTGGATAATAGCGTGAGTGCCCACCACCATATCACAGTGACCGTCGCGTATTCTCTCGCGGATAGCCCTCTTTTTAGCGGCGGTGACCGAGCCCGTAAGAAGCTCAATGTTTATATCGTCGCCGAAAAATGCTTTCAAGGTCTTAAAATGCTGATTGGCAAGAACCTCCGTAGGTGCCATAAGTGCAGATTGATAGCCATTTTTAGCCGCATTGTACATAATAGCCGCCGCAACAGCAGTTTTACCGGAGCCAACGTCACCCTGAAGAAGCCTGTTCATAGGTTTTTCCTTTTTCATATCCTCAATCGCCTCACCTACGGCGCGAGTCTGCGCCCCCGTGGGGGTAAATGGGAGAGAATTGAAAAATTCGTCGGTATAATCCTCGGAAACAACGGGCGCGATACGCCCCATTCCGCTTGCACGCTCACCTAAGAGACCTAACTGAAGAAGCAAAAGCTCTTCGAATATAAGTCTGCGCTTGGCAAGGGTGAGCATAGTCTCATTTTCGGGGAAGTGCATATTATTAATAGCAGTTTCAAAGCCCATAAGCTTATATTTTCTGACTATTTCCAGGGGAATAAATTCGGGAAGTCTGCCCTTAACCTCTTTAAGAGCGCCCTCCACAATTTTTTCAATCGTCTTACCTGAAAGAGCGGCGGTTGATTTATATACGGGACGAATTCTCTGCTTTTCGGGAGATTTCTCGAATCGGGGAGAGAGCATAGTCTTCCCACCGTATTTATCGGTGGTTATCTTGCCAAAAAAGAGGTACTCCTCATTCTCCGTAAGCTGATTCTTAACGTATTTATTATTGAAAAAGGTTACGGGAATATAGTCGGTGCCGTCGGCAATAGCGGTTTTCACCAGAATCCTGCCACCGCTTATGGTCACAACGCGGGGATTTTCGGATACAACTGCCTTGATACATACGTTTTCGTTTAAAGGAGCATCTTTAAGTGAGATAACGTTATTCCAATCCTCGTACGCTCTCGGGTAATTTCTCAAAAGGTCTGCAATGCTGTAAATTCCTTGCTTACCGAGAGTCTTTGCTCTTTGTTCACCTACACCCTTGAGAAATTGCACTCTGTTATCAAGTATCGACATATATTCACCGCCTTTCGTTAGAACAAATGTTTGTATTTATAATAACACATTTAATCGGAAGTTTCAAGGGAAAAATAGCGAAGCGTAGTGAACGCGACAGCGTATATCACTCGCCGTAAGGCGAATATAACTAAAAAAGTCCCCTTTCGGGGACTTTTTCTTACGCTACCATTACTTCTCTCGGGAACTGTGTCTCATCGAAGCCTAATACGTATGCTACTCTTATGGGAATTTCGTAGTTGTTGATAGTCTCATCGGTTGCGATGATCTTATCTGTACCGTAAACGCAGATAGCAACGTTTGCGGCTGAGTGAGAGCCTGATGTAAATGAATATGTGCCGTCATCGTTAAGAGTGGTTGCGCCTGTTTCATGGTCGGCGGTAACGATAACGAGAGTTTCTCCGTCTTCCTTAGCATATTCGAGAGCAAGCTGAACTGTTCTGTCGAACTCTTCCATTGCCTCAGCCATAGCATCATCATCGTTTGAGTGAGAGTGCTTATCAATATGAGCGCCCTCTACCATAAGGAAGAAGCCCTCTTCAGTATCATCAAGAAGGTCGATAGCCTTCTCTGTCATCTGCTCAAGGTTAGGAGTATTCTCGTCGGACTGGTCGAGAGTCCAGAGAGCGTTTGTAAACTGAGCATAACTACGGCTACCCTCTTCGAGAGCCATCATTTCATCATAAGTTGTGATATAAGTATAGCCGTTATCCATTGCGGCACGCTTAGTTGCGACACCGTTGTTTGCACCCCAGATAAGGTCGATACCTGATGTAAACTGGTCGTTTGTAAGGTCCTCAGCGTTACCTCTGTCGGAAGAGTGAGCGGAGAATGCGGAGGGAGTTGCACCCGTAGTTTCATCGGTAGTAACGACACCCGTCATCATACCTCTTTCCATACAAAGCTCCGTAATATTCATAGGACGTGAAACGGTCTCAAATGGATCATCGAAATAAACACCGATAGCACCGTTATAGGTTCTCGTACCCGTTGCGAGGGCAGTACCTGATGCAGCACTGTCTGTAACAGCATCGGAAATGGAACGTGTCATAGAATTTCCCATATATTCAAAGGTTTCAACGGTAAGGTCGATTCCTCTTTCCTGCTTAGTTTTTGCCCAATGGTTGTAGCCCATACCGTCGCCGATAAGATAAATAACGTTTTTGATATTTCCGTCCTGGTAGTCGGCGGGTGAATTGGTCGTGGGCGGGACAATAGAACCGGTAAATGAGCCGAAGGAAAGAAGTAAGCTCATAAGTACTGATAATATATCAGAAAAAATAGCACTTAAATTGGCAAGCATTTAAAACACCTCTTATTCATTTGTGGCTTCATTATATACCTTATATTATTATCTTGCAAGTGGTATCGACAAATAATATGTTTTATGATAAAATGTATCCATACTATATTTTCAGGAGAATGTTTATGAAGAAATACACCCTTAACTTTGGCGAATTTAAGCAATATGATAAGATTTTCCTTACAGAGGACAAGGGAATCAACCCTTTATCCGTTACTTCTATTGCATTTGAGGGCGAGTCTCTCTATATGGCAACTGCGGATTGCCTCTATGAATATGCAAACGGTGCTCTTAAAAAACACGCTGTAAAGGCTTCAAAGCTCTTTTCAAAGGGCGGTAAGCTCTACGCAGCAGTCAAAAACTCCCTCGCAGAGGTAAAAAAGGGCAAGGCAAAGAAAATTGCGGACTTCGATAGCCCCGTAGTTGATATGTCTGTAGCTCTCGACGGCTCAATGTGGCTTATTACCAAGGAAAATCTTTATCTCTACAATGGCGAGGAGTTTACAGAGGTAGTTGACCTCCCCTCCGAGACAGTTTGCGTTGCCGCTCTCGATAACAAAGCAAAGTATGCAGAGACAGTTTACGTTGGCTCAACCGTTGAGGGTCTTCTCTCAATGAAGGGCAAGCGCCGTCATTGGGCAGAGCTTCTCCCCGATAACACAGGCGTTATGAGCAAAAAGATTAACTGCTTGCAGATAGACGGCCTCGGTCACCTCTGGGTTGGCTCCGACGAGGGTCTCAATATCTACGACGGCAGAAATTATTGGTTCAACGGCAATGATTTCTACTCTGTACCCGACGGCTCATTTAACGATATGTACTTCGCTCCCGACGGCAAGAAATATTTTGCTACTGATACGGGTATCATTACTCTTATCGAAGGTAAGATCTCATACTTCTCCTACGGTGCATGGCTTATGCACCCCACAGTAACTAAGATTGCAGTTTCCGACAAGGGCACTATTGCGGCTCTTACTCCCCGCGGAATCAGCCTCATAACATATAAATATATGACTCTCGCTGAGAAGGCACAGCATTACGATGACCTTGCAGTTAAATACTTTATGAGAAACGAAGGTTATCAGGTTGACCGAATCCTCAGAAAGTACGGCGACCTTGACTCAGGCTACCTTCCCAACTCTGATAACGACGGTCTCTTTACAGGTCTTTACTGCGCAAGCCAGTGCTTCCGCTATGCAGCTACAGGCGACAAGGATGCTAAGGCCAACGCTAAGAGAGCAGTCGAAGCTATGATCAAGCTTACCGAGGTTACAGGTAAGTCAGGCTTCACCGCTCGTGCAACACGCTACTCCGATGATGAATACTTCGGCAAGCAAAATCGTGAAGAGTGGCACATCTGCGAGGATAATCCCGAATGCGAATGGTTAGGCGAAACCTCCAGCGACGAGATGACAGGTCACTACTTCGCTTACGGTATCTACTATGATTTAGTAGCCGATAAGAATGAAAAGAAGAAAATTGCTGAGGTTGTTAAGAAGATTACCGACCACATTATAGAAAACAACTTCCACCTTTGCGACGTAGACGGAATCCCCACCACTTGGGCAAACTGGGAGCCTGACCTTCTCAACAATGACGACCGTTGGTTCTTCGAGAGAGGTACAAACTCACTTGAAATCCTCTCCTTCCTTAAAACAACCTACCACGTAACCGGTGACGAGAAGTACAACGAAGTATTCGATATGCTTATAAAGAAGCATCATTACGCTATGAACTGTATGCAGTACAAGTGCGAGGATTCTCATATTGCTCATATCGACGATCAGCTTGACTTCACAAACATCTATAACCTTCTTGTTTACACAGAAAACGAGGCACACAAGGAAATCTTCAAGATGGGTCTTACTCATCACTATGATTATGAGAAGATTGAGCGCGCTCCCTTCTTCAATATTGTTTACGGCTCATTGACAAACAATCCCTGCGATATTGAAAATGCCGCAAAGTCTCTCTCCGAAATGAATCTTGACCTTGTTGTATGGCCTACATACAATAGCTACAGAAAGGATATTGAGTGGGATCACTCTCCCGAAGAGCTTGGATGTGCTCCTCAGCTTAAGGTTCCCGTTGAGTATTCATCACGTCTTCTCGTAAACTATGACGGCAACCAGTTCGTTTGCGACTCCGGTGCAGAGGAATTTGTAAATATCAACAAGAAGTCTGCAAACCGCGCAGCTGCTCTCCCCGGTACAGACGGTGCAAACGGTATGAGAACAGTAATGCCCTATATTTACCTTCTCCCCTACTGGATGGGCAGATACTATGGTCTTCTCGGTGACTGATATTAATTGGATATAATAAAAATGATGTGTAGAGTTTCTACACATCATTTTTTTAATATACCTATTTAATTCAGTTTTGTATCTGAGAAAGAGTTATAACTTCGCTAATACTAACGATACTATTCTCCGCATTGGGCTTTTCCGAAGAAATATGAAGCCCTACGCTTGTTACAACAAATGAAACTATAAAAAGTAATACTATTAGTAGTGCTATTATTACCTTTCTTACTCTTTCTTTGTTATTCCTTGTAACCGTATCGCCGATGGCGTAGCCGTTTTTACCCGTTCTTCCCGGATATTCCTTAGAAAATCCGTAGTAGCTCTTTCTTTTCTTTACGTGTTCCTTAGTCTGCTTACTCATACACCTTCACCGCCGACTAAAGCACCCGTATCGCCGCCGAGGTCTCCCCCGCCTTGTGCGGTGGTATCCTCGCCTGTGTCTCCGCCCTCATCGGGAACGGTTTCATCGGTTACTTCCTCAGTTGATTCTTCTGTAGATTCCTCTTCCGTAACGGGGACATCCTCTATATCTGTATCATTATCCGGATTTGTAACGGGAATATCCACAATAGGAGCAGTAGTTCCCTCTGTTGCGGGCGGAGTATTGTCTCCGCCGTCATCGGATGACTGATTATGACCCTCATTATAGAGGTCTATAAGTGTAGTTCTATCTACCTCAAGAGTAATATTTGACTCGCCGTAGAGAGCTAACTGTAAATCATGAGCTGCTTTCTGATAATCTACAACCCATATCCACATATCCGCGTCACCTGCCTGACGGCAATCTGCCGCGGGAACCTCAATCTGAGTTCTGTTGTACTTAGCCCATCCGTTTGTGAGAGCCTCCATACCTAATGAAAGGATTTCAGATTCCTTGTAGCCCGTATAAACCTCGGGTAAGAGAATTTCGAGATATTTATTGAGATCGGAAATGGATGCAGTCTTTACCTTATCAATAATCGCCTCAATAACTATTCTCTGATTTTCTGTTCTCTTAACGTCACCGGAAGCATATATAGCTCTTGTACGACAGTAGCAAAGAGCAGGCTCACCCATAACGGTAACACCTTCACCTACGGGTATATCAACATTGAATCTTCTCTTGATATAATCTGACTCCGCCTGAGTAATGTCAAGCTGAATACCGCCCATAGCGTCGATAATTCTTGCAAAGGACTCGAAATTAACCATAACGTAGTTATCGATCTCTATTTTATAGTTATTCTCTACCGTTTTTACAAGACAATCTGCGCCACCCATTGAGAATGCGGCGTTAAGCTTAGTACAGCTTGATCTGTTTATACCTTCAACATAAATATAACTATCACGAAGAAGTGAGCAAAGCTTGATCTCCTTAGTTTTCTTGTTAAGAGAAACTATCATCATAACGTCCGTATTACCCGTATTTGTACCGTCTCGGCTATCCGCACCGATAAGGAGCACGTTAATAACGTTGGGATTATACATATGGTCGTCATTTCCCATTGTCGCCCAGTCCTTAAGACCCTGTCTGTAGCCCTCGGAACCCACGTCGAAGAGAATTTCGTCGTAGTCGGGGTCAACGTATTCCGTTGACATCTTTGCTATATCATCGCCGTCATTGATCTTGTTAAGTAAGCTAAGGAATTTACCTCCGATAACTAAACCAACAATAAGAATAATAGCGAGAATAGACATACCTACTATAAATGCAATTTTCTTCGGCTTTGAAAGTCGCTTGAAAAAGCATTTTTTCTTTTTCTTGCCTTCCATTATCTTTTCTTCGTTTTCGTTAGTTGTTTCTTCCTGTTCGTCGGAAAGGTAAATATTCTCATCTTCTAAGAAGCTGAGATCTAATTTTTTTTTGCCTGTAGAGGAATCTTCATTTAAAATATCTTCTAAATCATAATTTTCCGATTCTTCTCTACTTTCCTGATCCTCAGGAATTTTTACTTCCTTTTCCTCATCCATACGACCGTTTTTGTCAGACATAAATTATCCCTCCGTAGAATTGTCCTCAATCGGTGTATCGTCGTGATCCTCCGAGGTATCGCCCGCACCCTCTGTTGCTGTGCCGTCATCCTCAACGGTACCGTTAATTTCTTCCTCGTCGTGCTCTGTAGTAGAGAGAGTAACAACCTTGTCGCCCTCGCCGAGTCTCATAACTCGAACACCCTTTGAAGGACGAGCGCAAACTCTGACTGCACTTGCGGGGATTCTTATGATAATACCGTCCTGAGAAATGAGAATGATGTCGTCTTCCTCATTTATATCACTAATTGCCGCAACGTCGCCATACTTAGCAACGTGATAGTTTTTAAGACCCTTACCGCCTCTTGACTGAGTACGGTAGTTGTCATTTTCACTGATTCTTCCATAACCTGTCTCACTGACTGTAAGAAGCTTTCCGTTTTCTGTCATAACGGACATACCGATAACCTCGTCGCCGTCATTAAGAGTGATAGCCTTCACACCGCTTGCAGTTCTGCCGAGAGGTCTTGCATCGTTTTCATTGAAACGAATACACATACCATTCTTTGTAGCCACGAGAAGGTCGTCGTTACCGGAGGTAAGCTTAACCCATACGAGCTCGTCATCCTCACGAAGAGTAACTGCAATAATACCGTTTCTGCGAGTTGTTCTGTATATATCAAGAGAGGAACGCTTAATAAGACCCTTTCTTGTAACCATACAGATATACATTCCCTCGTCGTCCTTAGGAACCTGAATCATAGCAGATACCTTTTCATCTCCCTCAAGAGGAAGAATATTTACTATATTTGTACCCTTACTTGTTCTGCTTCCCTCGGGAATCTCGTAGCCCTTGAGCTTATACATTCTTCCGCGAGTTGTAAGGAACATAATCTGATCGTGAGATGATGCGATGAACATTGTCTCAGCGTAGTCGTCCTCTGTTCGGGACATACCCTTAACACCTCGACCGCCTCTGTTCTGAGTTGAGAAGATGTCAACGGGCTGACGTTTGATATATCCGCGATGTGTATAAGTATATACGCACTTTTCCTCGGGAATAAGGTCCTCGATATCAACCTCACCGCTAACGTTTTCGATAGAAGTTCTTCTGTCGTCGCCAAACTTGTCGCTGATAGCGTTAAGCTCTGTACGAACAATGTTGAGAACTCTGTCATGAGAAGCAAGAATTTCCTCGAAATCCTTGATCTTTTCGCGAAGCTCATTAAGCTCATTAGTAATCTTGAGAATTTCAAGACCTGCCAACTGACCTAATTGTAACGCAACTATGGCACTTGCCTGAACGTCGTCAAAGTCAAAATTTTCCATAATTGCAACTTTTGCCTCTGACTTACCGCCCTTACAAGCACGGATTGTAGCAATAATTTCATCAACAATGTCGATAGCCTTAGCAAGACCGTCTAAAATATGAGCTCTTTCCTGAGCCTTTTTAAGGTCAAACTGAGTTCTTCTTACAATAATATTGCACTGATGGTCAATATATTTCTGTAAAATCTCTTTAAGTGTGAGAATCTTCGGCTGACCGTCGTCGAGTGCGAGAAGAATTACACCGCAGGTGGACTGAAGCTGAGTAAATGAGAAGAGCTTGTTAAGTACAACCTGAGGATTTGCGTCTCTCTTAAGCTCGATTTCGATATGCATACCTGTCTTGTCGGAGGAGTAGTCGTTAATATCGTCGATACCCTCTACCCTCTTATCCTTAACAAGGTCTGCGATAGACTCAATAAGACGAGCCTTGTTAACCATATAAGGAATTTCGGTAACAATAATCTTAAATTTGCCGTTTTTTGTTTCGATAATATCAGTCTTCGCTCTTACGATTACCTTTGCTCTACCGGTAGCATAAGCCGCGCGAATACCGGATCTACCCATAATGATACCGCCGGTGGGAAAGTCGGGTCCCTTAATATGCTCCATAAGGTCCTCGAGCTCTGCTTCGGGATTTTCAATAAGGCAATCAATAGCACCGCATACCTCGCGAAGGTTGTGGGGCGGAATATTGGTAGCCATACCAACGGCGATACCCTGAGAACCGTTTACCAAGAGGTTGGGGAATCTTGAAGGTAAAACAACGGGCTCCTTAAGTCGGTCATCGTAGTTGGGAACGAAGTCAACTGTATTTTTTTCGATATCTGTAAGCATTTCGAGAGACATCTTGCTCATACGTGACTCTGTATAACGGTATGCGGCGGGTGGGTCACCGTCTATAGAACCGAAGTTACCGTGACCGTCAACGAGCATATATCTCATAGAGAAATCCTGCGCAAGACGTACCATCGCATCGTAAACAGATGCGTCACCGTGGGGATGATACCTACCGAGCACGGAACCAACGGTATCCGCACACTTACGGTGAGGCTTGTCAGGATAAAGACTATTCTCATACATAGTATAAAGAATACGTCTGTGAACAGGCTTAAGACCGTCTCGTACGTCTGGAAGAGCACGAGCGGTAATAACAGACATTGAGTAATCAAGGAATGCCGTTCTTACTTCCTTGTTAATCTCAACATTTACAATTCTCTGATTTGAATAAGGGTCAGGAAGATTATTTACACCTTGTGTGACGCCTTCATTAACCTGATTAATTTCGTCCATTTTCTAATCCTCCCTTTCTTAAATATCAAGATTCTTAACGAACTTAGCGTTCTTTTCTATAAATTCACGGCGAGGCTCAACCTTATCACCCATAAGAATGGAGAAGGTCTCGTCTGCCTTTTCTGCATCCTCAATAGTAACTCGGAGCATAAGTCTTGTCTCGGGGTTCATTGTTGTCTCCCAAAGCTGCTCGGGGTCCATTTCACCAAGACCCTTATATCTCTGGATAGAGAAGCCCGTGCCTAACTCTGCCATGATCTCGTCACGCTCTTCATCTGAATAAGCGTAGTGATGCTTTTGATTCTTACTGAGTCTGAAGAGCGGAGGCTGAGCAAGATATACGTGACCCTGCTTAATAAGCTCGGGCATATATCTGAAGAAGAAGGTAAGAAGAAGTGTTCTGATATGTGCACCGTCCACGTCGGCATCGGCCATGATAATAATCTTGTCATAACGGAGCTTATTTATATCAAATTCTTCACCTAAGCCTGTACCGAGAGCAAGTACAACGGGAGTAAGCTTATCGTTACCGATAACCTTATCTACTCGTGCCTTCTCAACGTTGAGCATCTTACCCCAAAGAGGAAGGATAGCCTGAATCATTCTGTCACGGCCTGCCTTTGCAGAGCCACCCGCAGAATCACCCTCGACGATGTATATTTCTGTTCTTGTTGAGTCCTTTTCTATACAGTCTGCAAGCTTACCGGGAAGAGAGTTGCTCTTGAGTACGGATTTTCTTGCGCTGTCTCTTGCCTTACGAGCCGCTTCTCTTGCTCTTGATGCGTCAAGAGCCTTACTGAAAATAGCCTTTGCTTCTGAAGGATTCTCTTCGAAGTATGTAGAGAGCTTCTCATATACACACTTTGAAACGAGAGGAGTAATATCGGTATTACCTAACTTACCCTTTGTCTGTCCTTCAAACTCTGCCTCTGTAAGCTTAACGCTGATAACCGCGGTAAGTCCTTCACGCACGTCATCACCCGAAAGATTCTTATCGTTATCCTTAAGAAGCTTATATTTTCTTCCGTAATCATTAAATACTCTTGTAAGTGCTGTCTTAAAGCCGTTTTCATGAGTACCGCCATCGACGGTACGCACGTTATTTGCAAAGCTTAGAAGAAGCTCGTTATAGCTGTCGTTGTACATAAGAGCTATATTTGCTTCTCTGTCACCGCTTACTGCAGAGAACTTAATAGGATTCTCGTGAAGAGGAGTAAGACCTCTCTTCTTTGTCTCAAACTCAACGAATGAGCTTATACCACCCTCGTAGCAATGCACCTGCTCGACAATATTATCGGGGTCGCGCTTGTCTGTAAGAGTAATTGAAAGACCTGCATTAAGGAATGCCTGCTCTCTGAGACGTCTTTCGAGAACCTCATATTCGTAAATAGTAGTCTCTGTAAAGATTTCAGGGTCAGCCTTGAATCTTATAAGAGTACCAGTTTCCTCTGTATCTCCTATTACCTTAAGGTCGCAGGTGGGGTTACCTCTTTCAAATCTCTGATAGTGAACGTGACCGTCCTGATATACCTCAACCTCAAACCACTCTGAAAGAGCGTTAACAACAGATGAACCAACACCGTGAAGACCGCCGGATACCTTGTAACCGCTACCACCGAACTTACCGCCGGCATGAAGCACCGTAAGAACAACGGTAACCGCAGGAAGACCCTGCTGCTCGTTGATACCTACGGGGATACCACGTCCGTTATCGCGGACAGTAATAATATCACCGGGAAGTATCTCAACCTCTATATGGGTACAGAAGCCCGCAAGTGCCTCGTCTATTGAGTTGTCAACGATCTCATAAACGAGATGGTGAAGACCCTTAGGACCGGTAGAACCGATATACATACCGGGTCTCTTACGAACTGCTTCAAGTCCTTCGAGAACCTGAATAGCACTTGCATCGTACTTTTCCGTTACTTGAGTATTAATGAAATCCTCGTCATTGATTACTATGGAGTTTTCCAATGCCTCTTCGCGAAGCTCTGCTTCGTTTTTCATAATTTCGTCCAAAATACTGACCTCCGTAGAAGATTAAAAATAAATATATGAAATAATTTATTACCTAATTTAAATGATTGTTGCCGAAAAACCGTTACAGAGAGATTTTCCTCTCAGCTTTCCTTTGCAAAATCAGAAATTTGCGGACTTTGACTGCTCAATACGTCTTAATATAGTACCGACAGAAACGGGAGATATATATATTACCTTTCCCTCAGGCTCCTGGCACACTATAAAAGACTTCGGCAATTCGTACGGTGCAACGTTTTTAACCTGCTTGCACTTTTCCGCATTGTTGAGATAATCGATCGTCTTTTTCATAATCGTAGTATTTTCCATATCAAATACTCCGATTATTTCCTTATCTATAATAACCGTATCGTGACCTATATGTATAAACATCAGATTATCTCTCCCCCCTTTATTAGGAAGGATTTTCCGCCGCATAATCTCAAAACCTGCGACGGGTCACAGCAAGTAAGGAAAACTTGTCTGTCATTTATATGATTAAGCACGTAATCCTGTCGCTTTTCGTCAAGCTCACTCATAACGTCGTCAAGGAGTGCAACGGGCGTCTCCCCCGTTACGCTCTTAATAATCTCCGACTCACCTAACTTAAGAGCCAGAGCACAAGACCTTTGTTGCCCTTGAGAGCCGAATGAACGAGCACTTACGTTATTAATAAGTATCTCAAGGTCATCTCTGTGAGGTCCAACAGTCGTAATTTTATTAATTACGTCCTCTTTTCTTGCATTTTTCAGATTTTGTAGCTCTATATCTCTCAAATCTACGAGTGATATCTCCTTATCAATATCTGTTCTCGAATATTTAACCGATATTTTCTCTCTGTTTTTAGAAATTCCGCTATATATCTCACCGCTGTAACGGGAAAGAATATCTATATACTTTAATCTCTCCCTTATTACTCGGGCAGAATACTCGGCTAACTGAATATCGAGAGTATCTAAAAGATCATATAGCTGAGAATTAAGATATATATCTTTTAAAAGTGCGTTTCTATGTTGGAGAGTGTGTCTGAACCGTGCCAGACTTTCTGCGTATGACGGCTTAAGCTGACACAGAGCGGTATCTATAAACCTTCTTCTCTCCGAAGGTCCGTCCTTTATAAGAGAAAGATGTGACGGAGAAAAAATTACCGCATAAAATGAGCCTATAAGCTCTGCTGAAGATTTTAAAGGCACGTCGTTAAGATAAATACTCTTTTTCTTATTACCTATTATAATATCCGTTCTCTTCTCCCTCTTATTATCGGAAAAGGAAAGATTTATTTTTGAAAAATCCTCGCCAAAGCGTATCAAATCACTATCCTTAGCACCGCGAAAGCTTTTACACCCCGTAAAGAGCCATATTCCCTCGAGAATATTTGTCTTTCCTTGAGCGTTTTCTCCGTAAATTACGTTTACGCCTTCGTTAGCTTCCAACCGTAGGGCAGATATATTTCTGAAATTATTTAATTCAACAGAATTAACCTTCATACTTGCCCCCGATTAAAATGATTTTTATTTACTTTACGTCGTAGATAATTCTTTCGTACTCAACGGAATCGCCGCTTCTGAGCTTCTTTCCGCGCATAGTACAAACCTCGCCGTTTACCTTAACTTCGCCATCCTGAATAACAATCTTGGCGTGACCGCCCGTATTTACTACAGATACGTTTTTAAGAAGGTCGTCTAATCTGATATATTCCCCTCTTAATTGAAATTCCTGATGCTCCTTGGGTACGACTTTAACTTTTATTTTCATAGTTTTCTACAATCTTTCAAATAATGTTTATAACTTTTTATTATCTATCAGATAACGTTTTCATTTTTAAGTCTCATGGGAATGATAAGGAAGATAAAGCTGTCACCCTCAACCGGTTTAATAATAATGGGAGAAACGGGGCTTGAAAGCTCGATTTTTACCTCATCCACGTCAACTGTCTTGAGACAGTCTGTAAGATAAGTATTATTAAAGCCGATCTCTACTCTCTTACCCTCGATAGATGCGGGAATTCTGTCACTTGCAGTACCGAGAGAGGTTGTTGAAGAGATTCTTATTAAATTCTCATCAAATACGCATCTGATGGGAGTCTTTATCTTGCTTGTAATAAGAAGAGAGGTTCTTTCAACGGAGTCAAGAATAAGCTTAAGGTTTACTCTTGCCTTAGTTGAGCTTTCTGCGGGGATAGCATTCTTGTAGTTGAAGAATTCACCCTCTAAGAGACGGGAAATGATTCTGTAATTGCCGATTTCAAAGAGAATAAACTTCTTACCGATGGAAAGAGTAACGTTTGATTCGTCATCATCAGCAAGCTTTATAACCTCGCTGAGTGTTTTAGCAGGAACAACGAAGGTCATATCGTCACCTGCGTACTCGATAGGCTCATTTCTTATTGCGAGACGGAAGCCGTCGCAGGAAATAAGTCTGAGGTTATTATTCTCTATTTCAAATTTGATACCCTTGTGAACGGGCTTAATATCCTGGACAGCAACACCGAAGATAGTCTGCTTAACCATTTCACGGAGAATATTCTGCTTAATTGCAAAGGGAATACCGCCGGATACTGTAGGAAGCTCGGGATAGTCATTTGCAGGAATACCAACGAGAGAAAACTCGGAGTCACCTGATGTGATCTTGCAGAGGTTATGACCGTCAACAGAAATTGTAACTGCAGCAGAGGGGAGTCTTCTGAGAATGTCGCAGAGAAGACGGGCGTTGAGAACTACGCTTCCTTCTGATTCTATTGAGCAATCGATCATTGTAGTAATACCTACCTCAAGGTCGTAGCCTGTGAGGGTAAGCTTTGAATTTTTAGCAGAGATAAAGATACCTTCTGTTGCGGGGATAGTGCTCTTTTGAGGAACACCTCTCTGAACGATGTTACAGGCTTCTGCGAGAACGGATGTGTTACATGTAAATTTCATAATCATACCTCCGAATAAATGGAAATAATATCTGTCTTAAGATTTTGTTGATCGGTTAAGGTGGCTTAGAAGCGAAAATTTAATTTCGTAACTAAAATAACTTAAATAAACAGTAGCAGTAGTAGAGAGTGTTTATTTGTAGAAACTGCTCCCGAACCGCTGATTTGTATGGGTTTTAGGACTCTTTCGAGCCTGTAGGGAAAATGTTAATAAATGTCAGTAATCTACGTGTCAAGTAAGCCGATGTTTATAATGTAGATAACTTTTTGAACATATGTGTTTAATTTGTTCAAAACTTCAGGCGATAATCAGTCAATTCTCTCGTCTTTTATACTCTTCATAATATCGTAAACGGAAGACTTAAGTTGAGGATTATCCTCCATCTTGCTTTCTGCCGCTTCGATTGAATAAATAACGGTGGAGTGCTTCTTACCGCTGAACTGTTCACCTATCTCCTCATAAGTAAGGTTTGTAACCTCTCTTATAATATACATAGCAAATTGACGTGCGTGGGAGATTTCCGCCTTTTTCTTCTCGGAGCGGATATCCTCAACGGAAACGCCGAAGGAACGTGCAACCTTTTCTATGATGTTGTTAATAGTAACCTCGGTAGGCTGAGCGTAGTAAATAATATCCTTGATAACGTCGTTTGCAATTCCGATCGTAGGAGTATTTCCGTCGAGAGAATATACTGCGTACATCTTGTTAACAACGCCTTCGATCTGTCTGACGTTGTTTTTAAGTCTCTCTGCGATGAATTCTACTACGTCGTCGGGAACGGGCATTCCGAATGCCTGAGCCTTTCGGCGGATGATAGCGATTCGTGTCTCGAGCATGGGAGGCTGAATATCAGCAAGAAGACCGGAAACGAATCTGCTTCGTAATCTCTCGGAGAGAGTGGGTATATCCTTGGGAGGACGGTCAGATGTAAGAACTATCTGCTTGCCCTGGTTAATAAGAGCCTCGAACGTATAGAAGAACTCTTCCTGAGCAACGCTTGTCTTACCGATGAACTGAATATCGTCCATAAGAAGGATATCTGCTGTTCTGTATTTTTCATGGAAGTGAGACATATTTTTCTCGCCCATATGAGTAATCATATCGTTAAGGAAATTCTCACCGCTTGTGTACATAATACTGAGACCGGGATTCTTTGCCGCAACCTCTGCTTTGATAGCCTTGAGAAGGTGAGTCTTACCAAGACCGGATTCACCGTAGATGAAGAGAGGGTTATGTACGCTGCCGGGATTATTGGCAACCGCTACTGCCGCAACGTAGGCAAACTGGTTAGTGGAGCCGACGATGAAGTTTGCAAAGGTAGGCTCGTTACTGTTTGTCGGATACGTATTTACGGGAGCGTTTCTTACTACTGAAGGAGTAGCCTGACTAGCATCGGCATCGCTCTCGGCTGCTACTATAATAACGGGAACGTCAAAGCCGAGAACTGCTTCCGCACAGCGGCGAAGCTCGTTAAGAAAACGTGTCTCGATAATATTCTTTTTAAAAGCGGAGCTTGTCTCTAAGGAAAGTCCGTTGTCATCAAAGGAAATGGGAATAAGAGTATTTATCCACGTATTCATAACCGCAGTGGAAACCTTACCGTCTATTTCGTTAAGTACGGCGGTCCAAAGTTCGTCTAAATTATCCAAAATTTTCACCCCTGAATATCTTTCACATCTTTTGTTTTAAAAAGCCGTATATAAGTAAAATACATTCTATATTAATTAATATATTTATATATATTATATATGCCCCTAAAGTATATCATATATATTATGTTAAATCAACCTTTTTATAAATTTACTGACAAAAAATGTTCAAAAAATCATTGAAAATTCAATATTTTAATATTGCTTTTTACATAATTTTCTTGTAATATTTACTTTGGAATGAAATATATAAATTATATGGTTTAATAAGGAAAATTCATTAACGAAAGAAGAAAAAAATGGACTGGAAAAAATATTTTTGCCCTGTATGCGGTATTGATTTTACTGATGATGACGACGTAGTTGTATGCCCCGAATGCGGCACACCTCATCATCGCGAATGTTGGAAGAAAAACGGAAAATGTGCCAATGAAAATCTTCACGGTACAGATGATTCTCTCGAGTGCACTTACAAAAAAGCCGGAGCTGAAAATGATACAACTCCGGAGTTGACTAATTGCGAAAATTTCGGTGAATACAATCCTCAGAAAAATGAATCTGCAGATAATAATTTTGAGGGCTTTAATCCTTTTAAAGATCAAGATTCTGAGGCTCAGAATACCGCTCCCGTAAACTATCAGATAAACGGAAAGCCTTCTGTTTTATATGAGATTGCAGTAAAGAAAAATCAAAAATATTATATTCCTCGCTTTGTTTATCTCGAGAAATTAAAGAATAATAAAAGTGTGAATTTTACCGCGTTTTTGTTTCCCTTTGCCTGGAGCTTATACCGAAAGATGTACAAGCTTTCTGCCTTAATTTTCGCGGCATATATTTTAATTATGGGTTCTATGGTTTACGGCGTTATGCTTGATAAACCTCTTATGGAATCTTTTAACGCATGTTACGAGGAAGACCCAGAATTTATGGTAAAGGTTGCCGCCTTCAGCAATGAAGAAAGCGGAGCAACGCTTACTCCCGCACAGCAGGAATTCTATAAGGAGACTACCGAATTTGTTTTTCCCGCGGTAATTACGTGGGGCACATTCATACTTAAATATGCTATAAAGATTCTTGTGTGTTTGTTTGCTAATAAGCTTTATATGGAAAAGATCACGAAGTCTATTGATATGGCCGAAAGGGCAGGTCTTCAAGGAGATTTCCTTAAGAACTACGTTTATAGAAAAAACGGAACTCTTCCTATTATCCTGGTAGCGATTGTAGGTTATTTCGAATTTATCATACACTAACGATTTATTTATAAAAAGGTGAATTAAATGCATACACCTCTTGCAGACAGAATACGTCCCGAGACCCTTGACGATATTGTCGGACAGACACATCTGATAGGTGAGGGGATGCCTCTCAGAAACATAATAGAATCAGGGGAGCTTCCCAATATGATTTTCTACGGTCCGTCGGGTACGGGTAAGACTACTCTCGCCCGTATGATAGCCAAGAAAACGGACAGAACTCTCCGCAAGCTTAACTGTACTACTGCAGGTACTCAGGATATCCGCGACGTGGTAGATGATCTCAACGCATTTACCGCTCCAAACGGCATACTCCTTTATCTTGACGAGATTCAGTACTTTAACAAGAGACAGCAACAGACTCTCTTAGAGTACATAGAAAACGGCTCTATTACACTTATTGCATCCACTACGGAGAATCCTTATTTCTACGTATATAGCGCTATTCTCAGCCGTTCATCCGTATTTGAATTCAAGTACGTTACTCCTGAGGACGTGGAGAGAGCGGTTGAGAGGGGATTTAACCTCTTAGCAGAAGAGAAAAATGAAAAATTCAATATAGAGGACGGAGTATTCTCTCATATTGCCACCGCCTGCGGCGGAGACGTGAGGAAATCCCTTAACGCAGTGGAATTATGTGTCTTAGCCGCTAAAAAGCCTCAGGAAGGCGAGGAGAGGCAAATAACGCTTGATTCCGCACGCTCTCTGACGCAGAAAAGCGCAATGCGCTACGACAGAGAAGGGGACGAGCACTACGATATCCTCTCTGCATTTCAAAAATCTATGCGAGGCTCTGACCCCGATGCGGCAATTCATTACTTAGGAAGGCTCCTTGAAGCAGGGGATATGACCTCTGCAATACGCCGTCTGTTAGTTTGTGCCGCCGAGGATGTAGGTCTTGCTTATCCGATGATTTTACCCATAGTAAAGGCAGCGACAGATATAGCCCTTCAGGTAGGTATGCCCGAGGCACGTCTTCCCCTTGCAGATGCAGTTATTATGGTTTGTAATTCCCCCAAGTCAAATACTGCCCACGATGCCATTAACGCGGCAATGGACGATATTAAGAATGGTAAGAGCGGTCCTATACCCCGTCAGCTCCAAAACGTCCACTACGACGGTGACGATGCGGCGGTTAAGGGTCAGTTTTATAAATATCCCCACGACTATCCCAACAGATGGGTTAGTCAGCAGTATCTCCCCGATGCTCTTAAGGATACGCAATATTATTTCTATGGAGATAATAAGCAAGAGCAGGCGGCAAAGGAATACTGGGATAAAGTCAAAGGAAAAAAATAAATTATTTATATAAGGAGAAATTGTTATGAAAAAATTTCCCGTAGGTGTTATTATTAACAGCTTCAGAACCGATATTCCCACCGCTGTTAAAAAGGCGGCGGCAGTGGGTGCGCAGGGTATTCAGGTATATGCTACCCGAGGCGAAATGTCACCCCTCGAGCTCGTAGGTAACAAGAGAAAGGAATTTTTAGACCTGGTTAAGTCAAACGGTCTCGTTATTTCCGCTCTTTGCGGTGACCTTGGCGGCGGTGGATTTATTCACAAGGACCTTAACCGCGAGAGAGTTGATTTCTCTAAGAAAATTCTCGACCTTGCTAAGGAGCTTGAAACAAACGTTGTAACAACTCATATCGGTGTTGTACCCGAGGATCCTAACCACGACAGATACAAGATTATGCAGGAGGCTTGTTTTGAGCTTGCAGAGTACGCAGATTCCATCGACGCTCACTTTGCAGTTGAGACAGGTCCCGAGACAAGCCTTGTATTAAAGGGCTTCCTCGATAGCCTTAACTCAACGGGTGTAGGCGTAAACCTCGACCCTGCAAACCTTGTAATGGTTACAGGCGATGACCCCGTAAAGGCAGTACATAACCTTAAGAAATATATCGTTCACACTCACGCTAAAGACGGAAAGCAGATTTTCTACCGCGATCCCGAAATCGTTTACGGTATTAAAAAGGACGTTATCGTTACTGACGATTCCTTCCTCGAGGTACCCCTCGGTGAAGGTAGCGTAGATTGGCCCAATTACCTCAAGGCTCTTGAGGACATCGGCTTCGACGGCTTCTTAACTATTGAGAGAGAGGTTGGCGACAACCCCGAGAAGGATATCAGAACTGCAGTAGATTTCCTTAATAACCTTATGAAATAAGAAAATCCTCCCTAATGGGAGGATTTTTATTTCAACTAAGTTTGCTTGACGGCAAGTGAAGTTAGCGGTAAAGATATGTTTTCAAATATTTTAGGCTTTGCGATAGCTTACACCTCCCTGCTTTGGAGGGAGGGGGACCGCGACGGAACGGAGTGCAGTCGTGGTGGAGGGTCCCTATTAGTTAAGCCTTGCCATTAATTTAGTTAATCGTAACAGAAGGTAGCAGGGACCTCCCACCACCGCAAGCGGCGGTCCGCCCCTCCTCCGGAGCAGGAGGGTGTGGCTTCGCGAAGCATATAATTAACGCGTCGCAGACCCGAAACATTTTGCGAAAGCAAAATATATCACGTTGCGTTAGCAACATATCACACGTGACAGCGTATATCACAAATCCGCAGGATTTATATCACGCGAGTCGTAGACGAGCATTTTCAATCGGCGTAGCCCCTTAATTTTGAATTTTGAATTGTTAATTTTAAATTAAAAAAACCTCTCCGTGAAGGAGAGGTTTTTGTCGTTTATTCAACTTCTAACGGAACATTTTTCTTGCTTGTAGCCATCTTAATAATGAAGAGAGTAAGAATTGTAACTACAGCCATAACAGGAAGCACGATGTACCACTGATTTACAAAGCCTGCAAAGATATAGCCAACGAATGAAATAGCAGCTACGGTTATTGCATAGGGAAGCTGAGTAGATACGTGGTTGATATGGTCGCATCTTGCACCTGCAGAAGACATAATTGTTGTATCGGAGATAGGTGAGCAGTGGTCACCGCAAACCGCACCTGCAAGACATGCGGACATACAGATAACGCCCATAACGTCGCCTACGGGGAAGATAGCGAGAACGATGGGGATAAGGATACCGAATGTACCCCAAGATGTACCTGTTGAGAAAGCGATACCGCAAGCAACGAGGAATATGATAGCGGGAAGGAAGTTGTTAAGTCCCTCTACATTTGCAAGAGCGTTGCTTACAAACGTGCTTGAGTCAAGAAGACCTGTCATATTCTTAAGGGATGTTGCCATTGTAAGAATAAGGATAGCGGGTACCATTGCAATGAAGCCCTTGGGGATACATTCCATAGCTTCCTTAAAGGAAATGAGACGTCTTGCAATGAAGTAGATAATTGTAACAAGAAGAGCAACAAGACCGCCCCAGGGAAGACCGATAGTAGCGTCTGTGTTGGAGAATGCATCAACGAAGTTCATTGATGAATCGTACATTTCAGGCATAAATACCCAATCATCACCGTACATACATCTACCAACGTAGAAGAGGGAGAATACGCATATTCCGATAAGTACAAGGATGGGGAATACAAGGTCTATAACCTTTGCCTTTGTTGTAGCGGGAGTATCATCCTCGCCTACCTCTGTTCCGCTTGTGAAGAGATCGCCCTTAAGAGCATTTGCCTCATGAAGCTTCATGGGGCCGTAATCGAACTTCATAACGGTAATACCGATGATAAATACAAAGGTAAGAAGAGAATAGAAGTTATAGGGGATAGCTCTGCAGAAGAGTGCGATACCCTGTCCTTCGGGAGCGTAGCCTGAAACTGCCGCTGCCCAAGATGAAATTGGAGCAATCATACATATGGGAGCTGCAGTAGCGTCGATTATGTAGGAAAGCTTTGCTCTGGAAATCTTATTCTTATCCGTAACGGGACGCATAACCGCACCAACTGTAAGACAGTTGAAGTAGTCGTCGATGAAGATAAGTACACCGAAGAGGAAGGTTGCGATACAAGCGCCAGCCTTTGTCTTAACGTGCTTGGAAGCCCAATCGCCGAAAGCCTTGGAGCCACCCGCCTTGTTAAGAAGAGCAACGATGATTCCGAGAATTACAAGGAATGCGAAGATACCTGCACTACCGGAAACTGCATCGGTGATACCGGTTGTTACAACTGAGTTAACAGTCTGTATGGGGTTAAATCCGCTTGAAAGCAAACCGCCCATTACAATACCAACGAAAAGAGAAGAATAAACTTCCTTAGTGATAAGTGCAAGACCGATAGCCACAACGGGAGGGAACAATGACCAAAGAGTACCTACAGGACTTGTTATTGAGCCGGTAAGCGCACAAAGCACGCCGAAGCCGATAACAAATGCAACTATAAGAATCTTTGATATAATGCCTTTTTTCATTACTATCATCCTTTATAGTTTATTTTATGATTGCATTTTAGTCTATTAAAGCGATAAAGTCAATAAATCTCACTTTTTTCGTATGATTACCTAAATATATATGTATTTATTTGGTAAAAAAACAAACAGTAGGTTGTGAGCCTACTGTTTTGAAATTGATAATTATTTGTTCATCAAAGCTAAGGGATCTACGTTTTCACCCTTGTAATATATTTCGAAGTGTAAATGGCTAAGCTCGGATTTTTCGCAAGGCACTGCGCCAAGATAACCTAAGAGTGAGCCACTCTCTACCTTGTCACCTGCTACTACCTCCAAAGCACTTTTATTCATACCGCAGTATCGTGCGATTACCTCGTTGCCGTGGTCAACTTCTATTACTGTGCCGAAAAGGGCATCCTCATAGACTGCCTTTACAGTACCGTAGGCAATGGACTTTACCTGTGACCCGTCGGGAGCGGAAAAGTCGATACCGCCGTGAGTTCGCCAGTCGCCGAGAGTAGGATTGTACGACGGAGTTGTAGGACTGTAATCCTTTAGAATATCCGTTCCGAGAGGAAGAGAAAAATAGTCCTCATAAGGCTTGGCATAAGGCTCAGTAGCCTCTTCCGTTGTGATCTCGGTAACGGGAAGAGTGGGTGCTGTCGTGTCATTTCTATCGTCCGGCACATCTGTAAGATTCTGCCTTACCTCGTAGTCGGGATCCTCCGTTTCGTCCGGAAGAGTAACAGGATCGTTCCACATAGTAACGTAGTCGCTTTCGATAGGAACCTTGATAGATCCTGCCGCCTGCTCGGAGACGAGCTTTGCAGTAAGAGCCGCACCGAAGAGAAGAAGGAGGGAAAGGGCATAAGCGAATTTTACACTTTTCATCTTTCTCTGCATACGAGCTTTACCTGCACCCGTTGATTTGATGGGCTCCACCTCCTTGGGAGGGTTGTTATCAGGCATCTCTAAGGGATTCTTGTTATCGTCGGGGGAGTTAATATTGTTTTTCTTGTCACTCATATAGATTTCTCCTTAATAGCATTTTAATGTACGAGCTGTAAACTACGTTAACTATTATTGGAGAGTTTGAGAGATTTATTCAACGACGTTTAATTTATAAAGCATAAAACCAACAAGTGTCGCATAAGACACAAATATATAAAATACGCAATATTTCAGTCAAAAAACACAAAAGTATTGAAAAATATAAAAAAATATGCTATACTGTCGATGTACTTAGAAAGGGAGCCGCACCCGAGTATAAGTATTCAGTTCTTTATGAACTGACCCCTCCTCAAGTAAACCCTTGGCAAATGGTGTTATACCGTTTGTCGGAAATGCACCGATTGTCAGATCGGTGCATTTTCCTTTTAGAAATTAAAAATTCACAATTCAAAATTCAAAATTTCGGAACTGCGGTGCAATTGTAAGCTTCGCTTGTCAGTCGTTGTTTGCGAAGCGTAGGGTACGCATTTATGCGTACCGCAAGTTCACAATGAAACGGTTGTGACGCGAAGCATACCTCTCTGGCTTAAGAGAGGGGGACCGCCATTCTATTAGTTTATCGTTATGGTGAAGTATCAAGCGAGATATAATTGAAATCCACAAATTAGTTCAGCGGAGCGGTGGAGAGTTCCCGACACGAAGTGTCGTTGAATCGTGAGATTCAATTGTAATAAACTAATCTTAACCGTGATATTCATAAAGAACATTACTTCTTCTAAAGGATAATCATATAACATTTAGTATATGTCAATGGAAGCGCTGCTTCCACGATGCTCTGCGGAGCATCGGGAACTCTCCACCATTCGCCCCAACTTAATCCGAACACAAAGTAACCGCCCGGAGTTGAGTTTATCAATACAACAGTTGTATCCGCAATGGTCCCCCTCTCTTAAGCCAGAGAGGTATAGCTTCGCTATCAACCGCTTTGTAATATCGCGGGACGCATAAATGCGTCCCCTACGGCTATCACACCACCCAACTATTCGCGAAGCTTATAATCGTCGCAGACCCTAATTATTTTGCGACAGCAAAATATATCACATTGCTTTAGCAACATTTCATACGCCTTAGCGTATTTCACAAATCCGCATCGCGTATTTATTTCATTACGAGTCTTAGACGAGCCATGTTTCACGTGAAACAAAACCCCGAAACCGCAAAACACGGTTTCGGGGTTTAATCATTTATTATTTCTTAGACTTCTTAGCTTCCTTCTTTGCAAGCTTTTCTGCTTTTATCTTAGCATTGAGAGCATCTTCCTCTTTTTTCTTTCTGAGGTCTTCTGCTTCTTTTCTTGCTACGGCTGCTTCGTGTCTTGCTTTGGAAATCTCGTACTGAGCGTTGATTGCATCGTAGTGCTCGTAGTTGTTCTTCTGCTCAACTACCTTCTTAGCATCGAGATAAGGCTTAGCAGCTCTTGCGAAGAGACCCTGTCTGTCGTTCTCTGCCTTTGAAGCCTTGCGAGCCTCGTTAAGGAGAGCCTGGGTCTTCTTAGCCTTTTCCTTGAGCTCCTTTACAATTAAAGCGTTTCTTTCATTTGCAACCTTTGAGAAAGCCTTCTTGGCATCTCTTATCTGAAGGTTGAGGGCTTTCATCTTAGCGTTGAGCTCATCCTCACGAGCATAGAGGCTCTGTAAGTACTCGTACTTGGGCTGAACGAAGTCCGTATTCTTAAAGAACTTCTGAATAGTCTTGTAAGAGGATTTCTTATTCTTTGCAATTTCAATAGCAATCTTACGAAGCTCCTTGTCTTCCTTAGTGGAGCGGGGAAGAGCTTTAGCGGAGGCAATCTCGGCGTTGATTTCCTCGAGGTTCATATCAAGAAGACCCTTGAGACCCTTTTCGTATATAGCGAGACTTGCTTCGTAGCTGTAGTTGTGAGCCTTGGAAGAGAACTTATCAAGCTCCTCACAAACGAACTTCGCAATCTCGATCTCCTCATTGTATTTGAGGGTTTCCTTGTATGCCTTCTTAGCGATTGCTTTCTCTGCCTTGTCGGAGATTGATTTATATGACTTCTTATCCGCTACCTTAGGCTCTGCTACAGCCATTTCTCTGGACTTACGGATAATATCTACTGACTCTACAAGGTCTCCGTCGTTGAGAACCTTGTTTCCGTAGTCCTCGAACATAGCGCGAATCTTAAGAACGCGAACAACAGACTTCTGCTTCTTCTCATTGAAGTCGTACCAGAAGTAGGGGATAACGTTCATCAATGCACCGAATGCGGAAAGAACGATAAGTATCTTGAGAAGATCAGTAAGGATTGCGGGGTCATAAAGAGCAGAATAGGGGTTATTGTAGTTGTTCTGATTGTTTGCAAGCTGATCCTTGAGTATTTCTCCTACGGTACTGCCGTCACCGAGAACTCTGTTAAGGATTTCAGGGTTAGATGTAACTTTTATAGCATTGCTTTCGGTAATACCGTTTCTCTCATAAACGATGGGAAGAACAGATGAGAATACAAGGTTTAATACTGTACCGATAGTAGCAACTGCAGCAAACATACCGTCAATTCTCTCGCCGGTCTTGTACTGCTGATAGTCTCTGATATCCGCCTGAACGGAAGGATTGAGAATATGAGCAAAGGAGCCCATAAGCGCATTAAGGTACATACAGCCCATAACGAGCCAGATGAAAACGGAAGAAACGTCCTGAACTAAAGGAAGTATCATAAGAATGAATACTATATTTAAAGCGTTTGTAGCAATAAGTACAGCCTTCTTACCCCATTTTCTGATACAGAAAGGTGCGAGGATCATACCCCAGAGAGAGGCGTTACCGTAAACAGTAACGATAATACCATACTCTGTACCGGAGCAAGCGCCTGCGTAGTTGTAGAGCCATGAAAGGATATTGAGGAAGGATGCCTCAAGGAATCCGAGCCAACCTGCAAGAGAAATGATCCAGAAATACTTGTTCTTCGCAACTGCCTTAAGAGCATCAATAAAGCGAATCTGAACAACGTGAGTTTTAGCCTGAACGATCTTTTCCTCTGTATGCTTATAAACAACGATACAAAGAAGGACACCGCATACCGTAAGAATAGGATAAAGAAAACGATAAACACGGATATCTGTGGTATTTGTATGGAAAAGATGCTGTGCAATGATAGGAGTGAGAAGGTTAACTACTGTGGGAGCGAAAGAGTAAACGACACTCTTGATAGATGCAACGTCTGAACGCTCCTGGGAATTGGGAGAGAGAACGTGAATAAGGTTCTCATAAGCATCGTAGAAGAAGTAGTAGAAAAAGTGAATAACAAGGTTAAGCACCATTACGATGGCACACTTGGCGACGTAATGTATTTCTTCACCGAATATCATGCCGTTACCGAGCCATTCGGGAAGCTTGCTGTACGGGAACCAAACGGTAATGATACATGCTATGGCAGAAGGAATTGCCATAGTAACGATATAAGGTCTGTATTTACCTGCCTTATTTCGTGTGTTATCGATGATGTTTGCGCGAACGCCGGTAAGGAAGATGTTGGCAACAACAGCGATAAGATACATTATGTACATATCGGTAGCACCGATACCCAACGCACTGGAAAGCAATACGTTGTTGGATGAGAGCAAGCAAGCGGAACCCATGGTGATGATCATGTAAGCACCGATACCACCGCCCGAATATGCTGCGATTTCCTTGAAGGTCATGTAGCGACCTGCCATTGGTGTTTTCCAATAGGTTTTAACTTTTGAAAAACCATCCATGGCCTTTTGTTTTAAATTCATACTTTCGCTCCTTTGCGATTTGTTTACAGATATAATCAGTATAACATACAAATAGAATTTATTCAATATAAAAATTGGGAATTAAGGGCACGATGTGATGAATTAAAAATTCACAATTCAAAATTCAAAATTTCGGGGAAGCTTCGCTTCCGAACGAATGTTGAGTAGTAAATAGCAAATAGCAAGTAGCAAATAGCAAGTAGGGCTTCGCGTAGATGTTGTATATTTTTATCAGTCATTAAATGAAAGCTTCGCGATGCAGTAAATGTATTGAGAAGCTTTTGTTTAATGAATAATGAAGATTGAATAATGAAAATTGAATAATTAAGGGTCTGCGACGCTATTATATGCTTCGCGAAGCCTGACCTCTCTAGTGTAGAGGGCAAGGAACACGACCGCCGCCGGTGGCGGAAACAGGGAGTGTGAGTTGGCGTAGTGGTCAAAATTGTGCGAAGTGAACAACGAGCAAACAATTTTGGGTACCACAAGAGGGCACGGACCGCGACGAAACGGAGTGGAGTCGTGGTGGAGAGTTATAGCGTGTCAGCGCGTATAATAAAATCCTTTACCTCTTTTTTAATTATACGACAAACCAAATGAACCGCGAAGCCGTAGTGAACGCATTTATGCGTTCAACAGAGTTGCGAATAAGTTGTTTTGTTCCACGTGGAACATTGCTCGCCGAAAGGCGAATATAACTAAAAAAGGTCTCCTCGCGGAGACCTTTTTTATTATTCGTCATCATCCTCAAGCTTTGCTTCAGCGATAACCTTTTCTTTGATGTGGGGCGGAGCGTCCTCATAACGAGCGAAGTCGAGAGTGAAGTAACCTCTACCTGCTGTGATGGAGCGAAGAGCAATAGCGAAGTCGCTCATTTCTGCCATGGGAACCTCTGCAACGAGCTCCTGAGTCTGAGTTTCCTCTGCGGGACCCATACCGAGAACTCTGCCGCGGCGCTTGTTAACGTCGCCGATGATATCACCGAGGTTATCGTCCGGAACGTATGCCTTAAGAGTACCTACGGGCTCGAGAATAGCGGGAGAAGCATCGGGGATAGCCGCCTTGAATGCGATTCTTGCTGCCATCTTGAATGCCATTTCAGAAGAGTCAACGGGGTGATAAGAACCGTCGTGGAGACAAGCCTTGATACCAACCATAGGATAGCCTGCTACGAGACCGCCTGCGATACATTCGCGAAGGCCCTTCTCTACTGCGGGGAAGAAGTTCTTGGGAACTGCGCCACCAACAACCTCGTCGGATGTGAATACGAACTCTTCTTCGCCCATATAAGGCTCGAAACGGATCCAAACGTCACCGAACTGACCGTGACCGCCGGACTGCTTCTTATGACGGCCCTGCTTGTCAACAACCTTACGGATCGTTTCTCTGTAAGCAACGCGGGGAGCGGTAAGCTCAACCTCAACGCCAAACTTATTCTTGAGCTTGGAAACGATTGATTCAAGGTGCTGCTCACCGAGACCTGAAATAATCTGTTCTTTAGTTTCTTTATTTGTATAGAAGAGCATTGAGCCGTCTTCTTCAGCGAGCTTAATGAGACCGGAAGCAACCTTATCTTCCTCGCCCTTCTTAACAACGTTTACTGCCATTGAGTAGCAGGGAGCAGGGAAGTCAACGCCGTCAAGCTCTGCGGGAGCCTTAGCGTCGCACATTGTATCGCCCGTCTTAAAGCCTGCAAGCTTAGTAACAACACCGATATCACCTGTACCGATTTCTGTAACATCCTCTTGCTTTGCGCCCTTAACCATAACGAGCTTACCCATTTTTTCTTCTTCCTCTGTACGAGGATTGTAAGCCTTGGTAGCGGGAGTGATCTTACCGGAGATAACCTTGAAGAAGGACATCTTACCGATGAAGGGGTCAGCAACTGTCTTGAAGCAGATAGCCTTGAGAGCACCGTTTTCATCGCAAGCAACGTCGCCTTCACCCTTGGGAGCGGGAGCGAGCTTTGTGATACCGTTAAGAAGAAGGTCAACCGCATCTGTTGTAAGACCTGAGCAAGCATATACGGGAACGACCGTACCGTCGGCAACACCCTGAGAAAGACCGGAAACGATTTCGTCGTGTGTGAATTCTTCACCGTCGAAGAATTTCATCATAAGCTCGTCATCAGCGGAAGCAACAGCCTCTGTAAATGCCGCGTGAATATCGTCAATAGCAGCGTCAACAGGCATATCAACCTGAGTGGGCTTGCCGTTTTCGTATGTAAATGCCTTATTCTGAAGGAAGTTTACGTAACAGTCAACCTTGCCGCCTACCATATAGGGGATAACAACGGGGCAGATAGCTGTGCCGTATTTTTCTTTTAAAGCATTAAGAGTCTTGTAGAAGTCACGATCCTCACCGTCGCACTTGGAAACAGCAACAAACTTGGAGAGACCTCTTTTGCCTGCGGCTCGAAGAGCCTTTTCTGCGCCAACGTCAACGCCGTGACTTGCGGAAAGAACAACTACGATAGCTTCTGCGGCGCGGATACCCTCGCTTCTGCCACCCTCAAAGTCGAAAAGACCGGGAGTGTCGATGATATTGATCTTTTTATTATTCCATTCAAGGTTAGCTACTGCAGAAGAAATAGATACCTTTCTCTTCTTTTCTTCGGCGTCGAAGTCCATAACGGTATTGCCGTCGGTAACCTTGCCTAGTCTGTCGGAAGCACCGGAGATATAAAGCATAGCTTCGGCGAGAGTAGTTTTACCTCTGCCGCCGTGACCTGCGATAACCACGTTGCGGATGTTTTCCTTAGAGTATGCTTTCAAAATAATTCCTCCTAAACAGCGATTCTTATCACTGTCGATATTTAGATATGACATTTTAGATGCCACTTTTTCCTTTTGAGTATAAAAGGTTACTATAGTTTGTTATTTTAGCACATAATTTTTGCCATTTCAATGATTTTTTTGAGTAAAATGCAAAAATTATTGATATTACATAATAGGAGGGGTCGTTTTTTATGTAATCTGTAACGATTTTATTATTCTTAACATTTTATAATTGAAAATCGACGTATTATATGATAATATATGATAGAATGAGTGTATAATGTGCAAGTATGGCATTTGGAAAACGTTTTTTTGCGTTGTTGGAGTGACTGCTTCACATCGTTCTCTGTTGAGAACAAAACGTTAAATTTACTATCCTATGGAGGTCAAATATAATGGCAGACAAGAAAAAACTTGAAAACAAGGAATTGGATGAAAATAAGATCGACAAGAAAGAGTCGGTTGAAAAGAAGGAAAAGGCTGAAAAGAAGCCCGAGGAAAAGAAGTCCGAGAAAAAAGATTCCGATAAGAAGGATTCCGGTAAGAAACCAGATTCTAAGAAAAACGATAAAAAGAACACTCTTGTCATCGTTGCAGCTATTGTCGCACTTGTATTGGTTGTAGGACTTGTTTTATTCTTTGTTATCACCAAAGGTAAAAAAGATCCCTTGACAGTTACGGGTGTCAGCGATACCGTGCACTACGTTACTGATGAAAACGGTATGGCGGTTACTGATGAAAACGGTATGGCAGTTACTCATAACAAAGAGATGATATACGTTCCCGTTACCGACGAAAACGGCAAAGAGGTTACTGACGTTAGCGGTAACGTGGTTACCACAACTATCTATAAGGAATTTGACGTTACCGTAAACGTTCCTGTTACCGATACAAACGGTAATGCGGTTACAGATGCTAACGGTAATCCTGTTACAACTCAGGTTATTTTACCTCAGAATCCCAATCAGCAGGGCGGTGCTCTCGTTTTAGGCACAACGGCGGTTGCGGTTACTGACGGAAGAGGTCAGACGGGTGTTGACCAGAATGGTAACGTTCTCACAACCTATGTTGAGCTTACAAGCAATCCTATTCCGGTAGAGCCTGCTGCTCTTCAGTGGAAGACATCTGCAGGCGGTACTGAGGCAGACTATTTTTCATCTATCGCTCTTGCAGCCGACGGAAACTACATTTCTGCTAATGTTACAAACTCCAAGAACGGTGACTTTGCCGAATACAACGCATTAGGCTATCAGACCCCCTATACGGTTATCACAAAGTACGACGATAACGGAACTGTATTATGGAGGAAGGCTCTCGGCAGTAATAAGGGCAACTTCGAGGTTACAGACGTTATCCCCAATCCCGACGGCACCTTCTACGCAGTAGGCTACGGTAAGAATGTCGGTGGTGTTACCGGCAAGGGCTACTACGACGGCTTCGTTGCAAAGTACGATGCAAATGGCAATCAGCTTTGGTTAAAGGTTTTCGGTACATCAACGGTTGACTATTTCTACAACGGCTTCCGTGCCTCTGACGGCGGTATCGTTGCCGTAGGTAGCGTAGGTAACAATAACAAGGATGCCGCAGGCTTCAATAAGCCAGCAAACCAGTCTGCCGCTTGTATTGTAAAGTACGATACTAACGGTAACCTTGCATTCAAGAACGTTGTTGGCGGAAACGGTGACGTATTCTACGACGTATGTCAGAGCAAGGATGGCGGTATTTTCGTTATCGGACGTTTTAGCTCCGGTAATCTCTTCACCTCTCTCGGTCAGACCGATTCAGGTATCGTAAAATTCAACGCTGCGGGTGAATTCGTAAGCGTTTCTCCCATTGCAGGTACAGGTAACGACCTCTTCAGCGGTATTACACCCTGTAAGGATGGTGGCGTTGTAGTTGTTGGTAAATCAAACTCCAAGGATGATGGTAATCCGAACAGTATGTTCTCCGGTTCTCTTTCTTCAAGAGGCGGCTACGATGCATATATTATTAAGTATAAGGAAAATCTCGATATAGAGTTTGCAAATCCCTTCCGCGGTCAGAATGACGACGACCTTGTGGATATCGTAGAAAAGGCAGACGGCACGTTCGTTGCGGTTGGATGCTCCAACTCATCTACAAGAGACCTTAAGGGTATCACTACCCGTGGCGGCGACGATATCGTTATTGCCGCCTTTGATAAGAAGGGTACTCTCGTATGGGCTCGTTCCTTCGGTGGTACTCTCGACGAGAGCGCATCAGAAATTTGTCTCTCAACCGGTGGAGGATACTGCGTTGCAGGCAGAACTCTTTCCAAGAATATTGATATGTACGGTATAGCTCAGTACGTAAACGGCAAATCCGTAGGCGTTATAGCTAAGTTCCCCGAATAATATGATAAAAATAAAATGCGATTACTCGGGTGGCGCAGTTGCCATCCCAACAGAAGTTATAGATAAACATTTAAAGCTTGCTCCCGTGGCAAGCTTTAAGGTTTTACTCTTTATTCTCAGAAATCCCGACGGTGCTACTGACCCGGAGCAGATATCCGCTTGTACGGGTCTTTCCGTTTGCGATGTGGCAGACAGTATAGAATATTGGGAGTATCACGGAGTTATATCCGTTGATGACGAGGTTGACGAGAGCAAGCGTCTCTGCGCAATGGGAAACCTCAAAAGTCGCGAAGACTGTGAGTGCGAAAGGGAACCCGCTCCCAAGAAGGTAAATGTGAAAAGTCTTCCTGTGAAGAAGCCCACACAGCGTGAGATTGCCATGAGAATGAACGAAGAGCCTCAGCTTACAACCATATACACCGAGGCACAGACCATACTCGGTACATTCGGCTACGATACGCAGGCTCTCATACTTATGATATATGATTATTACGGCTTTCCCCCGGAGGTTATTATTACTCTTCTTCAGCATCAGAAGTGCGAGGGTAATACCTCATCCGTCGCTATTAAAAACAGAGCAGAGGACTGGGCGAAGCGCGGTATAGATACACTCGAGCTCGTGGAGGAGGAGCTTCTTGCTCTCGAGAAGATTTCCGAGACCTTCGAGGCGGTAAAAGAAAACCTCGGCTCAGCAAACCAAAAATTGACGGCGCGAGTAAGTAAATTCCTTCGTCAGTGCGCGGTGGATTGGGAGTGCTCACCCGAGCTTATAAAATATGCTCTTGAGGAAAGCAACAAGGCATTGACCGATGCAGGCAAGCTTCTTAAGAAATGGTCTGCACAAGGACTAACTAACCCTGCGGAGGTAGAGGCAAAGCAGAAGAGGGCTCTGCCTAAGGAAGTTAAGAAGTCGTACGATACAGAAAAAGTAGGCAAAAGCTCCGTCCTCGATTGGGCTATGAGATATGCCGATAAGGAGGAGAATGAATGAAATTTTCCGAGATAATTTATCAGAAAGCAGAGCAGGAGCTTCGTAACCGCCGTCTTCAGGCGGAGCGTCTTGCGGATATTCGCCGTAAGGAGTTTATTGCGAAGAATCCGGAGCTTATTGATATCGAAAACGAAATGAAAAACGCTGCTCTCGACGTTATCAGAAGCGTTGGTGCTAACGGTAATACTGTCGATATCGCAACCGTTGCCAAGCGAAATCTGGAAGCACAGCAGGCTAAGAAGGACTTAATAGTTGGTGCGGGATATGCTGAGGACTATCTTGATATTCCATATTCCTGCAAGCTCTGTAAGGATTCGGGCGTTTATAACGGTAAGCTTTGTCAATGTCATCTTCAGCTTCTCCAACAGTTGTCAGTAGGGGAGTTGGCTTGCAGTCCTATGCTCGCAGGCTCAACCTTCGATACCTTTGATGTGAAGTATTACAGTACGATAAAGGAAGAGGAACTTAAGGGAATGTCTCCTCGAGATTATATGCGCGGATGCCTTGCTATGCTTAAGGACTACGCGGAAAACTTTACCCCTCAGAGCGGAAGCTTCTTCTTCTCCGGCGGTACGGGTCTCGGTAAGACTCACCTTGCTCTGGCGGTGCTTAACAGAGTTACACAGAGAGGATATACGGTTTACTATTCCTCTGCGGGAAGTCTTATTAAGCAGATGGAAAAGGAGCGCTTCGGCAGAAGTGCAGAGACTGTTGAGGAAGAGGCATTTAACAGCGACCTTATTATTATTGACGACTTAGGCGCAGAATTTTCTACCCCCTTCGCTCAGGCGGCAGTAAATGAGATAATTAATAATGCCATCCTTTCGGGAAAGGCTATGATTATAATCTCTAATCTCTCGGTAACAGAGCTGGAAGAGCGCTACGGACAGAGAGTTGTTTCCCGTCTTAACTCTTTTGAGGTTATTGACTTCGTTGGCGAAGATATCAGACAGCTTAAAAAGTAATTAAATTAATATTGCCCAGGCAATATCGGAGGTATATTTATGTTAAAAGGAATTCCAAATATTATTTCACCCGAGCTTCTTAAGATTCTTGACGAAATGGGTCACGGCGACGAGATCGTTATCGGCGACGGTAACTTCCCCGCAGCATCAAACGCTCAGCGACTTATCCGTTGCGACGGCCACAATGTGCCCGAGCTCCTCGATGCTATTCTTCAGCTTATGCCCCTCGACTCATACGTTGACTCTCCCGTAATGCTTATGGCTACAACAAAGGGCGACCCCACTCCCACCATCTGGGCAGAGTATCAGGATATCATCAACAAGAATAACGGCGAAACAAAGATGTCCGAAATCGAACGCTTCGCTTTCTATGACAGAGCAAAAGAGGCTTACGCTATCATCGCAACCTCCGAAAAGGCTCTCTATGCTAACGTGATTTTGAAGAAGGGCGTTATTTAAATTGTTGCTTTTGGCGCATAGCTTGATTTAAATCGCTTGACGTATCTTCATACGCCGTCGCTCTCTAAATCGGCGCTTTGCATCCAAAATCAAGCAATTTCTATTAGTTTTTATATTTATATTCATTCAAAATCCATCGCCTTTATTTGGTGTGTTTAGGTTGTTTTCTTATACAAGTTTAAGCTTCAATTAACGACCAACTTGCCAAGAAACAAAAACTTACTATTCTTTTGACCTCTCTGGCGAAGAGAGGGGGACCGCGACGAAGCAATGCGGAGTCGTGGTGGAGAGTTCTAGCACCGAAATGTGCGTATAATAAAATATTTTACCATTTACTAATAGAAAAAACCACAAAATTAAAGTATCCCTCTCTCATTGAGAGGGATACTTTATATCTTTTATATAGACCAAAAACTGTCCGTAAAGCGTGTTGCTCTGTGGGGGAATGCTCTGAAAAAATCATCTGCATTATTCTTCAACTCAACGCCGTCCAAATAAACAGCGGTTTCTGCGGTATGACCCTCAAAAGCAAGCATAAGCCTTGCCGCCGCAGGCGGTGTAAGGGCGATATCATAGTCGCCGTCCTCTCGGTGAGTAACGGTTGCCTTGCCGTTTTCGTACTCTACCTCAAAGATTCCCTTGTTTTGAGGAAGGTCGTCGCGACTTAATATACTGAATTTTCCGTAGCTTTCCGGATACACGTTATTTTCAAGAAGCTTTTTGAGATCGTATATTCTGCCTGCATATCCGCCGCCGTGCTCATATTTGACATCGTCGATTCTATCCAAAAGGCAAGAAAGCGGAGAACCCTGGTATTGTCTTTTCACACGGAGAGTTTTTACGATTCCGTCGTAGTTGCGCAAAAAACCGATAATTCCCTTAAGGGCATCGGGTGTGAGGACAAATAATTCCTCACAAATAAGCTCCTCGGGGCGCTTTATTATATATCTAACGTAGCCGTCCGCCTCACCCGATTTATTTCGGTGAATGTAGGTATAATCCGCTTCCTCGAAAGGTTTGCTGCAGAAGTGCTTGTCATCCTCACGAAGAGTCATAAGATTTTCCTTAAAAGCGCATTTATTGTGAAGAGCGCAAAGCTCCTCTAACTGCTCACCGGTATAAAGCTCCACGTCATTGCAACGAGGAATGTGTTGGAGCTTATGGAAGGGCACGCTCATAACAAACGTGCGGTTAAGATTCGCGTAACCGAATTTCTCATAATATTCGATGGAAAATGGCGAAAGAAAGCCTGCTACGATACCCTTTTCAACGGCGGTTTTGCCCACCTCGTCAAAGATAGCTCTTACTCCACCCATTCTGCGATATTCGGGCTGACTGCATATTCCGCTGAGAACAACCGTATCAATGAGATTTCCGCAGTAATTGCACTTGAAGTCGAAAACCTCCATACCTGCAACAAGCTTTCCCTCGTGAAAAGCACCGAGCACGGGCATCTCTACCGCGTTATCCACATCCTTATCGAACTTCCAAATAAAAGATGCGGCAGATATCTTGTGATAATCCATCGCCTCGTCGGGTCTAATCAATCTAACGTCCATAACTGCTCTCCCAAATCTTTAATAGCTTCATTATACCATTTCCCAAGGAAAATTCAATATGAGGAAAAAGAAAAGAGGAAAACGTGGTGTAATTAGGAATTATGAATTAGGAATTTCGGGTCTGCGACGATTATAAGCTTCGCGATAACCTACACCTCCCTGCTACGGAGGGAGGGGGACCGTCGCTTGCGATGGTGGAGGGTCCTTATTAGTCGAGATTCGCGAGTTAGTGGTTGTTTGCGAAGCCGTAGGGGACGCATTTATGCGTCCCGCGATATTACGATAAAGCGTACCTCTCTGGTTTAAGAGAGGTCAGGCTTCGCTATCAACCGCTTTTCGTACGATATTTGATTGCATAAATGCATTCACTACAAATGTCGGATGAAATACTATTATTGATTTTCGGCTTTCTCTGTGATATACTGTTCGTGCGACACAACTTTATATGACAAATTATAGGAAAAAGTGCTTTACTTTGGTAAAAACACTTTCTCCGTCTTTGGCTTATTCCTGTAATTTGTCGAAGTTGTGTCGCAGCAAAAGGAGTTGCGTGTTTTTCGTGCGTAGCTTCGGCTGCGCATTTTTTATTTGGGTGATAAAGACATGGACATTTATAAAAGAATGTATTGCAGGTTGTTTAACAGAATTACCGATATTCTGAAAACTGATGTGGATGATATCACAAGAAAAAAACTAATTTTAGCGCAACAGGAAACAGAAGAAATGTTTATGTCCTACTGCCCTATTGTTCAATTTCAATCTGAAAATAGCACCGATAGAAAAGAATAAAAAATTAATAAAAAACTTTAAAAAAAGTGTTGACAAATCATAATTGTAGTGGTATAGTATATGAGCACTCGCGAGAGTGGCGGAATCGGCAGACGCGCACGTTTGAGGGGCGTGTGGTAATCCCGTACGGGTTCAAGTCCCGTCTCTCGCACCAAAAAAGACATCCATTCGGATGTCTTTTTTATTTTGTGTTCGCAACAACACAACTTCATTTTGCGAACTTTAGTGAGCAAACTTCATTTCAAATTTATTTGAACTTCATTCGCGTTGCGAACTCAAAAATGAAGTTATGCTCCGCATAAATGAAGTGTTCCACAATGAAGTACTGCGCAACAAAATTGCCTACGGCAAACGGAATTGAACTTTTATAGATATTATGCTATACTGATAAAAAATATTGGCGGTGATACAATGGCTTTTAATTTATTTAAAAAGCAACCAAAAGTTGGTGGCGAAATTAAATATTACAATTTAACAGAATGGTGGCTAAATGAATTATCTCAAGAAGAACGCGATATAATTCGCAACTCATATAAACCTTTAATGTCAACCAAGTTAATTGATGAGGGCGACATTTCATATTCTTCTGCATCAGTTGTTTCATTTTTAGGAACGTTGTCTAGTTGGTTTAAAGACAAAGAACATTTTCCTATTGGAAAGAAGATATATCTCAAAGGCGAAAAGTACTTAACAAACGATACGAATATTTTAGATAAACATTTCTTTTACTTAAACGGAATTAGATTGTTCTACTCCAACCGAAACAATGATCCTACGGCTCTTGATAAAGCTGTGCTTTGCTGCCAAAACCAAATTGCTATATCTAGCGAAGCAAAAAGAGAATTTCTAAAAGAATATAATGAAGATTCTTTACCTAGTCACACAGGTTATAAACAGTTAGCAATAATTTATGAAAAAGAAAAACATTTCGCTGATGCTTTAAAAATAACCGAGCAAGCTCTGGCAGAAGGGTGGAATACTGATGACTGTATTTCACGCATAGAAAAACTAAAAAAGAAGATTTAGTGTATGCAATCCTTCGTATTGATTACATACCGAAACAAGTTTCGGATTACATTCACTGCTTTGCAGTGATTACATACGCAACTAAAGTTGCGATCTCATACAAGGCTACGCCTTAATTAGCTTCGTTTGATTTGAATTTTTATTTCTGCTATAGCAAGTTTAAGATAAACAAACGCGTTCTTTATTTGTTGACTAACACAAAAAACCGTGTTATGATTTTTTTACGGCATGATTATTTTAAGTGGTGATTATATGGTTAAAAAAATAATATCTGTTTTCTTGTTTATAGCAATTCTCTCTTGTAGTATGCCCATAGCTTTTGCCGGAGAGGTACAGGCATCATTATATTCGGTTTATGGTGACGGTATGCTTTTCAAACAAAACGATGCTGTTGTTTTTGCCGGAACAGGTAAGCCGGGTGCAGCAATAACCGCAACCCTTTTCAATTCAAGCAATGGGCTTGTTCGAAAGGGTGACGCTGTTGTAAATACCGACGGTATTTTTTCCGTTTCGTTTGTTGCTCCTGCGGGAGGCTTTGAGGAATACTCAATTGTTTTGACTGCTGATTCGCAAGAATTTGCAAAGCTCGAAAACATTGTTTTCGGAGAGTTGTGGCTTGCAAGCGGACAAAGTAATATGATGTATCCCCTTGCACAGGAAAAATCCGGCAAAGAGATGATGGCGCGGGGTGAAAAGCTGTCAAAATGGCTTCGCGTTCTTATTGAGCCTGCTTATCCTGAATACAATGGCTCAGCAGAGCTTGTTCCCCTTGACCCCCAAAACGATATCAAGGATGCACGTTGGATCACCGGTGAGGATGAGAGCATTTACGGTATGAGTGCTGTTGCATATTTCTTTGCCGAAAGCATGCTTGAAAAATTAAATATGCCTGTTGGCATACTTAATTCCTCTTTGGGTGGCTCCGCAATTTCATCGTGGATCTCAAGAGAGGCGATTGATAATTGCGCCGAGGTGAAAAATATCCTTACAGCCCATGGCAGATATATCGAAATCGGTGATTGGAACGAAGCTGAGCAAAGTATATATCAGGATATGACTGCAAATTTCAATTTAAGAACAAATGCTCTCAAGAATTTCAGGCTCTCAGGTATGATTTGGTATCAGGGTGAAACAGACCTTATGCTCGGCTATTCTCCCGAGGAATACACAGCCCAGCTCGAGCTTTTACAAAGCTTCTACACCGACCACTTCAACTATAACGACGGTCTTCTGCCTCTGGTTTATACACAACTGGCTCCCTTTATGTACTCCGATGACGGCTTTAATCTTGTTGATTGGAATATTGAATATTCCCGGTTCCGTAATGAAGCACCCGATTCAAGAGCAGTTGTTACAAATTATGATGTTCCTTCAACCTTTACACCTAAGGTCGGTGCTATTCATCCTGAATGCAAAGAAGAGATCGGTAAAAGAATGGCTCACGCTGCTGACGGTCTCGTTTACGGCAATTATACCGATTACTCCGCACCCTACCCAACACATATTGAAGTCGCCGATTCAAGCGTTTTTGTAACCTTTTCCGATGTGGGCGACGGTCTTGCGGTAAACGGCAATACACTTCATGGCTTTGCCATATGTGACAACAGAGGAATATTTGTGTCGGCAAATGCAGAAATAATAAATGAGGATACCGTAAGAGTTTATTCCGACAGCATTACCACTCCTACATCTGTTACATATGCATACTGTGTCGGAAGTTACCGTTCAAATCTTTTCGCAACACAAAGCAACAACCGGACTATTCCTGCAAGCCCGTTTAAATGGGGTGTTCCCGAAGATGCACATTATTGGGTGGATAAGCCGTGGACTGATTGCGATGATACTTTGCTGTGGCACAATTATTCCGATGCGTACGGCAGCTACTATAAATCATGGTATGGCGAGAATGCAGAAGTAAATATCGAGAGCTACGATGCTTTCAGCGGTGAAAACGGACTTAATATTATTTCCTCTTCAGAGACCTTTGCCGTTAAGCCGAAGCTCACATACAAGAATTCCGCTTTAACAGTAAACTTTGACGAAGCCGATGATAACTATACCGATTACGGTGCTATGAGCTTTTGTGTTCGAAACAATGGAACAGAGGATGTAACCTTTAACCGTGTTGAGCTTTATACGAACACACTCTCTTACTATACACCCGCTGATTTTGAAGCGGTTACCATCCCGGCTGACGGAAAATGGCACACGATCAACATAAACCTTAACACCCTTGTTATGAACAATGATATGAACAACCAAACCTTTTCTAACAATGTTCTTAATGAGGTAAAGGATATTAAGTTTGCTTTTTCCTCGGATGGCGGGGCAAATATCAGTATGGATAACATCCGTTTCGAAGCAGAAAGTGAAGAAGAAAACTCTTCATCACCGATTTTTAATTTCTTTGAAAAAATAAACTCTTTTATAACCTTTATTATGTCACTTATAAAGATGATTACGGGTTAAACCGATAAATAATGTTGGTGGTAAAAGAGATGGGTTATAGAATAATCAAGATATCAGTAAAGAAAATGGAGAATAAACATGCAGGGGCAGTTAATGTCAGATGTTTATACAATTATAAATAAATATGAAGAGAAATTATCCTTAAAGGGTGTAAAATGCTCTGTTCAGAAAAGGTATTTTGAGTTTAAGGTATCGGGGACATCCGGCTCACGGTCAAATATCTTTGCTGAAATTCACAGAAATATTGTCAAAAGGAGAGAAGAGAAGTATTTCAAATATCAAAACAACCGTTATCACTGTATAGTTCTTTGCTTTTCTCCTATTGATGAGAATATTCTCAAACAAACGGAGTGTAGGGAGTATTCTTTTTGTATAAACAAGATTGAGCGTGAAGAAATAGGCTATTCCCCAAAGAGTAAAGCCGTTGATGAGGGGAAAATGCTCAAGCAAACAGAAAGAATAATTGTTAAGTTTCTGGACAAAGCTGAGAGGAGAAGCATAGTTTCTCTCTGTCGGGAGAATTGGTGCGATGCCTTCAGATATATTTCACACAGAGAATATGGTTACAAGAAACGTATTTTAGGAAAAGACAGAGTCTTTTGGGAAATTCTTTTTGCAGGTATTTTTTTATCGGTTATAACACTTTTCTGCTTGGGATTTTTTATAATCAAACACTTTTTATAAACTCTTTGCAAACCGTTTTTGACACAAATTAAACCGTAACATTCCTTAAGGAGTGTTACGGTCTTTTTATACTGATTTTCAAAACAGTATTACAGTGTAAACTTATCTGTTTCCTGCAGATCGAGATGAGTGATTATTCGTTCGAAGTTTTCTTTTGCTCCCTCCAGGGCGGAAATTTTGTGGGAATCGCTGCCTAAGTAGAATTTACAGCCGCAGTCCTTGGCTATGTAATATGGGCGGAGAAGTCGGTGCTTTTCCTCGTCGGAGGAGAAGATGGTCTTCGTATTAAGCTCTATTCCCAAGCCTTTTTCGGCACAGTCGGAAAAGATGCTGTATAGCTTCTCGTCACTGATAAGGCTGATAGCCTCGGGGGTCTTTTCTTTAAGAATATGGCCCGATGTTAGGTGAGCAATACCTACCTTGTGCCAAGGAAGGTCTTTTTGGAGGAGCGCTTCCAATCTCGTTACCCATATTTCCGCCGCTTCTTTCGGGTTTTCAAGCTTTTTCCTTACTGTATTCCCCGCTAAATGGAGATGAGTGGTGGAAATAACCATCATATTGAAAACATCGTATCGGTCTTCACTAACACCGATAATATTATTATAGTCCATATCCACCTCTGCGCCGAAAAGAAACTTAACATTTTCGTCTTGGGGGAGGGGAAGAGCGGTTGCGAGACAACAAAAGCGCTGTCCCTCGTGCCATTGGGCCTCGCTTTCTACTAACTCATCCCATAAATGGTTAGTAAGGCATATTTTATTGAAACCATTTTCTATTGCATAACGGAGAATCGCCTCCGGCGTCTGATTATCATCGTGACAGCAGGGAGATATGGTCGAATGAATATGAAAATCGTGGTCTGCAATATATCGCATAAAATCAACTCCACAAATATAGTAGCACAGATTTCGAGGGGAAGCAATTATTTATGAGGAATTAGGAATGAGGAATTAGGAATTAAGGGGAAGCTTCGCTTCCGAACGATTGTTGAGTAGCAAATAGCAAGTAGCAGTAGCAAATAGCAAGTAGAAAGTAGAAAGTAGAAAGTAGAAAGTAGGGCTTCGCAGTACAGTTGATGTATTGCGAGGCTTTTGTTTAATGAATAATGAAGATTGAATAATGAAAATTGAATAATTAAGGGTCTGCGACGCTATTATATGCTTCGCGAAGCCTGACCTCTCTGGCGAAGAGAGGGGGACCAACGCGAAGTGTAACGGAGCGTTGGTGGAGAGTTCTAGCGCGTCAGCGCGTATAATAAAATCCTTTACCTCTTTTTTTAATTATACGACAAACCAAATGAACCGCGAAGCCGTAGTGAACGCATTTATGCGTTCAATGAGATTATGATAAAGTTGATGTAGTGCGAAGCCATACCCTCCCTCCGGAGCAGGGAGGTGTAAGCTACCGCGAAGCTTATAATAACGGCATAGCCCCGAAATTCCTAATTCCTACTTCTAACTCCCGTCCCCAAATCGGTAACGAAGCCGGTATTTCTCCGACAAATACCTCTTGTTCTGTCGGATTATGGCAAAATTGACACAAAGTATTAACAAAGTGTTAATAAAGCTACAACACGGACGTATCATTCCTATTGTAGGATACAAGTAGGATAAGTTTTGTGAAATATAAACCAACGAAATACTTCCTGCAGGGTATTTTTGTTGATTATACATATTAAATAAGACTTTCCTTACACACTCATTCAAATTTTTAACCCTACTCTATATGGAATATGGAGCTTCCGAAAGGAATTGATTTTATGAAAAAGAAACGACTTATATCGTTATTACTTGCACTTTCCGTTGTGTTATCGTCCATATCGGCGATGAGCGTGGTGGCAACTGCAGCCACTACTGACATACTACATTTCAGGACCTGGGAGCCCGAAGACGGAGAACCCTATGCATACCTTGTTTCCTGCGATCCCGAAGCAGTAGGTAACATAAGAGTTCCCGCAACCTATGAGGGTTACCCCGTAAAGTATATTACCGAGGGCGCTTTCACGGATTGCGTAAACGTTTCGTCTATCGTTTTCGAGGGCAACGTTGAGCAGGTTCAACCCAAGGCTTTTCAAAATTGCCTCGGTCTTACCTCGGTTGATTTCCCTGACACTATTCAGTATATAGGAAACAATGTATTTTCAGGCTGTGAAAACATAAGAAGTATTTTCTTTGCGGACATTGACAGTCTTTTTAACGCAAAGCTTGACATGATGTGGGCACCGTCTCATTATTGGAATCTCTACGTAGGCAACAGACATATGACCGATATGGTTATTCCCGAGGGAGTTACCTACGTTGATTGGGGCGCATTTGATAGCTGTAACTCTCTTAAATCAGTTACTTTCCCCACAACCATCGAAGAAATAGAGACCTTCGCATTCTACGATTGTCCGTATCTTGAAACAATCATCATTCCCGACGTTGCAGTTGATATCAATGAACGTGCATTCGCGGAGACCATGTTCTACAAAAATCAGAGCAACTGGTCTAACGGCATTCTTTATGCAGGTAATCACGTTCTCTCTGCCGTAAAGGCAACAGGTAAAGTGACACTTAAGGACGGTACAGTCTCCGTTGGTACGGGTGCTTTTTCAGGCGCTACCGTGACTGAGGTTACTTTCCCCGATTCCGTAAAGGCTATCAATAACTGCCTTGCAGGTAACGATAATATTGTGAGCGTTACTATCGGCAGCGGTGTTGAGATTATTCCATTCGGTTCATTTGCAGACTGCGATAAGTTAAGCAGCGTAACCTTCTCCGAGGGTCTTAAGAGAATCGAAAAGAGAGCTTTTGCAAGCTGTGTAGCTCTTACTTCTGCAGAGTTACCCGAAACTCTCGAATATCTCGACTCCGGAGCATTCTACAACTGTACCGCTCTTGCAAATCTTCAGCTCCCCGCATCTCTCGGTGAATATGATTTATCAAACTTTAAGAGCACACCTTACATAAACCTTACATTCTCAGAGAGTAATCCTTACTATTCATCAGAGGATGGTATAGTTTACAACAAGGATAAAACTGCTATCCTTTACGTTCCTACGTCTGCTAATGGCGTATTCACAATTCCCGATACAGTAAAATCTATCGGCGAAAACGCATTTAAGGATTGCGTAAATATTACAGAAATTGAATTCGGTAGCGGTTTAGAGACAATCGGCGAAAACGTCTTCGCAGGCTGTACCGGTCTTAAGACACTTACTGTAAACAATAACGTAAAAGCTATCGGTGCGAATGCATTCTCCGGCTGTACCGGTATTGAGACACTCGTTATCGGAAATAACGTAGAAGCTATTGGCGACTATGCCTTTAAGGGTTGCGTGGGTCTTAAGGACGTAACCATAGGCGATGGCGTAGCTACTCTCGGTAAATACGCTTTCGAAGGATGTACAGGTATTACAAAGCTTACCTTAGGTAAGGGTATTACCACAATTCCCGACTACGCATTTACGGGTTGCAGTGGTATTACAACAATCGTTATACCCGAAAACGTAACGACCATCGGCGAGGGCGCTTTCAAAAACTGTGCAGGATTAGTAAGCGTAGTATTCACAAAGGGTCTTACAACAATCGGCGACAGCGCATTTGAAAACTGTCAGGGCTTATTGGCAGTTACGATTCCCGCTAATGTTAAGAATATCGGAAACTATGCATTCAGAGATTGTATAAATCTCGAATACGTAACCCTTCACAGTGGTATTGATTATATGGGACTTAACGTATTTAAGAATACCAAGTACTATAACGATATTGCAGCGGGCACAGTAGATGGCAACATTTACGAGGGCGATACGCTCGTGCTTGCAACGGGTACACACGTAGTAATTAAGGACGGCATCACAAAAATTGCAAAGGGTGCTATAAACTCTGACGAGATCGTATCAATTACCTTACCCAATTCCTTGACATATATTGAAAAGGGCTTTAATGCACCCAACCTCGAGGAAGTTAGGATGCAAAACCTTGAAAAGTGGTTGAATCTTGAATATGAGGACGAAACCGCAAACATTCTCGGTATGTGCCCCAATGCAAAGGTTTGTATTGCAGGTATATTTATTGAGTCAACGCTCATTCCTCCCGGAGTTACTAAAATACAGTCTTATAAATATGCAAACAACCCCTTCTTCCTGCTTGCTATAATTCCCAATACCGTTACTGAAATTGAAGACAATGCATTCTATGGTTGTTCATCAAAATTAACTATTAAGTGCGGTGAGAATTCTGCGGCTCATAAGTACGCAATCGAAAACGGATTAAGATATGTTTTATTCGATAAACACGATCCTTATAACACCGTAATCGATATGGAAGAAAGCATACTCGAAACTGAAAACGAAATGGTTGATACTCCCGACGAGATCGTTGCATCTAATCTGGGTACAATAATTTCTTTCATCAGCTCTCATAAGCATGATAACCTTGAAATATTCGGTACCGGCTCCAAGATAGTTGTTGTTGTTAACGGTGTAAGATATGAATTTACCCTTGTTGTAAAGGGTGACATAAACGGCGACGGTATTTGCGATGCTCTTGATATAGAAGCAATTCATAGAGTATTGCAGGGAAAAGGCGGATATAATAATTACGTCATAAGAGCTATGGATACAAACTCTGATGAAGAGATAAACGTATCGGACTACCAGGGCATGGTAAATAAAGCATTATATAAATAATAATTCGAAGTTTTCATATTAATATCTTCTTTCTCCTTGGTTCCGCCGGGCTTCGGCACCCCGGGGCTTTACTTAAAGAGGAAGGCGGGGGAGTGTCTCCCACAACCACACGCAATTTTCGTTGATTTCCTTATGCAATAATACCAATAGAGCTCTATCTTTCTTGTTTAGAAATACGAAATGCATCTGATTGTATTTACTTTTTTTATTTTATATGCTACATTAGTTACGGGGAAGTTTCGGAAAAATCCCGAAACATCAAAAACCTTACCGTTTAAGGGGGTTAAATATGTGTTTAAGTTTATGAAAACTAAAAAGGGCTTTACCTTGACAGAGCTTTTGTTGGTAGTTGCCGTTATAGGTATTATAATTTGCGTAGCAGTTCCGATATATAATGGTTTTACAAAATCAGCAAGAATCAGAAATTGCAGCGCCGCCAGAATGAAGGTAAGGGCGCAGGCGGAAAGCTGGTGTAAGGATAACTTCTTTAACAGCGAATATTCCTATAAAATTGTTTCTGATGGCGAAACGGTAAGCTTCACCACATTGGACGGCACACCGTTGAATGAGGCCGAGGCAAATAATCTCAGAGATAATGTCCACGAAAACGATATTCCCTACTGTCCCTCTGAAGGAGCTATAACCGTAGTAGTTGAACCGAGAGCAAGCGGCATACCGAGAATAACGGTTACCTGCGACGGCGGTAAAGACGGAGATTGTCATAAGATAGAAGATTAAAAAACATAAAACGGTCTATCGTATTATCCGATAGACCGTTTTATTTATATCGTAAGAATGACAAAAACAAAGGTCTGTTAGTAATCTAACAGACCTTTATATTATTGATTAAGCAATTCCGAGAAGAGAATTTGCAGATCTTAAGAGGAACTTAAGGATAGAACGGATAAGAGCAACGATATCAACGTTGGGGCCTGCCATAGGACCTCTGTTTACGAGATCGCTCATATTACCGTCGTCACAAACGAACGCCTGAGAAGCTGTGATACCGCCCTCGCCCTGAAGCTCGAAACGAACGTAGCAGCTGATATCGTCTGCATGCTCACGGAGATAGATGGTAGAAGTCATCATACCGTCAACCTCGTTTGTCTCTGTGCGAAGAACATCGCCGTTTGCGATCCATCTGATTTCCTTGCAGTTTGTACCGATGATTGTAATGGTATCATCAGCCTCGTTTACAGAGATGCAAGTAACCTGAGGATATTCGTGAGCGTCACCGAGTCTCTCGCCGGAGATATATCTTGTTACTGCGAAGAAAGTACCGTTTGTCATAGCTGTTTCAACGTTTGCTTCGGAGAATGAAGGCATAACGAAGTCCATAAATGCTGTGTCAACGTCGTTTGTGTTGTGAGCGTCGTTGTTACCGAAGCCCCAAACGTTTCTGCCCTCGGGGATAACAACCTGAAGAAGCTCATCCCAAAGAACACGGTCACCGCTTGTAGGGCGGTCGAAAGCATTGTAGATCTCCATGCCGAGACATGAATCATATTTTCTGAAAAGGTCTGCGAAGAACTGAACGTTTGCGGGATCACGAGCGATATCGTGATTACCTGCAGAACCGAGCCAGTCACCGGGATGATTGATGTGAGAAACGCCGCCTGCTGCATCGATCATAGCAACCATTGTTTCGAAGTCGCCTTCGTTACCCATAACGCCCTCTGTACGGTTGTCTTCCATAAAGTAACCGTTGATGTGGTTCTTCTGTGCTACGAGATAGTTTGCTTCAATAGCACCTGTAACACAACCCATACCGTTGCTTACTGTACGTCTGCCGTCATTGAGCGTACCTGCAGTGATCTGAGCAAATTCGTCATCGGTAAGGTGTGCCTGACCGTAGAGAAGGTTTGAATACTGATAGAGAGGAATGAGAGTAGGTGTCTCGTTCCACGGAACACCGATAACACCGTGGTCAGCCATAGCGAGAACGTCGAAGTCCTGCGCATAGTGCTCCTTAACCATATCGGTAAGAGTAATGGTAGCATCGGAGTAGGTTGAATGTGTGTGAAGGTTTGTTTTGTAGTGGTTATCAAGATTACCCATAAGAGAAGAAACGCTCTCATAAGGGTTAGTGATAACATAATCTACACTTGTTGCAGCAAATGCGGATGTGGTGCCGAGGCAGAACACAAGCACAATTGCCATAGACATAGAAAGTACCTTTAATAATTTTTTATTCATGGCATTTGCCCCCTTTTATCATGAATTATACCAATTATATATATAAAAGTCAACCATACTTTACTAACAAAAAAACACGCGGGTTTTTGGTGCATTTGGAAAATTAGGAGTTAGGAGTTTCCTCTTAATTCCCAACTTCTAATTAAACAACCATTGACCAAAGGGATACAATATGGTAAGATTTTAGTTAGTTGAATCCGATTTTTAAGTTGGGAAGTGAATCAATGGGTAAAAAAGCTACAAGTTCTGTAAATGTAGATTTACAGGCAAATACTGAAAAGAAGTACGTAGGTAAGGGCGAATTTGTGCTCTATTTAATGGGCGTATTCTTCTATACCACCATGACGGGTATGGTAGGCGGTAACAGAAATGCATATCTTGTTAACGTTCTCAGACTCCCTGAGGAGCAGACTTCTCTTTTCAATTTCCTTACAGCGGTTATTCCTTTCGTGCTCAACTTCTTTATCGTTATGTACATTGACGGAAGAAGAATGGGTAAGAACGGTAAATTCCGTCCTGTTGCAATGCTGGTGGCTGTGCCGATGGCAATCGTTATGATGCTGTCATTCTGGGCACCTGCAGGTCTTTCAGGCACAATACTCTTCATTTATATTATTACAATCGCCGTTCTCTGGTCAGTCTTCTGCACCTTCGGTAACTCTATTAATATGGTTGCCAACGTTATGACTCCAAACCTCAAGGAACGTGATCAGGTTCTTTCCTTCCGCTCTATTTCATCGGCGGTTGGTAACTCTGCACCTATCGTTATTCTTCTCGTTATAGGTCTTATCTGGAGCAAGGATAATCCCGAGCTTATGGAGATGGTTGCGGGTACGAGTATCAGAAGCGTTGAAGGTCTTCAGTACATAATCTCTGCCGCTCTTTGCAGTGTGGTAGGTGTTATCACCGTTCTCGTCGGTATGAAGCTTGTTCGAGAGAGAATGGTTTATACAGCCGAGAAAAAGAATCCTCTCGAAGGTTTCTTAGAGGTTGTTAAGAATAAGTACGCATGGACAATTATCGTATCAGAATTCCTTAAGAGCTTCCGCGGCATTGCAACCTTTATGGAGGGCTTCATTGCTATTGCAGTTCTCGGCGATGCATCCAAGAAGATTCTTTTCGTTCTCCCCGTAGGTGTCGGTACGGCAGTTGGTATGCTCGTTATTAACTTCCTTCTTAAGAAGTTTGATGCGAGAGTTCTCTACATCGCCAGCGGTATTTATTCACTTTGTGCAAACTGTATCGCTTTCGGTGTGGGTTGGCTTTATTTCACAACGGGAAGCACCATTTTACAGATCGTGTTTATCGTGTTCCTTTTCCTTATCGGTCTTCAGTTCGGTGCATCTAACCTTCTTCCCTCGATGTTCCAGGCAGACGTTCTTGAAACTATCGAGCTTAAAACGGGTAAGAGACTTGATGCTTCCTTCCCCTTTGTTATAGGTATCGGTACTCTCATAAGCGGTACTATAGCAAGTACGGTAGCGCCCCTTATCCTTTACGGTGACAACTCTATTATCGGCTATATTCAGCCAACAGATCTTGTTCCGAACCCCGTGCAGAGCCTTGATACAAAGCTCACTCTTCTCTTCTTCTACACAATTATGCATGGTATTATGATGTTCCTTGCGGGTGTTCCCTTCTTCTTCTACAAGCTTACGGGCAAGAGAAAGGAAGATATCCACAACGCCGTAATCGAAATGAGAGAAAATATGAAATAATTTCAGAAATAGTAAGAGCCGTGCTCCGTAAGGAGCGCGGCTCTTTGTTGTTATTCAATTAAAAGAAGCTTAATGTTGCCATAACTGTAAGGAAACCGATAAGTGAACTGAGAACGGATAAGGATTCACCGATAATACTGAGAATAAGACCCGTCTTGTAGCCGTTCTTTTTGTACTCCTTGTAACCGAGCACGATACCGGGAATAGAGGTAGCGTGACCTACAAGCGCAAAGAGGAAAGAAAAAACGATACCGATAATACCAAGAACCATAGAGGTCTTGTTCTGCTGAACGGGTTGCTGATACATAGGCTGACCGTAAGGATTCGGTTGGAAGCCGGGCTGTGCAGGTTGAACGTAAGGATTCTGAGCAGGCACCTGATATGTGGGCTGTGCGGGAGCTTCATAAACGGGCTGAGCGGGAGCTTCGTAAACGGGCTGAGCGGGAGCCTCGTAAACGGGCTGTGCGGGTGCTTCATATACGGGAGCCTGAGGAATGGGGTTAACGGGAGCTTCTAAGGATGCACCGCAAAGGGAGCAAATCTTATAACCGTCGGGGATCTGTGCATTACAAGCAGGACAAGTAATCATAAGTATTACCTCCAATATTATTTGATTTTAGATTAACTCTTTTCCACAAGATTGTCAATTATTTGTGAAGAATTATAGAGTGACAGTTTCTGTAAGTCTTATGTCCTTTGATGATGAACCTATCATAATTTCAAATTCGCCGTCCTCGGCTACCCATTCCATATCCTTGTTAAGAAGTCGGAATGCTTCGAAGTCAAGGGTGAATGAAACGGCCTTGCTCTCATTTGGTGCGAGAGAGATTCTCTCGAAGCCCTTAAGGAGCTTAAGAGGTGTTACAACTGAAGAAACTACGTCGTTTACGTAGAGCTGTACTACCTCGTCACCCGCAACGTCACCGATATTTTTAACAGTTGCGGATACTGTGTAATCCGTTCTGCCGTGCTTTTCGATCTTCATATCAGAATATTCGAACTTAGTGTAGGAAAGACCATAGCCGAAGGGATATTTAGCACCGCGCTCGCCCTCGAACATCATTTCGGTACTGTTGGGGAGAATGGAGTAGTAGCAGGGGATTCTGTTGGAATCCTGAGGGAATGATACAGGCACTCTGCCTGCGGGATTATTTTCGCCCAGGAGAGTTTCAACTATCGCTTTAGCTCCGAATTCACCGCCGAACCAGGAAACAAGAATAGCGTTTGAAACCTTGGTTTCTTCGGAGAGGTCGATTGCTCTGCCGTTTTCAAATACGAGAATAAGGGGCTTTCCTGTTTTTGCAACCGCCATAATAAGCTCTCTCTGTTTGCCGGGTAAAACGAGGCTCGAACGGTCGTGACCCTCACCGCTTGTGAAGTTGTTGTCACCGCCTACGAAGATAACTAAGTCGCTCTGCTCTGCGATCTTCACAGCATCCTCGATGCTGCCGCTTTCGTCCTCATCGTAAACCTCAATAAGGTGGGGCTGACCGTCTTCCATAGCAACGGCTTCAACGCCCTTGGGAATACCGCAACCGGAGCTTTGGAGAATAGAAACGTCGTCACCGAGAGCATTTTTAAGCTCTTCCGCTACGGACTTTATCTCATAGCCGTAGGGTACGGATGAATATCCGCCGATACGCTGTCTTGCAGAGGAGGGACCCACAACGGCAATAGTTTTATATTCCTTCTTAAGAGGAAGTATGCCGTCGTTTTCAAGAAGAGTCATAGCCTGACGAGCGCCGTCGAGGGCAATATCCTTGTGCTTCCGGCAACGGATAACGTCCTTATAATGCTCCTCGTCTGCGTAGGGGTTTTCGAAAAGACCAAGCTCAAATTTAAGCTTAAGTACGTTTTTAACTGAGTTATCAATAGTTTCTATGGCCACTCTGCCCGAGTTTACAAGCTCAATAAGGGTACTCTCCCAGAATTCGGGAGTGTAATCAAGGCAACCCTGCATATCGAGGCCCGCGTTTATGGAGTCGCATATTGCATCAACGTGGTTTGCGGCAGTTCTGTGAGCAGTTACAAGTCGGGTGATTGAGCCCCAGTCGGCACGAACGTAGCCCTTGAGACCGTATCTGCCGCGGAGAATATCTGTAAGATAATATTTAGAGCTTGCAACAACCTCACCGTCAATAGCATTGTAGCAGGACATAACGTTGTATGCTCCCGCCTTCATAATAGCCTTTTCAAATACGGGAAGGTAGCATTGCTCGATCTCGCGTTTGCCTACTCGTGCTACGGCACAGTTGATACCGTTTTCGGGCATACCGTGAACGCAATAATGCTTGGGCTCGGTGATAACCGCATCGTTTCTTGCGATGTCGCCGTTTTTCTGCTCACCTGTGATAATGGAGTAGCCCATTTCGGAGCAGAGGTAGGTATCTTCGCCGAAGGTTTCCTCTACTCGACCCCAACGAGGCTCCCTTGCCACGTCAAGGTTGGGAGCGAGAATCTCGTGCATACCGAGAGCACGTGTTTCCGCACCGATTGCCTTACCTGTTTCGTTTACGATTTTTCTGTTAAAGGATGCACCGAGAGCAAGAGGCACGGGGAAAACAGTAGCACCGGGGAAGGAAATACCGTGAAGCGCTTCACCCGTAAAAATGCAGGGGATACCGAGACGGGTCTTTTCAACAAGATATCTCTGGAATTTGTTGAATACAGAGGGGATTGTATAGGAATCGTGAATATATCCGATACCGTGGTCGCCTACTGTTTTCTCGAATTTCTCATAATCCACATCGGAGCTTTCGTGAATACAGCAATGGTTAAGTGTGCTGGGTACGGTAGCGTATTCTACACCGCGGAGAATATCTATTTGAGCAACCTTCTCCTCGAGAGTCATAAGAGCAAGAAGGTCTTCCGCTCTTTCCTCGGGAGAGAGGGCGGGATTTTTGTATTTGTAATCCATATTTATCACCATATCAATTAATTATTTCACAGTTGTAAAGCGACCCGTGGAAGCTGCGTAGCCTTTCCGTGTCGCGGCTCTTGCCGAGAGCGAGGAAGCATCTGTTTTCCGTTGAAACAACATATTTTTCACCGAAGGGAAGAGAAATATTTTTTGCAAAGTCTTTTATTACATCGGGGTTACTGTCTATAAAATTAAAAAGTATAAGAGAGCTTTCCGAGGAAGCGGTCAGAGCATCGCCTATAAATTCATCGGAAAAAACGTCCTCGGGCAAACGATTCGTATCGAAAATATCAACGAGAATAATATCCTCGGTGTCGGGGGTACAATCCTTTATATACTTAAAGGCATCGCCCTGCGTGAGAGTAAATCTGTCGCTCATATCATTTACAAAAAAGTGTTTTTCGGCGATATCTATAAGAAGCGGCAGCAGCTCCACACCCGTTATACGGATATCCTTATAAGAAAGATAGAGGAAGCGAGGTATAGCACATCCCGCACAACCTAAAACGAGAGCGCTTTTGGGGGAGAAAACGTCGCACCATCGGGAAATAATATCCTGACCCACAGGCAGATAGGGCTGTCTCTTTTCGGAAGGATTAAGGTGTATTGCCGAGTGAGTATATATAATGTCACTGTCTGCAGTCTTAAACTTGAGACTGCGCTGACTTTTGTAAAGAGACGAGGATGAAAGAGTGTCTATAACCTTGTAGGTTACACCCTCCTCCTCATAGGTATCAATTACCCTGTGCTCCGTCAGATTCTTTCGGAGAAAGGAGGAAATTTTAGATTTAATTTTATTTGCCAAAGGGACACCTCCCGACTGTTTCAACTATGTCTAAATATACCACATCGGAAAAACACCGTCAACTAAGGAAAGAAGAAAACCCCACGAGAGTATATCTTCGTGAAACCGCATCCTTGTTCAGCACTATCATTGTCTATATTTCCCAAAAATCAAAACCGTTCGTTGACTTTTTTATTACATAGGTATAAAATAAAATTGTTAAAAATGTAACGGAGGCGTTATTTATGAACGGAAAAATAAGCATAAGGAGATTTTTAAGTCTGATATTATGTGTTTTAGTTTTCGTTTCAGGTCTCCCTGTGGTGGTTTCTGCCACAGTGGAGGGAATAGAACCTATTTTAATTACCGAGGAGAATTATTCGGCTCTTGGATTAAGTGAAGATTATATAGGCTATTACGGTATTGCAACCTATGAGGATCTTGTATGGTTCAGTAATTTTGCAAATTATGAAAATGTTTACAATAAGTATCCTAATACAGGAGCAAATGCGGTGCTTCTCGATGATATTGTTGTAAATGAAGATGTCCTGAATGATGACGGGACCCTCAACGAGAGCAGTGAAAAGCTCGTAACAGACATTGGTATAGGCGGACTTCTGTGTCCATATGAGGGTACCTTTGACGGAAACGGGCACACTGTCAGCGGATTGTACGGAGCATCAAGTCTCTTCTTCGAGGTAGATGAAGCAACTATCAAAAATTTATCTGTTGCGGATTCCTACTTTTACGGTGATGATGAGGTAGAGGGCTTCTGCTATAATGCGGAGGATACAACATTCATTTCCGTACGCATACAGGCACAAGTTGAAGCAAGCGGAGCTTATGTGGGTGGATTCATAGGTGAATGTACAAGATGTGTTTTTATAAATTGCTCATTTGACGGCATTGTTTCAGGTGACAGAATCATCGGCGGTATTGTTGGCTGTGCAAGAAATTCGTATTTTGAAAACTGTGTGAATAACGGACGGACAGAGGGCCACGATGACTATGTAGGCGGTATTTGCGGTCTTGCTTACAACTCTGAATTTAAGGGTTGCAAAAACACAGGTGAAGTGTGTGCAACCAATATGAACAATTTCTATTACACCGCAGGCATATGCGGATGTGCGAGAGATACAAGTTTCTCCGCTTGTGTAAATGCAGGCGATATAATCGGTTATCATAATGTGGGTGGTATTACAGGCTACCTTTCTATATCATCAAGCATCGTTGATTGCTACAACAGTGGTGACATTATGGGCTCTACCTTTAGTAGCAGTATCGGTGGTGTATGCGGTGAAATGAACGACGGCAATCTTCTGCGAAACGGCAACACAGGTGACATAACAGGTAACGCTGATGTGGGCGGTATATGTGGCAGCGCAAAAGGCACTGAGGGGTATATCAAGGACTGCTATAATACAGGTGACATAGTCTCAAGATACAATCAGACAGCAGGCGGTATCTGTGGTCAGGTGCAGTTTTCTGCAACCTTTGAAAATTGCTATAACACAGGCTATGTGTATGCAGGTAGCGGTAATCCTGATGAGAATTTTGCAGGTGCTATCTGCGGTAAGCTTGACCCTGAAGGGGCTAAGATTATTAACTCTTACTATTACAATAACAATTCCGATAAGTTTATTTTCAGTGTCGGCTTATATCCTGATTCAAAGGCTACAGGTGACACGGAAGGCTCCGCTACAGGCGTTGGTATGGACAGGTTTGCAAGCGGTGAGATAGCATACCTTCTTAAGGGTAGCGACGGCGATGATTCCCCATGGGGTCAGAATATTGACAACGGTGAGTCAGTACAGCTTCTTCCCGTGCACAACGGAAGCCCTGTATATATGGTTACGGATGAGGACGGAAATGTGGGTTACTCCAACTCCCCAGATGGAATACCCCATTTCGGTGAGGAAGCACCTACAGAGCATACTCACACCTACGAAAACGGCTTCTGCACATATAAGGACTGTGAAGAAACAGAAGAGGCAGTTGAGATTACTGCAGATAATCTTAGTCAATTCGGTCTTTCCGAGGAATATACAGGCTATTACGCCATTTCAAACGGCGGTCAGTTAACCTGGTTTGCTGAGACAGTAAACAAGGGAAATAATTCCGTCAACGGTGTTCTCGTTGGCAACATTTCATTAAATTCAAAGGTCCTGGAGGACGGTAATCCTGTTGACCTGGGACTTGGCTTGAGAGAATGGACACCTATCGGTAATGAAGCAAATAAATACTCAGGTCACTTTGACGGACGAGGTTATACCGTAAAGGGACTCTACATAAACAGCGTAGCCCTTGACGGTGCAGGACTGTTCGGTTATGGAGAAAATACCACCATTGAAAATGTAATTCTTGATGATTCATGTATTACAGCTAACAGATATGTTGGTGGTATCTGCGGTCAGCTTCATTTCGGTAAAATATCGGAGTGCGAAAGCAAAAATATTGTAGTTTACGGCTCCTGCGACATTGGCGGTATCTGCGGTCAGATACTTTGTGGTGGAGAAATTGTAAACTGTAAAAATTCAGGCAGAGTTAAGGCAGGCTATATGAACGCAGGTGGCATCTGCGGTTATACCTTACCGGATTATGAAATAGACTGCGATGGTACCGCTTCTGTAAAGGGTTGTATCAACATAGGTATTGTAGAAAGCCTCCGAAATGCAGGTGGTATCTGTGGCGAAATAAATAGTGGATCTGTTGTAGAGGATTGCATCAATAATTGCGAAATTACAGGCCTTGAGCAGGTGGGTGGTATAGTAGGCTACGCTCATAGCTCTTACCTAAATAACTGTACCAATAACGGGGACATAAAAGCCTCCCAATATACGGGCGGTATCTGCGGTATGGAATACGGCGGAAACGACGGATATCAGGTGCTGTACTGTGTTAATACGGGTAACATTACCTCCTATTTCGGTTGCGGTGGCGGTATCTGCGGCGAAATAAAAGTCTGTGTTTATGTTAACTATTGCTATAATACAGGCGATATTTTCGCAGAACGCTACGGCGGTGGTATAGCCGGTGCAGGAGAAACGTCAGCTTTATATAATTGCTTTACAACAGGCAAGGTTGACGGTGAGTTTCAGGTGGGCGCCGTGTCAGGCGATTATATAGGTACAATAGATGAATGCTACTACATTTCAGGCTCTGCAAGGACAAGGTCTGATATGGTGCAGAACGGTGTAGGCGGTGGCTCGGGTAATTCCTATCAGGGTGACGGTGTAGGCGAGACTATCGGTGTTACTGCAGAGGACTTCGCAAGCGGTAAGGTAGCATATCTACTTAATGGCAAGACATCAAAGGGAGAACTTGTCTGGGGTCAGGATATAGACAACGGCAATCCCCGTCAGGCTCATCCCGTATTTTCCGATGCCATAGTTTACTGCGGTTTAGACGGTAACAAGATCATATATACCAATACATATTCTGAAGACTTTGCTACTCAGAGCATCGCTCCGCTTCTCAACGACGAGGGCTATTATGAAATATACAATGCTTATCAGCTGGGATGGTTCAGAGATCTTGTAAACGGCGACCTTGCAGATTACGAGCAGAATCTGTCTGCCAATGCAATTCTTATGGACGATATATACCTTAACCTTAAGGTGCTTGATGATGACGGTACTCTCGTAGATGATACATCCATTCTCAGTGTATGGACACCTATTGCCGATGCTTCCGCTTCACCTTATTCAGGAACCTTTGACGGAAACGGTCATACAGTAAGGGGCTTATATATTTCGGGTAATGTAAGCGAAGGATCTCTATTCGGCTATGTTGACGGTGGTACGGTTAAGAATCTCACCTTGAATCAGGCTTATGTAAAAACTGCATCAAAGGTGGCAGGCATATGTATATCTCTCAAAAACGGTGCTATATGTAATTGCCGTGTTGAGGGTATAGTATCCGCTGTAAGCAGTAATGCCGCATACGCAGGCGGTATCTGTGATTACTCAGAGGGTGCGATAATTTCCGACTGTACGGTTAATGCTACCGTTTCTGCAAAGGGTGTAAGCTCAGTTTATGCAGGCGGTATCTGCAGAAATGCAGGTGCTTCGGTGAAAAACTGCTCTGTAAGCGGTGAAGTATATGCATACGGTACCCGAAACAATATATATTCAGGCGGTATTGCAGGTGTAGTGCCTACAGGTGGCAGTATTGAAAAATGTATAAATTCTGCGGAAGTAAGTGCCGTCAACGGATGTGATACAACTGACTATGCTCACGGCTCCTGCTATGCAGGCGGTATCTGCAGTACATCTGACGAAGCACAGATTAAGGAAAATATCAATAATGGCTCAGTACTTGCCAAGATAACACCGCCCTCAGGTACAAGTTTATTTGTATCATTCTGTGTAGCAGGCGGTATCTGCGGTCAAGGAACCGACACCGTGGTATCATCTTGTGAAAACAACGGTAGAGTTTACAGTAACTTCTATCTTTACGATATAGGAGACTTAAATTTATCCCACACTAAATCGGGCGGTATCTGCGGTATGCTCAGCGGTGAGACAAGCTCCGTGAGTGATTGTGTCAACACAGGTAAGGTGGAACTTCTGTCCTCGGCTGCTAACGGATGTGCCGGCGGTATTGTGGGTGCAGCAAATAAAGCAGCCGTAAGCGATGTAAGAAATGAGGGTTTTGTTTTCGCCATCTCTTCAAATTATACGGCAAGTGCAGGCGGTATAGTCGGCGCTCTTGATTACGCAGGAGTATACAGAGCATATAATGTGGGTAACGTACAGGGACAGGCAATATCAACCATTGTATACTTAGGCGGTATTGTGGGAAACAGCTATAAATGTACCGACATAGAAAACTGCGGAAATATTGGTTCAATTTCTCTTTCAAGCGAAAAAAGCGGTAGTTATCTTGGCGGTATTTTAGGTCAGAGCACTACGGAGGTTAATATAACCAACTGCTTCAATGCAGGTAAGGTAAGTTGTATTGACGGTAATGTTTCGGCTATAAGTGCTTCTTACAAAGCACCCAATTATACTAATTCTTATTACCTTATAAACAACACACTCATTAATAAAGCTATTGTTACGGAAAAAAATAACGATAAGGAAGGTCGGAAGGAAGGAAAGGGCTTAGACGCCTTCAACAGCGGTGAGGTAGCATACCTTCTTCAGAGTGGCAACAATGAGCCTGTATGGGGACAGGACGCAAACAACTACAACTCCTATCCCATTCTCACTGCAGATGAAGCATACGCAGTTATCAATGTAGGTGGTCTGGGTGTATATTCAGTTTCACAGGCAGGCGACGTAAACTGCGACAAGAAAATTGATATTAACGACTATCAGGAAATAGTAAATCTTGTTACATCCGCGGACCCGGGTCAGAGCGAGACATATGAGTATGATGAGATAATAAAATATGACCTTAACGGTGACGGTTATATAGATGCTCTCGATGCTGCTCTTATGAATCAGGTTATCATGGGTAAAAAGGCTATTAAGGTATATGCAGTAGGTGACTTTGACTTCAACGGCTATCCCTTTGAGGTTGATGACATCGTTGCTATGAGAGAGGGTATCAGCAATCCCGAAGCTCTCTCCACAGCAGAGAAGAAGGCGTGTGACCTTAACGGTGACGGCAAGATCGACAGGCTGGACTTAATGCTCCTTGAGGAAAAATACGATATACCCGATTGTGAGGATTGTGCGGAAAATACAAGGACCATATATACCTGGAGCAACGGCTTTACTATATGTACGGCTACATTGAAATGTACTTACTGCGGTAAAACACAGATTTCCGAAAAGGTAAAGGCTACAGTAGTTTACTCAAAGGAGCCTACATGTACAAGTGACGGCACAGGTACATTTACCGCTACATTCAAAGATGAGCGATTCGAATCTCAGACCCGCAGTGAGACGATTTTGGCTCTCGGTCACAATTATGAAGATATAACCTACACATGGGCAGAGGATTACTCCACCTGCACGGGTAACACCGTATGTGCAAGATGTGGTGGCGGAAAAATCAATAGTACCGTTGAAACTGTTTACAGTGTTGTAAGCGGTGAGTGTGGTGGCGAGGGTGTAGCAAGATACACGGCAACCTTTGCAAGCTCTGTGTTAGGTGAAAAGTTCATCGAAGTAGAAGAGGCTTCAATAAATCACGTTTACAGCACGGCAACCTATACATGGTCGGATGACTGTTCAACCTGTATTGCAACGGCAAACTGTGTAAACTGCCATGACCATCAGGTGACAGAAACTGTTGATACTACAGTCAATGTAATCAGAAAAGCAAAGTGTACTACCACAGGCTATGTAAGATACACTGCCACATTTACAAGCTCTTATTTTGAAACGAAAATGAAATACGTTACAACTCCCAAGGCAGACCACGATTCCGATAATATAGTTTATAGCTGGGCAAGTGACTTCTCAACCTGTACGGCACAGGCAACCTGCTCGGGCTGCGGTCTCGTGGCAGAAGAGGAGACAGTATATACAGAGTGTGAGGTTGTTTCTGAGTCCAACTGCTGTACAGAGGGTTGGGGTATCTTTACCGCAACATTTACAAACGGCAAATTTGAAACTCAGGTAACAGAAGGCGAAACCCCAAAATCAGCCCACCAAAACTATAGCGGAGCAATCTATGAATGGAACTCGGATTATACTATCTGTACCGGTACGGCATATTGTGATGATTGCGGTGAAGAAATAACGGAGCTTGCCCTCGTATCATACGAATACGATATGGCTATTGCAGAGTTTGAAATGCCATACTTTGATATGCAGTTTGAATACGGAGATATACCCGTATATGTTACCTATGAAGAGGTTTACAGCGAGGTAGAGAGACAACTTATGGCTGGCGAAACGGATATTATAGTTTATCTCCAGACAGATGCAGATCCCGAATTGATAAAGGCTATCCGCAGAGCCATATGCGATAATGAGACAGTAGAGGACGGAAGTATAAATCTTACCATTGCAGGACCCGCCTCAATACCCGTCAACTGTTATATGGACGATGACGGATACTATGTTTACGGAAATGCTTTCGGTGAGGGAGAGGTTGAAGACAGATACGGTAGTACGATTTTAGAGCAGGTGACAGAGCTCAGGTCTATCAGTCTGCCAAGCACTACATGTATCGGTGCAGAGGCTTTCCTTTCCTGTACAAACCTTGAATCCCTCTACGCACCTAAGGTGAAGACAGTAGGTAACTTAGCCTTTGCAAACACCGCCCTTACGGAAATAGACCTTCCCGAGGCTACCTCGGTTGGTGCGAGAGCCTTTGCTTACGGAGATGTGGAAATAACCTACGTAAATCTTCCTAAGGCAACTACTCTGGGTATAGAACTCTTCAGTGATTTTTCCGGTGAAGAAAACAACTTCGGCTACGGCGCAACCGTTATACTCAGCGGTCCCGGTGCAACCTTTGAGTGGAATCAGCTTTCAGAATCAAGTGTTGTAGATGTCCCCGGAATATTCCCCGAAGCCATGACAGATAGAATCAACCTGGTGCTTCATTCAGACAAGGAGTATCAGACTGTTATATATGAATCAGGTGACGGTGAATGGTATGTAGAGTATTCATACGGCTCTGAGGGTTGGTATTACTTTATGTCCATCAGCTTTGTTGATTGATAACGGAATAAACGACTAAATAAATCACCCGCCCGAATTGTTGGGGCGGGTGATTTATTATGTAAGTATATTATGTTAAAGCCTTACCGTGTCACATCTGTGTACCACAGAAGGAGCATACCTTTGCAGCTTCAGGAAGAGTTGTGCCACAGTTACTGCATACAGTAGGAGTATCCATATTGAACCCCTTTTTTAGTAACGCTTATTTTGAATAGAACTCATCAATATAAGCGTCAACGTCTGCCTTTGTGCCTTGGAAAGCACCGGGAGTCTCCATCTTTAGAGAAACTGTTGCAGTAGCGTAGAGCAGAGCGGTAGGAATATCCTTGGTGAGTCTTTCTGTGATATATGCGGCGAAGGTTGTGTCGCCTCGACCTGTTCTGCCGCTTAAATTTCGAGCCTTTATGGGGCAGGTATATATGTTCTCGCCGTCGTAAGCCAATACCTCGGTATTGTGAGTGATGAGAACTTCCTTTGCACCCCATGAGTGAAGCATCTTTGCAGCCTCTGCTCTGTCAGACGTACCCGTAAGTATCTCTGCTTCTGCCGCATCGGTTTTGAGGAAGGTGATGTAGGGAAGCATTTCCATTTTGTCTGCCCAATCCTCAAAGTACATTGAACCGTCTTCCTTGTTTACGTGACGAAGACAGCATTGAACGTCCACCGCAACCTTGCCTCTGTCGGCGCATTTTTTGATCATATCATTGGTGAAGTCACCGTAAATAAGACCTGCGAAGTGGTAAATATCGCTTTCGATATCCTCGGGAATGTCGCTGTAATCAAAGGGAGTACCAAGGGATATACATGTACTGTTACGTCTTTCTTTATCAGGAGTATAATACTTGTTTCTGATTGAGGTAGAAGATTCACAGCATATAGCGAGAATATCCTCCTTTGGGATAGTGAAGGCATCTGCTCTGTCCAAATCCTCTTCCTTGATCTTTGTAATAGCCATAACCTTGTGCCCGAGAGCGTAAGCAGATGCACTTGAATGAATTACCGCACCGCCGTTGATGATTGATTCATTGTCAAGGTGGTCAATATTAAAATCCTTTGAAATATGACCAATTACAACTGATTCGTATTTTTTCATAAAAAATCTCCTCGCTCTTTATATATCAAATTAATTCGGACGTGTGAGCTGCTTTGGAGACTCTCGGGGCTGCCCCCGTGAGATGAGAAATATTTCGATACTCGGGTAGAGTGTCATCTATGAATAGCCCTACGGGAATCTGCGAAGTCCAACCTGCTTCGTCAAAGTCGGGAGCATCTATACCGAGAGCGTAAAGTACGATAGCGGATAGATCGCGTATATTCATATTTTCTATTTTCGTTTTGTTTACACCCTTGCCCGAGGCGGCGAATGTAACAAATCTCTCCTCGTCAGTCCAACCGCCGTGATGTCCCTTGCCTTCTTCGTCATTTGTGCCGCCGTGGTCGGCAATCACAATGAATAAAGTATCGTCCTTAATACCCGCGTCACAGGTGGCGAGATAGATATGGTTTACAAGCTCATCTACCTCGTGGATTCTCTGCATATACGCGGGACTTCCGTATCCCTTGTTGTGACCCGCACCATCTACGCTGTCAAGCTGTATAAAGAGAAAGTCGGGCTTTTCCTTGCGGATATAGTCGCAGATAATGGGAGTAAGCTCCGTATCATCGGCGGTATCGTGGGAAACACCAATGTTATTTTCCACTATTCCGTAGGTAATGGGATTCCAATCACAGTATGAGCCGAGGACGGCATTAGGATATTTTTCTCTGATTCTACGGAAGAGAGACGGAAATGGTGAATCCGTAGGATAGGGGGTAGAGGACACTATTTCGTTAGTCAATTTATGTACCTCGGGTCCTACGCCGAGAAGCATTGAGCCCCAACACTCGGCACTAATAGAAGGACGCGACGAGAGAGCGGAATAGGTAAGAGCGCCGTCAGAAAATATTCTGTCAAAATTGGGCGTGTCTGCCTTCTCAATAAACGCTCCCGCACCGTCAATTCCTACGACGATTACATGAGAAAATCTACGCATAGATAACAACTCCTGTAGGATGTGAATTAAAACTTATATATTATGAGCCCGTTAACGGCACCCATTGAATTACGGGGAAAATAAGGATGGCTTTAATAGTTCGAGATAGTGGAGCTTAGTGGTGTTGTGTTCTCCGTGGTTTTTATAGTAACGTAAAATGTTATGCAGTTATTTCCACGGTAGGACGACCAAGGAAGTTTTGCCATTCTGCCTCGAAATCAATGTTCATATTAAATATTCTGTTTACATCCTCCAAGATTTCTCTTGCAGAATCCTCGTACGGATCAAAGTTTTTCAAGGAGTCTGAAATATTCTGACAATCGTCCTTTATTTTTTGAAGAAGATCGGCTATCTCTTCTTGAGTTGTTTGATTATATTCTTCATATTGTCTGTTGTAATTTTCACGCTCTCTCTCAAACATTTCCTCTAATTCGGCCATCTTAAAGCCAAGTCGAACGTTAAAAAGGTCTGCTTTTTCAAGAATGAGCATTACGAGATTAGTACAGATTACACTTGTGATAATCTGTAAAGGAGAGAGAAGAAACTCGGGTATGCCGAGACCGTCTTCAATAGCCTCGAAGAGTAGCTCCAATACTATATTGGTTACTGTTACACCAAAAAGAGTGAAAACGCTGTCTGCCTTCTGTGCACCACTTGTATTGGGAGAAGTAACAATCTTTATGGCATCAACGACAGACATTACAAGACTCTTTGCAATCTTAAGGAGCTTCTTAACAGAAGCCTTTACCATATTAATAAGAGTATCCATAAACGTCTTAAGGAAGGTTTTCAGAGAATTTTCAGCGACGCTTTTGAAAATATCCTTAAGATGGGAGAAAACGTAATTGCAAATTCTTTTGCCCGATTCGGCAAGACGACTTATGGCGTTATCTAATTTAGTTGCACCGTCGCACAGAATTTTTCGCAATTCATAAACAATGGGCGGAACAGCGTAATATATAACCTGCCCGGCAATGATTTTGCCGATAGATTTTTTAGTTTTATCGATAGCGTCATTTTTCACCTTGTTGTAATCTGTGTTTTGAAGAATGACCTTGCTTTCGGAATTCTGGGATTTTTTGATATTGTCGTTTAATTTCTTTTGAATAGATTTAGGCACCTTGCCGTCTGCGGTAAGATAGCCTTCTTCTATCAATTTTTGTTTTGTTTCGGGATTAGCATTTTCCCATCTGTCGCATATAGCTTTTGATAGTTGGGCAGGGGAAGCACGATGAGTTATATCATTTCCGTTTTTGTCATAAACTCGCACATCGCCCTTGCTTTCGTTTGCAATTTTATTCATCATTGCAAAGTTTGATTCGGAATTAAGGTTTTCCTTAAGTTTCTGAATGCCTTCTTCTTTGAGAAATTTAGAATTGTATGTAGCCGTTGCTGTCGCTTGATTATGGTCAACGTCAAGATTTCTGCGTGAACGACCGCTTTTTGTCTCGTAATATTCAACGTCTTTATCGTTGTATTCATCTTTTAAAGTGGAACCATCCGCAGTTTGTTGCTTTACGTAATCACCTTTAGCCTTTTGAATCATATTTATATCTACGTAACGACCGTCTTTCTTTTCAAAAAGCTTTGTTTGAGCCGCATCACCCTCTTTTCTAATGGTGTCGAGGGTTGATTCCGGAAAATGGAAATTAGTGCCCAAATGAGCATTGATTTCACCGGCAATATAGTCTTTGGTGTCGGGCGACATATCGTTTTGATAGAGAACGTTTTTATGTAACTCACTATTATTGCCTATAGGGTCATATTCGTTTTCGTACTCGAATTTCAATATGCGCGTTGCCATCTGGTCAACGGTGATATGGTAATCTGAGGTATTGAAAAAATTACGGACGACTTCTCCTGCTAAGTCTCTTGCACAGTTTGCTACGAAAGCGTTACCTAACTGCGGCTTTAATATTCTTGCAGACTCCTCCTGCATTCTTTGAATCGTGCTAAGATAGAGGTCGTCTCTGTATTCGCTTATGCTTTTTTGAAGACGTAGCGCCTTTAAAATGTCATTATCCATTTTGTCCTCCAAATACGCTATTGGATTTTAACGAAGTCTTGTGGTTAGTGAATTTGTTAAGGTCTGATGTTACTGAAGACAAGTTTCCTTCATTAAAGAGTTGCGTAAGGTAATCATTTTGATAGTACCGAACAAACAACGTATAAAAATCATTGGTGTTTTTTATAAAATTAACGTGCCTTGAATATGCTTTGCTTCTTAAAAATCTCTTAATTGGTGCAGGCTTTGCAGTTGAAGGAAGTCTGTCTGATGAGACAGCATCCCAAACGCCCTGTGCATATAAAAAGGCTTTTATGCCGGGAGTTTCGGTTATAATAACTCTATCTACCGTTTCCTTTACAAGTGATATTATATCGTGGTAGCATTTCGCAATTTCAAGCTTCAAATTGAATGTGGCAAGAATCTCCTCACGAGCGTGAATGTCGTTATCTTGCTCCGTCTTTTCTTTGCCTTGGCTGTTTATGATATCCGTATAATAGTCACTAAGGGTCTTTTTGCTAAATTTACTTCCCGTGTATAGGAGAGTATTTCCGGCAACCTTTATGCCCTGTTTAAATCCACTTGAGGGAATAGAGCTGTCGTTAGAATAACGCATAGTATTCTGTGTTAATTTATATGGTGCGGGATGGTATTCCGGAATATACTCCGGTTTAAAAGATGTGTAATTTGGCAAAGCCTCGGGATTGCCAAAATCCTTTAAGAAGTTATAAATGTATCTTATGTTGGTTTCAAGGTCTCTTTTTATAGCGTTTATGTTGTTAACATAACCAACAATTTGACCAACAACCGCGCCTATATCTGTATCAATTTTATGTGCGGCTTTTTTGTATTCTTCAAAGTCATCATTCCAACGATGTTCTGAGTAAATAATATCATCTAATAAGCTCATATAAATTTAGCCCTCGCAATTCAATAACTTTGTGGTTTGGACATCCCTTCTGCACGGTATGCAACTACATTTTGGTCTTTGACGTAAAATTCGTATTCTTTGCCTTCCGCTCTCATAGTAATCTTTACGAATTCAGCGGATTCAACTACGTCACAAGAGCCAAAGCCTTCAATTTTCGCATTTATGTATGAAATAGGTTCGTGCTGCGGTTGCGGCTCCGGTTGTGCGGGAGCCTGCGGTGCATATTGATTCGGTTGAGTGTATGGTGCGTAAGGCGCTTGCTGTGCCTGCGGTGTATATTGAGGTTGCTGACCATATGCAGGATATGGAGTTTGTGGCGTATACTGTGGTTGCTGAGCGTAAGAACCGTAAGGTGCGTAGGGTGTCTGCTGGGGTGTATAAGCTGCCTGAGGTGTATATGCAGCACTGTGTGGTGCAGCATAACTTTCGTCATCTACGATATCAACGTTAAAAAACGGTTTATTTTCAGGTGTATCTTTGGCTATGGTTGTTTTTTCGCCTTTGGTCGTTGCAAGAGACAAGAGAGCAATAAGCCCGCCTACAATGGGAAGAATGGCAAGAACGAGATTCCAGAAGAAAGAATCCGTTAAATCCTCGGAAAAAACGTAATAAGCGCAAACAACGGCGATGATACAACCGGAAATGTTTAAAACCTGCGCTTTGGTTGTTTTTTCACCAAAACTTGAAAAGAAAACGAAAACAAGAAACGCTAAAGAAATTAAATAAAACAACATAAAATCATCCTACAATAAAAATTTTAATATCTTAAACAAAATTACCTACGTCTAATTATAAACTTATCGCCGCATTTTTCAACTTGCATTTGCAACAAAAAGAAAACAAATTTTTCGGTTATTGTAGGTGTTGGTATGATTTTTAAAATAAATGTGTAGCGAGATTTGGATAAATTAAGGGATAATAAAAACTCAGAAAAAACAAAAGCACCACGAGGCTATGAAACCACGGGTGCTTTTTATGTATTACACATATAAGATCAGTGTATCAAAAACCGAAACCTTTCTTCTCGGGAATTAAGTTAGTACGTATATATTAATTCAACTCAGTCGGAAGATTTTGAAAAGAATCTAAACACCTTTTGTAAAATGGAAGGTGAGTTTTCTTCATCCGTATCTTTTTTGTCCTCATCCTTGCAGTTTTTGTCTATCGAAGCCTTGGGATCAACTTTATTGTGAGCTTTTTTGGTCTCGGCTGTCGAACTATTTTCTATTATAGCTCGATTGCAATTTGAACAGATAATGGAAGGAGCCGGGTTGGTTATTAAATCAAAAAATGATTTGCAAAATTCTTTTTGGCAATGGGGACATAAATATGACACCGAATAGCTGAAACGCCAAGGGGCTTCGGGGGAATTGCCAATCAAAAACTCGTTAAGATCGTAAAGAAGCTTGTTCCCACAGAAACTGTTACCGGAAGGTTCAGTTCTGATTGTGGCAACGGAGCCGTCAGAAAAAACAAGTCTTGAAATTATGGCTTTAGGCATAGTGTATTCTACGTTAGGTTGTTCATTGTAATCCTGACTTAAGATATGAGCCAACAGACAATTTTGCTCGTTTGTTAAGTCAATAACGTTAGGAACCACAGAAAAGCCTTTTCCATACGACGTAAAGTTTGCGATTTTATGAGCTTTTTGTTGAATTATTGAGAAATACAATTTTGATTGTTCACGGTTGTATTCAATAGTCTGACAATCAAAGCATTGTATCATAAAAGAAACGATTTCGTTTTTATCGCAATATACGTTCCAGCTCGTCGCATCAAAAATATTCGGTTGTCTGATTATCTTGGGAGCAACAGCTTGATTGTTATCATTTACGTCAGGGTTGCTCTTAGTTGATTCAATATTGTTTTGTGAAGTCATAGTACGTACCTTTAATGGTCTATCCGTGCCAATAATCATTTTAGTGATTATTGTATTGAGGATAGTAAGTTTTCGAAAGAATTAATTAGTGGTTTTTGTAATAAGGACAATTTTTATACTCTTCGCCGTATTCGCGGTTACAAGTATATTTTACTTTTTCGGAATAAAAGTCCATAGTCTGTCCGCAAAGCTTACACAAATAATTGTCTTCTGAAGAGCTAAAGGGATTTGTGCTTCCAATAAATTCTAAAAAAGGGCATCTTGCCATAGTTAAAACAAACCTTTCATAAAAGAATTAGATGTTTTTGTAACCGGCGCTGTCATATGCACCGATTACAAAGAACCAATTAAATTCCGGGATTAATATCATCTGTTCTGATTGTGCCGATAGAGTTCTGCTTCTGTTCTTTTTTCTCTTTAATAAATCTCTTGTAGAACTGAATACGTGCTTTGAAGAACCAAATTTGACTTTTAAAGAATTCTTTGAAAATATCACCCCAAACCGAAGAACTGTCGGAAGGCACGGAATTCCAGCCATCTTTGGCAGCCTTTAATATCTCGTGGTTCCTATAGAATGAATCGCTAACGTATTTTAAGGGGTCATAGCTTCCGGTACACCACACATAGTTAAACATATATCTGGGGAAGTTATCAGCCTTAACAGTGATTATAGCGAGAAGGAGAGCTAATGGCGCACCCCATACAAGTGTGAGGAATGTATAGATAATGAATACACAGACTGCATGGAATATTGTAAAGCTTTTTTTATGAGCTGGTTCCAACTTACAATCTTCAATACAAGCCTGAAGAAGGCTTTCTGCCATATCAGCGTCATCCTTGAACTGATCTAATGTAATAAGGGACTTCGCCTGATTACAAAGATTACGAACCTCCCGAATATCCTCGAGAGAAATGAAACCGGGAGTTGTTCCTGCATCGGGATCTTCAAAGTCATCAGGAACATCTACAACGTATTCTTTACTTAACGCTACGTAGATTGCGCCAAGGATGTTCTGTAAGAATGTTTTTTCAGCAGAGATATCAATATAATATTTACATTTCTCAATAGCAGCATTATAACTATCAGAGCATGATGTGAAATACGCAGCATTACCCATATATATCTCGCTTGAAGGGTCTAATTCTACTGCTTTTTCAAAATAACGTACAGCAGCTTCATATTTATCTTGTGCAGCCAGTAAAAGACCGAAATCATTGTAAGGCTTTGGGAAAGCGGGATTTATAGCAATAGCCTGTTCGTAGCCCTTCTGAGCAAGAGCATTGTCTCCCCATGCTTCTTTTGCATGGGCATATACGTACCATGCTACTTCACTTGATATATTATGATCGACTAATTCCTGGGCAAGCTGCATAGCTTCTGCTGTTCTGTTTGCATCAACGCAGGAAAAAACGTCGCACACTTTTTTTTCGTAAGCCGGTGACAATCTGTTTGTAACATTAACAAATTTAAGCCCCATAATAGTGTAAACATCATCTTGAACTACGGGTGCAGGTTCAACCGGTGTTGCAACGGGTATGACGTGATTTATAATAGGGGTTGAGGGCGTTGAAGGAGCTACAGGAGCTACAGGAGCCACGGGAGCAATAGGTGCTACGGGCGCTGAAGGAGCTACAGGAGCCGCGGGAGCAATAGGTGTCACGGGCGCTGAAGGAGCTATAGGAGCCACGGGAGCAGCAGGTGCCACAGGTACTGAAGGAGCTACGTTAGGTTGGGAAGTAGTTGAGACATCATCTAAACCATCCATTGCGGCAGCCATAATATCGTCGAGAGATATACCACCAATTTTTTCATCATTCATAATTGTCATCTCCTAAGTTTTTTTTCTAATACCGGACATCTTCCTTCGCTCTCAATGATCTCTCTGAGTTCTTGGAGTTCTTGGAAAATATATTCCAGTCTTTTGTCAAGTTTTTTTGCATAATCAATATGGTGATCCATTATCTGAAGATACATAGAGGCAGCTTCCCCTTGCCAATTATCAGCTAAGTCCTCTTTTTCTCTCTCCAAACCACGGACAACGTGATTAAGTGAATAAGTTTCCATACTTAAATCCTCTTATAACCGAAAATGGTTTGCTTGATCTGAGCTAATTCAGATTTGGCAATAGTGCTACCTTTGTTGGCAGCGGCTTTATACCAGTTTACGGCCTCATTGATGTTTTTCATCATGCTTGGTGTGCCGGCTTCAAATATTCGACCAACCATAACACCGTCGTCAGCGTTTCCGGCACTAAATCCTCTTTTGAAGAAATCAAGTGCTCTATCGCTGTTTCCGTTTGCAAGGAAGTAATGAGCCAGCTTAGAAAATGCATCGGGGTAACCGTTATTTCCTGCAAATTCCAGATATCTGATAATATCATTCGTAGAAAGAACAGTTGATTTTCCCTCTAATGCAATGCAACCTATCTTATATTTAATAGAGGGATCGGTATCCTCGAGAGAAAAGTAATACCGTACCGCTTTATCAATATCACGAGGAACGTGAACGCCTTGATAATAACATTCTGCAGCAAATTCAATATCTTCTCTGTTAGAGGCGCTTTGAGCCATCATATCTTCTATGAGCGATACCGCCTTTGGTATATTGACGGGGCAACCCAAGCCGTTTTTATAGATCTGAACAAGTGTTTCTGCCCAGAGCAAGGAGTTATATTGTGTACGAGCTTTTTCCAAGTAGTCTATTGCCATATCATAGTCGCCACGCTCAAAAAACAGCTGACCAAGGTAAGCGAATGCACCGGGCACATCACCATAAGTTGCCTTTTGAAGGTAATCTTCTGCCAACTCTACATTTCTGGGCACCAGCTCACCATCAAAATAAAGAAATCCCAGAAAATACAATGCATTGTGGTGATATTTCTCGGCGGCACTTTTGAGATATTTGATACCTAGGTCAATATTCTGCTCCAATGGATATTCGGATGCAAATATATAGTCTCTGCCAAGGGCATATTCAGAATATGATATACCACTATTAGCAGCTTTTAAGCAATAGTTATAAGAAATGCTAATGTCTGGTTCTGTTCCGTCGCCGGAAAGATACATCTCTGCAAGCAATGCTTGTGCAAAGCCTCTGTTGTATTGATCGGCGGCAACCTTTAGGTATTTAAAGCCCTCACTTGAATCCAAGTTATCGTTCAGATACATGAGCTTGCCAATGCTCTCGTTTATTTCACCCTGATCAACATCGGGCTTATCCAAGCATTGGAAATAGTATTCAAGTGCTTTTTCAGGATCGTCAGATTCTTTTATGTAACCAAGAGTTTGTAAAGCTTGTCCGTATCCCTGCCTAGCAAGAACGGTTAATTTACTGATAGCCTTGTCGTTGTCGAGTTTCAAGAGTTCATCTGACGTATATTGTTGGAGTTCTTTGTATTCACAATCTTTAATACCAAGCAACATACCCATGTGATTCAATAACAGATTTTCGTAATCAAGAGAGGTTGCAGAATATATGTCATCAAGCTTCTTGCCGGCGGCAACAAGCAAAGAGGTGTTTTTTGTTTTTGCAAATTCTACAATATTACTCATTTTTCAACCTCATTCTCTTAATTTAATCAGGTACTCTATCACTTGTGAATATTTCAAGTTGGTTTTGTCGCTCTTTTCTTTCCATTCCATAAAAGAGGAGTGCGTTATTCTGAGCATATCATCTACAGAGTTCAGTTTTGCCAAACAATATTTCAACTCTTTTTTCCGATCCATCAAGATAGCATATCTGTCGCTGTCATCTCTTCTGATGTCCTTGCCTTCCTGACTGAGCTGATATATTTCTTCATCAATTTCTTTGATTTTTCTTTCGGCCAAATCACCCAAAGAAACAAGCTCGCTATATGCACAAGCCACCCCGTTTGAGGCTTCTGTAAGAACTCTATTGATATTGTTAGGATGAGCGCGTGCTTTCTCCACATCCTTTATTACGTCTTTACCCATTATCTTAAGACATCCTCAAGACCGGAGGCATACTCAAGCATAGCAGCTTTAAGTTCATGTAAGTCGCTCACGATACTGTTTACTGTCGCGGTTGCTTTCTTTACATCGCTTCTAAATTCCGTATAATTCTGATCTCTGAATGTATCTCCTAAAACCTCAAAATCGTGGTTTACATTTTCAGTTTCTGTTTTCATTACTTCTGCTGTTTTTGTTAACATGGCAGCAAATTCCTGTGCTACACCAAAATCAAATCTATTGCCCATATTTACTACTCCTTTATTTAACGTTATTAGAAATAATTAATTCCTTTTACCGCTTTTGTATGCATTAATATGCTTCTCAAAAGAGACTGCCGATGAGGCTCCCAGCTTTTCGCCTGCTTCATTTATTATAAGTGAGCAACCACCGCGGTTAGAATTCCAAAAGTAATATGCATCAATATCGTCAATTTTTTTACAATTCTCTTTTACTTCATTAGTTGTCATATTTAATAAATCGGCAACTTTTTCGTATATTTCGTCCATAGTCATATTTTCATACTCATCTCCCAATTAACAACGTTACCATAATCAGGGGGCCAATCAAAAACCTGTCCCGATTGACCGTCTATTGCATAAACCTTGTTATTCATACAGACGGCGTTAAACCAATGGCCGGGTCCACAATCACGGTCAATACCGATAATGGCATGAGCACCGTTTCCTTCCGAAAGTAAGATATTTTCGATTTCACCGGGAGTAGTCTTAACCATTTTTAAGCCCGTGAGAGCTTCCATCTGGTCATTAAAACCAATGTTTATTGCGGAAGCACAAGCTTTTGGGTTTTTTCCTTCCATTCGTTGGAAAATTGCAAAGGCGCAGGAGCCGCAATTGTGTGAATAAGGTGATGAGATATCAAACTCGTCATAATTCGGATTAATATCGGAAAGCCAGCTTTGTATGTCTTCAAGGCTTTTGGGTTTTCCGCTCTGCTTTCTTTCTGTTGCTTCTCCTGTTGTGGATGCAAGAGGAGAAGAAAGCAACTCGCGCATACCTCCCATATAATCTTCTAAAGCTGTAATTAGATCGGAAATGTTTACGCAGACGTTGTCTATAGCGGAATTTGCTTTTTCTAATTCACTATAAAACTCGTCATATTCGGAATCTGCGAAGGTTTCACTGAGACAAATAAAATCTCGTTTAATTTCCGCACTTTCTGAATCAGCAATACGAAGAGCATCCTTAAAAGCTTTGCATAGGCTTTCTGCCGTTTCTATATCAAATCGATTCGACATGAATTTTAATTATACACGAAAATTGTCTCGGATGTCTTTTTGCTTTTTTGCCTTTTTCTCAATCTGGTCGGCTAAATCATAGTAAACACGAACCTGAGTGAGAAATTTATTGCAATTCTCGTGTAATTTGTCGATGCATTTCTGAGACTTATCGTCAAGCTCACTTCTGTAAAAATCAGCAGAGCCCTGAGTAACACGAATTAAATGTGTCATATTTGCCGCATAGTTTTTTGCACGCTGCGCGAATCTTAACATCTCTTCGGGATCTCTTTCAATAAAAGCCATTTTTATTCCTCCAATGCGTTATTATATTTTTTCATAAACTCTTCATCCGGCATCAAATATGGTCTTAAGGTTCTTGCAAGCTTGCTGCCGGAGTAGAATACGGCTGTTGAATCGTTTGCTTTTGATATAAAGCTTGTGGATCCGAACAAGTCATACGAATCATCTGTGGACATTTTAAGTCCTATTCTGTATTCGTAGTTTTCTATTTTTGCTATTTTGGATTTTGTAATACCCTTTAAGGTATTGAATACCATAAAGCAATATCTATTGTTTTCGGGTCCGTATTCTTCAAGCTTCTGAATGATTGTCTGGCAATCACTATAATCAAGAGTATCACCGAATTTTTCTGTCATGGGCTTATCGCTTGCGTTCGTGTCAAACATGGTCAACGCAGCTTTAAACTCAGCGATAGGATCAGTGATTTCAGGTATTTTATCGGAGAATATATCTATCTTGGGTGAAGGCTTCTCTTCCTCTTCATCCTCGTCTTGAGAATTTAAGAATATAAGATTCTTCAGCTTTTGCATACCGTACCACAAGTAAATAACTCTGCCGTTTTTGACGGGCTTGAATTTCTTTAAGCCTTCAATACAGAACATTACTTTGTCATATCCGTAATTTATTTGTAAACGGTCAGATTTAATTTTACTTAAATGGTTGTAAAGTCGTTGATTATCGGTATCATCTGAATCAAGGATAGATGCTATCACGGTGTTTTGAGGATCCATCAAAATACCGAGTACACTACTCATAACTATGGATTCTCTCATGGAGTCATTTTCACCAACGAGAAGAAGGTTGTTACCGGCATCCTCGTTAAGCTCAAATGAGAAGCTGTCGCTAAGCGAAGTTGGGGCACCGGGGAATACAGTTAATAACTCATATTCCTTTGAAACACCATTTTCAATAAACTTGGAAATAGGATGACGGGGTTTCTCAAGAACGTCGTATCTGTTGCTGTTTTTACAGATAGTCTCGTCTCTCTTTACATAGCCTTCCTCGATATTAGCGTTAACCTTATCGATAATTGCATCTCTGTAAGGCTCGGTAAAGAGAACGTGTACCCGTTCAAGGGAATAGGGATCCGTTCCTGCTGCGTTGGAAATTTTCTTGTATATCAATTCACCTTGTCTAAGATATTTAATGCTTTCAAAGTCAACACCTGACGTAGCAGATAAGGACAAGGTTTCTTTTATTTCTGTTATATCCTGATGCTTCATGCTCAGTCTGCAACCAATCTGGTTTCTGCCCTTTTCGGTTAATCCGTTTAAGCCGGCAGCGATGGTCTGAGAGCAGAAGAGGAAGGACATACCCATAGCACGCATTTCTGATAAAAGGTTTTCAAGAATCTTCTTATAATCCTTGTCGCCGGAATATCCTGAAATAGCCTGGGTCATATTGTGGAATTCGTCGATAACAATAAGCATTCGAGGTATAGAGCGGTTACCAAATCGTTTTCGATATGCTTTGAAGTCTTTGCAGTTTGTTTCAACGAATAAGTTTTTTCGCCTGTCATATTCTGCTTTGATCATGTCAATCAAGCCGAAAGTGAAATCCTCGGAGTTATCCTGACCGATTACGGTAATATGGGGAGAGCGTTTGTTCACGTAGTAGCCAAATTCAACCGCCTTGTAGTCGATTGCCCAGATTTCAACGTCATCGGGATGATAATGAATCATCGCCTGATTGATGATAGCGTGAAGGGTTACGGATTTACCGGAACCGGTAGAACCGGACAAGAGTGCATGCGGTGTAGCGTCACCAATCTCCAAATCAACGAAGTTGTTGTTCTCGTCAAATGCAAAGGGAATTTTCAATCCTTTTGTTGCATCGCGGGTAAACAATTCCATATTATCTATGTCGCAATGAGCCTTGAAGTCTGTGTTGACTTTTTCAACGGTATTGAGTCTGGTTTCTAATTCGATGAAATTGTTTTCTGAGAAAGTAGCTCCGGATATGTCTAATGGTAAATCAAAGGCGGAGTCTGCAAGGTATACCTGATTGTTTCGAAAACGGATATGAAGCTGATTTTCGAGGGTGTTAAATGCACCTTCTTTTCCTTCGTCAGTCAAAAAGATTGTGCTTATACCGCAGCTTTGAGCGTTATTGGTAATTTTCATCAAGTCTTCGTTGCTTTTGGAGAAAGAAAAACCTGAAATATCGCAGAAAACAGCCAGGGTAACAGGAATACGGCGATTATTAACCGCATTGTAGTCGTAAACCGAGGAAAATTCACCTTTCAAAACAGCAATATTCTTCTCTGCAATATTATTAAGCTCTGACACCATATCTGCGATACTGGAATCGTTACTGTAAACGCATTTGCCGAAAAGCTTATTTGAGCCTATAAGACTTATGAATTTTCCAAAGGTCTGCCCGCCGCGTTCTTTATCTGCACAGCGGAATTGTACGTCTCCTTTTTTAGCGTTTGCTGCCAAGGAATACATAAGATACTGAACAAATCGCTCCGCAGCACCGCGAGAAACGCTATCGGTGGTAATACTAACCGAGAAAGCTTTTTTGTCATTGAAAACAATGGGACATTCTAAAACATTTTTGTTTGAATTAAGACCCATTGGTTTGAAAATACCGGGGAAATAGCCACCGGTTGGATTTGATAAATAATCGCTATATTGACCATAAGTAAGAAGGTTAAGTAATTCCACTTCGACGCCAACAGAGCATTTTATAGGTGCATCACATTCGTTGGTTATGCCGTTGGGGAATAATTCCCTGGACATAGACTTAACTGCTGCCTCAAACCAAAAGTTGTTTTCGGGATTGATTTCATCCTTAAGATCCACGTAAGATTTAGCCAGAAGGCCAAGGGCATATACGTTATCCTTAAAAGTAGAAATATCAATTTCGTAGGAGGAGTCTGTGGTTTCGGGTGCATCTGAGGAGGCGGTTGCCTCGACATGCTCCGCGATAGGTTCAGTTGTCACCGAGGGGATATTTGCTTCTCTGGGAAGTGGATTGTTTTCTGTTAAGGTTACAACTGCTTTTAGATCAGGTGTGTCAGGAACGGCGGACGGTACCGTTTCATCGCAACAAGGAGAAGGAATAGAAACACTTTCAGTATATGTATTTACGGTGTTTTCTGTAGGTGTCTCCTCAGGGATAGTTGTACAGTCGGATTCCAAAGCTTTATTTTTGGGAGCAACCGTGTCGGTACTGTCGGGAATATTTTCTGATTCATCGTCTAATCCACTCATAGCAATAGCCATGAGATCATCTAAAGATATTCCGCCAATATTATCTGACATATTATTCCTCCTTAGCAGAATTGATTACTTTTTTGGGGAAACCGGTTTTTTGGAAGAGTCGCTGTCTGAATCAGGATTTCTGTCTAACCAAGGTAACTTGTAATTGGGATTGGTTGGCAGGGAAGGTCCCGTAGAAGCGGGGTCTTTTTTGGGGGCAGTTGTGTCGGTTCCTTTATTGGGATTGGTTGCGGCCGGTGCGTTCACCTGAGGATTGGTTGTGGTTGGTACAATTTCCTCAGGATTAGTTGTGGTTGGTGCATTCTCTCCGGGATTTGTAGTAATCGGAGAAGTTGTATGCGGTTTTGTAGAGTCGGAAACGCTTTGAGAAACGGTTGTCTTTGTGTCTGTGGTTTCCTTTTCGTTCTTTTTATCCTTGTTTGTGAGGAGAACAGCAGCCAAAATAGCAGTAGCAACAAGACACAAAATTATAGCTATTAAAATAATGAGGTTTATTCTCTTTTTCTTCGGTGCTTCTGCTGTTGTCTGCGGTATCACAGGGGCAGGAGCTATCGGGGCTTCGTATTCTGTGAAGATGTTTTCCGTAATTGGTTGTTCGGGACTCGAAAGTATTATGTCAGGCTGCACGATAGGTGTATAATCAATGGATTCGGGAACAGGAGATACGAGCTCTCTTGCGGAATCAAATGTCAAAGCAATGAATGAACAGTCGTCAGACTTTCGATCCTTTTCTACCATATACGTTTTGACAGTCTTGAAAAGCGTGGTCTGACCATTTTCGTCTAAAGCCATTAACGCCATCTTTTTAGCGGCGTCGTAAAAGGAATCGGTGGCTTTGTTGTAAATGTAATCGGCAGTTCCATCACTCATAAGAAAGTAAGAAGACGTATTGCCAAGAGCTTCTTTAGTTATGTGGATGTGTTTGTCGGCATTGGGATTGGTGATGAAAAAAGTCGTACTGGCAAACTCACCGTTTTCCGGGGAAGAGACAACCACTGTTCCATCCGGAGTGAGTTTTCCTATAGCACCGTCACCGATGTGGCAACAAATTACCTTGTCACCTTTTATTGCAACAGACAATAAAGTGGAGGAGAGCCTTGATATGCTATCAAGGCTTAACTCGTCCGCTTTTTTTTGAAGTGCACGCTGACAAACTGTCATTATTACAGCGCAAAGCTCATCATTGTCTTGCTTCTCGTAAAATTTATCAAAGTTGTTACAGAAAAACTCGGAAATCGCCATTGTAACACACGCAGCACCTTCTGCGGAATGTGTATATTTGGAGCTTCCGGCACCATCTGCTAAGGCAATAGCCTCTACACCATTTCTGGAAAGATGATACGTTCTGTCTTCGCAAGGCTGGTTATTGGTTTTGTGTCTGCCGCCCTGCTGAAAAGTCTGGATTACTTTCATTAATCAATACTCCACTCTGAAATATCTACTTCTTTTCCTTTTTTGAGTTCTTCTTTTCCATAAAGCACATCGGTATTCTCATCGCCGCTTACAGCGGTATCGGAGCTCTTGCCGAGGAATTCAAACACTTCGTCAAGATTTGTTTCACCAACAGAAATGGGGTTTTCTCTCTTAACAGAAAGCTTCTTTAAAATATCGAGATTTACGTCGTCGCCGATACCGATATTGAAAACAACTAACTTGTTCTGACTCTCTAATTCAGTTGTTAACTGAATAGCCTTGTTCATTTCATCAATAGCGTTGTTTCCTTCGGGTTCGCCGTCTGTAAATACGACAAGCCAAGGCTGGTAATATTCAATGCCTTTCTGCTTGTATCCGTTTTTTCTGATTTCAAGAAGCTTTAAAGCAACCTGAATAGCTTCGCCCATAGGTGTGAGAGAACGAGCTTTTACTTCTATTGTGGGAACGCTGAGATTTGCAATAGGTGCAAAGTTCTGGAGAATGCCTGCCTGTCCACCAAATGTAATCATAGCGATATCTGCAGAAGTAGCAACTTCGTCATTTGCCTTCATTGCAGTAACAAACTTTGAAAAAGCATCATTTAATTCGGCCATTCTTGTTTTTCCGCTTGCTGTGGGAGCGATCATGGATCCGCTTGTGTCAAGGCAAAAACAGATGGGAAGTCTCTTTTTGGCACTTTTGGCGAAATCGCCCGGTGTTAAATCTTCGTAAATGCTCATATAATATTCCTCCTAAAATTATTCATAGTAAAATGAAATCTCATTTGATGATGGTGTTTTGCTTTTATTTATACTTAAAAACTCATTGTAGGTTTTAAGCATCATAATCATTTCTTGTGTGTTGTAGCGATATCCTGATTTGAAAATGTTGCAGAAGAAGGTTTGCATCTGTATAGGTGTGTGTTTCCACATATCACTATATCCCCCCCAAGGGATTTTAGAGAAATCTCCTGTTGAAGTTTCAGGATAGGGGAAACTTTTGGCGGATACGTTTTCCTCCATGGTTGCGTCACAGAATCGCTGGTTGTATGGATGTAATCCGCAGTACAATAATTTGAACACAAGTACTGCACAAGAAAAGCTCTCGTTGTAGTAGGTTCGCAGTTGCTTTTTAAACTCCACGTGATGCAATTCAGGGGGAGTGAAATCCGGAAAACCTATTGGACAGGGTAACGAACCAACCTGACAAGAGTCAATATCAACTATACACGGATTTCCATTTTCATCAACAACAATATTCTTCATTCTCAGGTCGCCGACAAGTATTCCGAATAAATGGAGATACTGTACCTTCTGAAGAATATCTATGGCCAATGAAATGAGATTTTGTTTTTTCCATAAGGGAAACGTTTTTAAAACAGTTTCGTCGCCGTCGAAAATTGCCGATAAAGGTTTGCCGCAGATTTTTTTCATCATATATCCAACGGGCTCACCCTTTTCCGAAAAAATAACTTTTTCAGGCCAACATAAACCGTCATATCTAATCTGCTTTTTCTCCATCATAAAAATCTTTTTAAGCCTGAGCTTATTAAGCTGACCTTTATGATAAATTTTAATAACGTAATCGGGAAGCTCTGCACAATTAAATACTGCACCTTCTCCGCCACTTCCCAACAAACAACCGAGCTTATATTTGTCGCCGGCTCTCGTTTTTACAGGCGCTCCCTCTACGGGTTCAAAAGATGTTGAAAAATAATCATCGTCGATTGCAGATAAATCAATTTCCGTTTTCGATAGGGCGTGAATAGCATCTTGATTATCACAAACGTTAAATTCCCCGCCTTCATCAACGATAATCGCTTTTGCACTTATCGGGTCATCGATGCTCAAAACGTTTTCTGAAAATTCCGAGTCTTTGTAGTAAACAAAGCATACCTTTGGGTTTTTATATAACTTATCCACAATATCTCGGGAATCAATGATTTCAGAAAGATACAAAAGACAACCGTTTTTTTCAAGAGAATCTAAAAAAATTGAGATCATGTTTGCGATTGCTATCTGTTCTTCGTTAAGTGATTTGATTATTACTTCGTAATTCTCATAAAACTCTCTGCTTACGGCCACCTTAATTTTATTTGTGAGCACAAATTCGGAAAGTATATTCAATTCTTCGTGAGATTTCACATTAGCAACAGCAGAAAAATCAAACAAGAATAAGTTTTCGCTATTAAATTGTTCCAAGCCTTTTGTTTTTTCGCTTAATACCATAATTACTCCACGTGTTTTGCGTATAAAATTTAAATAAAACGACAAAAAACAGTATAAATATACCATTTGTTACAAATATATGAACAATATACCATATTATATAGGGCAAATCAATAAAATATATAATTTTTTAAATGAATTTTTATATCATTTATAAGGGAATATTTAAAAATAAAAATTGTGGTTAATTGCGTTTCGTTTACGAATACCAAGATAGATTCGTCATTGGTAAAATAGATCAAGTCCTTATTGTTTTAAAAACAATAAGGACTTGAATCCACATGAAATTGCTTTCAATAGAACTTCATGGTAACAATACCTGGGTGATACGCCACAAACCCAGGAGAATCAAGGGTTTTTGCTTTTCAATTTCCGCTTTTCTTCTATTTTTTAATATATCGTTGATTTCGGCTATTAGGTTTATCGGGTTCAGTCATAATAACAAAACCGTCGCTGATTGCAGGATTAAGATAGTTCTTTCTCAATGCTTCTTTTGATTTCAATCCCAAAAGAGATAAAATTTCATTCGCTGTATATGGTGTATCAAACTCCATTACATTAAGAAGCCTTGTAACATATTCCGAAATGTTGCTTCCCGGTGAAGTAATAGAACTGCCAACCTCATCAAGAATTGTATTTATCTGTTCTAATATAAATTCAATAAATGCTGTACTTGTTCCGTCTATATGACATTTTGAAATTGCATCATAATAACCACTCTGGAACTTTTCTATCTGACTTTCGATAGGAATGAATTCAAAAATTGGTTGCCACTTTGTAAGAATTGCAGAATGCCAGAGCCTTGCCATTCTTCCGTTACCATCTGTAAAGGGATGAATAAAAACAAATTCATAATGAAAGACTGCGGCAAGAATTAAAGGATGAACAGTATCTTTATTTTTTCTCATCCAACTGAATAATTTTTCCATTTGTTCAGGAACAAATTTTGCAGGTGGCGCCATAAATATACAGTTATCACCGGCAAAAACACCTTCTTCACCAAGGCGGAAGTCACCACTCATATCCACAAGATATTTTGTCATAATCCCGTGAAGGCGTTTCATTTCTTTAATGCTATATACATCAACATTTGATATTTCCTCATAAGCGGCATAAGCATTTTTTACTTCTTGGATTTCTTTTTCTGCACCAAGCACTGTTTTGCCATTGATAACATCCTTAACCTCACCTAATGAAAGAGAGTTAGCCTCTATCGCAAGGGATGAATGTATGGATTTAATTTTATTGTTTTTTCTCAAATGTGGTTTTGAATCAAGATTACTGCGTTCTGTAACTCTGCCGATTTTTTCTGAAATTGATGCAACAAGGCTCAGAATTTTATCTGTAATCTCGTATGGTGGTGTGTAACCAGACATAAAAACACTCCAATTAACTTGCTTATTATCTTGCTTATTATCTTATCACATTTGGTGTGAAATATCAAGAATTTATTGCAATTCTCACATAACAATTTATGAAAATGAAGATGGCTTAAAAATCAGCGTAAAGTTCAACGGTGACTTCCCATACCACGAAGACTACTATGATGAAAACGGACAGTTGGTAGAAAAACTTCAGGAATCATGGAATTACGATATTGATGATTGGGATTTCGATGGTGACGAGGTTGAGGTAGTAAGTTGAAAGCAGTAATAATAAACATCCACCCATTGGCGGGTGGATGTTTATTATTGGAAACCGTTTCTTTTCCTTGCTATTGTATATCTCGCTTTTAGAGGACCATTCAACAATTTTTCGTATGTATTTTTATACACTTTATTGGAGGCTAAAATTTGAGAATGTTTTTCAACAATATCAATAAATGTTCTGGCAGCCTCAATATCAACGAACCCATCAATTGCACTAAAATAATTAATCGCAAATGTTGTTCCGTACTCTAATACATTTTTTATACTGTCGGAAGTTTGGTAAACTTTTGATAGTTTCATTCTAATTTCTTCTGTCAGACCTTCATACGCGTTTCTTTTTATGAGCAAGCTTAAAAAATCATAATTTACGGCCATATATGAACAAGTGATTGTGAAATAATTTTCACTGAAAATTTCTACATAAATGGGCCACAAAGTATCAAATTTTTCTCCCGAATCCATATTAAAACGCTTATGAAAATTAGCTTTTGAAACAACATAATGAACAAAGTGTTTATCTCTATAGTAGCGTTCTGTAACTATGTCATTCATTGGATGATATTTTGTAAATGAATACAAGTTTTTCAATGTCGTTGCTGTTATTGAATTGGGTGTTCTTGCGTTGTTATTTATTATCTCAATGTAATAATTTTGTAAATCTTTATCATTGACAAGTTCTTCTGAAATAGAACTTTCAAAACCTGAATCTAGGCATTTGGTTATTTCCATGAACCTAAGTTTTCCTTTACAAGTATCAAGAGATAAAATATCGGTAAAAAGACTTTTTATAGCAGTTTTCTTGGATGCTGCAAAACGAAAATACTGTATAGCATAAAGATATTCTAAAGACTCAAAACATTGCCTAGCAACATCAGTATTCATTTTTGCGACATATTGAAGAAATTTAAATGCAACGCTATTATACTGATTCCTTCTGCAGAAATAATTAGATATAAATTCAGCCTCTTTTTCCGTAACTAACTGTACTGGAATTAGTTCAAGAATATTTTCTTCGTCAATATCTTTTCGCCAGGTTATTAAATCAAATTCTTTTTTTGAAACAATGGATAAATTGTCACCAAACATAAATTTAAAATTAGTGATAATATCTGTTGCATTATTTATTATGTAAATACGTAATTTTCTAAAAATTTTATTTTCAGAAGAAAACCAATCAATATATTCTTTAATTGCAGAATATATATTGGGATCGTGTAAGTCTACAAAATCATCTTTGAATAAACTGATAACTATGTAATCAACATAGAATTCTTTTGTATATAAGAAAAAAGCAACGTCACTACTATATCTTTCGTATCCATCAAACTTCTCTATTTTGCTAATGTTTTTTAAAGTTTGTTCTGATAAATAAATGCAATCTATTTGATTTATTAATTCTTGATATTGGATAAAGATATTTTCTTGCTCTTTGGCTGAAATATAATATTCATCATCAGTGTTATCTGATTCTATATCGAGAATTTCTACGACAGTTTCTTCAAGTTTTGGGACGATACAATTTATTTTTTTCATAAATCGTAGATAAATCTTAGATAATTCAGCTAAATCTATTTTTGGTTTTACTTCAATTAAAAAAACCTTTACTTTTTCAATAACTTCATTAGAAACATCATTGGATTCACAAAAACGGCTAATGATATATTCAACTTCATTTATTCCCAATTTATCGTTATTGATATTTATAAGATTTATACAATCATCAATTGATAAAAACTGCATTTCTGAATTGCTGATTATATTATGAACGCCAAAAAATAAAGGTTTGTACCAATTTATTTCGTGTGGGTATTGTTCGCATAAAAATGCTCTTAATTTTAATAAACCATCTTCTGAAAATACTTTTTCCCAAGAATCACAAAAACGTTTTGCTTGTGTAACGCCATATATTGTTCTTGCAGAGTCGTATGAAAGAATTCGTAAAATTTCAGATATATTCTTATCGATAGAAGATACACTCTTATCTAAATTATTTAACCATAAATTTATTTCGTTTTCTGCATGACGTAATGCCTGAATATATAATTTTTCGTGTACATAAACTACCGGTGGTAATCTTAATTTTAGTTGATTCATTTTTTCAAATGAATCAACTATAACCGAAGAATTACACTCGATAACATTATCGATAGCGTTACCTAAATCTTCTGTATCCTCACCATATAAAATTGCTTTTTGTACGATTGCTTCACTATAAGAATATATTTTGCTGTTTTTAGGATAGTTATAAAAATACATTCTATATGAATCATCTATTAATTTGGATTTTGTGAGTTCTAAAACAGCTTTTATATATTCATCGTTTTTGCTGTTCAAAACCATTTTACAAGTTTCCTCATTTAAGTCGTTTTTTATATTAAGTTCAATTAGTTTTTGGAAAGCGATATCGTCAGTCAAATGAAATTCATATTCAAATGCAGTTGTAAGGTATGCAACTATTGCGCATTTTTCAAACGATATTTGTTCTTTTTCAGAGGGAAATCTGTTCTGCAGTGTTTCAAATATCAAAAACGCCTTGTTGAGTCTGTTTTTGATTTCACGAATATCTATTGTTTTTCCTCTAACAATCCAAAGCATTCCAGGAATCTCAATTAGTTTTCCTGATGTTTTTAATCCAAATTCATTTAATGGGTCTTCCTTGGATTTTAGTAGTCCTTCCAAAACTATTTCATAATCCATTATGTTTATTGTCTGCAAATTTAGAACATAATCGAAGATTTTGGCAAATATATACTCTTGAGTGTATTCTTCAGAAATGGTTTCTTTAGGTTCATTTTGTTTTGGAAGTTCTCTATTTTTTGACAACTTTGATTGTATTTCTGAAAGTAATACGGACTCTGATTTTATATTTACAATAAATATAACTTTGTTTTTAAAGCGAGTTGTTTTGCTTTTTGAGTAGTTTGTAGGTAAATAATATTTTCTTAATTCTGTCAAAAACTCAATGACCGATTTACCATCATCGGTACGGTCCAAATCTTCTACCACTATTATGTATTTATGTTCTCTAAAAGGTTTGTGTTTCCACTTTTGAGTTTTATCTCTTATCCATTCACCAGGGCGGGTTCCATACTTTAATATTTCTTCTCTATATAAATCTATAATTTCATCTTCTTCAATTGAACGTTCATTTTCAGATTTTTGAGAAGAGAAAATAATTTCGGATTTCGTAAAAACAACGATACACATGTAGATCGCAATTATTACTAATGCAACAGTTAAATAAATAGTTCTGTCTTCTAAAATCGGAATTAATGATTCAATGCTTTCTGAAAAATAATTTACACACCAAGCTACACAACCTAATAAAAGAGAAAGAGTGAAAACCAACCACGGAAGAATTTTATTAGAGTGTAATGTGAAAAGCCCATAGTTATTGCTCAATCTTCTACTTATATATGTACCTCTCCTATGGTTAATCAAACTGCTAATTTGATATAGAAAATTTTTGTGTAATTCATTAGTGTGGTTTTCTAATTGATGTAATTGGGACCACATAGGTATTTTCAATATGTGCTCTTTTTTATTATTTGCACGTTTTTCCTGCAAAAGATCAATAATACTTGTTTTACCAGAACCAAAAGGAGAGGTGATTGCTATCATTTGAGCTCCTGAATCTATAGCATCACTTATTTTATCTGCGCAAACAGATAGTCCGATTATATCATTTTCCTTGGTTGTTATAGGCGTATTTAAATAAATCATTTTCTCGTTATCAGGCATCAAAAACCCTCCTTCGTTATAACATCCATACAGTTAGTATTATATCATAAAAGTCGATTTTTTCAATATATGCTCATAATATGTCGAACACATCTACACATGTGATGGTTGTATAGTTCTTAAAAAATACGGGAGTAAAAAATATAGTGGTGTGTCAATGAATGTGTATGTGTTAATGTTTGTTATTTTAAAATCGAGATAATAACGCTATAAAAGAAAATTGGCAGATGCATAACTCAAAGTTATACATCTGCCATATCTTTTTATGTAGTGCTTCTGTGTTTTATAAAATATATGTGCTTATGCAATCGTACCAATGGACATAAGTTTCTCCGTTTACATTTAATTGTTGGTTTTTAGGTAACATTTCTGTCCATGTTTTGCCGTAACGCTCAAATGCCCAATCATTTCGGTTGAATCTTCTCCAAAGAACAGTTCTTCCGTTTTGGTCAATATACTGTTCCGATACAACAGGGTCATTAAAACAATTCAAATCCATTACACAAACAGTATCATAGGTTTTATTGTTTATAGTTACGTTATATCTTCCAACAATATCAACCACTTCCGGTTTAACATTTCCTTTTATGACATTTCCGTTACGGGTGATTAAATTTTTATGTTCAATTAGAATCTCGTTACCGCAATTATCTTCGCCATAACCCCAGTTTTCTGTGAATTCATCATCGTCAATAAAAGTATGTACTTTTCTGATACCGTTATCAAAATGTGTTTCAGCGAGAAAACGGCTATGTGTGTCGGTTAATTGAGCAATAAAATTACGTTGATTTTCTTTTACTCTGTCAGTGCGGTAATAGTTTTCCATTTCATGCTCAACGGCTAATATTTCAACACCTCTGATGCCATAAATCTCCGCTTCACCTATAACTTTTGCATCAAAATATCCGTTCAACTTCCTTGATGGCATATAGTAAAGACCAACCGCAACCTCTTCATTAAGCTTTGGTACAATAGTCCACCCTGGAAGTTCTTCACACTTCACGCTGAAGGGTGCTTTATCACTTTGTTCTATTTTATAATCAGGTAAAAGCTCAGGTAATTTTTTCATAACTTCATCTCCTCTTGTTTTTGATTGATATGGATACATTGTTTTGAATTTTTCTTTAGCATAATAAAGTCTGCTTTTAACCGTACCAACAGGAATTTTTAAGATTTGAGAAATTTCCTTTTGCGATAAGTTTTTTAAATAAAACAAACATAAAATTTGTCGGTCTGTTTCTTCTAACTGCTCAAAGGTTTCCTTAACAGCAAGTTGCAAATTATTGTCTGTATAATTTTCTGCCAAATCGAAATCTGCCAACAAATCAAATGAAACAGTTTCATATTTAGCTTTTTTGCGAAAATAATCGTTACATTTATTATTTGCAATTCTTATGAGCCAGGCTTTGAACAAGCTTTGGTCACGCAAAGACTCAAATTTCAGCGATGCTGTAAGACAAGTTTCCTGTATAATGTCTTGTGCATCTTCTTTATTGCTGACTTTGTAATAAACAAATCTCTCCAATGATTTTAAATTACTTAAAAGTAGATTTTCAAAATTATTCACCATATCACCCCTTTCAAATAAAATGAAACCGATTTCACTTATATAGACGAAACCGCAATACAAAAGGTTCAAAATTTATTATATTTTTTCACACCTTTATAAATATAATAGGGTTTTGAGAAAATGTACAGTCCGTTTTCTTGCGCTGATTTCAGATTGTCAATAAATTCATCATACTCTTCCTTGTTGAGAGTGCCTGTGTTTTCTTTATAGAGCCATGAAATATCTAAACTCAAATCATAACCGAATGTGCTTTCTGTATATTCAGTTTCAACAACATTGTGTACGCTAACAGAGCTTTCAAATAATTTACTTTTATTGAAGAAGCCATACATCCTTCTGCCAATCCAACTATCTAGGTCATCCATCCAAGGTTGCTTTGTTACAGCGTATGCATGAATTGCTTTTGAGATCAGTTCTTTATTTTCACCATTGTATGCAATACTATCCCAGTCACAGTTTACGCAAATCACAACTCCACCCAGTTTTAAAATTCTGTAAATTTCATTTACTAAAAAATCCTTATCGGATACACATTCAAACATATCCTTTGTAAATACAAAATCAAAGGTGTTATCGTCAAAATCAAGTTTTTTCGAGCAATTCATAACCTTTAACTCTATAGGGCTATCATATTTAACATCTTCGAACCATTTATCAGTTATATCTACACCTATAGCTGACTTGATTTTGTTTGGAAAAGCTTCTTGAAAAGCCAAAAGAAACGTTGCATCTTTACAACCCAAATCCGCAATCACTGCGTTATCAGGTAAGTCTATTTGTTCTAAAATTGCTTTAAATAATGTTTTATATTTAAAATTGTTCATTTTTAATAACCTCCAACATGATAAAAAAATACTGTTAATAGCTATATGCCATTAACAGTAATATAAAAGGTAAACTTTTCTCTATCACTTTATCAGGCACATAGCAATTTAAGCCTGTACCTAATACAAGATACAAGCTATCTTCGTCTGCGTCGAATAGTGATAAAGAACATACCGATTTCCTCCAATTAAGATTTGAAGTAATTATACTACAATTTTCGTAAATTTCAAGTATTGATTTTTCGCTAAAACAATTATTATTAGATTAAACTGGCAGGTGCACAACCTTAGGTTATGCACCTGCTTTTCTGTTGTGATTGCTTTTCCTTTGACAATAAAAAAAGCTCAAAGCCTTGATGTATAAGGCTTTGAGCATGGTGCGGGAAAAGGGACTTGAACCCTCAAGAACTTACGTTCATATGAACCTGAATCATACGCGTCTGCCAGTTCCGCCATCCCCGCATATTTAGTTGGTAAGTAAGAGTGAATAGTGAAGAGGCAGCTTCGCTATTCACTCGGCTTATTGTAGCATACGGCTCTATTGATGTCAACAAACTTCTTGTCGAATCAAAGCTCCACGGGGATAACCTGACCGCCCATTTCTCTTGATTTATCAGCGAGGAAAATAACCTTATGACCTGCCACGGAATCGTGGATTGATGTGCAGGAAATAGAAGGATTATCGTCCGTTATAAACTTTACGAAGTCCTCGCAGAGGCCTGTATCGCCGCCGCCGTGACCCTCGTCGGGCTCATTTGAAAGATCTATGTATTCCTCGTCAAAGTATTTACCGGGCTCGGGGTTGATAGTCTTTATGCTGATGAATTTCTTTTCCATCTCACCGTAAATCTCGCCCTTAGTACCGATTATACGGATCGTTCTGAGACTTTCTGCGCTACCGCCCGCAAGATTGTGTGTGCCCGTAGCACCGCTTGCGAAGTTTACGAGAACGCTCTGGTGGTCAACCACGTTACAACCGCACTTGTACATACATTTACCGTAGGGGCTTCTTTCAAGGCTTTTGCGGTAGTCCTCTTCCGTTGGATTCTCGATATCCTCGATATCGCTCCAGACGTAAACCTCCCAGTTGTCGGGGTGGTCGAGGTAAACTCTCTTTGCACTGAAGTCGCAGATATCTACTCTCGGACAATCCACGAGACAGCGTGTACCTGAATCCTCGGGAGCATTTTCGGGCTTGAAACGGAACTGAGAGCCGACGGATGATACGGAAACGGGCTTATCGTCGCCCATAATCCACATCATAAGGTCCATATCGTGACAGCACTTTGCAAGAAGCATAGTGGTGTGACATCTGTCAGAGTTACCCCACTTACCGCGAACATACGAGGTGGAGAGGTGGTGATAGCTTACATCCTCTACAGTCTGAATATTTATAACATTACCGATATCGCCGCGGGCAACTCTCTCTTTTATGGTTTTGTAGAATTTATTATATCTGAGCACGTGGCAGATCATAACCTTGTTGTTATGCTCGTTTACCACTTCCATAAGTCTTGTGAGCTCGTCCTCGTTTACGGCAAAGGGCTTTTCAAGAAGCATATCGTAGCCCATTTTAAGAAGGGGAATGGAGGTCTCTACGTGTTGCTCGTCCATAGTACCGTTAATAATAACGTCGGCACATTTAGGCACAGCGGCTACCGCTGCGGCATCGTAAAAACACATATTCTCGGGGAGATCAAACATTTCCTTTACCATATTACGACGATAATCGTTAGGCTCTCCAACGCCGACTACTCTTAGCTCATCGGGATGAGCTAAGGCGTACTTTGCATATGTCATTGTGCGGTGACCTGCACCGAGGATTATTGCCGTTACGGGTTTTGTTGCCATAATATCACTTACTCTGTCAGATTTTTTGCCATTATTACGGGAGCACCGATATTCAGGAGAGTCTTGAAGCCTAATCTCTCGTAAAATCGGATAGCACCTTTATTATCCCTATTGGTGATAAGCATAACACCGGGGATATTCATCTCTCTTAATTTATCAAGGAGAGTATTAATTAACTGTTGACCGTAGCCCTTATTCTGATATTCGGGAAGAATATCTATATGAAGATGGGCGGGGTATTTCCTTCCGAATACGTCGTAGGGCACGTGAAATACCGATGCTTCGAGGCCCAGCTCCTTATTGAGCTTCCATATAGCGGGAACGTCCTTTTTACGGAAAACCTTACGAAAACGGTTATGGTCGCTTTCGCAAAGGACGTAGCCTACGGGTCTGTCTTTTTCATTTACAAGTACGAAGGATGTATCTCTGCATTCGCGAGCGTAGTAGGTGGAGTACATTTTTGATATAACCGCACCCTTTACGGGCTCTCGTCTGCATCCCTCTCCCGCCGTCATACGGCAGATATATTCGATATCGATAATATCGTATTTACCTACGGGTCGGATAGTAGCCATCAGTTTTTATTCCTTTCGGAGGGGCGGGGATTCTTCCTTGTAATACGCTCCTTAGTGCCGTCGGGACGGACGATTATGGTATTCTCCAAGTTTGAACGGAGAGATTCCTTAAATGCCGCTACGTACTGAGCGCGGAGAATTTTCTGCTCCTCTGCTTCCTCGGGAGTGAGACCCTCGTTCTTTGACTTACGGGCGAGAAAATTAATTCTGTCAATTTGTTCTTGAGTAATCATATTTATACCTCAATATATATCAATCGAAATATATTATATATATTATAAAAATAAAGTCAATAATGTATCGGAAGAAAATTTTTCCCGCTTCGTTGCACGAGACTTTTTATAGTGATATAATTAAAAAAGACGGTGAAAAGGCGGTGTTCCCATGAGAGAAAAATATAGCTTTAAGGGAAAATGGATAGGGGCAAATATGTCGGTAGAGGATAGATTTGCGCCCATTTTTAAAAGGACGATAGATCTTGATACTCTACCCGATAGAGCGGATATGTATATCTGCGGTCTGGGACTTTTTGAGTTGCGTATAAACGGCTCTCTTCCCGACGATACGGTGCTTAACCCTGCCCACTCTCAGTATGATAAGAGAGTTCTTTATCTCAAATACGATATACTTCCCTTCCTTAAGAAAGGGGAAAACGAAATAACCGTAGAATTAGGTAATTTCTTCTATAACGATACTATTACTACGTGGCAATGGCATACCGCCGCGTGGCGCGATGCGGTAAAGATGATATGTGATATTAATCTCATCTACGGTGACGATATTGTTAATATAGTCAGCGACGAAAGCTGGCTTGTTTCGAAAAACGGGATCATCACCAATAACGGTATATACTACGGCGAGGACCACGACTACACGAAAAAGCCTGAATTTAACGAAAATGCTATCCTTGTAAACGCTCCCGCAGGGGAATTGTCACCCCAGTATATGGAGCCTATGAGAAGAATAAATACCTTCTCTCCCGCAGAGGTTACGGCTCTCGGTAACGGTACCTACGTTATAAAATCCCCCGAAATGGTTACGGGCTGGGCGAAGCTGAGAATGAATATTCCATACGGCGAGATGATTACCATCACTTACGGGGAGAGACTCCTTCTCTCCGGCGAGGTAGTACATATCGGCAAGGGTGAGGGCAGAGACGGCAATTGGTATCCCGATGATTATATACAGCAGGACACCTTTATCGGTGACGGCACTCTCCGTGATTACGAGCCCAAATTCAGCTACAAGGGATTTAAGTATATTCAGATAGATAATTGTCCCGAAGTGCCCGATCAATGTAATACTTTTATCTACAGAATTGCAAACGACGTAGAGGAAATTGCAGAATTTGAATGCTCGGAGCCGTTAATAAACGAGCTTCACGCTATTATGAAGCGTACTATTCTCAATAATCTTCAGGGCAAGCCCACCGATACCCCCGTGTGGGAGAAAAACGGATGGCTCGGCGACCTTAACTGCGGACTTCTTTCAATGGTATATAACTTTGATATGAAGAAACACCTTGAAAGCTTTTCCGATACTATGAAGGATTGCTTCTGTATCTATGGAAACGTGCCCGTTTTAGTACCCGTTTCAAATTGGGGTCTCGATGAGCATCCCGTATGGAATACAGCATTTGTGTTCAATGCGGAAGCAATTATGGATTTCTACGGCGACAGACAGTATATAGAGGCAATATATCCTCATATAAAAGCTTTTGCTCTTCGTACAATAGAGAAGATAAAGCAACGCGGATGGGTGTGGGACTACAAGGGTCTTGCCGATTGGTTAGCCCCCATTGGCGGTAACGCGGACAGCGAAGCAAATCCCAACTCCTCCGAGGGCGCGGAAATATGTGCAACGGCTTTTATATATCGTATGCTTTTAGCGATGATACGTATAGCCCGATATACGGAAAACACCGAGGATATCTCCACCTACGAGGATTTCGCCGATATAATTTATAATGCCTTCAACAAGGCTTTTTACAGAGAGGACAAGGGAATATACGAGACTAATTTCTGGAATCCGATGGGCGAGCGCACCCTTTACCGACAGACGTCGAATCTCCTTCCTCTTGCCTTTGGTATGGTGCCCGAAGCGTATAAGGAAATCGTTCTCCAAAACCTCGTGAAGGATATTGAAGAGAAGGATTGCCACTTTGATACGGGATGTATAGGTACAAGATTTGTCCTTCCCGTATTATTCGACAACGGCTATGATAAGTTAGCCTATAAGATACTTACTCAGACCACCTATCCCTCGTGGGGTATGTGGGTTACTGACGGCACCGACTCCGCCTGGGAAAGCTGGGAGAGAACAACACGCTCTCTCGACCACTATTTTCTTGGCACATACGAGGAGGCGCTCTTCTCGCACCTTGCAGGTATTAAAAATATAAAGGACGGCTTTAAGGAATTTGATTTCTGTCCCAATGCGGATTGCGGTCTTAAGTGGTTAAAGGTGAAATTAAAAACACCCCAAGGCATAATAAACTGCTCGTGGAGTAAAAAGGACGACGGCACAACGGACATTGACCTCACCGTACCCGACGGAGTAAAAGTAAATAGGATATAAAAATACCGCTCTCAGCCAAATGAATGGTTGAGAGCGATTTGTACTGTTGGGGTATATTAACCTTCAAACTCTACAAATACGTATTTGATCTTATCGCGCTTGTAGGTGTAGGTAAGGTAGATATTATTTCCGTCTGCTACCATTGCGGGGTATGAATACTCTGTGAATATCCATGCAGATGAGTCAATATCCTGTACCTTTTCAAAGGTTTGGCCGTTATCCTTGGAAACGGAGAGACGGAGTTTGTAACGAAGACCGTTAACGCTGATGGGGTTGTAGCAAACCCAAAGCCAGCCATTGTCTGTCATAACAACGTCAAGACCGCTATTGTTGTTGGGAAGGCTTGTTTTGTATGCCTTGCACCATGTCCAACCGCCGTCGTAGGAGTCACTTCTGTAAACCTTGCCTGCCTTTGTTCTGAAGAAAGCGTGGATAACGCCGTCAGCGTCTTCCCAAAGTGCGGGCTGAATCATTTCTGTATCGGATTCCACGAAGTCTGTCTTTGTCCATGTCTTACCGCCGTCGGTAGAGATATCGAAGAAGCATCTCCACTTACCCTGCTCTGTTGATGCGGGAGCGATAATGAGACCCTCGGATGTAACGAGGCACTTATTCTTAACGGGACCTCTGCCGCCTGACGTATCGCCTGCAACTAATTCCTGTGCGGGAGTCCAGGTTTCACCGTTGTCGTAAGTGTCGGTGTACTTTGTAACCCAGTTTTCGGTGCTTGTACCAACCTTGTAGTAAAGGCGCACGTATTCGCCGAAGTTCTGGAGAACGGGATTCCAGTGAGCAACAGTGTCCTCGGAAGGAACCTGCTTAGCCTCTGACCAACCACCATTCTCATATACTGAGAACCAGATTCTTACGTTATCGTCGCCCTCACCCGTACCGCCGAACCATGCAGACATAAGACTGCCGTCGTTAAGAAGTACGATTGTGGAAGCGTGAGTTGAGTCTGTCTTGGCATCGGAAGCAACAAGAGTACCCTTTTCGTATGTGTAATCGAAGGAAGCGGCACTAACAGGTGCTGATGATGTAGCCATCATAAGAATTGCCATCATCATTGAAACCAATTTTTTGATCATTTCAATACTCTCCTTATAGCGTTTTTAAAAACGCATTTTTGTGAGATTTGTAAAAATTTACTAAAATCTCTGAACATTATTGTAGTCCTATTGTAGTAAAAATGCAAGAGGAAGGCGTTTTTTTAAAAAAGTTTGTAATTTATCACCAAGGCGCTTGTGAGGAAAGGTGTCATTATTAACAAGGAGAAGTTGCGTTGGGAACTTTTGCGAAACTAATGCGAAACCGAGGGGAGTTAGTCAATATTCTCGTTGCGGGGAAAACGTTACAAAAACGCCACGGAAATTCTTCCGTGGCGTTTTTATTAAAGATCAATTTTCACCGTTTTAATTTCCCAGGGGGTAAAGGTGAGAGAGTTATCTGATATAGCTTTCGTGACATTTCCCAAAAGATCGGTTTCTGCTGTAAGCTTTCCTACGGTAGGAGTAAAGGTCACGGCGGAATTATCGTCGGAGAAATTGCAGAAGCGAACGAGAAGATGCTCCTCCTCGGGGTACATTGCCGTAAGGATCACTTCACCGCCGTCGCAGGATATCTGACCAGCGGAAAATTCTGTCATATCACCGTTACCGCAGGGAACGTATGCGGACATAGGCGGATATTCGTAAGCCATAGCCTTTTTATGAATATCACCGTCGCCTTCATCTGCGCCGAAGGGGTAAATGGCGAAATCGGAAGAGAAGGTTCCGTTAAGAATTCTGTCGCCGCAAAGGTAGGGGTTGGAGTAAATAAGAGGAATTCTAAGATCGTTTCCATGAAGAGAGCAACCCATAGAGCCCTTGTTAAAAACGGCAATACCGCCGTCGCTGTCTCTTACGCTGACCCAATATATGCCGTGGTAATAGGTAGTATTATTGAAGGACTCTTCAGGAGAAACCTCTTCGTCGAGAATGATTCTGTCGTCGGGATACCAGTATTCCTCCGTCTTTCGCAAAGCCCCGTTCCATTGGGAAAGGGCGAAGGGGAGGTCGCGGTGCATAGTACGGGACGAATCAACGCATACGTTAAGGTCAAGGCAAAGCTTATCCTCGTGGTGATGGCCGTTAACGGTAAGGGGAGAGGGTTTACCCTGAGTAATATCTGTCCTGCCGATAAGCTGTTCGTTTATGTCAAATGAGGAGTGACAGTCGATAAGCTTCTCGCCTTTACGGAAATCCATTGTAAATTTGAAGGGTACGGTTCCTACTTTACCTGTAAATACAGCAGTAGCACCGTTGTTGTCTGTTTCTACGGACCATTTTCCGCGAGAGAACTGCTCCGAGCCGTCTATATATCCGCGGAAAATCGAGCCGTCGCCGTTATTGAATAAATTACGCATGGTGCGACCGTCTGAAAGATAAGCAATACCGTTTTCCGTTAATTTTACCGTGTAATCGGGAGTTTTAAGAATACCCTCGGCTGCGTTATATGAGAAATCGTCAGTTTTTTCCGTTGTTTCTTTTTTAGTGAGAGTATATGTACGGGCGGTAAGAGGTGCGACCTCGCAAAGAATCTCAAGAGTTAATTTATTATTCTTTTCCGTAATTCGGCAAGGTGCATCGTCCACCGTTACATTTTCGGTTACGTTTACAGCTACCCATTGCTTTACGTGGAAGGAATGAGGATTGTAAACAAATATACAGTCCTTGTCTTTATTTGCAAAGCGTGAAATCAAGTGAGTAAGTGAAGAATCTATAACCTTTCGGGAGTTTCTTAACGAGAGGGGAATGAAGCGACGTGATAAATCAAGTAAACCGCATATAGTAACGTCGTGGTGTTCAGCGGCAAGTATGTATTTCCACGCTTCTTCCGAATCCTTCTGCATAGAAGCGCCGCCGAGAATACGGGAGAGAGAATTGATTTTTTCACCCTGCACTACCTGAAGCTCGCCTTCACGGCAACCGTTGAATATCTCGTTACCGCAATATCCCCAAGGCATCTGCACGTGAAAGTCGTTGTCATCGGTGTCATATTCGTCCTGTGGTTCTCCGTAAAGTACGGGGATATCCTCGAGAAGTATATACTTATAATTATCCTTGGTCTCAACGTATGCGGTAAGGTCCTCAATAGGCTGAGTAAGGTCATCGTACCGTGATGCGAGAAGAGGCTCATACTGAGAGAACATCTCTTCGAAATCCTCAAGAGAATACAGGTCTGAATCAACAGGCCAACGGGTAAGAATCCAGTTATCAACGGTAGTACAGTTGAATCCGCGTCCCATTTTGTCATAAGTAGGTACAGCAGGGACTACCGTACCGTCCTTGCCTTTCCATTTGCCCCAGGGAGAGTCGAAAGTCTTTGTGTAGCCGTAGCCCATAACGTGGGAACGGAGAACAGCCGCATCATAACCGCATTTCTTTATAAGCTGAGGAGTCTGGTTATGAAGAGCAAATTCGGAGATGCAATAAACGTTTGGGGTTTTATTGAAGTGGTGGAGATTTGTCCTTATGGCATATATAAGCTGGCGGACGTTTGACTCCTCGGAAATAGTCAGAGCAAGGGGCTGGCCGTACGTAGTAGCACCCATACCAACTCTGTTGGGATATTTTTCGAAAAGCTCTTTTATAAGCTCGTTTATCTCCGGGTCCTCCTCTTCGAAAATATCAAAGGTAAAGGATTCGTAGTCGAGACCTATTCTCAGCTTCGGATATTTCTCTAACCAACGGAGTAGATCTTTAAGTCGAGGCTTTACTCTGTCCTTCCAAAGGACGTATCCGCCGTGGTCATATGTAAGGATATGCAAATCTTTGCTCATTTTAAACACCTCGAAAAAGGATTAATTATATAAATCAGTATATATCTCGGACTGTTTTTTTGTCAATGTAGAGAGTATTATTTTTTTATTGAAATAGATTTAATAATGTGATAGGATGAATTTACAGAACATAAAGGAGGAAAGAATTATGAATTCTGTTAAGAAGTACGTTGCCGAATTTATCGGTACGTTCGTGTTAGTTCTCTTCGCTTGCGGTACGGCAGCTGTAGTTGGTTGTTCTTCTGCGTTTGGTACGGGGTACCTTCTCACCGCTCTCGCATTTGGTCTCGTTATTGTCGCTATGGCATATTCCATAGGTAACGTTTCCGGATGTCACATTAACCCTGCCGTTTCTATTGCAATGCTCGTATCGGGTAAGCTTACCGTTAAGGATTTTATCGGTTACGTTGTTGCTCAGTTTGCCGGCGCTATTGCAGGTGCGGCAGCACTTATGGCAATCGTAGGTAAGGATAGCGGCCTTGGTGCCAACGCCCTTTACGACGGCAAGGTAGCCGTTTCATTCCTTATAGAGGTTATCCTTACGTTCGTATTTGTAATCGCTATTCTCGGCGTTACCTCAAAGAAAGAAAACGGAGCGGTTGCAGGTATCGTAATCGGTCTTACCCTTACTCTTGTACATATTCTCGGTATTTCCTTTACCGGTACTTCCGTAAATCCCGCCCGAAGCTTCGGCCCGGCTCTTTTTGTAGGCGGCGACGCTCTTTCAAACGTATGGGTGTTTATTGCTGCTCCCCTTGTTGGCGGTGTTTTAGCTGCTCTTGTATATAAAATCCTTGCCGGTAAGGAAGAATAAGTCGAGCATTAATACTAATTAATGAAAACGGTGACTCTGTTGGCAGAGTCACCGTTGTTTTTTCTTTTTACAGAGCAAGCTCCATTATTTTGTTTACCGTTTCTTCTGCAGAAAGGCCTTCTGCGTCTATTATTATGTCCGCGTATTTTTCATAAAGGACAGACCTTTCTTCGTAAAGGTCGTCTATGGTGCAGTCGGGAGCCATGGCGATTCCGCGGGTGGTAATATTCTTGATGCGCGATTTTATGGTAAGGGGAGAAAGGCGGAGATATATGATTTTTCCGTCTTTTTTAAGGTTTTCCATTCCTTCGTCGCAATATACGGCGCTGCCGCCCGTGGCGATAACGGAGTTTTCCGCGCAAAGCTCTTTGAGAACAATGTTTTCCTTCTTTTTGAATGCGTTAAGACCCTCTTGATTTATAATATCGCAAAGGCTCTTTTTATATTTATTTTGTATTATAAGATCCGTATCGACGAAATCACGAAGCATACTCTTTGCGAGAAGCACACCTACGGTGCTTTTACCGCAACCGGGCATACCTATTAAAACTATATTCATACAATCACCTGATTTTATTAAATACTTCCCAAGCACCTCTGTAGTATCTGTGTCCCTCTTCGCCTATGAAATGGACGCAATTGTCGGGTGCTTCGGTATAATATAAGCTCATAAGCCTTTCGTATTCTGCCCTTGCGGGATCGATGGGAAAGATTCTGTCCCGCTGCCCCGAAACTATAACGAGAGGACGGGGCGCGATCATTCCCCCAAGCTCCGCCATATCGAAATATTCCGCAATATGGGGGATGAAATTGCATTGGCAATGGCGCATGGCACCGATGGAATCCTTATAAGTACAAAAGGCGCAGGAGGGAATAGCACCCTTGATTCGCTCTTCAAGAGCCGCCGCATAGAACGTGGAGGTGCCGCCGCCCGAATTTCCCATACAATATATATTATGGATATCAAAGAGATGAGAAAAGTCACGGGTAATCCCGTCAATGATTTTTCTGATATCATGGACTCTCGCGCCAATAAGCGTTCTGCCTGTAAGAAGGGCAGTCATTGCTGCTTCGTGGCATTGAGGGTCCGGTGTACCCCCAAGCTCTCCGAAGCCTCGTTGCTCTATGGCGAGAGCGCAGTAGCCCTGAGAAATCGCCTGAATTGCGAAGTCTCGGTCTCCCGCGATTGTTTCCTCGTCCCCCTCGTAAAGGGGCTTGCCGAAGGAAATGTGCATACCCGTAGAATGACCCTGAAGGCATATCATAAGAGGTAAATCACCCGTATTATATTTCGGCAAAAGCAGGTGGCAGGGGACGAAGAAATCCCTCTCCGTCTGAACCTTGAAACGGATTTCGCGAAAATCTGCTCTTTCCTCGTCATACTCAACCGAGACTACCGTTTCGCAGTCCTCGAATCGGTCTGAGCCAAGCAATTCGGAGAGTTTTTTTCTCGCTTTTTCTTGCCAGAGAGCGAGGTTCTCCCTGTCCTTGATTCTGTATGACGGTGTAATATTCTGAATTAAAAGGGCTTCTTTTTCTGCGGGGAGCATATTGTCACCTCATATAGATTTTATTTATATCTTGTGATATACTGATTTCAGATTTATAAAAGGGGCGATAAAAATGCCGTATCTTTTTGTTCACTTCAAGGAAAAAATAACTCCCGACGGCGAGGCGGTCTATTTCGGAAAAAGCAAGGACGGTCTTAATTGGGAGACCGTAAACGGCGGAAATCCCGTGCTTATGAGCAAACTTGGGGAAAGAGGCTGCCGCGATATTGAAATAGTGCGCCTTCATACGGGAGGCTTTGTGATAATCACTACCGACCTTTGTATCGTTCACCGAATGGATGAAAATTATCAGGTGAATTGGAAGCACGTAAATTCCCACGGAAGTAAATCTCTTTGCATCTGGAAAACTGATGACCTGGTTAATTTCTCGGAGCAGAGGCTGCAATATTTCGGAAGAGATGATTTCGGCTGTATGTGGGCGCCCGAGGTTTTCTTTGACGAGGAAAATGAAGAATATCTCATTCATTGGGGCTCCACCGTAGCGGAAACGGAGTATAAGCATATGTCCATATATTGCTCCGTTACTAAGGATTTCGAGAACTTTTCGGAGCCGAAGCTCTTCTTTACAAAGGATAACGAAATTCTCGATTCCCATATTACAAAAGTAGGGGATACCTATCATCTTTTCTATAAGAATTCCGACAATCCGCCTATGAATATGCACGCTACCTCGAAAAATCTTTACGGTCCTTATGACCACGACGAAGCGTTTCAGGAGTATATGGAGAGTGAGATAAAGAATCCCGGCTCCTACGAGGGTCCTACAACCTATACTCTTCCCGACGGAAGATGGTGTCTTATGCTGGATTTCTTCGGTTGCGAAAAGGAGAAGATGGGTTACGTGCCTTTTGTCAGCGAAAAAGAGGGAGACAGCAACTTTACCCGACTTGCGGAGGGCTACTCCTTCCCTTACGGCTTTAAGCACGGTAAGGTAATCGAAATCACCGCCGAGGAGTACGAAAGGCTCGTTTAGGGTGACAAGAATAATCCGAACCTGTTTTTAAAAGGCGGATTTTCGCTCACTCTACGTTAAAATACTCGTTAATCCGAAAGGATTAACTGCGTTTTGTGCCTTGATTGACCAAAAATCCGCACTTTTTAAAATCTT